>JAVBKW010000024.1:0-105217 GCA_031553855.1 Eubacteriales bacterium | reverse complement strand
AATAAAAGCTGAGGGTAGTATTGATAATAGTTTATGTGCTGATAGTGCTTTTTTCCACCACGCTGGGGGCGGCTACGGGCATGGGCGGCGGCGTAATAATGAAACCGGTAATGGACGTGATCGGAACTTTTGACGCTACGTCTATCGGCCTTTTAACATCGTCTACAGTACTTATAATGTCGCTCGTTTCCGTCGTTCGCCAAACCCGCAAACAAAAGATAAAATTAGTCGAATCGGTTGAGCCTATAGCAGACAGAGAAAGCGAGCTTATTCCCCAAAACGAGGAAAACAGTATTCAGCTTTCATTTCTCTCAGCACTTTCGTTAGGGTTAGGCTCGGCGGCAGGCGGACTGTTGGGACAGTTTTTATTCAAAATCATCACAGAAAGCTCACCAGACTTAATGGTCAAGATAGTTCAGAATATAGTTCTTTGCGCTCTTGTCGCAATTATTTTTACTTATATGCTTGTCAAAAACAAGCTCAAGACCTTTCATTTTAAAAATCCGTCAGTTTTTGCCGTGGCAGGCATTTTCTTGGGCATCATTTCATCATTTCTCGGTATCGGCGGCGGACCGTTCAACGTTGCCGTTCTTATTTTGCTGTTCGGAATGAGTATGAAAAGCGCGGTGGTCTATTCGCTTATAACCATAATTTTTTCTCAAATTTCCAAACTTATGTCTATGTTTATCGGCGGCATTTTCATTACTGCCGAGCTTTGGTATATATTGCCATTTATGGCGGCGGCCGGGGTGACGGGCGCGTTGCTGGGATCGTTTTTCAGTAAAAAAATGAGCGGCAGAGCCGTTGAAATTTGTTTCAACTGTGTTCAGATACTCATATTTGCAATTTGCGTTTTTAATATTATTGTCAATTCGACAGCATTATAAAAAATATTTAAGCCGCACAGAGGGAAGAAAATATGGGTTTTATTAAAAGCTTTGGCCAAATGAGAGCTGATGAAAGATTCAGCGCGATGATGAACGGAAAAACTCCCGACAGGCTTCCTGTCATCGAATGGGCGCCATTTTGGCCGCTTACGGTAGACAGATGGAATGCCGACGGATTGAATTTTTCTTTCCGGCCCGGTTGCAAGCTGAATTTAGAATTACAGCGCAAAATGGGGCTGGACGGATGCATCCAGACCTTTTTTCGTCCGCGCTCACAGTTCACCCCCAAGCCGGCATATCACGGCGCGGGCGTTATGAGATCCGAAAAAGATTACGAGGAAATCAAAAGCACTCTTTTTTGCTCTCCGGAGATTTTTTGTCCGCCGGAACATATCGATTGGCTTAAAGAAACGCGCGGGCAGGGCGATACGATACATTGGTTCACAGTCGAGGGGTTTTTCTGGTTTCCGCGCACGCTTTTCGGCATTGAACCGCATCTGTATTCTTTTTATGACGAGCCCGAGCTTTTGCTCAAATTATGCAGCGATTATACTGACTGGCTCAAAACAGTTTTTGAATATATAGGCAATACTTTCATTTTTGACTATATGTCGTTTGCCGAAGATATGAGCTATAACAACGGCCCGATGCTTTCAAAAGATCTTTTTGATGAGTTTCTTGCACCTTTTTATAAAAAGGTTATTCCGCTAATAAAAAAGCTGAATATCCCCGTTTTTATCGACAGCGACGGAGATATCACGAAAGCCGTGGATTGGTATGCAAGCGTCGGAGCCGACGGGATGTTTCCGCTAGAAAGGCAGGCGGGGGTAGACGTATCTTTGTATATCAAAAAACAGCCGCACATGTTCTTTTTGGGGCATTTTGATAAAATGTGTATGAAGTTCGGCGAGAAAGCAATGCGTGCCGAGTTTGAGCGATTATTGCCGAGTATGAAAACAGGCAAGCTTATTCCCTCCGTAGACCACCAAACCCCTCCTGATGTGTCCGTAGAAAATTACAGGATATACGTTAAATTACTTAAAGAATATGCAGCTTGTGTAAAGTAGTTCATCAAAAGTTTATATAGGCTGCCGCAAATACGGCAGCTTTTAGACTGTAGAGACAAAAGCACCGAGAGGAATTGACCTTTCGGTGCTTTTGTCTACAGTGTGAAATGAAAGCCCGCTTTGTTCTTTGTTGCAAAGAATAATCTTTGTAGCTGAAGTGTCAATCGTTGCAATGAAAAATTTTCGAAAAATTTAATAAAACTTAAAATAATTTTCGAAAACTATTGAAAATTATTTTTTTATATGCTATAATATTTATAATTAAAATTCATGCAAATTGTTCAATCAAGCATCTTAGTTTTTGTTAGGAAAACTAATTCGCTATTAAAACTTATTCGCTTTAAGGAGAAGAAATGAGAACATTGAAGAAAAAAGCAGCCATATTTTTGGCTCTGATTTTAGCAATGGCTTTTTTTTTGACGTCTTGCGGCGGTCAAGGGAGTGCGGCAGCCGAGAATTACAAGAGTAAGCATTCTAGTATCTTAACAAAAACGGCCGCTGTTGTAGAGATTTCCGATAAGAGGGAGGTCAATAATGCGTTGTCGGAATATCTTGCTTTAGATGTTAGTGCTAAGAAACTTTTGGTAAGCGAAAAGGCGTTGCTTGATAAGCTGCTGATTAAGATTAACGAATTGGAATTTGCCTCGTTTATTGCCGTTCATGCAGCCGTATTGTTTAAAACGGTTGACAATATAGCTATAACGGATAAAGATGCCGTGAACAATGCGCTTAAAGAATATAGCGATTCAGACGCAGCCGTTAAGATATTATTGACCGGTGAAAAAAAATTATTGGATTCATTGCTGAAAAAAATCATTGAAAAGGAGATCGCTTCGCCGGGCATTGCCGCAGATAACTTTAAGACGACTCACTCGGCAATTCTTTCTAAGAATGCCGGTGCCGCAGCGATTACGGATAAGTCGGCGGTAATGTATGCGTTGTCTGACTACGAATTCTTTGATGACACGATCAAAGTTTTGCTCGAAAGTGAAAAAGCTCTGCTGGACAGTTTGCTTGCGGCGATACAGGAGTTGGAAGCGGCTTATATGCCCATTGAGCTGCTTTCCTTCGATAAAGCGCTGACAATCTTATGTGAAGGTACAGAGGCGGAAGTTTTCGACGTGGACACAGGAATATCTTATAGGGTTAAAAGAGTAATCGGCGGATATAATACGCTGGCGGACGTTGAAACGTTAAATACTGAAGAAACAAATAAGCTGCTGCAAACGTCGGGCTCTTTGAGCAGTATGAAAAGAAGAGCGGTGATTGTAACGGCAGGCGGCAAACGTATCGCCGCATCTATCGCTCCTCTTGAACACTCCGGAAGAGAAGATTTTCCGTACGGCGACATTGTAGATAACCGCAGCGGGTCTACGGGCAGAGGTATAAATCTGGACAGCATTAAAAACAACGGAATGACAGGAGTCGTTGATCTATACTTTTTTAACAGCTTGATTCCGGGGATCAACCGGGTTGACGACAGTCATCAAGCGATGGTGATGAAAGCTTATGCGTATGAAGATCAGAAGAAAAATTAAATTAAGGAATATAGCTGCCGCAACGGTTTTACTGGCGTTCTTGCTATCGTTTTTTGCTATATTAAACGGTCAAATGTACGCATTTGCCAACGACGGGCTTTCTGAAGAATACCGGGCCGACGTTTACAGCGCGAAGGTTATTCAGATTGTTGATGAACAATCTGTCCAAGGGACTCTTATCCAAAGCGTAAAAATAAGAATTCAGAACAGAGATTTAAAAAACACCGAAGTCATAGTTACAAGGACTATCAGCGGCAATCAATCCGCTTTAAAAAAAGGCGACAGGATAATAGTTCGGCTTGAATCAAATATAGATAATAATCCGGTTTTTTATTTTCACGGCTATGACCGTTCTGTTTCTTTAGCATTGTTATGCATTTTTTTCATTGCTTGCGTCTTATTGATGGGCGGACTGAAAGGGCTTAAGGCCTTAATTGCATTAGCGATAACGGTCGCCTTTGTATTTTTCGGTCTTGTTCCGCTGCTTTTAAAGGGCTGGAATCCTATTCTTTTGTCTGTCGTTACGGCTTTTTTTGCAACGGTGGCGACAATCGGGATATGTTTCGGGTTAGGCAAAAAAGGTTTATCCGCCGTTTTAGGAATATCCGGCGGACTGCTGATCGGCGGAATAATCGCGTATTTGTTCGGGATATTCGCTAAGATCACAGGCATATCGTCAGGCGATGCGCAGATGCTTCAATATTTGCCTAACGGAGATAAATTCGATTTCAAAGGCTTGCTGTTCGCCGGAATAATTATCGGCGCGCTGGGCGCGTGTATGGACGTTGCGGTTTCGATTTCTTCCGCGCTCACAGAATTAAGGGATAACGTTCCCGATATCAGCAGTAAAGAATTGATGCGTTCGGGCTTTAATATCGGTAAAGATATAATGGGTTCAATGGTGAACACGCTTATTTTGGCATATACCGGCAGCGCGCTTGCCTCCATACTGATTTTTGTGGGTTTTGAAAAAGGCTTCAATGAAATAATCAACCTTGAATCTATATCGACTGAAATAATAAGAGCAATAACCGGGAGTTTGGGATTGTTATTTGCCATTCCGCTGACTATCTTTGCTTTTATTTTGTTAAACAGGAAAAAGTCTGCAAAAACCGCCTCAACAGAAGCTGCGGTCAGGGAAGAAGTTTCGACAGAGGAGATGGAAGACGCGCCGGTGCAAATCAAAGATAATGGCGAAAAAAATGAAAATTAAGGAAAAAATATTAAAAGTTCAGGCAGCCGTTTTGATACTTACTGCTATCTTTATGGCAGTGTATACTTATAAACCGGAAGGCTCCGTTTATGCTTGTCCGCATCTCGACAACGAGGGGCGGTGGTATTTTCAAAGCTTTAGCGCCGACTACTCTACCACAAAGATCTCTTATCTCTTCGGAAATTATAACTATATTAAAGAAGTCTTAATGGAGGATGATAAAAGCGGCGGAGAATTTATTCAACCGATATACGATGCAGTTATCAGTGAAGCGTTTGAGCTTTTGATTATGGGCGGATATGACTGGATAAATATGCAGGGCATACCGTCGTTTTGGGAATCCGGAATTGAAAATCTGACTGTAAGCGGTAAAAACTTTGATTTAAACATCGGAGTAAAAAATACTTCCGAGTGGGTCAGAGATAATGCTTCTCAAACTTTCCGTCAGTATTTTTATCAGGTTTATGTCAAAAGACTGAACGATAATGAGCTGAAAGCTGAAGACGAAAAAGTAAATATAATCAACAATATGATAGCGGCTGACGGGCTTGAAATGGTATTGCCGGAAATTATAGAAATAGAGACCGGGTTCAATACCCAAAACAACGGCTATTTTCTTAAATATTTTGGGCTTGACCGGTTTTACGACCCGATCGACATAAAGATATACAGCCCTCAAAAAATTGATAACGCCGTCGCAGTTAACGTGTACGGATCAGGAGAAACCGAAAAAATCGCAGCAGCGTACGATGAAGCCGCAAAAGCGTATAAGTTCCGGGTCAATGAGCCGGGAACTTATATTGTGGTTAAGGATTTTGATACAAGCGCCGTAAGTTTGCCTTTACAGGATTATAATATTTCAGTAGTTGAAGCATTCAGAAACGCTCATTCTTATGCTCTTTCCTTAACCTTAGACAACGTCAGTATATCTGATAACAGCCCCGTATATGACGCTCTCATCGCCTACAATAGTTTAGGCGGCTCGGCACTAAGGGCTAAAACCTTGTTGCTTGACGACAAGGCCTTGATCGACAGCTTGTGGAGCAAGATAATGGAATACAGGTTTATCGATGATTTTTATAATATTTACGGCGGTATCCTTTCTTTAACTGAAGAAACCGTAAGCCGGGAAGATAAAACTTTAATCAATAGTGCTATCGCTTTTCTTAGCCAAGACGCCGTTTGGGCGCAGACGTACGGTTGGGATCTTGATACTTTATTGAAGCGTGAGAAAATTTTGCTTAACGCTATGCTCAATAAAATAACGGCAATGGATGCGGCCGCGTTTTTTTCTACAAGGCGCGCGTTAACGCTGTCCTTGAAAGCGGATAATGTAAAAATTTCGGATAAAACAGCCGTAAATAGTGCGCTTTCAGACTTCGCGCTTTTATCAGCGGACGCTCAAATCTTGTTGACAGCTGAAAAAGAGCTGCTTGATGAGCTGCTTGGAAGGATCATTTTAATGGAAAAAGAAATTAACGATGCGCTTTATCAGTCCGGTGCAGACAATTTTAAGCTATCCTACGCTCCGGTGCTTTCAAAAACTTTAAGTACCGTTGCCATAAGTGATAAGCCGGCCGTCGAGGAGGCGATCGGCGCTTTCGAGGATTTGGATGCCCAGATCAAATATTTACTGACAGAGGAAAGATTTCTGCTGTACAATCTCAGGTCTGCTATCAGCGATTTGGAAACAGGCAGTCAGCCTGAAAATAAATTAATAACAATACTTATTTTTCTCGGCGCAGGCATTTCCGTGCTTGCAATCGGACTTACAACAGTAATCCTTATCCGCAGAAAGAAAAAAATCCCGAAAGTAGGATGAGACATATTTTTAAAAACACCCCGATACATTTTTCACAAATGCAGCGGGGTGTTTTTTTACGCTATAGGAATTATCGCTTTAAAAAAGCTAATAAAGTTTATGCTAGCGCGAAAAAAGCCGAACCTCAAGTGAGGGGAGTGGCGCGAAGCGACACCTTTTTTATACTATATGCCGAAGGCATTTTTAGGCACTTATTTATAGCTAAGCCGCAGATACGGGGGATATAGTTGTATTCGGGCGCGGCGGCGCACAATGCATTTTTAAGCTACCTGAGTTGATGCGGTTTTAGTAATTTCCAAACGGGTGAATGCTTGCCGGATATTTTCATTTTGCATTACTAAATCCCAAACGGTTCTGTCGATAAAGTTTACAAGCATAACGGCGGCAATGCCCTTGTCGATCCCCACGACTGCGCTTGCGTACCAGCCTGAGCCGTATTTAGGATTGTATGAGTCGAGCAAGCCGTATTTTGAGTGTTGGAGCTTAGGATCGGCCATATACGCTTTAAACGCAGCCATTGATTCCTTCGGCGTGAAGGGCATCGACGCGATAGCCGCGTACGGCGCGATAGTTACCGAACCGCTAGCTCCTACTACGATACCGGAGTTTCCGCAGGGCGGAGTACCAAGTCCGTCTGTCTTATCGTTGTAACCCTTAGGCCCGTCGCAGGCCGATATTCCCCAGGCGGGGCCGAACACGCCGCCGTACTGCGCGCTGCGTTCTATGCAGTAATAATAAGACGCTTTTGAGGCGTTAACAGAGTTTTTAAACCAATCAACGCCTAACCTGTCTGTATAGCCTTCAAAATCGATAAACGCTTGCGTAAACTGATGAGTAAAAAGAGCGCCGAAATATGATTGAATGAAGCTGAATGAGCTGTCGGTAGTTATACATCTGTATGTGCCGGTAATGCGCTGGAAGTTGTACATCATATCAGATTTTATCCTGTAATCAGGGTTTGTAGCTCCTGCGCCCAGAACGTAAAGCATAAGCTGTTCATTGGCGTAGTCCCAATAGCTTTGGTCTGTGAATGAATATTTGCCTCCGCTGTATTTATATCCCATGTAAAAGAGGTTGTTCGGAGCAACATACCATTTCCAATTGACATTGTCGTATATGGCCATTACTTTCGTCTTGACGTCGCCGCCGAAGTATTCCCCGCATGTTATCGCTCCTAAAAGGAATATCGCCGTATCGATATTTGAAACCTCCGTAGTGCCGGGGGAGCCTGAAGTAGAGGGGAAATGATACAGAAAACCGCTTTCGGTATGAGTTATTCTCGTGCTTACTGTAGCTAATGTCGCCATTACGCGCGCCTTGACCTCAGCCTCGGTTTTCCAGCCGCGTTTGGCAGCAAACGGCATAAGCGCCAATCCGAAACCTGTCCCTGCGATGCTTGCATAGTTTGCGCTCGTTCTGTCTCTGACAAGCCCGGCGCCGTTGCCTGTGGCCGCAGCCTCGTTCCAGAAGAAGTCGAAGCTCGATTTTATTTCTTTTAACATCAGCGACATATTTTCAGTACGCAGAGCCGCGTAAGGATCAGTTCCGTCGCCTGTATATTCGTTTGAAACTATCACTGCAAATTCCACCCTTAGTTTTTCAACATTATTTTGATATACCACTAACGTTACTAAAGAAGTGCCTTCTTTTAGCGCAGTCACGGAGAACGTGCCGTTGGAAATTGCGCCGGATGCCGCGTTTGCGGGGTGGGAGTTTTCGAGTTTGTACGTTACGTTGTCTACGCCTTCTGCGTTGACATAGTCGGCTATTATTATTGTCTGCGTCAAACTGCTGCTTAAATCAAATTCGATGTCGTCAGGCTCGCGGATCAGCTCAGGCTCGCTGACTACGACATTTGCGTTTACAGAAACCGAGAATATCACGCTTGCGGCAACCTCTCCGTCAAGCATAGCTGAAAGCACAATTTGCACTATGCCCGCCGAACGTCCCGTTATAGTTGCTTTTTTATTGCCTATTCCGTCAACGGAAGCGATTAGGTCATTATCGCTCAATATTGAATATGTAACGCCCTCGGCGCCGTTTTCTTTAATGTAGTCGGAAAATGATATGATCTTGCTGTACGTCCCGTTGAGAGATAAGCTTATTGTTTGCTTCTCTATTACCGCCTCGGGGATTTTTGATTGCGGCGTACCTTGATCTGTGCATGCGGTCAATGAAAAAACAAGAATTATTGATAGGCAGACACAAACATATTTATTAAAAATTTTCTTCATATTCCCTATCCCTTTTTTATTTTATAACTAGTTCAATATTGTTTGGCTCACCTATAATCAAAAGGCTGTCCAGTATTTCTTTTGCAACAAACTTGCCGCCTTTGCGGTAGGGATTGGCGATATCTTTCGTTTTGGCGGTTTTGCCGTTAATGATTACTTTTTTTACAGACGCAGGCCGGCTTGATTTGATCATATATTTGATTTTAAGCTTAAAGTCGTTATAATTGATATTTAGAACAAGTCCGTTTACAGAGCTTGGCAGGGCGGGGTCAAATTCGATACCGGAGGTTTTCTGCCTGAATCCGAGTACTGCGCTTATCAACTGGTTCATATATATTCCCGAACCGCTAGAGTAGATCCTCCAGCCGCCTTTAACTCCGATTTCGCCGTTCTTTAATAGTTTATAATTCTTGGCAAAATCGTAACGGTCTTTGAACATTCCTTCAGAGCTTGAGAAATAAGTATTGCTTTGCCTTAAGGCGGCGTTTTTTACTTCGGACTGAATTTTTATGGGGTTGATAACGAAAAGCGCGTCCCACGCCTGATCGGCTTTACCCAGTTTTGACATCGCTTCTATGTAGCGTATATGGGCGTGTGTGTATTGAAGGCTTATTTCGCGTCCGACGTTTGCGGCGGTTTCCGCACGCACAAAAATGTGGCTTTCGCCGCCTGAATAGCGCGCAGGCTTATCCATAAGCCTTACTCCGTCGGGGCATTTAAGCTTGCTTTCTATTGTTTTGCAGTTTAATTCAGCCTGCCGCGGCGTCGCAAGCCCGGCGATTATGCTTCTGGTCATAGGCAGAAGCCTGTATTCAATGCCGGTCATTGTATCGTCGGGATGAAGGAGCAGCTCGACTTTATTGTTGTTTATGTACCCGAAACCTGCTATAATACCATCCTTAATAAGATGTTTTTCAAAGGATTGCCTGATTTTACCGGCAGCGGCAAGCATTTTATCTGAATAGGCGTTGTCGCGCCCGCTGAACGTTTTTGATAAAAGTGTGAACGTTTGGAATGCAAGCGACACCGTCCACGAACTGACAAGATTTTTTTTCAAACTTTCGCTTACGGGCTGGAGCGTGTCGTCCCAATCGCCGCCTGCGTATGTTATCAAGCCTGTGCCGCCGATAAAACGTTCGAAAATCGTTTCTACTGCTTCTTTAAGGAGAGCTTCGATTGTTTTACCGTTTTTATTATTGATTTTTTCGTCCAAAACAGAATGATCGCCGGTTTTTTCGAGATAATCGCACAGCGCTTTTAACGGCCAAAAAACTACGTCGCCATGGCAATCGTCGGCGTGGTAAGGATATTTGTCGAACATAAACCATTGCGGCCATTCATGCGTTTGTTCAAGCAGATTATTAAAAAGCTCTAAAATTATGTTCCGAACGGCGTTGTAGTGACCTGTCGCCAGGAAATACTCGACAGGCCCCTGACAAACGTCGCGTGTCCCCCACGCCGCTCCGCCGCACTGCTCAAGTCCGTGCGGTACTGCAAAATGCACCATAGCGTTGTGGGAAACCCATTTTGACAGGGTGTTTAACTTGTCAATACGTTCGTTTTTAATTCCGCTAAGGGAGAAGTTATCCAGCAGATTAGTAAAAAACTTTTCGTATTTTGCCTTTTCTTCCTCAAAACCGGCAGGGGCCGGATCGATTTTTCCGTTAATGTCCGCGTAAGTATTAATAATGAATTTGTCTGTTTGCTGTAACGATATGCACAGTAAAGTATCGTCACAGCAAGCTTTGTCTGCGTATAGTATTTTATCGCCGCCGTATGTAAACGCCGCTCCCTCTATTGTTAAAATGTACGTTATATCGGGATAAACCGTGTTATTGTTGACGTTTCCGGATTTGAATATAAATAAATTGTCTTTTTGTGCTAATGAAACAGGCTGGCTGAACTCGTTTTCACCCATTACAATTCTGTTAGTTACAATGAACTCATATTTTACTTTGTTTTTGCTTTCAATTTTCAGCGTCATTCCTGCGTTACGGGCATGCGAGAACGACGTGACGGTCAAAAGGTCGCCCGCGATTTTATAGAACCATTTTGAGTAGTTAAAACCCATCATATAAGCGGCAGGCATAGTGAGAAGACGGAATTTTCCGTCTATTTTCACGAATATTCGCTGGCCGCCGCTGCGGGAATTATTAAGCAATCCTCTTGATACGGAAAGTAATTTTTGCATAGACGTATTACCGCAAACCGTCTGACAGTTGAAAATACCCGTCATGTAGTTTGTGGTAGTCAAAAGGTTTGACGGAGTTTTGTCAATATCAGGAATCGTAAAAAGTATGTGGCCGTGGGGACGTTCGCATAAAACTTCTTTCTTTTGCAGGACCACATGTTCATCAGAGGGCGTGAAAAACGAAAGCAGATCGCTTGAAGAGTATTCTTCAAAACGCATTTGCGGGAACATAGCTTTGAGTTCCGCGGAGTCAAAGGCAGGGGAGGCGAACGTGTCGTCGTAGGATATCGCGGGCTTTGCCGGAGAAAAAGCTTTTGCGCCGGTAAAGGTTAAATCGACTTCGTGAAAAGCGTTTTCGATTGTTCGTTTTTCTACCAGCTCTTCTATTTTTAAGGGATGATCAGGCGAGTAATAGTTATATGCGACCACCTCGCTGCGGCCGTTCATTTTTTCGGTTTGAAGAGCGGAAAAGCTCAATTCAAATTGATAGTTCTCGTCTGCAAGGTCTCCTTCAAAAGCGGCGATAGCCGAAGTCAATTTATACTGTTTGTCGTAAAACTGCATCGCGTCAGTAGAGTAATGGGCCGCATTGCCTTTTAAAAAGCCTGTCTGTAAGTAAGGAAAGCCGTTTTGATTTTGGTTTTGCCTGCAAGCAATCGTGTAGCCGTTTTCGGTTTTTATGACTTTCCGATCCAGATACTGGCTTACGAATAACTCGTTCGACAATACGCTGCCGCGCGAAGACAGTCCGACGTCTTGGGCAAAAAACAGATCGTATTGCTTATTTTTATCCTTGCAGTCAAGAACAACGCAATCGAACCAGATATTTTGTGAGGACAAAACAGTTTTGAGCTGATATTCTACGCCTTCAAAACTGCCGCTGTATTGAATCCCGCTGTCGCCGATAAGCATGCTTGAATCAGACGCCATTCCTTTAAGCGCGCAAACTTTTTGCGTTTGCCCGCTTTTTACTCTAAGATAAACGTTCGACAACGACCCTGTCGCGGAATTGCCCTGTATCTGGTTGATCAATATGTGCCGGGCGGCGATCTCAAAAATATCGCCGCTCTGAAGAAACGTTAAGCTTATTCCGCCTTTTTCAAAGCATATAAAATTTTTTCTGTTTAATTGCAGAAGTTCCATTTTGTCCTCACATCTTTAAACCTTTCTGAATTGGAATTCAAGTATTTCTAATTTGAATCCGCCGCAAGTTGCGCCGGTTTCGTCGCCGTTGATGAATATTAAAACCATCATCTGCTGGCCGTCCGATAAATGCTCAGGGCCGAATCCCGTCCATGTATATTCCTGGATAGTATTATCACACACCTCCGGATCGGGCGACCACTCGGGATGTTCGGCAGGGTCATTTGTTTCAACATTCCCGCCGAAGCCCTCAAGCTTGAGCCTGATTTTTACGCCCGGAGTCCCTTTATACTTTATATATAACTGGTTGAAGCCGTAGGCGCGCAGGTTACCTAGGACCGGCGAGTTCAGATATGCCCATATAGGTTTGCTGTCTGCGATCGTAACGTACGTTATTCCCTCAAACCAGCTTACCTTGTAGGCTTTATCGCCGTCGTGTGAAATAAAGTTTTGGTTGATGTTGAACGGGTCTTCGGGAAGCTCGCTTTCGAATTCATTAGGCCTTTCAAGCTGGGCGGCTTTTTCGTTCATAACAAACTCGGGGTTAGGCTCTTCTTTGCTGAAAGCGAATCTTGTAATATGCAGATCCGGAAGAGTAGTATCAACGCGTGTTCCGTCAAAGTTTCCGACAGTTCCCGCGTTAGGGTAAAGCATTATGCTCAGCATTCCCGCAAGCACAGGCTGATAGGTGTCAAAGAATTCAAACTCAACTATTATAGGCGTTGTAGAATCAAGCTTTATCGACAGTTCTCTGAAGCCTGTTCCGCCGGCAATTCGGGGAGACGACTCGACTTTCATTATAAGTTCAACGGGTTCGCTCAAATTTTCAGAGAGAGCAACGTTCATCACTAATTTTTTGTAATCAGTTAATTGTGAAGCGTATTTTCCTACGTTCTTATATATGTAGTCGTATTCGTGGTATTTTCTTGATTTGATCGGGTTAAGCGCATTGTCTCCGCCGCTCAGCTCAAACGACTTGAAACCCATATATTCATTATCGGCAGTCTGGTCGTTTTCATTATAATCTTTCCATTCGTCATCCTTGGTGTTTTTCAAAAGATTTATATCGTCTGCGGGCGCGGCGTCGGTTACTGTGACGGCAAACGTTACGGCCGCCCTTACACTTGAGCCTTTAAGCGCGTTCAGTGTAATTACAGCTTCGCCGAGCGCAAGGGCGGTGATGCTGAAAGATCCGTCTTTAATATCAGAGTAACCGACGCTTGAGTTTGCGCCTGAAACGGTATAAGTAATGTCCGACGTCCCGTTTTCGTCAATATATTCAGCGATATCGATTTTCTTTGCGGGCGACGTGTTGATGTTAAGCCGAACCTCTGTGCCTTCTTTAAGCACATAAGGATCTGCGCCGAACGCAGGGCGGCTGTCGATAACGGACGTGTTGAAAGTCACAGTCACGACGGCTTTTTGGGCAACCGACGCCTTAAGCGTTATAACGCAGGAGCCGGTCGCTTTCGCTGTTGTAACAGTAAATTTTCCGCCCGTTATAGGAGTGACTTTGGCAACCCTCAGGTTGTCGCTTGAGGCTGAATATACAACTCCTTCTACGCCGTTGGCGCGGATATACTCGTCGACCGTTATTATTTTTGTTTCGGCTTTAAACAGATCCAGAACGATCGCCTCGCCCGGCTTCACTTTCGTCACTTGCGCCGTATTGGAATCTTTGTTAGAGCAAGCGGCAAGTGTGAACACAGAAAAACATATAAAAGCTGCGGTCAAAACTGATAAAAATTTCTTCATTTTTTAAAACCCCCGTTTTTTCGAATATTTTTCGCAAAATTTTAAATGAACTCATTTTATTATAGTTTAAAGACATAAACTTGTCAATATATTTCGAAAAAAATAATAAATATTATGTTTTATTTAAATAATTTTTCGAAAGAGTATTGACAACGTAAAAATCTTATGCTAAAATCGGAGTACAAACAATTATACAGAACTTATAGAGCTTACAGGGAGGTATATTTGATGAAAAGAGTCAGTCGTATTTTATTTATTATGATAGCGCTTGTTTTTTCGGTAATGCCCATTGCGGCCTGCGGTGAAGAGAATAACGGAAATCCGGATATTCCCAGATATTCTGACCCCAATTACTTTCAGCGGCAATTAATAACTTTCGCCAGTTGGGATTTGGGTACTGAACAGGCAAACGGTTTAAACAGACGCATGATAATAGAGTTCGAGCGCGCGTATTCTCAATACCGTGTAGACATTATACCTACCGGCGCAGGCGTCGATTATACTCCGAGCCTGAAAAACTTGGCAGCTCAGGAAAAGCTTCCGGATGTTTTTATGATCGACAGTTTGCCTGCGGCTCTTACAAACGACTGGGTTGCCGATTTAACTGCTATAGCTGCTGCGGATGAAGATTGGAACGACGTTCCCGTCCCTGTGGAAAAAGCGACAAAATTCAACGACAGAGTCTTTGCTGTTCCTGCGGGAATGCACATGGCCGGTTTTTTTGTAAACGATACGGTTTTTGATGAAGCTAACCGCAATCCTTTAGCAACTAACCCGGCATACACAGCCTTTTACAATGCTGTTCAAGCTTTAACGAAGGCCGGACAGGTTGCGGGAATGAATCTTGAGCAATCCTTATTGGGGTGGTATGCCGCATCCCAAAAAAGCGATTTTGGCTACTATACTTGGGACGGCGCAAAATATAACCTTGATTCTGCGGAATTTGCCGAGGGCCTTTCCGAAATGAAGAAAATTCGTGCCGCATCTATCAGCTATGACAGCTGGAGTGAGGAACAGAAAAAGGCAAGTAAAGCGGCCGGTTCGTATGACTTGTTCAGAAAGAAGGGTATGGCGGCGTTCTATGCTTATACCTATGAGAGGAACGGACTGATTTACGGTGATGCAGGCGGCACGGAAGTTTTGTTTCAAGGCGAGCTGCGTTTTATAGGGACTCCCGGCGGCAGAAACGTAATTATTCCCGACCTTTACGGTATCGCCGCAAACACTAAAGATGCGCAAGCGGCGTACACGCTTGCAAAATGGTTGTCTTTTAGTCCGGCCGGTATAAATAAAAGAATTGATATCGACGCCGACAGAAAATTTATTTCGCTTCCATTAACTAAAAATCAAGAAGTCGTTAACAAATATTTTGAAAATGAACCCGTTAAAGGAATGAAAGAAGTATTCTTAACGATCGATAACGGAATTGTGGAACCGCTTAAATATTTACCCGGTTATGAGAGCAGCCGTTCGATCATGGCAACCGGATTAACTTATGATTATGTTGAAAAAGGCGCGGCAGCCACGAGAACTCTTGCAACTATCGATCAGGTATATGACGATATTTGGAAAAATTCAGCATCTATAAAGTGGGCAGATATCAAAGACGGCATCAACACAAAAGCTAATAATGAATATGCAAAGTTTACAAGGTCTTTAAATTCAAAATATCCTAAACTTTAACTAGACTTATTCACATTCTTGTTAAGGAAAATATGGAAGGACGATGAAAAGCAGAGCCGATAAAAGAAAAATTACAAAAATTGCAATTATTGCCGTTATCTGTGTTGCTCTGATAACTGCTTTAATTGTTGCATTCCTTCCTAAAGAGAAACATTACGATTTTTCATTCGCCTATTCTTATTTTAAAGAGGAGAAAATTGATTCTCCGCAAAAACCGGATATGGTTTTGACTGCGCACGACGTTGCCGGGCCTGTAGTTATAATACCTCAATCCGTATCGGGATGTGAAAACGACGTAGCCGAGCTTGAGGCCGGTACGGTAAATTCTGCCGTTGAGTTTATTATTGACGTGCAAAGCGGGGGAAGTTACTTTTTATATGCGGCATACAGTATACTGTCGGATAAAGCCGCCGATACGACTGTCAGCCTGACGGTAAATAATGAAACGATGCCTGATGAGTTTACGCGCATACCGCTCATCACAAACTGGACGTATTCAGGCGAATTTTTCAAAGACAGCGACGGTAATGACGTTTTACCCAGCCAGTACAGTATAGACGGCTATATTAACGAATTTCTGACGGATTATCAATCAAGAACCGATACGGGATTGCCTTTTAAACTGAATAAGGGCTCAAATTCAATACGTTTTGAGCTTAATAACGGCAAAATCTATCTTGAAAGCTTAACTGTCCGCTCAATAAAGCAGGCTGTTGACTATGCGGCATATAAAAACAGATATAAATCTTATACTGCGGCAGCTGCGGAGCCTGTAATTATCGAGGCGGAAAAACCTTTATATAAAAACGATATATCGATTTTGCCGCAGTACAGTAAAGATATAAACACAAGCCCCTATGAATCGGCCGCGCTTCTTTTAAACACTATCTCGCTTACGAAAGCCGGAAACGCCGTTACGTATGAGTTTGAAGCTATTAGCAGCGGGCTTTATAAGATCGGTTTTAATTACGCGGCAAAAAGTCCGAACGCGGCTGCTTTTGCGAAAATAAAAATTGACGGAGAATATCCGTTCGGAGAACTCAAACACCATCCGTTTCCTTATTCCGATTCGTTTAAATACATAACTTTGGGCAACGCGGAAGAAGACTATTACTTTTTCTTAGCTAAAGGGAGCCATACGCTGACAATTGAATCTGACGGGGTCATTCCTGCGGACATAACAGTCGGCCTTAAAGATGTTGCGTCAGAGCTTTCAACGCTGTATTTAAGTTTGAAAAAGCTTGTCGGCGTAAATGCGGATAAAGACAGGGAATGGGATGTTACCGACTATTTTCCGGGTATTGTAGAGGATTTTAACCGGTACATAGACGTTATCACTAAAAAATCCGAACTTTACGCTAAGCTCAACGGCTCGTCAACGCGGACGCAATCGCTTGTATTCTTAGATACGGCAGTCAATTCTTTATCTGCGTTACTTCTAGAGCCTGATAAAATACCCAACAAAGTTGAGCGTATTGCGGAAAATTCCGATTCAATAGTGCAGATGGTTTTATTGGCGGTTGACGATATTAATTCGCTTAAGATAGACATTGATGCGATAAGGGTCCAGCCGTCGAACGATGACTCTGTTTTTGCAAAGCATTCGGGATTTTTTAAGTTTTGGAGCGGCGTAAAAGCTTTTTTTCTTTCATTCAAAGTCAACAAAAATTCATCCGGAACGGGTGATACGGTTGAAATTTGGGTAAACAGGCCCCTGCGCGATATAAACGTTCTTCAAAGTTTAGCAGACGCGCAATTCACAGCCAAAACCGGCATTAAGGTCAAGCTTTCACTGCTTAAAGACGAAAAAAAGATGGTTTTGACCAATGCGGCCGGAATATATCCCGACGCCGTTATAGGCGTATCAAACTGGATCCCTTATGAGCTGGGACAAAGAGGCCTTGCTTATGACTTGAGACGGTTTTCAAACATTAAAGAGGTTGTTTCGCGTTTCTACGCAGCGGAAATGATACCTTTTATTATCGACGATAAAATTTTGGCCTTACCTGAAACGCAGGACGCTACCGTACTGTATTACAGAAAAGATATTTTGCAGCAATTAAATCTTAATGTTCCGGACACCTGGGAGGACGTAAAAAATATTCTTCCGGTGCTTGAGCGGAACGGCATGAGCTTTTATCTGCCGCTTTCAGGGTATGCGGCAAACAAGACAGTCGCAATGACGGCGCCGTTTATTTATCAGTATGGCGGAAGCCTATACGGCGGGGACGGTATGTCGGCGGGGATAGGCTCGAAAGAAGCTATTGAAGGCATCAAATTAATGACCGAGCTGTATATAGATTACGGCGTTCAAAAACAAGTTTCAAGCTTTCCCGAAAGCTTCAGAAAAGGTACTATTCCGATAGGCCTTACGTCTCTTTCTATGTATTCACAGCTGCTTGTTTCCGCTCCTGAGCTTTCCGGAAAATGGGAAATTGCCGTATCGCCTGCCGGATATAATTCCCTGACAGGCCAGTTAGAAAGGTGGCAGATGGGCGGTTCTACTTCATGCGCCGTTATGAACAGCTCAAAGAACCCCGATAAGGCATGGCAATTCCTCAGCTGGTGGATGTCGGACGAAGTGCAATCAAACTACGTGCAGCAAATCAGGTCTGCCTGGGGCGATGAATTTCTTTGGACGTCGGCGAACAAAAAAGCCTTTAATTCATCTGTTTACGCAAGCAATCATAAGCAGGTAATTTTAAAGCAATGGGAATGGTTGTTTGAGGTCCAGCGTATTCCGGGTTGGTACATGGTCGAGCGCGAATTGAGCAATGCTTGGAACTATATCGTTTTTGACGGCAAAAATATCCGGCGTTGCATAGACAATGCGGCCACCACAAGTAATCGCGAGATCGTGAGAAAGCTTACTGAATTCGGCTATATGAAAAACGGCGCGGTTATCAAGGAATACAAAATTGTCCGGAAAGAGGAGGTTGAGCAATGGGTATGGTAGAAGCGCAGAAAAAGCACTCCCTGAAAATAAGTAAGCGGAACCGCTCCCATATTTTATTGATCCTTCCCTATATTACCGGCTTTGCCGTTTTCATCATTGTTCCTATAGCGGTCGCGATTTACTTGTCGTTTACAAATTTTGATACAGTTAATACGCCCAAATGGATAGGGCTGTCAAACTTTATTAACTTAATTTCACAAGACAGCGTTTTTATGCAGTACGTTCTCCCGAACACTCTCAAATTCGTGCTGATAGCAGGGCCTGTCGGTTATTTTCTTGGTTTTATTCTTGCCTGGATGCTGGCACAAATCCCGAAAGCGCCCAGAACGATTCTGGCTTTAATTATTTACAGTCCCTCAATGGTCGCAGGGTCGGCGATGAACGTGATTTGGAAAACGATCTTTTCCGGCGATGCGACAGGTATAGTCAACTATATTTTGATAAAGCTCAACTGGATAGCCCAGCCGATACAGTTCCTGCAGTCTCCCGATTATTTGTTGTGGCTGTCGATAGGGATCACTATTTGGAGCAGTATGGGAATAGGTTTTTTGGCAATGCTTGCCGGAGTTTTAAACGTTGATTCTGAAATTTATGAGGCTGCCTATATCGACGGGATCAAAACCCGATTCCAGGAAATTATTCATGTAACTATTCCGTCAATGAAGCCGCAAATGCTTTTCGGAGCGGTAATGGCCGTAACAAGTACGTTTAATGCCGGAAGCATAGGCGTAGATCTGTCCGGAGCAAATCCGACTCCGCGATATGCGGCACAAATGATTGTAAATCATATTGAGGACTATGGTTTTATCCGTTACGAAATGGGTTATGCGACGGCAATCGCGGTAGTACTTTTAATAATGGTGTATCTGACGAGTAAATTTGTTTTTAAAATTTTGGAAGAGAAAAAAACATTCGTAAGAAGCGCAGAGGCTAAGAAGTAATATGGCAAATTTTCAAAGATCGAAAATTAATCCTAAAGGCTTTTATCCCAGCCAGATACCGTTCTTTATCATATTGATATCGATCGCTGTAATAATGGCTCTGCCTGTACTTTATGTGCTTATGGCGGCGTTTAAGCCTATGGAAGAATTGTTCAAGTTCCCTCCGGCAATCTTTCCGAAAAACCCTACGTTTAGTAACTTCAGAGCCTTAATGGATGCAATGTCGCTTACTACAGTACCTGTTTCGCGCTATATTTTCAATACGGTTTTAGTAACGGTCGCAGTTATGCTGTTTAGTCTTATATTCGGGATCTTTGCAGGATATGTTTTGAGCAAAAGCAGTATTAAAGGTAAAAAGTTGCTTTTTGACATCAATACAATGGCGCTTATGTTCGTTCCCGTCGCCGTAACAATCCCTAAGTTTTTGATTCTTACAAAGCTCGGCTTATATAACAGTTTCTTCTCAAATATCCTCCCGCTTGTCGCCGTACCTGTCGGCTTGTTTTTGTTAAAACAGTTTATCGATCAGATCCCGGACGCGCTCATAGAGTCGGCAAGGATGGACGGGGCGGGCGAGCTTAGGATCATTTGGTCGATTATGATCCCTCTTTTAAAACCATCGATCGCTACTGTTGCCATGCTTTGTTTCCAAACTGCATGGGGGAGCACAGAAGCGTCGATTCTTTATATTGATGAAGAAAGCCGCAAGGTTTTTGCGTACTTCATGGTAACCTTTTCAACGTCCAATATGGGTATTGCAGGCACGGGAATAAATGCTGCAAGCGCGCTGATAATGTTTTTACCTAATTTGGTGATGTTTATACTTTTGCAGCGCAACGTACTAGCGACTATGGCTCACTCAGGAATCAAATAGTTAAGGCAGGATAAAGAAAAAAATGATTAAGCGCATTTCAACTTCAAACAAAATCTTCAGGCGTGTACTTTACACACTGGCTTTTTGCTTGCTTTTTTCCGCGCTTTTTTCAGAATCCGGACAGATGAGGGCAATTGCTGAAAGTGCGCCCGTTATGTCAAACGCTTATAACACATATTCTTTAGGCCCGGATTGGACTTTTGTACGCACCCAGCCCGCCTACAACGCCTCCGCTCTTGTACTTATTAACGAGGGCGAATGTCTGGATATGGTTGAGAGTGAGGGCAAGCTTTTTATTACTGTTACCTATAGCGAAACGGTGCAGCAAGGCGGCGTTTATTCTGCGGAATCAGGTTCGAGCATCCGCGCAGGCGCCGTACTTATTACAGATTATTCGGGCAATTTAGTCAGAAAAATTGATAATGCCCTCTTGGGCGATTACTATTTGGCAGAACCCAGCGGAGTATATGTTCGTGATTCGGTTATTTATGTTGCCGACAAAAGCAAAAAACACATTGTGATCATTGAGTTTTCTGATTCAGATACCGTGCTTGGAATACCGTCCGTTCGCACTATCCAAAGGCCGGACAGCGCGTTATTCGGTAAAACAATGCCGTTTGTACCGACGAAAATCATTGTTGATGCAGGAATGAATATTGTTGTGACCGGCGAGGGTAATCCAAATGGCGCGATACATTTAAGTATTAGCGGCGAATTTATCGGCTATGTCGGTATCAATAAAACGAAAATGACGTTCGGACTTTGGTTAAAGCAGTTGTTTTTCTCCAAAGAACAGAAGGCCAGGCTTCTTAAACGTACGCCGCCGTCTCCAGATACGCTTTGTTTAAGCGACGAAGGGCTTATTTATACAGTCACAAAAAATGCTTCCGACGGTTCGATAAAAAAGCTTGATACTGCCGGAACAACTATTATGACTACGGGAAGCGGGATGTTTTCCGATACTGTTTGCGCAGATATTGACTCAGAAGGATTTGTTTTTGCCGCCGAGTCGGGCGGTTTTATTACAATTTATGATCCGGACGGATATGTCATCTTTACTTTCGGCGGCAAAGATCCTCTTGAAAGGATGGGGGCAATTTCAGACCCTGCGGCAATTTCAATTTTGCCCGACAACACGCTTTGTGTTTTGGACAGGGCATACGGTTCGGTAGTTTTCTATTCGCCGACCGAATTTTACGAGAAAGTCATAACGGCTGTTTCGCTCTATTGCAGCGGTTATTATAAAGAAAGCGAACCGTATTGGACTGAAATTTGCGACCTTAACGGCGGATTTATTCTTGCCTACTTAGGCTTGGCCGACGCGAATTATCAAAAAGGCAATTATTCTTTGGCTTTGGAGCAATACAAGCTTTCCGAGAGTAAAAGCGGATATTCGGAGGCGTTTTGGTATATCCGGAATTCATGGATGCAGAATAACGCAATATGGATCATCCTCGTCATAATCCTTCTTGCAGCGGTTTTAGTTGCTTTAAAACAAGTAAATAAGCGTACAACGCTGCTTGTTCCCGTCACCGGCTTTTTTGATAAAATCAAACGGAATAAGATAGTTTCCCAGCTTTTATATTCTTTGTATTATATCAGGCATCCCCAGCGCGCTATTGAACAAATGAAATATAAAAACAAGCTTACTGTTCTTCCCGCGACAATTATGTACCTGATATTTACCGGTGTTCAAATAGCGGCGATTTTCCTTACCGGTTTCCTTTTCCGCAGCTATAATAATTATAATGTAGACCTGTTCCGTGAAATATTAATGGCAGTGCTGCCTATAATTCTTATCGTAGCCTGCAATTTCTTTATGAGCACGATTTCAGGCGGAGAGGGAAAATTCAAGCACGTTTATATTGCGGCAATTTATTGCATGACGCCGTATATCCTGCTTCAGCCTTTAGTAATAATTCTGACGAGAGTTTTAACATATAACGAAACGATCATATTATCTGTCCTTAATATTGTCATTTATGCGTATGTAGCATTTTTAGCAATAATCTCGGTTTCAAAAGTCCACTTCTTTAAATCAAAAAGCACTTTTACAAACATTGTTATGACGTTGTTCACATTGGTCATGACCATATTTTTTGCGATTATTTTATATCTTCTTGCCTCGCAGCTCATCGGCTTTATTTCAGACATAATAAAGGAGTTGATGCTATGAAGAAACGAATAAGTATTATTATATCATCAGCTTTGGTTATTACATTCTGCGTCTGCATCGCTTTTTCAAATGCAGACGAGACGCCTTTGCGTCAAGGCGGCATAGCGATTCCTCTTGCATCAAATATCAGTGTCGGTTCTGATTCCGATTATGACCTTTTTGTAGACGAAAACTCGCTTGCCTTATCGATCTGCGATAAGCTTACCGGCGAAGAGGTCTGGGTTTCGGGAAACATTCCGTCCGACGTTGAAGACGATGAGGGTAATCTGATTTTCGATAACGGGCTGACTGCGTCGTGGGAAGCGATGGCGCGCTCTGCCGTAACTGTAATTTACGGCAAAGGCACGCAGCTTTCATATACGAGAGCGGTTTCAAAATCTGCTAAAATCACGGCTCTAAGCAACGGCTTTAAAGCTGAAATCTCGATAAATGATATCAAACTTAAATTTAATATGCTCGTTACTCTTAATGGCAACGAGCTAAAAATAAGCATTCCTTTCAAAAGCATTGTTGAGGGCGATGCTGAAAAGAATCCGCTAATGTCTATTGCGCTCTATCCGTATTTTAATGTTACGAGAGGCTTGCAGCGGGGTGAGGATAGCTATATTTTTGTTCCCGACGGTTCGGGAGCGCTTATAGATACGTCTAAAAGCGCGGCAGTAAGCGGCAGCGGCAGCCAATATGCGGCGAAAGTCTACGGCGATGACTTAGGTATAGCGGGGCTTGACAGCGTTAAAAGCATTACAAACGGCAAACCGCCTGAACGGATCACGCTGCCTTCGTTCGGAATGGCAAGCGGGGGTAAAGGCTTTGTCGCCTATATTGCCGGCGGAGCTGAATATTCTGAAATCAAGGCGAGTATGACGGGTATTGTGTCCGATTATAACTACGTTTATAATACCTTCCATTACCGTGAGATGTACAACAAAAAGCTCAACAACCGGGGCGCGACAGACAGAACTTTGCAGAGCGGGTGCAATGAGTTTGATGCTTGCGCAGTTTATTTACTGCTCAAAGACGGTAAGGCTAATTATTCCGGTATGGCGGGAGCGTTGAGGCAATATCTTACGGCTAACGGGCTTTTGCGGCCGACAGGCAGTTTTAGCGGAGATATACCTTTAAAAGCCGATTTTCTTATGGCTGAATCGCGGAGCGAGGTAATAGGCTCGAGCGTTGTGAAAATGTCGGATACCGCCTTTGTTGAAAATGCGTTCAAGTCGCTGCAAGAAAAAGGAGTGGAACGGATTTATTCGTCCTTATCGGGATATTCTAAAGGCGGATTAACAGGAGCCGCGCCTTCATTTTTTGGATTTGAACCGGCAACCGGCGGAACGAACGGTTATAAAAAGCTTATTTCCTATGCAAAGGACGCCGATATCAAACTTGCCTTTGCCGCTGATTACGTTAAGGTAAAAAACGGGAACGGATCGTATTCGATGGGCGATATAGCTATGAGCGAGGGCAAGCAAAAGATTATGATGCCCGACTATAAAAAATACGATTTTACTTATGAGGACGATTATTTTCTTCATGCGGCTGCGACAAGCTCTTATTATAAAAAAGACCGTAAAAACTTTAACAAATATAATATTGAAAATATTCAGCTTGACTCTATCGGGGGCACACTGGCCTCTTCACATTCAAACAGCGTAAACAGCCGTTCGCAAGCGATAGAAACTTACCGTTCGGTCGTAAAGCAGGCAGGCAGCGTGATAGTTGAAAATCCGAACTCTTATCTATGGAATATTGTGCAAACCGCCACAGACGTTCCCACATACAATTCAGGATTTCTTTTGGCGCCCGAGTCAATCCCGTTCGTGCAGATGGTAACGGGTGGGCATATAGAAAGCTTCAGGAATCATATCAACCTTAATTATCACGGAAGCTTTGATGTATTAAATATGATCGAATACAACGTTTATCCCTCATACATCCTCACAGAAGCAGATTCTTTAGGCCTTTACAGAACAGACAGCTTTTACATTTTTTCTTCGCGTTTTGCAGCATGGGAGGGCCGTATCGCCCAAACCTATAAACAAGTAAACGAGGCGCTGCGGAGCGTAAGAGGAGCTGAGTTTATTTATCATGAGCAGATTGCCGCAAATGTGTTTAAGTGCGGTTATTCAAACGGCGCGGTGATCTATGTAAACTATGGCGTTGCCGATTTTACAGACGGCGATCTTACAGTTCCTGCAGGCGGATATGAGGTGAGAGCATGAGTAAAAACAAAAAAAACCTGTACGTTTCGCTCAAAACACGTCAACGCTTGCAAGGATTGGCGTTTTTAAGCTTTTGGATAATCGGCTTTCTTGTATTTACGCTTTATCCGTTCGTTTATTCGTTTTTCTTAAGCTTGAACGAGGTAACGGTTGGCGCAAGAGGAATCACGACTGTCTTTATTGGATTTTTAAATTATAAAAACGCTTTTACGCAAGACCTCGCTTTCTTATCTACATTTTCAGATTATCTTTCCTCGATGATTGTCTATGTTCCTGTCATTATAATAATGTCGCTGATAATTGCGCTTTTATTGAAGAACAAAATCAGAGGCACAGGGATTTTCAGAACGATCTTCTTTTTGCCTGTTGTAATTACGAGCGGCCCTGTTATCGCAAAAATTACAGATATGGGACTGGGTTCGCTTGCAAATGCGGATAAGCTGATAGATATTGCGGTTCTTTATGATACGATACCGGCCTTTTTAGCAAAAGCAATTGAATATCTGATGAACCAGTTTATTATGATCCTTTGGTTTTCAGGCGTACAGATACTCATTTTTCTTTCAGGCATGCAGAAAATCGATAAATCTATGTACGAGGCGGCTCACATTGACGGAGCCAGCGCGTGGGAATCGTTCTGGAAAATCACAATGCCTGTAATCAATCCGTTTATGACTATCAATGTTCTCTACACCGTAGTTATGCAGTCACTTTTTTCATTAAGCCCTGTTATTATTAAGATCTCGGCAGAGATGCAAAGCGTGGAGCCGGGCCACGGATACGGTTATGCGTCTGCGATAGCGTGGATGTATCTTGTAGTTATGATAGCGGTCTTTGCTGTATTTTTCCTGCTGTTCCATTGGTGGGACCGTGATACAAAGCGTCAGTTGAAAGGGAATGCGGTATGAGTATTTCTGAAATTAAAATTTCAAAACGCGAAGAAAAAATCGCTAAGATCAGGTCGGTACTTTTGGGCAATTCCAACAGACTCGGACTGATGTATAAGTTATGCATATATCTACTGCTGATTTTATTCGGATTCAGCTATCTGCTGCCGCTGATAAAAATGTTTATTTATTCGGTTATGACGGCTGAGGATATCATAAATCCGCTGGTGGAATACGTTCCAACTAAGCTGTATTTTGGGAACTATAAGCTTGCCGTCGACGTCCTTGGCTACTTCAAAACCCTCGGCTCTAATATGCTGATTGCTATAATACCGTCGCTATGCCAATGTATTGCCGCTTCCTTAACAGGCTACGGGCTTGCAAGGCTGAACGTTCGCGACCGTTATGTCGCGCCGCTTATTATACTGATATTATTGACCTTTGTAGTGCCTATGCAAATAACGATCATCCCTCAAACAGTTTTTTTTAATAAGATAAAGCTCAACAACTTCAGCGCATTGATCTTAACGGCACTTTTCGGGCAGGGCCTCAGAGGCGGAATATTTATCGTGATCTTCTTTCAATATTTCCGCTCTATGCCTAAGTCGCTTGAGGAAGCCGCAAAAATTGACGGAGCAAAGACTTTGGGTATTTTTCTTAAGGTTTCCGTTCCGTTAGCGTTCCCTGCATTCGTTCTCACGTTTTTGTTCTCGTTCGTTTGGTATTATAACGACACAACTTTGTCAACCGCATTACTCTCAGGCTCGAGCCTGACGACGCTGCCGCTGCAGCTTGAAATGTTTGAGCAAACCTACAGCAAAATGTACGGCTCCGGCAGTAATACAGGACGAAATCTGAACGAGGCGGTTTATATGGCGGGCACAGTCTTAGCGTTGCTGCCGCTGCTTATTATTTATTTCATCTTACAGCGGAACTTTGTTGAAAGCATTGACCGCTCCGGAATAACGGGCGAATAAAGTAACCCGATAACTAAGAAAAAGTATAACCGGAATATTGTCAACGGCGGATATTGAGATGTAAAAAACCTTAATCCCGTGATTGACAGGATTTTTTAATACTATTTATCGGAAATAGGAGGTTTTAATCGGTTAATGATGAAAAAAAAGCTGCTTTCAGCACTATTAGCTCTGATAATGGTCTTTTCTTGTCCGGCTTTTTCAGCTTGTGCGCCTGTTCCTGAGGTAATTGACCCCGGTCCGGGAATAATTATACCGGATGAGGGAACAGACCCGGATGAGGGAACAGACCCGGATGAGGGGGGAACGGATATTCCCGATCCTGACGACAGAACGGGGAATCCGAATAATTTTACAAATGCTGAAATGGGAATGATAAAAACCGAAGCAAAGCAGAGCTTTACGTCGCTCTTAGAGCTTGCCCAGACTACTTCCGGACACAAAGGCTACGGTCTTATTTATGACCGTTACAGCGGCAGTAATAACTGGACAATGGCAAGCATTGCAAGCGTAGGTTTTTTTCTGGCCTCGGTTCCCGGTGCGATAGAAGAGGGCTGGATATCTGAAAACGCCGCAAAAACACGCGTAATAGGCACGCTGCAAACGATTTACAGCAATTTAAATCAGGTAAACGGATTCTTCTATCATTTCTATGACAGAAACAGCGCCCTGCCTTTCGGAGACAGCGAGGTGTCGGGCATCGATACTGCACTGATGATAGCCGGGGTCATAACCGCAGGCGAATACTTCGGCGGAGCGGTGAAAAAACTTGCTTATCAGATTTACGACAGAATCAATTGGAAATGGTATACGTACTCAAGCGGCAGTAAGGTTCTTTACCGTATGTCCTATAATGCGGGCACCGGGGCTTTTTCGGGCGGCTGGACGAGATCGGATGAACAGTTGATAATGTATATTTTAGGGGCGGGCGCGACAAACGACGAGTATCGTATACCCAAAAGAGCGATGTACGACTTTACCCGCGATATCGGCAAGTACGGCAGCGGAAAAAACTTTGTCTGTTCGTGGAACGGATCGATCTTTGCTTATCAGTTTTCCCAGGCTTTTGTGGATATGAGAGGAAAAAAAGACGAGCAGGGAATCAACTGGTTCGAAAATTCCACTACGGCGACAACGTCGGCAAGGCAGTTTATCATCGACAACAAGAGCAAATATAAGTCATATAACGAAAACTCTTGGGGGCTTACGGCCTGCGATACTCCGGGGGGTTACAGCGGCGCGCTGGGTGCGGTGCCTGCCGGTAAGAATATGACGGGAGCCAATAACTCAACACTCGCGCAGATGTCCGAGGGGACGATAGCAATGTGCGGCGCGCTCGGCTCGTTTGCGTTCACTCCCGAATTATCTTTGGCAGCGCTTAAATACTACAAGAGTAAACCTGAACTCTCTACCGCCAGATACGGGCTTATAGACTCCTACAATATTTCAAATTCCGGCGTTGCCTGGTATGCGGATGACATTATCGGAATTGATAAAGGGATAACCTGCACGATGATGCTTAACTTTATGGGAGAGAGCGTCTGGAAGCATTTTATGAAGAGCGCCAACGTGCAAAGCGCATTGACTTATCTGGGCTTTACTGCAGCTTAAACGGAGGTATTATGGCAGATGTAGAATTTATACGCGTCTCTAAGACCTATGATAAGGCCGTGAAGGCAGTTAACGACGTTTCCATTAAAATACCCGACGGCGAATTCGCCGTCCTGGTAGGCCCGTCCGGCTGCGGGAAATCGACTATGCTGCGTATGGTGGCAGGCCTTGAATCCATTACGGACGGAGTGCTGAACATAGGCGGAAAAAAGATGAATAACGTTCATCCGCGCGACCGGGATATAGCGATGGTTTTTCAAAATTACGCCTTGTATCCCCACAAGACCGTTTACGATAATATCGGGTTCTGCTTAAAACTGCGCGATGAAACCGCCATGAAAATCGAGGAGCGCGTTCTTGAGGCGGGGCAAATGCTGGGGCTTAATGAGCTGATGGAAAGATATCCCAAAACCTTGTCCGGCGGGCAGCGTCAGAGAGTTGCCCTCGGCAGGGCAATAGTGCGTCAGGCAAAAGTATTTCTTTTTGATGAACCGTTATCAAATCTCGACGCTAAGTTCAGAAACCAAATGCGGTCTGAAATAACTAATTTACATAATCGTTTAAAAACAACATTCATTTATGTTACTCATGACCAGCTTGAAGCGATGACTATGGGCACATTGATAATCGTTCTTAAAGACGGCATAGTCCAGCAGGCGGACGCGCCGCAGACAATATACGACTCACCCGAAAACGTGTTTGTGGCAACCTTTATAGGCTTACCTCCAATGAACCTTATAAACTCAAAATTAGTTCAAAATGACGGCCTTTGGCGTGCCGATATGTTCAATACCGGCATTACGGTGCCGCAGGAAGTAGCAAGGCGTTTTAAAAAAGACGTTAAAGCAAATACCGAAATAATCGCAGGATTCAGGCCGGAGGATGTTATCGTGACAGATCCGGGCGGCGGAATTATACAGGCAGAGGTAAATTTAGTCGAATTTTTAGGTAATGAAAGTTTGATTTATTTAAAAACCGAGGGTCAGGACGGCGATATTGTGAGCCGTCAAAAAGGTGGTACTACGATTAAGACGGGGCAACCCGTCGGATTGCGGTTCAATACAGATAAAATTCATTTATTTAGCGGCGCAACACAGCAAACGCTGTTAATGCGCAAAGGAGGTAAAAAGTAGAGGAAAAAAAGTAAATTATGCTTCAGTATTTGGCACAAAACAAAAAACAAAATAATTAGAAGGAGAATGAGATGAAAAAAACAAGAAGAAAAGTTGTCGTTTTGTTGATCTGCGTGTTCGTAGCTTTTGCGATTGCTGCGTGCGGAGTCAAAGATAACGGCAAGAAGAATGTCACCTTAAAGTTTGTAACTAACGGTGGAACAGCTATTGCAGATATTGTTAAGGAGGCAGGCACTCCGCTCAGTGTTGCCGATCCTACATTGGAAGGATATGAATTTGCAGGTTGGTTTACCGACGAGCAATTTACCGGAACGCCTTACACTTTAACGGTAATGCCGCGTACGGACCTTACGCTTTACGCTAAATGGAATGAAATCTTTAAGATAACGTTTAACGTAGATGGCGGTACTGCAATCGATCCTATTGAAAAAGTGGCGGGCGCAGCCGTGGCTTTGCCTACTGCAGAGAGGGCCGGCTACCGATTTGACGGCTGGCTGGACTCTTCCAATAAAGCTGTGACTTTAACGGAGATGCCCGCAGCTAATATAACGCTTAAGGCAAAATGGGTTCAACAGTATTCCGTTATCTTCTACATTGTAGACGGGCAGGAATATGAATCTCTCTATGTAGACAGAAACACTGTTGTAAACCAGCCTGAAAACGCACCTGTAAGAGCCGGTTATGAGTTCCAGGGATGGGCGACCGACGATTTGGGTATGGGCGACGCCATTGATTTTACGGACGGCGTTATGGTCGTCAGGAATGTAAGCTACTACGGTAAGTGGGAAGCAGTTAAGAGCATATTGCACTTTAACCTTTTAGGCGGAAAGATCGGCGACTCTGATACTGCGGAAAGTATAGAAGAAAAAACCGAAGAGGCTATTGCGGCAAAGCTTCCCAAGCCTACAAAAGACGGTTGTTTATTTGCCGGCTGGTATCTGGACGAAGCGTTGACCAGAAAAATCGGCGCAGTTATGCCCGGCGGAGAGAACACCGCCTATGCGTGCTGGAAAAAGCCGATGGAAGCGTCGTCTGTTGATCTTTTGGGCATGGATTGGGCTATGATCGTTTCCGGCCTTACCACAACGTATAATCCTGCCGACAGAACATTGCTCATTACTACCGGAACGTCAAAGGAACAATATGCCGGCGTTTACCGTCCTGTAGTCGGCAATATGTCCGATTATATCAGAGTTTCTATCAAATTCACAGGCACAGCAGGCTGTACTGTTTGTTTCAAAGTAGAAGGTAACGTTGACGCTGTAAAAGAAACTTCCGTCACCTGTACGGGTTCCGAGCAAGAATTTATCTGGGAACTAGATCCTTCAAATCTTACAAACGGAAACTATATTACAGACCCGATGAAAATAATTATTTTCTGGTGCTTTAACTCAACAACGGCGCCTGCGGGAAATTCAATTATTTTCACAGAGTTTAAGATGATCAGGTACGCTAATGAAAATCTGGAAGTCGAAAACTCAGTATTTATTCATACTAACGTGTTAGCATCTACGCCTGTATTGTACTTTAAGACAGGCGAAACGATAGTTTTGCCCGACTTAAAAACAAAACCCGGTTATCACGTAGAGGGCTACTATACGGATATCGGTTTGACGCAGAAGTTTACCGACACCGTTATGACGGCGGGCGCAAAATCCCTATACGTAAAATGGGCATTGAACGATAACGTCAAGCTTAATTTTATATCAAACGGCGGCGATGATGCGGATTTCACAGCTGAAGAGCCTATCGGCATCGCATTTGTAACGCCCACGTTCACAAGACTCGGCTATACGTTTATGGGCTGGTATACGCAGGCTACAGGCGGCACAAAACTGAACCTTAAAAATATGCCTGAAGAAGAACTTACTGTTTATGCCCAGTGGCAGAAAAACCCCGACAGGACGCTTTCGTTTGATACCAACGGCGGAAACGATATAACTCCTGTTACTAAAAGCTGGGGTTTATTAATCGATACCGATGAGCCTACTCCCATCAGGAACGGCTACGAATTCTTAGGCTGGTATAGCGACGCAGCTTTAACAAAACAGTTTATATTCATTTATATGCCTGAAGAAAATACAACTGTTTACGCTAAATGGATAGGAACTTTCGATATCGAAATTACTCTCAATGTCGGAGCAACAGGCTCTATTGCAACCTCAACCTATACAAAGAAAGCGCTTGAAACACTTGCGCTCGGCACGCCTACAAACACAAACACCGGTTATGTTTTCGACGGCTGGTTCTTAGACAGCGCGTTTACGCAAGCCTATAAGGGCGTAGTGCCTGCTGTTGCATCAAACGTAACCGCACTAACGGTCTATGCCAAATGGATCGAACCCGATATGGGAACTTCCACGTCCGTTACTGTAGCTCTTGCAAGCGGAACTTCCTCCGGGTCCAGCAACCGTTATTCTACTTCAACCGCGACTGTAATTACGAAAGTCTCCGGTAGTAATCCCCAGAACTCTTTCGCAAAACAAACGCTCACATGGGACGCTGCAAGGCCCGTACTTAATTTTACTTATACAGGTAACGCCACTGCAAACGGTAAAACGCTTTACGTTGGTTTCTATGTCGGCGGAGTTTTAGCCGGAAGTGAAAAAACCTTCGCTATCGCTGCAACCGCGAAGCCTGTTGCAATTAATATGGCGGCAATTCCTCACGGAGTAACTGTTGAAGTCCGCTTCCAGATAGATAAAACGGTAAATGCGGCCGGAGGAAGCGTAACGCTTAGCGCAATGTCTCTTGCCGTCATGAAGAGCGCGGGAGAGTCAGGGTTCATTTCGCTGACGATGATGTCGAACGATGCAAACGCAGCTATCCCCACAGTCCGTTCGTTGATCGGAAAGCCGGGCGCGGTGCTTCCTGAAATCATTGTAGATAAAAACGTTTACCCCGGCTATCATGTAACCGGCTGGTATACAGATGCAGAATGCACATCAGCATTCACTGCAACAGTTATGCCTTCTGAAGCTATTACTTTATATGCTCAATGGGCTATAAACAATGAAGTTACTATTAATTTCGCTAATTCGAGCACTGCAATTGCTGCCTTTACGGGCACTGGTGGATTAAGCAACTTGTTTACAGGAACAGGGTTTACGGCTACGCATGAGAATGATTCATACTTATTTGGAGGATGGTATTTAGACGCCGCCTTTGAAACGCCTTATGATAACTATGTTCCCACGACAAACTGTACATTGTATGCAAGATGGAAGAACCCTAACGGTTTCTTTAACAACCTGCTCCCGTACATTTCAAGCTCCAGCGTGCACACAGTTGATGCGGCTGAAGACGGCAATGGTATTACTGTTACTTTGACCGGCGCCCCCGGTTGGTCAACAGTCGGACGCACACCGATCACCGCCTTAAACGTTAACACAACTAAACTGATTATGGTTATAAGCGGCCCTGCAAACGGACAGCTTATGCTTAAAGGTAACGACGTAGGCGCAAATGAAACGGCTGTTCTTACGACCGGCCCGGACAATATCCTTACGTTTGAATTTACAAAGGGCGTTGTAGGCGGCGCAAGCTTTGATCCTGTAATGTTTATAGGTTACAACACAGGCAGATCAGGCGACGTATACCGTATTTACGCATTCTATGAAGCTGCTACCGTTTGGGTAGACAACGGACAGAACGTATAGCAACATTTAAGGAAACACTTCAATAATTCAGCGTTTCCTTAAGCCATAATTGCATAAACGCCGTCTTTTTCGGAAACTCAATTATAGAAATTTCCGGAAAAGGCGGCGCGTATGCGTTTTACTACACTATAAACTATCTTAAAAATTATATGTGGACCGCAGACCGTACTGGTTGCGGCAGCTATTGCAAGAGGTGAAAAAAATGAAAAAAAGTCTCAGGATATTTCTTGCGTTTATTCTTGTGTTTGTCTGTTTCTCAAACCTGATTGCGTGCGGAAACGGTGATAATAAAACCGATACTTCCGTAATCACAAAGGTCAAAGACGGTACAAGTTTTGCACTTGATTTAAACGCCGTAAACTCAAAGGTCATCACTATTTCGGAATTTATTAACGGCAGCGGGGATATAGCTTTTAACGTAACGGCAAGCAACACTAACGTATCGTTAAGTGAAATAGCTGCGGGAAAGTTTACCGTAAGCGGAAGAACTGAAGGCGCGTCGGTTGTGACCTTAACGGGCACAATTCCGGATAAAACCCCGGTTTCTGTCACCTGGCAGGTTACTGTTCAAAATACTTTCGTGCAGGAGCCGGCTGAAATTATCAAGCTAAAAGAAGCAGCGCCCATTACGCTCGATTTTTACACTAAAGACGAGGGCGCGGATTTTCCCACAGTTTCAATCGATGTAGCCGACTACGTTAACGAAAACGGTGTGGAGGATGTCAGCTACCTAGCCCTGTGCGATAATACTGCGGTCGTCGGAGTAAGCAGTATAGTTGACGGAATATTTACTCTGACGGGCAAGAAAGTCGGAGAGGCATTCGTAGTGCTTCTTGTGACTGCGGACGAAAGCGAAGTCGATTTTGAGTTCGAAGTTTTCGTTGTCAACACAACTCCTGAAAATCTGGGCGAGTACGGAAATGTTCTCGTAGCGTTTTCCGATATAAGCGACATCCACTTTGACGGTGCGACGCGCGCTCTTGACAGTCCGGCAAAGACCAATAAATACTCAAACGTAATTATTGATGCGATGAGCTTTACCGGAGGCAGACTGCACGCCTCGCTTAGTAACGGCGACACTACCGAAGGCTACCCGTCGAACTTTGACTCCATAAATCAGATTACCGCAAGGTATGCTCCGAATGTTCCTGTTATAGCTTGCTACGGCAACCATGAAGGAATAGGGAAACAGATCCAGTTTCAACAGAAAATGGGTTATAAGCCCGACAGCGTTCATGTTATAAACGGCTTTACGTTCATAACAACGAATATCGATCAGGGTTATGATTCAGATTCCACATACAGCTACAATCCGACGACGTGCGATTTCGTTAAAAAAGAACTCGATAAAGCAGTCGCAAAAGATCCCACTAAGCCTATTTTCGTTACGGCGCACGTTCCTCTTAAGGATTCCACCTCTACAGGTATTGCCCGCTTAAGAGACGTTGTCAAAAATTACCCTCAGGTCTACGTTCTTTCAGGGCACAATCACAGCTCGTTCAGCGCAAACTCATTCTACGGCGTAAACGGCGACAAGCCTTTCCATGAATTTGAAAACGCATCGTTAGGCAACGGATCGGGCGGACAATGGGCATTGTTCAGAGTCACAGATAAAAACTTCGTTATTGTTGAGCTTTACTCGGCTTCTGCAACGTTAGGAACTCCCTCAACTGCTATTTCTTCCAAGTCCGCAATGCAGATCCTTGACATGAACGCATTTCTTAAAGCAAAGGGCGTAGCTACCGCTGCATAACACCTGTCTTTGTTAGGGAAACGCGTATTTATTCAGCGTTTCCTTAAGTTCAAATTTTGTTTATACATTTCCGGACAGGCAGCTGATGCCTGTTCGGAAAAGTATATAATTAAGGCGGAAAATCATGGTTTTTTTTAAAAAAACTTTTTTAATATTTGTTTCCTTTATACTCTGCATATCGTTTGCGGCGTGTGCTGCTTTGCCGCGTCAAGACGAAAAAGATAACGACGAAGATGTTAAAAAACAAGGACTTGAAAAGATAAAAGAAGGAGAAAGCATCAGGCTGAATCTTGCGTTTGAGTTTTCGGCCGAGTTTGAAATTGATTCATACTTCAAAGAAAACGATGCGCAAAACGTTCTGTATGAGGCAGTAAGCTCCGACGGTGAGGTTGCTGCGGGCTATATAGACGCGGGAAAACTCAAAATAGAGGGCTTTTCAGTAGGAAGTGCGGTTGTAGAATTATTAGCTAAATCAGATGAAGATATATCTGTGGAATTTGCGATAACGGTCATAAATGACGACAGCGGCAAGTTGTATACAGTTCAGTTTAACTGCTTTGATGCGTTAATTTTAAATGACGCCGATACTGTTCAGCAGGTCGAAGCCGGCCAAAGTATAGTTAAGCCGATACTCTATCGTGAGTTTCATAGCTATGAATGGGATAAAACAGTAAAGATATCAGATATACATGAGAGCATTGTTTATACGGCGGTATGGAAAGAAGAGGCGTCTTTGCCTATAATTTATATTACTACAAACGGCGGTGCAGCTATAGATTCTAAAGAAATATATACCGGCGGAAACGTAGCGATGAAGACCGGAGGTAACGATCAGGTCTTTTCGGGCAAAACAATGGGGATCCGGGGAAGAGGGAATTCGTCTTGGTCGCTGGCCCCGAAAAAGTCATACCGCATCAAATTTGATTCCAAAATATCAATTTTGGGTTTGAGCGCCGCAAAGGATTGGACGCTTATAGCCAATTATTTTGATAAATCGCTTTTACGCAATTATTTAGCCTATACTTTTGCGCGGTCTCTGTCGGGACTGCCGTATTCAGTGACGCCTAATTTCGTGGAAGTTTATCTTAACGGCGAATATAACGGTTTGTATTTATTGTGCGAGCATGTTGAAGCTAAGACGGGCAGAGTGCCGGTCAGCGAGCCGAAAAAGGGCGACGCAGAATGCGACTATTTTCTTGAGCTTGATTTCCGCGCATTTGCCGATCCTTCTGTCATTCAAGGGTGGGATTATTTCAAAACAAATTACGGCCCGTTTGAAAGTAAGTCGGCTTATGTCATCAAAAGCCCGAAAACAGATGAAACGTATTATACTCAAGAAATGTTCGATTATATAAGCGCCGATTTTTTCAAAATCGAAAATGCGATTCTCGGTGGCAATTTTACTGCAATAGAAAAGCTGATAGACGTCGATTCATTCATAGATTATTTTCTTACTCAAGAATTGTTTAAAAACGGCGACGTCGGATTTTCCTCGGTGTTTATGTACAGGCAAAAGAAAGGTAAGCTCACGCTTTCGCCGATTTGGGATTTTGATTTATCGCTGGGCGGAGGGTATATCAGTCAGCAGCTTCCAAGTGAAATACGCGCCGAAATCAAGCATTATTTATTCAGCGCGCTTATGAAAATCGCAGAGTTCAAATCCCGGTATGTGAGCAGATGGAATGAACTGAAAACGACCGCTATAGCAAAGCTTATCGGCAGTATCGGAAAATTATCCGGGCTTTTGAACGACGCCGTGGAGAAAAACTTCAAAAAGTGGCCGGTTCTCAAAACGGTCATTTGGCCAGGTACGGAAAGCCGCACGAAAAGAGATATCGACAAAATAGAGACTTTTACAGGCCAGACGGAATTTTTAACGGATTACCTCGCTAAAAGACTAGAGTTTTTGGATATTTACTATAAGAAATGAAATGAAAAAATAAACAAATTGCGAATCAATACAGCTAATTTACGCGCAAAGAGTTGCAAAAGGAAGTGAGGTTTGATATAATGCTAGCTATGGGTAAAAAATCAGTTACGATTACAGATATTGCCAGAGAAGTGAAATTTTCGGTCAGTACTGTTTCCAAGGCTTTTTCTAATTCAACTGATATAAGTGAAACAGCAAAAACGCAGATTTTAAAACGCGCAATTGAGATGGGGTATTCTTTCGGCAAAAAAACGAGTAAAACAAAAGGTAAGCTCGCAGTTCTTGTAAGCGGGCTTGACGTTGTAGATTCTAATACCTTTGAGTACCAGATGCTTTTTGGTTTCAGAGTCGCGGCTTCGGAAAAGGGCTATGAAATTGTTACGGTCAACAAGCCGATTACTCCTGATTGGAGTTTTTATGACAACGTTTTAAGCAACGATTACGAAGGCGCTTTTATTCTCCGGACTGATTATTATAACCGCGATGATGAATTTAATAAGTCAGATTTACCTGTTGTAATGTTCGACCATTATATAGAAGCGCCCAGAACCGCTTATATCGGTTGTGACAACGAAACGGGAATCTCGCTGGCTATCAACCATCTTGTGTCGCTTGGGCATAAGAAAATTGCTTTTTACGGCGGCACACCGATGATACTTGTTTCTGTTGCAAGGCGTAACGGCTTTATTAACGGTTTGCGGAACAACGGGCTTCCGGTTCATCCGGAGCTGATTTTTGAAAGTAATTTTGGCTTTGATTATTCTTCAACGATAATCCCTCAAATTATTGAGCATGGCGCAACCGCTATAGTATGCGCATCAGATATGCTTGCTTTTTATGCAACCCAAACGCTCGAAAAAATGAATATTTCCGTTCCTTCAGATATCTCAATAGTCGGGTTTGACAACGTTCCGCTTGGCGAAGAAATGTCACCAAAACTAACCACTATAAGTCAAAACAGTTATGAAATCGGCAAAGGCGGTTTTTATGTCCTTGAATCTCTGATGAACGGGGTGGCGATCAGCCGTCTCTTATACAGGCCCTCTTTAATCGTTCGTGAGTCAACCTGCCCGCCCAAAAAGATAAAATGAAAAGTAAAGCTTAATAAAAAAAGTTTAATCCTAAAAAGTTGTGCTATAATTATCGTTAACAAAGCTTATATAAAGAATACTACGCTTTATGCGGTTTTAGGGGATGCTTAGACAACCGAGCTGTGATATATAGTTTGAAGATATAAAATCCTTTTTAAAAACACTAACCCTTTTCTTAACGTATTCTGAATTAACATATAAAAAGGCCGAGACATATAAAAAAACAATATGTTTCGGTCTTTTTTGTTTTTTCTATAATATATTCGAGCAAAAGTAAAGTCGATTAAACGTTACGATTGAAAGAGAAATAGGCGGGAAAGAAGGGAAATTTATAGACTTTTTATTAAAAAACACTATCTATTCTTAATAAAACTAAAAGACTTTAAACGTAAAAGTTGCTAAAAATTTGATACACTTCATTAGCAAATCATTAGCAAAAATGAGTTTTTGACTCTAAAATAAAATATCCGCTTTTGAATTAACGAAAAATGACCCTCAAATATCAAAAAATTGATACTTTTGGGTCATTTTGTCGATTTTTTGTTGTATACCCGACTGGATTCGAACCGGCGGCCTTCAGAGTCGGAGGGGCTAAAAAGAGCATTTTTTGAATTTTGATTATGATTTATAATTGCTTTTAAAATGATGATTATTTAATATTTTACTGTCATTATCTGCAAATAATGTCGAATTTTTGTTTTAATTTGATAAATAAAAATAATTGGATATTTATATGTTTTTATAAAATCATGCTAATTTTGAGTGAATGTCATTAGCATTTCATTAGCAAAAAATGAATAACTTTTAATGTCGATTAGGTTACATTAAATATTCATTAGCATTTATAATGTAATTTGAAGAAAGTTCGAAAAATTTCGCTAAGTTTTCAAAATTAGCAGCATTAGAATCAGATGGCTTACAATTTGAATTTATCCAGTTGTATATTGGTTTTTCCAGTACTATACAAACTTTGCTAATTTAGACGTTTGACAAAAATAATATTTATATATTGACGGCACACTTTAAACATGCTATTCTTTTAGCATGATCGTTTTGAAATATTATACAATTTACCTGATCAGAAAAAATTCTTAATAAGAAAGAGCTTATAATTTAAAGATAATTCATGTATTAATATGATTTACGATATAATTTTGAAATTTAAAAAATTAGTGAGATAACTGAAAAGAGAGTTTTGAAACAAATATGAAAAATACACGAGACGTATATGGTCTTATATTTTGTTTTCGGAGCTTTTTTTTAGTGTAAAGCTTCTTGTTTAAAAAATAGGATTTTTGAAATGAAACTAAGAGAATTTAATCAACGAAATTATGGTCCTTTGACTTTTTTCAGTGATGGTCTGGCTTGTATAATAAAAGACGAATATCGGACACTATTATCATTAGGATACTCTGACCAAGATGCTGAGGGAATCGTTTTAAGCTTTATAGAAACTTCTGAGGGACAGCCGTTTGATTATGCCGTCGCATATTTAGCGCTTGCTCTTGCTGAACACGAAGCCGGTCGTCTCACAGAGCGAATAAAGCAAAAAGCTGAAAAATACTTTGAGAGTGATATATTACTAAAGCCGTGGATTGATGCTTGCCATATTCCCAAAGATAAAAGAAAGGAGTACGAGAAACTGGCAATGCAGCTTAGATGGGATACGGAAACAAACGAAGGCATTTTTGATCTCTTTGACAGGGGATATGCGTATTCTCAAACAGAAAAACAACAGAATGAAACAGTAAAAAATGATTTTATTGAAATATTAGAAACTGTCGAAAGTATACCGACAAAACTCAATCACTTTGTTTTACTGCAGGAAAAAGAGCAGGTTAATTTGACTTTTGCATACGATCAGGGTAAAAGCTGTGAGAAGAAACTAGAACTTCGAAAATCCGTTATTGAAAAAGCTTGGCTAAAATTGCAGTCGACGCAGCCGAAGAAAAAAAGATATATCAAAGAGCATTACCGTTACATATGCGATGAGTTTATTCCGGGAGATGTTGTAATTTGTAAAGCGGCCAAAGGTCTTTTTGCCGGATACTTTTTTGCTTTTCAAATATTTGCGCAAAAAAAACATAGCCGGTATATTTTGACGCTACAAGGTACATGGTATGAAAATTTTGTTGCGCTTTTTGATTATTTATCGAAGGAGCATCCTGATCTAAAAATACTTAAAGAACATGGTTATAAGAATTTAAAAATTACCAAAGACAACGATATTATTTATGACAGATATATAAAGGAACTGAGTTACGACAAAGAGTCACTTGACGAAATATTTATAGAAAAGATTTATGACGATTTTTATTTTGTGTACGATCAAAAGAAAGAAGCCGAACGCAGAACCAAACATCTGCTGACATTGATGGACGGCTTTTATCTTAATGAACACGAGAAAATTACAGATATTCTTTCAAATGAAACTCCGATTTGCGATTATGATAAAGCTAAAGAAGAAAAAATAACAAAGCCTATATCGATACCTAAAAAAAATTATCTTAAGCCGTATACTGAAAATGCAATGACCTATGAGATTTTTAAAAGTTTAGACTATAAAAGCTTTATAGAAGTAAAAAACGGCGGGTGCAACGGCGGCGGAGAGCAGTTAACAGAGCAAAGAATCGATATGATTCTTGGTGTGCACGATAATATAGATAAAGTATTATTGTGTTTTTTCAATCAAAATATATTTGAATATGTTATACGCACATACGGACACCGTATAAAGTGTCTGGCACTTTTTGACTGCAAGCATATACGAAACTTTGATCCGTTATGTAACTTATCCGAACTCGTTTATGTTATGCTAAGCTACAATCAACGTGCAGAAGAACTATGGGATATGTCGAGTAATTTTAAATTGGAAGGCTTGAGTATCAGCCGTTTTACGCGTTTACGCGATATTGATAAAATAAAAACAGCGCCGCGTTTAAAGCATCTCAGTTTAGAATGCGACAGTATCCTAGCACTTGAGCCGCTTATAGAAACAAATTTAGAAACTTTATGCTATAGCAATTATAAGGAAACACTTGATGAAGATTTGGAGGTATTTGCAAATATAAAAACACTTAAGCAGCTTGACTTCCCGTATAATTCATATTCCACTGAGATGGTCGCAAGATATATCGCAGAAAATCCGGGAGTAAAAGGTACGAGCTTATGCGCATATTGCGTTAATGAATGGTATAACGACATATGCATTGTCGGTAAACGAAAGCCAAGATTGACGCTTGAGAACGACCAGCAACGGATCGAAAAATACGAACAAAAATTTAAAGAGTTAATCGCATTTTATTTAGAAAAACAAAAGTAGATGCTTATTGTATTAGGAAAAAAAATTTAAAAAAGTGAATATAAATTGATTTTGCTTAATAGCTATTATAGTTTTAAGGAGTTCAGCCATGAGATTGAAAAATGAAAAAAGTTATGAGTTGGAATCTGTGTTTGATTTTGGGAAAATCTGCAACTGGGACAGAAAAGAAATATATTGTTGTAATCCGGAATATGAACTTTACATAAAAAATCATGAAAAAGCAATAGATAATTGGTTGAATTCAAAAATTTCCCAGCCTAAATACCCAGTATCAACTATAGAATGTGAAAAGTGTCAATATTCAAATAAAGAACTTGGCGTATTTGTTGGGAATGCTAGCGATATGGTAATATCGCGTACTCTTCGCGGCACTATTCCGGTGCCTTTAAAAGGCAGAAAAAAAATTTGGCTTGATAATGTTAATCAGAAAAAATTAGAGACAGCGCTAAAAGAAATTTCTCCGGACATTGAAGAACTTTTTATTTCCGGCTCGCCGGGATTGAGTGATTTATCTTTTATAGAAAAATATGAAAAACTTAAAATCATTCGGTTATGGTGGAACAATAAGGCGGATAAACTGTGGGACTTTAAAAAAACGCCTAACATTGAATTTTTAAACTTGTCAGATTTTAACCATATATCTGATATTTTGCCCTTACAGGCGGCAGATAAGTTACGATATTTAGTCATAACTTCCGAAACTGGAGCTTTAAGCACATTAAAACCGCTGCGGATGCTTTCTAATTTAGAGTATCTTAAAACCTATGTTAAAATTGCGGATAGGGATATCCGTCCGATCATCGCATTACCAAAATTAAAGTATTATGAATGTCAAATCAATATTTTTGACGTGGAGGCATACGCAATGTTTGAAGCGCGGCGACCCGATGTTGATGTCAATTTTTTTAACGGCGCGCAAGATGATTGGGATGAAAATGACACATCGATGTGGTTTGCCGGAAAAGGTCAAGGATTTATAGAATCAGGCGAAAAAGCAAAATATATAAAGCAAATGGCAAAATATGCAGCTTTAAAAGAAAAATATAAGACTGAAGATTTTGTTCCTGTCCTGAAAGCAGCATCAAAATTCTCGCCAATAGAAAGTTGGCGACAGGCTTTAGCTGAAGGTATCAATTTGCATACAGAAAAAGAAATTGATGAAATAGAGAGAATTTTAACGGATTACGCAAACCGTATATCTGCAGGAATATCAAAAGGACAAGTGAAAAATCTTTTAAAGGAAACTATTAATAAAATCACTGTTTTTAATGATGATACAAGTTTTATCGAGACCGAAGAGCGGCAGGAAATTTATGATTATCTTTCAAGTTTTTTCAATCAAAAATGGTATGATGAGTTAGAAGAAATTTTAACGGAATGTGCCGACTGGTAAAATTTAAATATTTAGAAAGAAGATTTTGAGTAAGACAATTAGATAGTATAAGATTAACTCTTTTGGTGGCACAATTATTTGCTTTGGAGGCAATATGGAGCTTATAAAACATGAAAAAAAAGCTTGCTACAATGCAATAGTTGCAAATAATAAAAAATTATTTGCAACTATTGGCAATGGAGCGATTCATTTATGGGATACAGAGAAACTGCAGTTAATCTGCAGTTTCTCCGGACTCCAAAATATCAATAATATTTTTTGGTCAAATAATGATTCCTTGCTTGGAGGCTTTGACAACGATGGTCGAATAATGATTATCGATATTGAAAAAAAAGAAGTTATTTTGAAGAAAAAAATTCCAAATCCTACAAAAATAAAACATTATAGTGATGGTGAGCATGCAAGAGGTTTTTTGGGAGAAAATAATATATATTTTATAGCTGATGAAAGCTTGGGAATATATGATTTTAAAGATAATACGGTTAAATTTTTTAAGCACCTAGAACGCATAATACAGAATATGTTCCTAATAGATGAAAAACATTATATATCAATTATATATGGACATGGCGATAACAATATTCTATGTGATATATATTTTGACGAAAATTATGAGCCTAGTTTTGTTATTAATACAAATTTCGAGACAAGCTTTAATTTATCAAAAAAGTTTGGCTCTGATTTATTCCTTTATGAAACGACTTTATTTAAAGGAAGGTTAATGATATACGAAAATAACATAACAAAAAATTTCAGAAAAAAGATTTATGATGCAAGCAATAATGATATTGAGCTAAAAACAGGGAATATAGATTTAATAGATTTACTTAGCAAAGTTTCAGATAAGAATTTCGTCAAAGATTTAAAAAATATTGGCGAGGAGATTCTAAATGATTGCGGATATCTTTGCGACATATTGCGCGATAAAGAATACTATTATATTTTGTTCAGTAATCAACTTGTCGTAAAAGATGTAAATGCAATGGAAGAAGTTTTTATAAAAAAAATAAAATTTGCATCGAAATTATGTTTTTTACCGAATCAAACATTATTAATAGGTACATGGAAAGAAACTTTATTTATTAAAATGTGATTAATATAATTGCATTAATGATTATTATTTTCAAGGCAGGGAGTTTAACGTTTCCTGCCTTTTGCAGTTTAGCAGAGATTAATTTTTGATATCACTACGACCGAGTAAGTAATCTATGGAAACTTTGAAATAGTCAGCGAGTATATCTAAAAGTTCTAAGGATGGTAGATATTTTTTACTGAGCCATGTTGAAATACTACTATTGTCAAAATGACATGCTTTACTGACTTTATAATAAGTAACATTATTTTCAAGAACCAGTTCTTGAAACCGAATATGAAAATTACTATTATTTTCGGATTTTTCAAAATATTCATCATCGGTTCGAGATAATAAATATTTAATAGAAACATCGAAAAAATCAGCTATTCTTATTAAAATCCTAGGCGTTGGGATTATTCCGTAGTTCACCGCATTAGAAAGTGAGCGATAATCTATACCCATTGCAGCCGGTAATTCAGACTTCTTAACATCGAGTTCGCTTACCAAATCATTAATTCTATTTTGAAAATCAACAGAAATCGACATAATACCCCAAAGATAGTCATTAATTTACTTGGAGAAAAGCTAGACTACAGCTATGTTTCAATGATATAATTCCTTTGTTGGCAAATAGTTTAATAAAAGCCAAACTTAAACTAAGAATTCTTTTATATATTTAGCGTCGGTAATTAGTCTAATGGGCAAAAAAATTTAGGAGGCAAGAAAGATGAAGCTGAAAAACAAAGAAAGATAAATGCAAAGCGCAAAATTTAACTTTCTATTAGGAAGATACAAATATGACCGAAATGCAGCTAAGACCTTATATTCATATTTTTATCCGTTGATTGTTATGAACATAAACTGTAATTTCCACAACAAGATAGACGGGCGGGATATAGCACACCAATTCTTTCTATGGTTATTTACCTATACGCCTGATGAAAAAATTGAATATCCGACAAGCTGGGTATATAACAAGGTTTATTATTTGGCGCTAGACGTTTTAAGGGACAATAGAAAAAGAACAGCTGCCGAACTTAAAGCATCTATCCCTGAAAATACTTTTATACCGGCTTATGCGTCAGACCTATTAAAAAGTTTAAATCCGCAGGAGCGACAAGTGATTTTTCTGTTTTACTGGCAAAGTTATACGTTTAAAGAGATCGCTATAAAGTTGGACTTAAAATATGCCGCAATAAAATACCTGCATAAAACTGCTAAGAAAAAAATAAAAAAAGAAATTATTAAGGAGAGAACGAATGAAGGTATTAAGTAAAGTTATTTTTCCAATATTCATGATCGCTGTTATCATATTGCCTATTGGGTATTATATGAAAGCTCAAGCGAGCTTTTCTTATGACGATGCGGATCAATTATTCTTATCTACACTCAATGAGATTTTCGAGTATGAGAATATCGAAATGGCTGATGTGTCAGTCCACAGAGAACCGCTGTACGATATCGATTTGAATCCTTTAGGCGCTGTATATGATTTTGAATATGAAAGCGCGCAAGGCTATGCAATATTAATTGATGACGGTATGCTGCAAGTTACTGAATTTGTAACGGACGGCAGCTCGCCGTATCACGATATAGATGAATCAAAAGTGTATCCGGCGCTTCAACTATATTGGTATTACGCAGACGGCGAATTTTTCGATTGCGATACCGACGCGGAGATTTCAGATTCCGCGCTTGAGGTTGTTTCAGAAAATGCCTTTTCAGGATCGAACCTGCTCAATTATGATTCAGAAGAAGTTCAGTATCTTTATAGGTCCGAATCAAAGTACAATGTACTAATATCCATTCCGAGCTATACATACGGATTATCTAACGGCTGCGCTCCCGTTGCCGGATCAAACCTGATCACTTATTATGATAAAACATACACAAATCTTATTCCTAATTACGAGCCGGGAACGACATTTTTAGGCAAATATAATTTCAGGGGCGAAAACAGCACGACAATGAATCTGTCTGAAACGCTGCATACGGATATGGGAACAAATACGACCGGTGCAGGAACAACGGTAACGCAGTTCCGTAACGGGCTTAAAGCGTATGTCAACAGGCAAGGCTATTCTATAACTTACTCCAGTCTGATGTCCGGAGGGCAATTAAATTATGACTCCACAAAAACAGTAGTACAGAGCAATAAAGCGATCGCGTTATTTTTAGCAGGTTACAGGTCAACCGTTATAACAATCGGTTCAGGCTTTGATATTTTAGCATATGAGTATGCTTATTCAAATCACGCGGTGTCCGGGTTTGGCTGTCTGGAAGTAAGCTATACTTTGAGCAACAATCAAACAAGGTTTGACAGATATATTCATTGCGCTATGGGTCTGGGGTTATATAGAACCGGATACATAAACGTCAATACCGCTCAAATCGACGAAGCGCTAGTACTTAACATATCTTGAGGTACTTTATGAAGAAACTTAAAAAACAAATTAAAGCAGAAGAAAAAAGAATACTGGAAGAAGATAAGGACTTTTTAGAAGAAGTTATCTATCCGATCATTGATAGTAATGCCGCTGCTCAAAAAAGTAAAAGAACTAATAGGAAATTATATTTAGCTATCCCGGCAGCGTGTGTGCTGATATTGGCTTTCTCTATAATAGGGTATTATTTATTTAAGAATGACGAACCGTATTATACAACTGCCTATGAAGTTAAAAAATCTGATATTACATATTTAAACAGTACTCTGAAAGTTACAAAATTACTTGGCGATTATGACGACATATCCCTGACTTATGAAGTTCACACAGAAAAACCGGCATACTTTGCTTTGACGGTTGAAGAAGAACGGGAAACTTCATACAGCACCTGTACTTTGAACGTTGTAGTAGATAAGGATTATCCGTATAGGGATAACAGGTTATTCATGGATCAGATGTCATTTATGGATTTTATAATTGATATAAATGTTTCATCAAGTACGGAAAGCGGCGAAGATGGAGAAGTGTTTATTCATGAAATCACAGCGCGGCTGGATACCGGCGTGGAAAAGTATTATTTTGATTACTTTGAGCTATCGCTTGACAGCTTTTCCAGATTTACAGACTGGATCGAAAACATTTTAATAAAAAAATAATAAGGAGAGATAAAGACATGTCGGATTTTCCAAATGAGAACAGCGAATTATATTCAGAAGATGAAGAAGTCAAAAAGTACTATAATGAGTTTTTTAAGCAGGAAGCTAAAGAAAAAGAGGCTAGTGCTTTAAAATCTAATAATCCGGACAAAGGTTCTGATTTTTATATAAATATCCCTGATAATAAAATTCATCATATAAATTTCTTTGATTTAGACGAGGAGACTATTCCTTTGAAAATAAACCCGCGTATTAATCTCAAAGATTTTGTTTTTCAAGTATGTATCTCTATGAAAGAAGTATTTGAAGGGGATATAGTTCAGTTCGGAAACGCAATATATTTTTCTTTTGCGGCCGACAATAATTTTAAAATGGTGATTAGCAGTAATAAATAATTAAATATCGCTTATTGCATTTAATAGTAAAATACGGCTGTGGGTATTTGATCCACAGCCATATTTTATATTTAAGAATATCTTTTTATTATTTGATGTAAGGTTTGCTTGACACATTGAAAATTGTAATATATAATGAGGTAAAGTAAACCTTACATCAGGGTTGAAGGTGATTTATTATGCAGAATAAAGTTAGGGAATGTCGGGAAAAGCTTGGTCTTAGCCAAAAAGAATTAGGACAGAAGGTACTTGTTTCGCGGCAGGCAATCAACGCTATTGAAACGGGAAAATTCGACCCGTCGATTTGGCTTGCGTATGACCTGGCAAAATTTTTTGACGTTTCTATAGAGTTTTTATTTATTTTTAACAAGGAGGATCGGAGATGAAGCGTTTACTTAAATCACCGGTTTTTAATGCCGTTTGCATCAGTATATTTACCTTGTTTTACGCGCTGATCTTTATTGTTTTTAGCTCGCATAGCGGTTTTACCACGCATTACGAAGGCGACTCGCCGTTTTGGAAAGCCTGGAGCGGTTTTCTGCTTGCCCAAAATCAGGTTGTTTTATCTTGGGTGTTGATCGGCATTACAGTACTTCTTGTGATTCTATTAATTATCCGCCGCCGTCCTTATGACGAATACCATGCGTCCATTTTAACATATTGCCTTGCCGTAGCTGCGGTTCTGACATTGGCAGCTATTGCGATATTCTTTTTGGTGACTTTAAACGAAACTATTTGGATTAAAGAAAAATTTATACTTTTTATTATCGTCCATTGGATAACTATTGTGTTTTCAAATCTTGTCTATGTTATTTTATGCCGATGGAGAGGGTAATGAAACTTAGCAAAAAAATAAAGGTATAGATTTCAATGGATAAAGAAAAAAACAAATTTGAATTTAAAAAGGCTTTATTTCCCGGAGTTATGGCAGTTCTTGCGTTTGTTTGCTTTGCTTTCGTGTATTGGTTTCTTACAGCATGTTCAATAGAGCCGCTCTTTTTTTTGGGACTAATTTTTATTATACCGGCTTTGGTGTTTACGTTGATTGCCGGTCTTGCCGGAAAAGGTAAGTTGAATAATTCGGTAACCATTATATTTACAGTTATACTTATTCCCGTTTTTATGATAGCTTCTTTTTTTAGTATCTTTATCATTGGGTTGTCGCAAACATCGGTAACAATTACAGACGCTTCCCGTTATGAGCGTACAATGAAAATGGGCGGCTTCAGCCGTAAAGAAGTACTGAAGATATTCCCCGAAAAAATACCGAAGGGCGCAAGTAACGTCGATTTTTATTATAACGAATCTTCTTGGCAGGAATATGACCAAACGGTTGTATTAAGGTTTTCCGCAAACCAAAGTACGATTAGCAGTTACATCCAGCAATTTAATGAAATAACCGCTCCCGAAGAAAGCGAAAATACTAAAAACGTTTTTGACAGAGTGGGGAACGCTTATATAAAGGATTTACCTTCAGATTATGCCGTATATGTAATAATAAACGAGGGAAACCATAATAGAAAGGTCAGCGCGGTATCCATAAGTCAAGAAAGAAATGAAATTATATTTTATGCGTACATAATGATTTGGTAGAAAACAGCGACAAAAGCGCAATTAATTTAGAAAACCTTTTAAATCAATTGCAAAAGGTTGTATTTTAATTGATGCACCGTAGCCGACTGTATTGTCAACTGCATTTTTGGAAAACAAGATAATTAAATAATAATTTGATTAAAGCAAAATAATTAATGCTTAATGTTGCCGGATTGTGATAATATATCATAATAGGGGTATTAAATCCATGACAGAGATTTTCGGTGACAAGAATCATAATTTTCTGATTGACACGGTCGAGCCCTCGCTTTGCTTTAAGAAGGCGGGGGATTTTGACGTGTGGAAAGGCAAAGTGCGAAAAAGGCTGAAGGCATTATTGGGTATGGGCGAGATCGAAAAGAATAAGTGCCTTTTGGATTTGAAGATCGAGAGCAGTGAAAAGTTCGAGGACCATACAAGGATCCGGTTTGTTTTTGAGAGTGAAAGGAATAATTTTGTTCCGTGCTATCTGTTGAAGCCGAACGGGGTCAAGAAAAAGCACCCTGTTATGATCTGTTTACAGGGGCATTCGACGGGCTTTCATAATTCAGTTGGCGAGCCGAAGTTCGAGGGTGACAAGGAATATATCGAAACCCGCGGGGACTTTGCGGTTCAGGCGGTTCGGAACGGATATGCGGCGCTGTGTATAGAACAGCGCGGAATGGGCGAAACAAAGTCAAAAAACAGCAGCACTATGTGCGACTTTACGTCTAATACGGCATTGCTTTTAGGGCGCACATTGATTGGCGAACGGGTTTGGGATATTTCGCGCGCGATCGATTGCTTGAAGGACTTTGAGTTTGTTGATACGGACAATATTACGTGTATGGGCAACAGCGGAGGCGGTACGGCGACTTTTTACGCTTCTTGTTTAGAGGAGCGTATTACGCGGTCGGCACCGTCGTGCGCGTTCAGCTCGTTCAAGGATTCGATCGGAAAGATGTTCCATTGTTCCTGTAATTATGTGCCGGGCATTTTGAAATATTTTGATATGGGCGATTTATCGTGCCTTATCGCGCCAAGGCCGCTTATTATATTTGCCGGAGTCAACGATCCGATTTTTCCCATCGAGGGTGTAAAAAAGCAGTTTGAAACGGTAAAAAAAATATATAAAACGGTCGGCGCCGAAGGAAAATGCAAGCTGAACATCACAAATAAAGACCATTATTTTGATAAAGACTTGTTCTGGAAAGAGTTCGGGCAACTTAAATGAGTATAAACAAAATACCGCAGCGGTTTAAAGCGCAGAGCGGTATTTTTTGCTGTTTTATCAAGAAGCATTTGGGGAAATGGAAGCTTGCTTGCATTTCCATAAATGCGCCCGCCGCATTTAAAACCCCGCAGTCTCTGCTGCGGAATGCGCGGCGTTGCCGAGCGGGTGCAGGGCTCTGCCCTGCGGTTTAAAACCTTTTATTTTAGTTTGGTTTGAATCTTTTTGTATTCTGACGGGGACATATTTACGAACTTTTTGAACATGTTGCAAAAATGAACCGAAGAATTGAAGCCGCATTCTAACGCGATGTCGGTCATGTTTTTATCCGTTGATTTTATAAGCTGAATCGCGTGGGATATCTTGATGTTGTTAAGGTACGTGATAAGCGTGCTGCCCACGTTGGTTTTGAACATATGACAAAGATAGAATTTATTAAGGTAAAAATGGTCGGCAATTTGCGAAATGCTTTCTATGGATGAAAAATTGTCATTAATGTATTTTAAAATTGCAGCAATATTATCGTCGGAAAATTTTTGTGTTTCTTTAGACTGGTCACATTCATTGACGCAGCTTTCGAGCGAAAGCATAAGCTCGGCAAGGCGCAGCGGCGTTACGGCAAGATCGCCGCTGACGTATTCCTTATGGATCTTGGAAAATAAGTATTTGATCTCCTCCTGTTTGATTTGCGGTATGCGGATAAAGTTGTGCTTAAAGCACGCGAAAATCGAGGAGAGAGATTCTTCGTTAAAAAACTTTTTTAAAAAAGACGCCTCGAACTGCACTAAGATGCGCTCGTAATGACCGCCGCGCGTCATATGTATTATGCCCGGAGCTATCAGCGCGACGCAATCGGCGGTTAGATTAAAAATCTCGTCCGCAATCAGGTAGTCGCGGTTTCCCTCAACCAGATAGTACATTTCGTATATATCATGATAATGTGCGATACAGGGAGCCGTCTCTTTTTTTCTTGTCATCCGTTCGATAAAAACCGGCTGACCTAACGAATAAAGTTCGCTCGTGTTATACATAGTGTCACTCTCCTAATAGCAATATAATATAAGATTTCCGCCAATAAATCAAGTCTTTAAAGAAAATTAAAAAATAATTTTTATTGTTTTCTTTGAGGTTTTTTTTTACATACGGCACAATCCTAGCAATATAATTTAAAAAAAGCTGTTATCGAGCAAGTTTCTTAAAGCAAATTACACAAAATATGTTTATAATAAGCTTGTAAAATCCGCAAAACAGGGGAGAACGTAACTTTGGCTAGCACAGGAGTAAAAATTGCATATATAGGAGGCGGTTCACGCGGATGGGCGAGAACTTTGATGTGCGATCTTGCGATGGAAAAAGACGTTTCCGGAATTGTCAGACTCTATGATATTGATGTTTCCGCAGCTGTCGAAAACGAAAAAATCGGGAATGCATTAAATAAGAAAACAGATTCTAAATGGCATTATATAGCCGTTCCTTCGCTCAAAGACGCATTGAGCGGCGCTCAATTCGTAATCATTTCGATCTTGCCCGGTACGTTTGACGAAATGGAAGTAGATTTTCATTTACCGGAAAAATACGGGATATATCAATCGGTAGGAGATACGACCGGGCCCGGCGGACTTATGCGTGCGCTGCGCACCGTGCCGATGTACAGGGACATAGCGCTTGCAATAAGGCAGTACTGCCCCGAGGCGTGGGTCATCAGCTATACGAACCCGATGAGCATTTGCGTCAAAACTCTTTACTCGGTGTTTCCGCAGATCAAAGCTTTTGGTTGCTGTCATGAGGTGTTCGGTACGCAGGAAGTTTTGAAAACGGTATATCTCGACTCCGTCGGGCCGGAACAAAAAAGCGTTTTGGAAAAAACCGTAAAGCGGCAGGATATCAAGGTGAACGTGTCGGGGATCAACCACTTTACGTGGATAACATCGGCTTCCTGCAACGGCACGGATCTTTTTCCTGCATATGACAAATACGTGCGTGATAACTACGAAACAGGCATAGAGTACACCGGTAACGGTAACTGGCTGAATAATTCGTTTTCTTGCTGCCACCGCGTCGCCTTTGACCTGTTTTTGAAAAACGGAGCTATTGCCGCCGCGGGCGACCGGCATCTTGCCGAATTTTGTCCGCCTGAGTGGTACTTAAAGGATCCCGAAACTATCAAAAAATGGAAATTCAGCCAAACCTCTGTTGACTGGAGGCGTCAGGATCTGAAAAATAGGCTCGAGAAAACCAAAAGGCTGCTAGAGGGCACTGAAGAATTAAAGCCGGAAGCAAGCGGAGAGGAAGGCGTTAAGCAAATCAAAGCGCTGCTCGGGCTCGGCGATTTTATAACTAACGTGAATCTTCCCAACGCCGGGCAGGTGCAGGACCTTCCTATGAGCGCGATCGTCGAAACAAACGCGCTGTTCACTAAAGACGCAATACATCCGGTGCTGTCGGGATTGCTTCCGGCGCAGGTGAACGGGTTGGTTTCATTACATATCGGCAAACAGGAAGCGACTGTTCGCGCGGCGCTGGACGGGAACTTGGAAGCGGCGTTCGCGGCATTTTTGTGCGATCCGCTCGTAGCCGTGCCGGCGGAAAATGCCAGAAAGCTGTTTGATGAAATGGTTTATAAAACGAGGAAGTATATACCTTATTATAACGCTTGTCTTAAAAATCCTTAACGTTTGCCTTAGCTGTCTTTTTTCACCAATACTGCGTTAAATTTTTTTGCAATAGCGTTGCTATTACTTCAAAAATATGTCTTGTATTTATTCAGACAAAGCCTAAATAAAAAATTTTTATGGGGGAATAATATGATGGAAATGAAATTACGACGCAAATTAATGACGTTCGCGATAGTATTGTCGCTCGTCTTAGCCGCTTTGAGCGCGGTATGGTTTGCTCAGCCTGCAAGGGCATACGCGGCGGTGCCGGACGCGCTTTCGGGCAAGGTCACAAATCTTGAAGATTTGATGGTGAATAAAAAAAGCCTTGAAGACGGTACGACTATAACTAACGTTAAGTCGAATTTTACTAATCCTGCGACGGACAACAATATCATATTACCGTTACAGACAGGAAGTAAACAGGCATGCCTTGAAATAAAAGGGCCTTATACCGACAAGGCTGTTAAATTCCGTTTTATAGCGACTTCAGACCTTAGTTTGGCTGTTTTGTCCCGCGCGACAGGTACGGTATCGCTCGATTCATGGACGGCGTCCGACGCTTACATAGTTCAGATTGCGCTTACACGTGCGGACTTATACGGATTTGGGCACGGAAAGAACGGCGCTGTCAGAACTTATACTTCGCTGACAGTAGGCGACACATATACAGTTACCTACGGTACTTATGATGACGGAGACAACGTTAAAGCATATTTTTGTCTGGAAAGCGCGCAAGCTGTTATAGTAGAATACACGCACACATACAGCGATACAGCCGCAGTCAAAACCGGCGGTAACTTCCGTATACTCAACAATGTAAAAAGCAATGTAAAGATCCTCGGCGCAGAAGGCACTGCTATGAAAAGTCAGGAGAAATATTCTTTTGAGGGATTTGTATGGAACAACAGGTCTGCCGATGCTGATGTCAACCGTGAACTTTTGATTGCTTTTAGGCGCTCTGTTTTTGATATAGAAGCTAAAGTAAATAAAACGAATTGGCTTGCCGATGAGAATTCGCAAGCTTCTAAAAAAATTAAGCTGAACGGCGTTGCATTGGGAGAGCTATATAAGGCAGATTCAAATTACACTGTAAGATACGATCAGGGCGCAAACTATATCTACGTAAAATATCCTGCTTCGGCAGCAGTCCCCGCGGCCGGTTATCCGTACGCGACGCTGGCTATTGAGGACGGAATGCAGTTTTATTTTGGCTCTGTCGCAGCGACAACCATATATTTAGATGACGGAATATGGAGCAACGTACAGCCGGCAACTCCGCAGGACGTTACTTTTACAGGATATGCCGATACCTACGGATGGAATAATCAAAAAGGTACCGAAACGCTGCTGACGTTCTCCTCTACAGGTTTTCAAAAAAAGGACGCGACTAACCTTGTTGCGAAGGCTACATCCGATGCCGCGACTAAAATGAAAATCAACGGCAAAACTCTCGGGGCATGGTATAGTGAGGATTCGGCAAATATAACCGTCAGTACCGCTCATAATCAGTCCTATTTGTTTATAAAATATAAACCGGCAATCCTCGCTACAACTACGGAATATCCGATAACGACGCTTGAGATATTGCCCGGAACAAAAATCCATTACGGAATAATCAAAGACGGACTGACGCTTTATCTTGTACACGGATTCTGGACAAAGGATAAACCCGAAACTGTTTCTGACGAATTTTTGAATACTTACAGTAAATATACCATAAGCGATATCACGGCGGGTGAGGCAACGACAGTTGAGCTTAAAGGAAGCGCCGGTGCAAATGCGGAATGGGCAGACAGTCAGCTCCAAGGCGCATTGAGCAGCGTTGTGGTAACGGATATTAAATTTTCTGACGTAACCGGTCAAAACAAACCCTCGCCGCGGTTTATGTTCCGCGGAAAAAACGCTGGCGGCTGGAACGGTATCAGTTTCTATCTTGCGGCAAGTTACAGAGCCGGATCTTATACTTTTGCTATGGCGAGAATTGCCAACGAAACCGGAGCAAGCAGCATAACTTTATACGCTCATCCGTTTGAGATCGAAAACAATGAAACCTACCGTTTTGAAATGGGCGTAATTGAATTAAAGGCCGGCACAGGCATCTATGTTTATCTTAAAATCGATGGGAAACTGCTCATTGCCGGCACGGTCGACATGACGATCCCTGAGGGCGGTGAATATTTTGGCGCGTTCTCGCAGTCAGGCGGTATCGACATCAAAATGTCGTCCATAGACGAGCAGGCTCCGGTTATAAATTACAGCGGCAAAACGGCTATCAAAAAAGTGAAGAACACAGATAAGCTTACTTTTGACGTTTCGGTCACGGACTATACCGGCATCAAGTTTGCAAAGGCAACTGCGGAAGCTGTCACGCCTCTCATCACATGGTCCGACGGCGCTCTGGACGGATCGGATAAGCTCCTTACGGGCACTCATACCGTAACTATAACTGCAACAGACGCGGCGGGAAATGAAGCCGAACCGGTAGTTATTACCGTGACTGTTGTAGATGCGGACACCGAAGCGCCCGTCATCACTTATTCAGGCTCGCTCACGTTAAATCTTGATAAAGGCGACGCAAAACCCGTTATAACGGCATCGGCGGCCGATGATATCGACGACACTGCGATTGTTAATATCGTGTACTCGGACGGAATGCTTGACGGCAATGATAAGCTGCTCGTCGGAACTCACACGATCACGATTTCTGCATCCGATGCGGCAGGCAACGCCGCAACCGATAAGGTGATCACCGTTGTCGTAGCAGAAACGGATCTAACGGCGCCTGTCATAGACTACGCCGGAAAGCTTACGCTTAACCTGAAAACCGGTGATAAAAAACCTGTTATTACAGCGGAGGCCAACGACGCTGTTGACGGAAAGGTCGACGTAGTAGTATCATATTCTGAAGGCATGCTCGATAGCGCCGGAAACGTTTTGGAAGGCACTCACACAATTACTCTGAGCGCGCAGGACTCCGTTGGAAACATAGCGCAAGAAATAGTCATCACCGTTGTTGTAACTCCCGTTGAAACGGGTAAAACAGGCTGCGGCGGCAGCAGCGGAAGCGTTTCGGATAATTTGTTCCCCTTAGCTCTCGTTTGTGTGTTATTGTCATGTTTATTCATTTTCAGAAAGAAAAGTTTGTCGAAAAAATAATAAGGCGGTCTAAATGATATTAAATCCAATCAAAAAGAACATCAGGTTTTGTTTTCTGATAATCATAATCGCTCTGCTTGCCGCTCTTTCGACGGCGGCGTTCGCTCACGCTGCAAACGCCGTGCCGCCGGCGGGCACGACAAAGGGCACTCTTACGGGCAGATGGGGCATTGAAAACGAGTCCGCCGTAGCTCATTCCCTGCGCGGTCAAAATCTTGCCGATGGAATCACCGGCTGGGTTGCCGTACAATCGGAATCGGCGTCGGAGCAGATTACGGCTCTGTATTATTCATTCGACGGCAGCGCGGTTGCCGAGGCCGCGACATTCACAAAAGCCGGCAATGACGTCATTTCAACAGTCGGCACAGAGAACGCCTATCGTTTTAAGACGGGCGCGGTCACGCTTCCCGAGGCCGACGGCGACTATGAATTTACGTTATACGCAGTCACGGCGGGCAACCTTTACTACCGCCGCATCGTTGCGGTGAACGTAAGCGAATTTTATACGTCGGCAACTGCGTCGAGAGAACAAACTATCAGCTACACGGCGCAGAATATAGAGGATTTTGTGGAAGCTTCGGACGGATATTCGTTCCTGAACAGCGGCGCGGAAAAGGACGCGGACGGCAATATACGTCTTGCGGCGTCTAAGGACGAAAGGATGCGCAGCATTACTGTCAAAGGCTCGTTCGATACGTATGCGATCAAATTCAAATCGACCTTTAACGAATCGGAATCTGTCTGGTTCGCGGCAGAAGTGCGCGGATATATTGTCAACAGCTATTATTGGTCGCGTTCCTTAAACTACTATGTCGGGTTCTGCTGGGAAAAAGACAGCTTGAGCAAGCAGCGCAGGCAGTTATTTTCCTACGGACAGGGCGTGCCCGGAATTGAAAAGATATTTAATATGCCGTCGGGCTTTGAGTTTGTCGACGGCGAGGATTATACTGTTGAGCTCGGCGCACAGAACGGCAACGACGGTTCGCTTACGACCTTTATCAAAATCACCGTCGGCAGCGGTGCAAGCGAAAAAACTGCGTTTATGCAGACAATTTATACGGGACTTTATGCAAACACCGCGCCCGGCTGGCTTAAATTATACAATAACGACAATTCTTCCTTTATAAGCGGCGATTTCGTCGTCAAGGGTATTGAGGACGGCGCGCTTAATAAATACGTGCAGCAGCAGACTATAACCGAGGATTACGCTGAGTACGACATCAGCAAGCTTGTTCCTGTCCCGCAGGGCGGCGTGACGTACACGAAGAAAGAGTGGGCCGAGGGCGATACGACACAGTCGCTCATAAACGCCTCGTCCTATACGGTCAATACCGCAGTCAAGATGTACGCGACCTTTCAAGGCTCTGTGTACGGCGCGGAATTTGCTCTGTATGCAAACGGCGCGTGGTCGTGGAACGGCGGGTATGTTATCTCGCTCGGTTCAAACGGCATCTCGTTTGCCGCTAAAGGCAAAAGCGGCGGAACTTCCGTAGATATATATAAAAGCCAAACGTTTTCGTGGCCGCAAAATTTGCAGCCTCAGAGCGGAACGCGTTTTATTCTGGAGATCGGCGCGCTCGATTATTACGAGCAGGAGCTGATCCCTTCGGGAAAATATTTGTACGCCAAAGTCAACAATACATTGGCGGCCGAATGTTACGTCGAAAAGAATTCAGGCATAATAACCGGCAGCGTATTGAGCGGCTTCATTATGGGCGGGACTGGTTCGAGCCTTAAAATCGAGCCGATAGAATACGCAGAGCCCGGCAGCTTTGTAACGCTTAAAACAAATAAGACAAAAATCGACGTAGATAAGCAGGCGCGTCTCAGCTATGAATCGAAGCTCTCGACGTTGTTCGACGAGGTATCCTATCAAATAGCCTCGGGCGGCAAAAACTGTAAGCTTACTAATAATGAACTCAAAGGCGTCAAGGGCGGCAGCGTAAAGGTTAAAGCCGTCGTTTCCAACGAATACGGCGAGTTTTCTTCGACTGACGTCGGGATAACCGTCGGCGAGGGCGACGCTGAAAGCGTCGGCTGTAAAGGCGCGGCTGCTGGCGGCGCGGACATTGTATTATTATTTTTACTGCCGTTATTATCGGGTGCGTACTTATTATTAAGGAGAAAAAGAACATGAAAAAAGCGGCGCTTGTTTTAGCGGTAATAATGTCTTGTTTGTGCTTCACCGCGTGCGACGTTCTCGGCGGCGGCAATAAAAAACGCGACGGCGAAATATACGTCACTATAGCCGAGGCAGGTATTGGCGTCAAGTGGCTTGAAACGCTTGCGCTCGATTACGAGGAGGAAACGGGCGTTGTTGTCAATATTTACGCCGACCCGAACCTCGATTCTTCGATCGTGCAGAATATGTCTATCCAGAAAAACCTCGACGACCTTTATATGACGTGGAATACATACGACTGGGTTAAATGGTCGGCGCAGGGTAAGGTCGCCGAGATAACCGATATATTTGAGGAAGAGGACGACAACGGCGAATGCCTTGAGGAGCGGATGCTAGACGAAGTGCGTAGTCACGGTATATGGGACGAAAAGCGCTATATCGCTCCTTTCATGTATCCGCCGATGGGTTTTGTGTATAACGCGGATATCCTTTCATCGCTCGGCTACGACAGCTTTCCCGATACTTGGGATTCTCTTATCACGCTTTGCGGCGATATTAATAAAGCGAAGCTGACTAAGAACGGTAAGTTAGTCAAGCCTTTTTCATGGGGCGGCGTAACGCGCGATCTTTTCCCGCTGTATAAATCCTTGTGGGGTATGGCGGATCCGGATGAATTTTATGCGTTCTTCCTGCAAAACGACACATTGGGTCCGAAAAGAGAGCTTTACGTCAATGATTCTATGGAAAAAGCACTTGACGCTATAATGAAGCTTCTTGACGCGAAAAACGGCGTTTCGGCAAACTCTGTCGAGGGCGCGACGGGGATGAACAATATCGACGCGCAAACGGCCTTTTTAAACGGTTATTCGCTTTTCTGCTTTACGGGCAGCTGGTTCGAGGGCGAAATGTCCTCGCTCATCACGGACAGGACGTTCAATTTTGAATTCGCTCCTGTTCCAAAGCTCAGCGGCGTCACAGAAACTTATGTGCTCAGAAACGTTCCGGGCGAGTACTTTATGATCCCGTCGGCGAGCGCTAACGTTGATGAGGCGAAAGAGTTTCTCAAGTTTATGTTCCGCGAGGACAATCTTATCAAGATACATGATCATCTGCAAACACCGCTCGCCTATGACTACGATACGACCAAGGTGAAGCTCACCGATTGGGGACGCAGCGTAATAAACGGCAGCACGGGCACAAGCCTTATCGCGGCCTCGGATGCTCCGTTCTACCGCGCCGGCGCTCTGTCGGGGTGGTTCAGGGCGACCGATCCTTTCCAGACGATGTTGCAGGGAACTGTCACAAATATACGCAATGACATTTTAGTGCCGAATTTCGAGCGGTATCAAAGAGATTGGGCAAATCTTATTTCCAGCGCGCTTTAAGGAGATCTATGAAAACAACTGGCAGCGAAACGGTAAAAAAACGGTTTTTCCGTAAAAAAACAAGGGACGCGTTTTTCATATACGGTGTTCTTGCGTGGCCGATCATACACTTTTTGATTTTTTGGTTCGGCATGAACTTCAGCATGGTCATAAACGCGTTCCGCGCGGAAAATATACTGGGCGAGGTTAGCTGGAACGGCATTTCAAACTTCACTAACGTCCTTAAAGTTTTTGGCGGCATCAAAGAACCGGCCGGCATAATAACTCAGAAGGCGCTTTTCAACGCACTCAGCTTAGCCCCGCTTGCCCTTTTTATCAACCTTCCGATCACGCTGTTTTTTTCATTCGCTATCTATAAAAAAGTATTCGGGCATCAGGTTTTCCGCATCGTATTGTTTATTCCGAGCATTATTTCAGTCGTAATTTTATGCCTAGTGTTTAAACTGGCGGTCGATTCGCAATACGGGTTTGTCAACGAGATTCTCCGCAAGCTGGGGCTCGGCGGCGCGATCCCGTGGGGCGGCTGGCTGGGCGACGCAAAAACTGCGTGGCCGACGATACTGGTTTTCAGTATCTGGACGGGCGTGAGCGGTAACCTTATCTATTTCAGCTCCGCTATGGCGCGCATCCCCGCGAGCCTTATAGAAAGCGCGAGGCTCGACGGCGCAAGCGCGTTAAAGCAATTCACTCATATCATCCTGCCGCTTATCTGGCCGATCATAACGACGCTCTCGATCGGGCTTGTTTCGGCGATATTCGGTTGGTTTATGCCCTCGCTTTTATTAACGAACGGCGGGCCCGACGGCGCTACGTCTACTATCGCGCTGATAATTACGTCTATGACCCGCGCCGGCTCTAATAACGGCTTCGTATCGGCTCTCGGCGTCCTGATCGCAATCATCGGCGGCGCGTTTATAGTTGGCTTTAAAGCGCTTATGAACAAGCTTGGCACGGAGGTGGAATACTAAAATGCAGAATAAAAAAGTATTTTCCGGCAAGCTGGTTTTCAATATCATTTCGTTCACGGTAATGTTTCTTTTCGGCTTTTCCTTCGTTTTCATTTTGTTTTGGATATTCTTTAATTCGTTGCGCTCAGGCGCGTCCTTCGCTGAATTTCCGTTTAAGCTTTTCAGCGATAAGCTAACGTTTCAAAACTACGCAAACGTCTTCAAATACACGACGGGCCGCAATAAAACAAATATCATCGGCATGATGCTCAACTCGCTCATCCTTATAGTGGCGCATATAGTGCTTGGCCTAATTCCCGCGATCTCGGGCTATATCGGCGCGAAATATAACTTTAAGATTAAAAAGCTGATCACTAACGTTATCATAATCACAATGGTCATACCTACGGTCGGAACGCTGTCGGCAACCTATAAATTTATTAACACGATCGGCCTTTATGACAATTTTCTGGCTATATTTTTAATGGGCTCGGGAGGACTGGGCTTCGGCTATCTGCTGTACAGGAACTATTTTTCCGCTATTCCGTGGGAGTACGCCGAATCCGCGTTCATCGACGGAGCTGGAAACTTCAGGGTGTTTTTCCAGATCATGTTCCCTCAGGCTAAGCCGCTTATCGTTTCAATGGTCATTATGTCTATTATAGGTACATGGAACGACTTTTTTACGCCGTATATGTATCTGCCGTCGCATCCGACAATAGCGCTAGGCGTCAATAATATTTACGTCAGCTACGTAAAACAAGGGCAGAACTATCCCGTCATATTTGCCGCGATGAGCATCACTACCGGACTCGTTCTGGTTCTGTACGCATTTTTCAGTAAGACTATAATGTCGAGTATGGCGGCGGGCGGATTGAAAGGATAGCGATTTTATAACGATAATTTAAGGAGGACCCGTATTTGAAACGGAAAATTTTGAGCTTATTGCTTGCGTTTATCTGCGCATGGACAATGTGTCTGGGCTGCGGTGAAGACGAAAATAAAAACGATCTTAAGGGAGGGCCTAAGGGCAGCGATATGACGGATTACGAAAAATATAAGGATACTAAAATCATGGATATAGGCGCGTGGTGGGCGCCCGCGTCAACGGAAGACGCCTATCGCCTGATGAGCGAATGCGGCTTGAATATGATATACCTCAACGGCCCTAACACCGGCTCGGCAGGAGATTCCCGCTATCCCGATGCGCTCGCCCTTTGCGAAAAATACGGCATAAAAAGCATTGTCACGAACGGGAACAACCTCGCGGCGCAAATACGGGATTACACCGCAAACAGTAAGGTCACGGCATATAATTTTTACGACGAACCCAAGGCAAACCAGTACGACAACCTTGCCTCTCTTATCCCTGCGTTTGAAAATGTATACGGCGATAAAGCGTCATTCAATACGAACCTGTTTCCTATCTACGCTTCCGAAACGCAGCTCGGAGCGTCCTCATATGACGAATATGTGAAGCAATATTGCCAAAAGGTGCTTTCTAAGCTTTCGCATAAAAAAGTGCTGTCAACGGATATTTATCCGCTGCACCGTTCCGCAAGCAATTATTCGCTGCTCGAATCGTGGCTTCTGAATCTTGAGATCATAGCCAAATACGCTAAGGAATACGATGCCGAAACGCACGTATTTATACAGTCGATGTCGTTCGGCAGAAATAACGACCGCGTACCATCCGAAGCCGATTTGCGCTTGCAGGCATATGTTTCGTTCGCGTTCGGGTTCAAATCGATATCGCATTTCTGTTATTTCACACCCTCAAGCCCTGAATTCAGCGAAGCTCAGTTCGCTATAGTCGACCGCGACGGCAAAAAAACGGAGATTTACGACAGCGCGAAAAAGGTCAACGAGGAAATATTGAATTTTGACCATGTTTACCTATCGTTCGACTGGCAGGGCGTAATTCCTGTATTGGGCAGTAACAACCGCCGCAATAACGCTTTCGGATATTTGGACGGGGCTTTGTCATACGACGATCTCAAAACTCTTTCAAAGGCTGAGAGCGACGAGGACATACTCATCGGATGCTTTGAGGACGAGAAAGGTTACGAGGGCTATATAGTCGTAAACTATGCCGACACTACGAAAAATCTGACGGCAGAAGCATCGTTGTCGTTCCCCGGCTGTACAAATGCACAGATATACCGCGGCGGACAAAAAAGCGTCGGCGCGTTGTCAAACGGTAAGTTTAACGTTACGTTAGAGCCCGGTGAAGGCATTTTCGTTATACCGTATAAGGAATAAAACCACAATAGTATGCTAAAACGTGAAAAACATAAGCTTTTCTTTGAAATACTTATGAATTTTGGCGCGGCTGCAATTTCAGCTTTGGCCTTTCATATATTTGTATTCACCGCAAGTTTTGCCCCGATGGGTTTTGAGGGGATAGGAGTTTTTATAAGCTTCCTGACCGGCTTCAACGCCGGATACGTCGGACTTATCTTAAATATTCCGGTACTCTTCATCGCGTATTTTTTCATCAATCGCAGATATGTTGTCCACACAATAGTTTTTATCGTCGTCTTAAATTGTTTGTTGTTATTGTTCGATAAAATCTCGCTGTTTCAATATAAGACGGCGGAAAATAACTATTTACTCGCCGCCATTTTTTCCGGACTTGTACGCGGTTTTGCATGCGCGATGACGCTGCTTGCGGGCGGCTCGACAGGCGGCGTAGACATAATAGTCAGCCTGATACAAAAGAAAAGGAATCATCTGACTTTCGACCGTATATTTCTTATTTTGAATATAATTATAATAATGTCGACTTTCTTTGTTTTCGGTCAGAAGCTCGACTCCGTATTTTTATCTGTCGTATATCTTTTTTGCTACAGTAAAGCCATAGAAATAACCCTCAAAGGCCCCAAATCCGCCGTCGTCTTTAATGTTATAACCGACCATGGCGACGAAATTTCCTCCGAGATTATGCTTAAATTAAAGCGCGGAGTCACAGTTATCCCTGCTAAAGGAGCCTATTCCGGCACTGACAAAAAATATCTCATCTGCCTTATCAACAAACGCGAAATAGGTCCGTTCCGAAAAATAGTCCGATCCTATTCCGACACCTTCGCTTTCATCCAAGAATCCAACGACGTAATAGGCTACTTCTGGCGAAACAAACAAGACCGCCCGCAATAGTGTTGATGAAAAACGTATTTAGACGAAGCCGCAAAAATAGAAGAAATAAAAACTTTTATGAAAAGTAGGAGTTCTTTGAGGCGAGGATATAACTGCGTTTAACAATAACAATTCTACGTATTTTTAAGTTGTTTTATCAGGCTTTTATGTATAACCGGCTGCTTGTCTTTTTTAATAATTTGCAGATAAAAGCACCGAAAAGAGGCGAACTTTCGGTGCTTATTTGCAAAGGTTTTTTAATATTAAATTAAAAAAATGGGAGTGTTGTGAGAAAGTATACGCCAACATTTATTATAAAACCATTATTTTTTGTTAATGTCAACAAAATCTCCGAAAGTGATCATTAAAGGATAATCTTTTACCGCAATATGCTCAAAAAAGAGCTTGCCGTCATCTTTTTTTAAAATATCATTGCCGATTTCGTAAACGCTTCCGTCATATAAATCTATCATTTTTACGTCATTGTTTAATCCAAAAGCATTAAAAGAAACTGTCGACTCAAAATCAGACGTTAAAATTTCACTGCCTTTCCAGTAAACAAGAGCTTTAGCTCCGCTTTCTTTTTCGAAACCGAAGGAGTAAATTCCGCCGAAATCATCCTGACCTCTTTCGTCCTCGCGCCCGACAAAAGAGCTGTACGAGCTTGTAAAATACATGGGTAAATCCACTTTTTTCACATTCCCGCTCATAACGGCGCACAAAGTTTTAAATGCACGATACGATTCTTTTTCAAAATAGGTTCCCAGAGGTGTTCCGCTTTCGTCAAAGTTTTCGCCGAGCAATCCGAAAAAACCATACATAGATTTCGTTTTTTCGCCGGTATCGGTGTGGATATTTTCGTAAATATCTACAGCAGTAAAATATGAAGTGAAGAATATGTCGGTCGCTAAATCAATCATAATTTTACGCAGTAAATATTTTGTTTGCTTTCTTTCCGTCCAGTTTGAGCGCGGCAAAGCTCCGTTTGGCGAATATTGGGATTGTGTGCCGGTTTCGCCTTGAATTAGTCCTATTTTATCCGAATATAGTTTTATTATCGCCTTAGTATTGTCAACAAATTTACATACACCGTTGTCGGGCATATATTTATATCTATGATACGAAACATAATCGATAAAATCTGCACAACCGCTTTTTAATACGTCATTAATAAATACTTGCTCGGCATGAAACGCACCGGCAATTATTTTTGCGTTTTGATCGACAGATTTTGCAGCCTTAGCTGTCCGCTCCGCAAACTCTGAGTATTCCTTAGCGCTTACGCCGGTTCGCCAGCAGAAATTGCCGTCAGGCTCATTCCATACCTCATAATAATTAACGCGGCCTTTATAGTGAGCGACGCAAGCTTTAATATAATTATCCCATGCCAGACGCTCCGTTTCAGTTTTAATCGGAGGGCGTCCTACAGCGCCGTATTTATTATTTGCATCAGGCGTATAAAGACCGTTTCCGTAGCATAAGCACATCCACGGCGTCAAGCCTCTTTTCAAAAGATTATCTACTATAATATCCAGCCATGAAAAATCATAGCTTCCTTTTGTTTTTTCAGTCCGACACCAGCCGGACTGTATTCTTATCCATTTTACGCCCAATTCAGCTATTTTATCATAGCAGGGGGTGGGGTCGTATAAATCTCTGTCTAGTTTTTCCAGCCCAAGCCCTATCCTCGAATTTTTGATTTCGGCCGAGCTTTTATATAAAACATCACCGATTTTTCTAACACCAAACATAATGGGTCACTCCTTATATTCTTTCTGAAAAACAGAATTTATTTTTCTCAATCAGATTCTTTAGTTCTTTTTTGTTCAAAACATTAGCGCCGTCGCACATTTTTCGTATGCGGTACTTTAGAGTATTAATCGCCATAAAGCACTTTTCAGACATATGCTCATATGTGCTGCCGACGAGGATCTCTTTGAGCAGCTGATAATCCAGCTCGTCAAAGCCTGATAGCATATTTTCAACCCTGTCTATATCACGAACAAGCGAATCGGCATAAAAGTCTATCGCATCAACGTTCGGGACAGTCAACCGCTTCATTTGGCCGTTACTTATGCCGAGTGTAGATTCTTTGATATCAATGGTGCTTTTTACATTCAAAAGAAGGTTGTGAATATTATCGCGTTTGCTTAGCAGAGAGTATGCATCGACGGCATACATTCCCGCCGAACTGTAATTAAAAACAACAGTTGTAAGCCTCGGACTGACATATTGGCCCACTAGCATCCCGCCAAAACCCGCAATATTGTAATCCGACGGAGTTTCGAGTCTGTTTATTAAAGCCACGCCGATAACATCGTTAGCACAGATTATAGTTTCAAAAGACAAAATTTCGGGCATAAAATCATTTATGCATTTATCCACGTTGCCTTCATTCTTGAATATTTTATAGTGCTTAAACGAATCTTTTACCGCCTTTTCAAAGCCCTTTATTCTCAGCGAATCGGGGTAGGAATCGGGATTGAGCCCCAAAAAAGCGATACCCTTGTTGTCTTGTCCTGCTTTAATCAGCATTTCTGTCAGGTGGAACGCTGAATGGCGGTAATCCTGTATTACCGAAGAATACGGGTAGTTAGTTTCGTTAAGCTCCATATTAATAAAAATAGGGTGTATTCCTGTAGAAAACAGCTTTTCGACGACCCTTTGCGCCCATGTTGCAGACGAGCAAAGTACGGCAATAATTTTTTCGTTGTGCGATGTGCACAACTCTATAAGCTCCGTTACCGATATCGTTGTGCGTACGGCGATCTTCTTTTTTGCGGCGACAGACATGATTCCGTCAAGTGATTTTTGCATCCTGACATTATCCTTATAGGACGCCTCGATCAATACAAAAAAAGTCTGTTGTTCATTTGCTTTCATTATTGCATTATAGCATGATGATTCCGAAGATGTCAATTTTAGCGGACTTTTAGGAACGGATATTTTCCATAAATGCTTTGAGCAAAGATACTTCTGTCGAGCGGGGATCTATGGACATTAAAAAACTTATTTGTTCCGAAATATCTTTGCCGGCATACATATCGCAAAGCGCAAGCATATACTTATAAAACGATTCACGGCGGCGTGCGGAGCTATCGATAAAGCTTAGGAAAAACGGCGTTGCCTCAAAAAAGCCGGGGTCTTCCTTTTTTAGTTCTATGTTGAAAACTTTTCTTTTTTTATTGATGACAGCGTCGCCGATATGCGTCAGTCCCAGTCTCCGGTAGCTGAGCGCCTGAAAAAAGAATAGCTCCTTGAGATACATTTTTGAGAAGAAATCTTCATCAACCGAAATTATATTATTGTAAATTTCCTCTGCAGCTTTTTTGTTTCCTGTTTTTTCGGCGCAAACTGCGGCTAAATACAAAGACGGAATCTCTTTAGATTCGCTCCAGAGCCCAGCACCGGAGGTTTTCGGCAGTTCAAAGGATTTTATAAACACATCATTTGCGGCGGCATATTTTTCTTGCGCCATGAGCTTGATGCCTTTAAGAATATAAGATTGTATATAACGATCGGCAACTGCATGCTCTCCGCCCTCGCACGGCACAAACACATGCGAATCGAGCAGTTTAATCGCTTCTTCTTCTTTGCTCTGCTGTATCAGGGCAGTTGCACGTTCCAAAATAATGTCATCTCTTTTAATATGCTTGCTCACGCTGTTCAAAAACTTTAATCGTTTTTCCGCCTCGATGCCCGAAATACTCATCAAATAAACTGTTTCAAAAATCAATTGTTCGTCGTGTGGTTTTAGTTTGAGCGCCTCGTTCATAAGTTGAAGAGCTTTTTTCTTATCCTGCAAAACAGTATAGTGCGCCACAGCCAGAGCCCTTTTAATTTTGTAGTCGTTCCCGAATCCGTCAGCACGATTCCAATACAAAAATGCTTCGTCAAAGCAGCGTGCGTTATATTTTTTACAGCCCAAAAGATAAAGCGCTTTTTGCTCATCAAACGCTAATAGCGCTTTTTGCTCGATATCACGAAGCGGAAACGCTTCTAAATCTGACTGAGCCTCTACACCGTAATATCTGCAAACATAAGCTGTCGGAATATTAAGGCCGTCACGAGCGGCGGTGATCTTAAGCAGCTTTATGATTTCTTGCCTAAGACCTGCTTTATCGAGTATTTGAGCTATATCTAATGCTGTTCCGCAAGGATCGGAATCCGTCATTTTAATCAAATCCGAAACCGGTTTTTCGCCTGTCAGCACAGCAATAAATATGCCGAACCTGTTATACGGTACTTGTTCTAAATAGTCAATGATACCGCTTTTTTGACCGGATTTAAATTTCAAATAGCACAAAAACGGTTCGGCAATATAGCTGCTGCCACGCTTTGCAGCTTCACTAAAGCAATACGCCGCATCGCTGTAATTTTCAAGCTTTAACGCCGTAAGTCCGGCTTCTGTCATTGCCGAGGCGTAAGTATCGTTGTTCCATGCCGAAAGCCTGAATAATCTGTATGCTTCTTTCGGTTCGTTTTGACTCAATGCGCTAAGGTAAAAGAGCTTGCCGCTGTCAGGGCGCATATTAAATTGAGTCGTAACAGAAATTGCCTTATCGAGATATTCCTTTGCTTTTGGGTCTGTACGTATCAAAAGATTTCGTCCTAAGCCGGTGAGAGCATCTATAAACTCAGGATCTCTTTTTAGGGCTTCTTTGTAATAAGTATCTCCAAGCACGCAAGGATCTAAGTATCTGTCGACGTGCCGCCCCATCAAAGTAAGCGTCTGGGCAGATAATACTTCATTAAAATCAGGCAATTCTTTTTTTATATCGGGTATGGCTATGTCGCTGAAATCCTCGACTAAATAGTCGATAAGCTTTTTGCCGTCCGTTTCGATAACTATTCGAGTTCCGACTGTATGTAGAATATCGGCTCCGAAATCTAAACATTTGCCGGGCAAAAAATCCGCCTCAAAGGTATGAATTTCCTTGCCGCAGTTATAAGCCTTTATTGTCGCTTTGCACGGCCTGTTAAGATATACTTTTAGCGCTCCATCAAGCTTTAGTGCCCCATATATATTTGCGTAATCAGGGGAGCCTATATCCGAAATCGGATACCAAAATTGTGAAAAGCTTTTGTTTTCGTAAGGAGCGATTTCTGCAAAATCCGGCTGATTATCTGAATATACGCCTGCCATAAGCTCACAATACGCGCCGTCCGTATCCGTAAGCGCATTTTCCCACGATTTTGAAAGCTGATTATAAGCCCACGTGAACATTTTTTTTCCCGGACTTATATTATTATCTGCAACGTGCACAACTCCGGCTCTTTTACCGCTGTCATACCCGCCAAAAAAGTCATAACGCGAGGGTGCCGCAAAGTACGAGGTCGGCCGACGTGTGTTTTTGTGCTTAGATATATCAGTGATTTCTTTAAAATTGATTACGTTATAAGTTCCGTAAGCGTTTGATGCAAACGGATATGTCGTGACCGAACGCTTGTAGTGAAAGTTTACATATTTCACGTCGTGCGGAAAAAACAACTCATACTGCTCATTTGCCGGAACAGCTGCGTTTTCCCACCATAAAAACGGTCTGTAATGCGGCGTGGCATTATCAAGCCTTACAATCGTTTCAAGAAGCGCGCACTCATTTTCTACCCGAACGCCAACAGTACCGCTTATACGGAATGTCGGTTCGTTTTCGGTAAGCCAAACTGTAACGCCATTTTCGTCTTCAACGATTTTGTAATCAACGGGCATAAACCCAGATGCTTTGTGGTGGTACGGCCAATTAAATTCAATTCCGCCGGAAATCCAATTGCCGAGCGCGCCGATCAAAGCGGGCTTGATGACGTGTTGGCGATAGAAAAAATCGTAACTGTTTGTTTTATCGAATGCGTAAAAAATCCTGCCGCCGATTTCGGGCAGAATACCGACCTCAATATATGCGTTTTCCAGTACTATCAACTCATACTCTTTTTCTTCGAAAGTTTCACGGTTGACCTTTAGAACTACTCTGCTTGGATACGGGTTTCCCGACGTCCTTTGATGCGAACGGTTAAGGGCAAACATCGGTAATTCTTCGGCGTCCGGGGAAGTGTAAGTTTTTAGCTTTAATTTTTGAATGCTTACAGTTGTTTTCACAAAATTTACCTCATTGAGAATTATAATAAATACATTCTACAACAGATAAATTTTATTCACAAGACCAAATAAAACGGCAGCTTTCCGTAAAAATATGGCTTTTCCCTACAAAGACAAATATATTTTTCTGTATGTCAATGGGGACATTTTTGTTTTTTGTTTAAACAAATATGAAAAATATGTGTAGTTATTGAAGCCGCTTTCTTCGGCAATCTGCGGAATTTTGTAATCGGTAGTTATCAGAAGCTTTTTTGCAAAAGTAATTTTTAAATTCACAATATACTCATGCGGAGTTAATTCATAATGTTTTTTAAACAAATTATGAAAATATATGTGACTATAATTTATATGATCTGCCGCCATTTTCCAGTCGATATTATTTTTGTAATTGGTTTCGATAAAATCTTTAGCAAGTTCAAGTTTTGCAAGGATCGGGCCGGATATATAGCGGGCATTGTCAGTTGAGTTTTCTTGCGCAAAAACAAATATCAAAGCTAACAGCACAGACATAGCGGAAATTAAATCAGCTTTTGATCCGGAAAGCATTTTATCTATTATAGTCTGAAAATAACCGGAAAAATCTTTTGGGTTAGTAATTTGTAAGGACTTACGTTTGATCGGAAGACACGAGTTAATTAAAGAATCCGAACACATAAAATGTACAAACCAGCATTTGAAACTGCCTTTTGAATAGCGTTTTGTGCCTATAGGGTAAAATACCAGCGTTTCCGCCTGCGCTGCGTATTCTTTTTCGTTGCAATAATTGTAGCCGTTGGCATGGGTAATAAATTCTATTTCATAAAGCCTCGATGTTCGTTCCGGAGTAATTTGATCAGGCTCATTATCAAGAGAGAAATAGCCGTATTTTTCAATTTTAATATTCATAAATAGTAATATTCCTAAAAATATAAGTAAAAAAACGTATTGAAATAATTTTATAAAAACAGTAATATTTATATATGTTATGTGCTGATACGTGCTGCTGTGGTCGAAATAAGTATAACATATCAAAATATTAAAAAGCAACGCTTATAGGAGAAAACAATGATAAAATTTAAGGTGGAAGGTCATGAGAACAGTTTATTGCCTGAGGGTAACTGGAAATTAGTATGGGCAGATGAGTTTGACGGAGAAAAAGGCGGAAAGCCGGATCCTGCTAAATGGCTGTACCGGACTAAATTCTGGGGATACGACTCGAAAACTTACATAAAAGAAGAAGGCGTGGAATTAGACGGGAACAGCAATCTTCTATTCAAACTTATTGAAAAAGACGGGAATTATTTTTCTACGCAATTACAGACGAGTACAAACGCTTTTGATTATTTGATAAGAGATGGAGCCTATGAGGAAAATCCATGGGCGGAAAAACCTTTTTGGCCGCTTGAAAAACTACCTAAGCCGACTTTTATGCACAGATACGGATATTACGAGGTCAGGTGCCGGATCCAAAAGCAACCGGGCTGGTGGTCTGCGTTTTGGCTTCAATCACCCTCAATTGGTACGACTGCGGACGGCAAATACAGCGGCATAGAATGCGATATTTTTGAGTGTTTTCACGGTCAGATCAAGAAAGTCACTTCCGGACTTATCAGAGGAGGATATGCAACTGAACTTCAGGAAATAGCAAGAATTAGATATTTTCCCGAGGATACTTCGCATGATGTTTTTCATAGATTCGGAGTTGAATGGAATGAGGAAGGATATGTATTTTATTGTGACGGGAAAGAAACCGCAAGAACCACAGAAGCAGTAAGCAATATAGAACAATTCATACTCCTTACGACCGAATGCAGAGGATACAGATCCGCCAATGCCAAACCGTGCGATGAGTTGAAAAACGCGGAGCTGCCCGATGATTTTGTCGTTGACTATGTAAGGGTTTTTGATAAGATATGATTAAAACAACATTTCTTGGACAGGCGGGACTATTAATGGAATATAACGGATGCACAATTATGATCGATCCGTATTTATCCGATAGCCTGAGAGAGTCGGACGCTGATAAATTCAGACGCGTCCCTGTCCAGCATAAGTTTTATGAAATAAATCCGGATATTATAATAATTACACATGAACATGCCGATCATTATGATCCAGAAACTCTAAAGGTATTTTTAGCTAAACCGCACAAGATGACTGTGCTTGCGCCATGGTCGGTATGGAGCAAAATGCGCTTTAAAAGCAATAATATTAATTTTGTCAGTTTTAACTCCGGAACTGTTTGGAGCGAGGGCAAAATAAGGTTCAGCGCAGTATACGCGGAGCATTCAGACCATTACGCTATAGGCGTCGTTATCAATGCGGAGGATAAAAATTATTATATTACGGGCGACACTCTGTACAGCGAAAAAATATTTGACATTCTGCCTAAAAAAATATACGCAGTTTTTCTTCCGGTAAACGGACAGGGCAATAATATGAATATGATTGATGCTGCGAAGTTTGCAAGGAAAATCAACGCAAAAAATGTTGTTCCTCTGCACTGCGGTTTATTAGATAATATTAATGTTTGTACTTTTAAATGTCCAGGCAAGGTTGAACCAGTAATATATGAGGAAATAAAATTATGAAGATAACCGATATTAAAACTTTTATTGTTAATTGTTACCGTACTAATTGGGTTTTCGTAAAGGTTTATACTAATGAAGGAATTGACGGCGTGGGCGAGGGTACGCTTGAATATAAGGAAAAAGCGCTCGCCGGAGCGATAGAGCATATTAGAGATTACCTTATAGGAAAAGATCCGCGCAATATTGAAAAGCATTATTTTGAAATATACAGAAACGCATATTGGCGCGGCGGAGCGGTGCTGATGTCCGCTTTGTCCGCAGTAGATATGGCGTTATGGGATATTTTAGGCAAAAGCCTTAATGTGCCGATATGGAAGCTTTTGGGCGGACAGGTAAATGAAAAAGTAAGAATTTATGTTAACGGATGGTTTGCAGGAGCTAAAACGCCCAAGGAGTTTGGAGAAAAAGCCGCAGAAACAGTAAAGAGCGGAGTGTCGGCACTGAAATGGGATCCTTTTGGGAAATCATATCTTAACATCTCTAACAAAGATCTTGATATCGCGCTTGAAAATATTCATTCGGTCAGAACGTCCGTAGGTAAAGATGTCGATTTACTTATAGAAGGGCATGGAAGATTCGATGTTCCTACCGGAATTAAGATAGCCCGGGAGATAGCGCATTTTAAACCTATGTTTTTTGAGGAACCGGTTCCGCCTGATAATATAGAGGCGCTTAAAGCCGTCAGGGATAAATCTCCGGTAGCGATCGCGGCGGGGGAAAGGCTATACTCAAGACTGCAATATAAGGATTTTTTGAATATGCGGGCGAGTGATTATATTCAGCCGGACATAAGCCACGCGGGCGGCATCAGTGAGACTAGGAAGATTGCGGCAATGGCTGAGGCGCATTACATACCTTTTGCACCGCATAATCCCAGCGGACCTGTTGCCAATGCTGCTACTTTGCAGCTTGCGGCGTGCTGCCCGAATTTTGAAATTCTGGAAATAATGTATACAGACGTCAGTTACCGTAAACAAATTACCGATGAAAGCCTGACGTATAATGACGGCTTTATTTATATTGATAATGAGCGTCCCGGACTTGGTATAGAGCTAAATGAGCAGGAGTGCCTCAAATATCCTTATGAGGCACATTATTTAAGGCATTATGTGGGGACCTTGACGGATATTCGTCCGCCGAAATCGGAGAGGTATTTTTAAATGTACGCGGAAAATAAATGTGTGCTTGTTACAGGCGCGACTAAAAATACCGGCAAGGGAATTGCGGAAAAATTTGCAAGCAACGGTTACACAGTAATAATTACGAGCCGTGAGAAGTCGGATGCGGAATTTGTAGCGGCACAAATATCAGAAAAATATAATATTTCTTGTATTGGATGCAGGCTGGAAGCGCTGGATGAAAAGAATATGGTCAGAACCGATGACATAGATAAGCTTTTTTTAAACCTGGAGACTAAAGGTATAAAGCTTGATTGTATAGTTCTTAATGCCGCGAATCTCGGAATCGAGCAAAAGATATTTGAAACTGATATAAACGATTTCGCGTCAGTAATAAATACAAATATACTTTGGAATTATTACCTTGCCGAAAGCGCGGCAAAGCAAATGAAAGCAAAAGGGAGAGGCTCAATAGTTTTTGTAAACTCAAATACCGTATATAGAGCTATACCAGACAGGATCGCTTACTCTGCATCAAAAGGGGGGGCACTTGCTATGGCGAGAGCTATGGCACTCGATTTGGGGAAATATGGTATACGTGTCAACTGCGTTCTGCCCGGTATGATAAAGACGGACAGATGGGAGAATAACTATAATGGCTGCCGCAGCGCTCCGTCTAAATTTACGCCCATAGGCGATATCGCGGATTTTGAAGATGTGGCTAATGCCGTCTATTATTTCGGAGAATACAACTTATCTAAAAATACGACGGGCGCGGAGCTTGTCGTTGACGGTGGAAATATGATACAATTATATCCTGTCATAAAATAACAATAAAGTGCCGTTTACTAAGGCAGCTAGTTTGCCGCAAGGCAAAAGTGCAAGCCGCCAGCTATAAAGCTGGTGGTTTTGACTATAAAAAGCAAGCATTTGTGATTATATAATTATAAGAATAATGCTAAATATAGCAAAGTTGGTTTACTTTTAAGAGTTAGTTTGTCCTGAAAGTCCAAAAGTAAGTCCGTTTTGTGCATTGAATTTATAAGAAAAAGAGAATATAATTTAATTGCATAAAGATTATGGAGAGATGTATGTCGCAGCATAAATTTGATGTTATTGTTATCGGCGGAGGCTTTGCGGGAGCGGCGGCGGGTATTGCGGCGGCCAGACAGGGCAAAAGTGTTTTGCTGATTGAAAAATATAATTGTCTGGGAGGCGTTGCGGCGTTTAATCTCGTCAATCCTTTTATGCCGTACTGGACGCGCGGCGAGCATAATAAACGGGTTCTGCTTTCTAAGGGCCTGTTCGAGGAAGTTTTACAGCGGCTTGAAAGCATGAACGGATTGAGAAAGGACAAAATGTGTTTTGACACCGAGACGTTGAAATATGTTTTGATGAAAATGGCAGTTGAGAGCGGGATCCGGCTTTTGTTTCAAACTTATGTAACGGGTGTGAAACGGGAAGGCAATTCGGTTTGTTCGGTGACTGTTTCGAATGTCTCGGGCGAAGAAGAGTTGTTTGCCGATTGTTTTATCGACGCTACGGGTGATGCGAGCGTTGCGTTTTTGGCGGGATGTTCTTTTAATCTGGGGCGGGAAAGCGATAATCTTTGTCAGCCGATGACGCTGTGTTTTCGGTTGGGAAATGTAAAACCCCGAAATAAAAGCGGATTTGAAACGGAAAAGGGTTCAGGAGATGAGGGGCCGCGAAAGGGCGAGCCTTGTGACGCGTCCCGTATAGATACGCTGTATCGTGAGTTCCAAAAACAGGGAAAAATCAAAAATCCGCGCGAGGACGTGCTTATTTTCCGTACTTTGGCGGACAATATCTATCATTTTAATACTACGCGCGTAGTTAAACTGGATCCGACAAACGCTTACGATGTGACGAAGGCTGAAATCGAGGCGCGGGAGCAGGTCTTTGAAATTTATAATTTTCTGCGCGAAAACTTCGAGGAATTTAAAGACAGCGTTTTACTTTCGACAGGTATGCAGATTGGCGTGCGTGAAAGCAGGAAAATAATCGGAGAGCATATTCTTACTGAAAGCGAGATACTCGATTGCGTAAAATTTGACGATTCGATTGCGGTTTGTAATTACGATATCGATATACACAGCCCAGACGGCAGCGGCACTAGCCATCATTATTTTAAAGATGGCGAGTATTATACTGTTCCTTACCGTTGCCTGATCCCTAAAGGCATGGACAACCTGCTTGTGGCGGGAAGGTGCATTTCCGCAACGCACGAGGCGCAGGCATCTGTGCGTATTATGCCGGTGTGCTGTACTCTCGGCGAGGCTGCGGGCATTGCGGCGGCGCTTGCAGTAAGCGGGAAAAAGTCTGTTTGTGCAATAGATATCAAGGAATTGCAGCAGCGGCTTACGGAAAACGGCGCGAAGATTTATTAAGCGTTTCCTTAATGATTTGTCAGCTTTATAGATAAGTAATGGCATATAAACTATTTGATTCTAGAAGCAAAATGCTTGCTTGCAATGGCATTTTTGCACCACCTACAAAGGGTGAATACCCCGCACTTTAGTGCGGAAGGCGCTCTAACGGTGCGAGGTGCAGGATTTATCCTGCGATATGAATGCCCTTTATTATGTACGGAAAATGCAAAAACTCATCCTGATTATCCATTGATATTTATATTACTTCCGTATTATAATGTGTTTAGGTAAAACCGCATCCTGAAAAATGTCCGCAAGGCAGGTAAGGAGCGTAAAAATTAAGTTAAATAAATTTTGGGAGAAATTTGATGTACGTTTGCTTTGAAATTTTAGCAATTGAAAAGGGGGCGCGATATGGACAATAAAGCTGTTTCGACGCAGCCCGATAAGCTAATTCCGCTCGCAAAAGTGAAAAAGCGCAGCTTTAAAAACGATCTGCCGTTTTATGTGCTGTTATTGCCTGCATTGGCTATAGTTATCCTTTTTAAATATCTGCCGATGACGGGGCTAATGCTCGCATTTAAAGATTGGGACGTAAGAGCTGGTCTTTTCGGCAGTACATGGACGGATCATTTCGGATTTGGAAATTTTATCCGTCTTTTCAATACGCCCAAGTTTGTTGATGCGATATGGAACACTCTCTTTTTTAATGTCGTTACGCTGCTTTTTGAATTTCCCGCGCCGATCATTTTGGCTATACTCATAAATGAAATCACTCATAAGCACTTCAAGAAAGTAACACAAACGATCAGTTATTTGCCGCACTTTCTTTCCGTTGCTGCAGTAACCGGTATCGTGAACGGTCTTATAAGCGAATATGGGCTAATAAACGCAATGCTTTTAAAACTCGGATTCTCCGCTCAACAACTTACTCATACCCCGTCGGCGTTTTTGCCCGTATATATATTCACTAGCGTATGGAAAAATGTCGGTTGGGGAACTATTATCTACCTTGCGACTATAAGCGGTTTAAATCAGGACATGTATGAAGCGGCGGAAATCGATGGTGCGAACAGATTTAAACAGGTTATATACATAACCGTTCCCGGAATATTTCCGACGATCGGAATCCTTCTTATTATGAAGATGGGAACATTGTTCGGCTCGAGCTTTGAGCTTGTGTACGGTTTGCAAAATCAAATCGCATGGACAAAGGAAGTAATTGCTACTGCAGTATATAAATTCGGCATCAATGGTGAGCATGAATATGCAATCAGCACGGCACTTGGGCTTATTCAGGGCATAATCGCTTTGATTTTGACTTTCGGTGCTAACTGGATTTCTAAAAAAGTAAGTTCCGTTTCAATGTGGTAGGTGAAGAAATGGAAAATTTAATTCAAACTAAAAAAAGTAAATTAAGAAAGCTTTCTACTGTCAGAATAGTGTTTGTCGTATTTAACATGATTTTTATGGTTTTGCTCTCGTTTACATTTCTGGCACCGTACATCAACGTATTAGCAAAGTCGTTCAATTCCTCAAACGATACGATGCTTGGCGGGGTAGGGTTTTGGCCCAGAGTTTTCACAACAACAAACTACAGCATTGTATTCGGTGATCCGTCGACATGGACGGGTTTTAGAATTTCTGTCATACGCGTAGTAGTCGGATCTCTCTTTGCGCTTATGGTCACATATATGGCAGCATACGCGCTGCTCAGGAAAGGACTGCGTTTTAAAAAGATTATAATTATTATTTTTACTATTCCTATGTTTGTGAGCGGCGGACTTATTTCGGAGTTTATTGTCTACGGTAACAGAATGCTCGGTGTCTACGACACGTTTTGGGTCTACATATTCCCGCATACTTTTAGCTTCTACAACATGGTCATTATTCGCACATATCTTAGCGGTATCCCCGACTCACTGCTTGAATCTGCGAGGCTAGACGGAGCGAACGAGATCACAATTCTTTGGAAAATCATGCTTCCGCTCAGTATGCCTATAGTCGCAACAATTCTATTGTGGTCGGCAGTGGGCCATTGGAACGACTGGACTACAACTCTATACTTTATTGAGGATTCAAGCCTGTATACGTTGCAGTTCAACATGCATATGGCTGTAAAATATGCCGATACAATAAAAAGCATGATAGATGACGCGATCGCGGCAGGGCGTCCGATAGGTGACATAGAGGGTGATGTTACTGCTGAATCCATACAGGCGGCGCAGCTTATCGTGACCACCCTGCCAATTGTTTGTGTATATCCGTTCCTGCAGAAATACTTTATGTCCGGTGTTATGATCGGAAGCGTAAAAGAATAAGAAGAGTAAGTCGATAAAATTTAAGAATCAAAAAGGAGAAAATGATGTTTAAAAAAGTTGCGAAAATTATTTCCGTTGTCCTTGCGGTGATGTTTTCCTTTGTTTATATGTCGTGTGATGTGGATAATAGAGGCCCCGGCGATATTATCGATTCAGCTTACCAGTGGGCGACAACGGGAAATTATGATGGAACCGCTGTTATGGACAGTTCCGCGATAGCAAATTATTCCGGAGCGAATAAAGATTTTGAGCTTATTGCATGGAATACTAAAGGATCAGGCAATTATAAAACTTATGCTTCTTCCGAAGACGTAGTATCGCCCGAGATTAAAAGAATCACCGGAGTTAGTATAAATAAAAAAGATTCTTTCGATAATAAAGGAAATACCGCCGCCAGCCGTTACAACAATCTTCTTACAACTGGTCAGAAGATGCATATTGCATACGGTACCGACTGGCTTGAGAAGGAAGACGTATGGGATCTAACCGATCTTGTTGATGAATATTGTCCTACGATCAAGGCGAGAATGCCTTCGTATGTATGGAACAATGAGAATGTCAACGGTGGTCAGAAGGGAAAGGTGTACGGAATCCCGTACGGACTTTATAGCATTTCTTTAACTGCGGTCGATCCGCTCGCGGATATCCAGAAAAGTATAATGTTTTCGCATCTAAACGATAGTTGTCCGTATGTTCTTGTGCGCGAGGATATCTTAAAAGACGCATATCCGCAGGCTCTGACTACTGCCGACATAGACAGGATATATGCCGAGCAAGGTTATTTCACGGAAGAACAGCTTTTTGACGTCGATATTAAATCCGCGAGGGAATTCCGCGAGGTGTTCTTGCCTAAAATCAAAAAAGCTATCAATGACGGCGGTGAAAAATATGAAATTAACGCGAACCGTAAGGTAACGCCTATGCTCGTAACTGCCGGTTCCGATTACGACACATGGGACTTTATGGGTAAGCTTGTTCCGTATCTTGTAGGCGGCGGCGCGAACTCGATGAATACGAATATGTCGTATTGGGACGTTTCCACGCAGAAAATAGAATCGATGTTATATCAAGATTTCTACAAAAACGAGGTCTATGAGTGGGCGAAGATGGTAAACAACGGCACTATAGTGTCAAAAACCGGTATGACTACTGTTCATAGTACGTTGCAGTCCGAACTTAACAGCGGCTATTACGCTGTCGGATACTTATCCAGCTCTATGCCGTCGGGTAATGTGTGTACATGGAAAGGCGAGAGGATTAACTACAGAAAGGTCTATCTCAATATTCCTGTAGACACTTCAAGATTTATGTATTGCGGCTTCGGCGAGGCAGTAGTAAATTCCGTGAAGTTCTTTAAAGATGAAATAAATAGAGATGAGTTAGCTCAGCTTTTAAGATGGCTCGATTTTCAGTGCTCAAGAACGGCAGATAAGCTCTTTGCATGGGGACCCGACGGCGCAAATGCGCTCTTTAACACCGATCAGGAAACAGGTATGAGGACTTATAAAGACTCTGATCTTGATAACCAGATGGTTTTCAGCACCGCAATGATGGGCGACAAGGTGCAAAAGTACAGTCTGTCAAACGGTACGGTAGAAGCCGCGAACGCAATTTTTCCTTTCTATTATCAGGCGGGCAGCATTTATCATCCGAAATCGACTTATGACTTAAGCTCTCTTACCGGCCTTGCTTCTTCGTATTATTCTTCTGCCGCGGTGTTGAAGGATAAACAAAAGGAATTTGTAGGCCTTAAGCTTAATCCCAGTATTCATGTATGGACAGATTCTAACCTTTCAGGCATAAAAGCAGTCTGGGGTAAGCGTCTTAATATCGAGGACGATTTAAAGCAGCTACTTATCGCAGGCAGCAGTCAGAGTACTTTCGATACCGCATGGGGCAAGTTGCAGACGACGCTTACAGGATCCGGCTGGACGAAATCGTATTTTAACGGCAAGGTCACAAATGCGTTCCTTACCATAAATAAGGATTATTTAGATAAGTTTTATGAGGATTAGTTAGTTTAAATTTTCACATAATAAAAACAGGCATTTTCGCGATTCGCAGCGAGGATGCCAAAGATTGCGCACAAAATTTGTTTCAGACAACAAATCATATCAAATCAAAAAGAAAAAGAAGGAGAATAAGAATGAGTTTAAAATCTGTGAAAGTCAAATTAGTTCTTTGCGTTTACATAGTCAGCGTTTTTATGGTCAGTTTGGGAGCTGTAATAATCTCAAACCCGTCAAAAGCGCAGGCGTCGGAAGCATCGGAGGCGTATTTCCTCACCGAGGATAGGCAGACGCAGGGCTTTTGGTATAACGGTGACAATGGTCTAAAGGATAATCCCGAGCTGGACCGCAACTACGGCGGCGACGGCCTCGTATTGTTCTTCCATTGGCTGCGCCAAAACGGACAGATGTGTTTGGATCCGGTTAAGTTGAACGACTTTACCGACGATTCCGGATACTATCCGAACGGCGAAAAAGCCAATTATGTCGAATATCCGAGCTATGTTGATTCTATCGAGGGCAACATCACCACTATTGGCGATGATCCGTTCGGGTATTGGATGAATACTCCGCAGACTCTTTCAACATCTTTAGGAAATTCTCAAAACGGCATTCAGCCATTACCGATTGAAGGCCCTTATCATGACGAGGTCGAATTCACCTGGTCGCACGGAGGTTTTGCGTGCAAGCCCGGCGGAGTCACAGAGTTTACTATAGAAATGAATGACGACGATTGGCATACCTTTACATATTATGTCGGCAGCCCGTGGCGCCATAAGTATAACGGACTGGACAATCAATGGATGAAGCTCTACGATTTAGACGGAAATCTGATAGCGCAGCATCGTGTTGATAACGCGAATCAGGGCGTGCATGTAAGATTCGCCGTAAAGGGCTCGTTTAAGGTGCAGTACTATGGCGACGCACTAACCGCTTATTCAAACGGCATATTCTTCGATAAGTATGAAAAAAATGAAGATATTGGCACAAGTAATCTTGAAGCGGAGCTCGAGGGATCGAAAATAATCAATCTTTCTTGGGAGAACAAGCTCGACACTACTTATACCGCGATTTTCCGCCGTATAGTAGGTGATACGCTTTGGACTCCGCTCGCGCAAACAAATCCCGGCGTTACAACGTATAAAGACACTACGTCGGTTGTTTCAAGGGTATATGAGTATGCTTTGGCTTCTGGAACTGTAAAAACTAAGGATCCCAAGTATATTTATAGAAGTGTAAAAGCCGATTTTATTGAGCCTGCAATTGTTGTAAAAACATTCAACCTTCCCGATTTTGAAAACTCTTTTGAAAAGGGTACGGCTATTTATAAAATGACAAAGATCGAGTTTGCCCATGCTAATTACGGCGCGGAACAAAACGTTGCTCTTGAAGCTTCGGCAAGGCTTTTTAAAACCGAAGATGACGGCGTAACGTATGAGCCTTATGCGGGGATAGAGGTCACGTTTATTTTAGAAGGAGATAATGTTAATTCAGATCTCGGCACCAGTGTATATCCCAACATGAACAACTTGTTCAAAAAAGGCACGACCGACGCTAACGGCGATGTAACGGTATCAAACAGTGTTCCCTACGCAGGCGAATATAAGCTTGTTGCGTCAATCGAGCCTCAACCCGAGGAGAACCCTTTCTATGGATACGACTCTTGCAGTGCAAACGTTTCACTGTCTATAACGCCAAGCGCAAGCCAAAACGTTTCTACGCCATTCCTTATGTCGATTTCCGACGCGATAAAGCCTGGTGAAGCCGTAAATCTTGTAGGGCAAAATATGCAGGACGACGGAGAGCTTAAAATCGCGTACAGAAAAAATGAAGGGAAAGTGCCTGCTGCGTATGATACAAATAAAGTATATTCATACATCGGACAAAACGATATTATGACTGTTGATTCGATCAACGGTACAGGCATTATGTTCAATTTCCCCGAAAATGCCAAGGCCGGCATCTACGATTTCTACGTGCATAACTCGAGCGGCTGGAGCAACGGCATCACAATGAACGCCGCTCGCCCGCTGTACCTCGATCAGGAAGGCGCGTATGAGGGACAGGAGATACAGATCGTTGGCAGAAACTTCCTGCAAAACGAATACGGAGTGGGCGACTTAGAAAGCGCGCTTAGCACCTTGAAGGTCAAGCTCACGCAGGTAGCAGATAAGAGCGGCGCTGCAGCAAGTTATATAAGCTATACGCTCACGGCGGCAAATGGCGGCATTCTCACAGGCAATAAGATCACAAAAGAAAATGCTTTGCAGTTTGAGAACGACAAATTGCAGGCTGAAGACATTCCTTATACTTATTCTTTAAGAATCACTATTAAAATCCCTGCAATTTACGATTTCGGCACATACGAAGTTACTGTCGCGTCTGACGGTAAGGATTTCCGCGCGCTTACAGATAATTGCAAGCTTGTTATTTACGAAAAGAAAGCGCAGAACTGGAATGAAACCGTATTTGGTGCAATGGATGGGAACACTCATGTAGGAAATGACCCCCTGGATCTCGGCGTATACTGGGCGCAGGATCTTAACTACACACGAATTGAAACGATGTCGCCCAGCAATCCTAACAACACATTTGACACAGCTCAAGAATTTACTAGCGAGATCAATCAAAAAATAACCGCTCTTTCAAACGCTGGTGGCGGCGTATTGTATTTCCCTGAGGGAACATATTATCTTTACAGCAGCGTTGCACTGAAGAAAGGCGTAATGATTGTCGGCGCAGGCGAGGACAAAACATCTTTTATATACTCGAACAATAAAGATATCAGCGCGGTTTGGTTTTCCGGTGCGAAGGAACAGATAAACAGCGGTATTGCGCGTGTTTCTCTTTCGGCAAAGGATGCAAGACTTGAAACAGACAATGACACATGGTATGCTCCCAAATACGTTTTTAAATGGGACGGCGACGGAACTACTACCGAAGATAAAGTAAATTCGACCGTTAAAAACAGGTTCCTTATCAACATAAAAGCAGATATGTTCGGTGGTACGACTGTTCAGGAAGATCAGTGCCAGAGAATGATTGCGATAACCGGTCAAAACTGTATGATCAAAAATGCTGAGTTCTTAGGCATGCATCTTTATACCGAGCTCACCGCATATGGCACTCTCTGGAACGTAAAGTTTATTTACTACGGTGCAGTCGAAACTTCTCCGCATTGGATGGGACGATACTGCTTTATGGAAAACAGCTATATTGACATGCAGGGAATGGGACACGGTCCGTCTATAAAGAGCGACCAGTACATCGCGTTTTCGTATGTTACTAATACAGGTAACCGCGCGAATCCGACTAACGACGGCGAAGTATTGCTTATGGAAGCGCCCTCTGGAACATTCTCAACGGGTAAGGTATTAACGTCGGAGAGGCGTTCAATCACGCTAGACTTTACGGGCGGCGCAAAGATACTATCAACAACTGTTCTGCGCTATAATATGTGCGCCGTATATATTTCGGACGGCACGGGTCAAGGGCAGTACCGCTATATCAAGATTACAGGCACGGGCGACTATAAAAACCGCTATGAGCTTATGGACTGGGAAAAGGATTGGGATATAATGCCCGACCATACCAGCGTATTCGCTTGTATGGCACCGCTTGCTAACACAACAGTATATCACTTAAAAGCTTATGACTGCGTTTCGTCGATCTGTGTTTACTCAAACCATTTCGACACCGTCATCGACGGCTGTACGCTTGTTAATACAGCAGGAATCACCGGCGGCGGACTTGCTTCCGGCGGAATGGGCGGCGGACGTATCAATCCCGTTACTAACGTTCGTATAGTAAACAACGACATCTCGGGTGTTGGTGTTCATACAGATGCCGGATTATCAATAGCGAGTGTAGGACAGTTCGGCGGCATACAATTCTACGGTGGCGGCAGCGGCGGAGCTATGGGAATACTTACATTTGGACTAATGATCAAAAACAACTATTTGCACGATATGATCCCTGAACTTCCTTTCGAAAAAGAAGTTACAATGGGTACAGGTATAGTCATTTATTTCCGCGGCGGTCAAGATAATAATGCAAACGCAATACGCTATATTATCATTGAGGATAATATAATCGAAAATTCTCAGTGGGGCATTAAGATAGACCGCACTATGAACGGCGTCGTTCTTAAAAACAACGAAATAAGCAATACGACCTTACTAAGCACTGACACTACTATCAACAGGCCGATAGGTTTCTATGCAAACGCAATTCACTCGTTATACGTAAACGGCGTGCTTAGCGATTTGAGCGGCGAGTATGAGTTCGAATCAACTCTCCCGGCGGCTCCTGCGGTAAACGGTAAGGTATTTATCGGTTGGACTAAGGATGCAACGATTACTTCTTCCACGACATTTGTAACTCAAGCCTACGCACAAAACGTCACTCTATACGCAGTGTACGGCTACGAGCTTGTGTTTGATTTTAACTATAAAACGGCAGCGGGCTCCGCAAAAGGCGAGTATGCAAGCATCAAGGTTCTTGAAGGCGGTTCAGTCAAATCAGCGCTTGAGGCCTACGGTGATCCGTTCAGACTTGAGCATGATTTTGAGGGCTGGTACACGGATAGAAGTTTCAAAACAGCTTTTAACGCGGACAGCGAAATTACCGCAAGCGGAACGATATACGCAAAATGGTCCGGAGAAGAGGGCATCGTTACTCCGCCGACAGAAACAGCCGGCTGTAAATCGGGCTTCATGGTCACCGGTAGTATATTTGTCAGCGTATTAGCAATGAGCGCGGCGTTGCTGCTCGTCAGAAAAAAAAGACGCGTTTAATATGAGCGCAACGAACAAAAAAAAATTTGGAGGGAAATGATGAAAACAAAAACAGTAAAGTTTTCGCTTTTAATAATGACTATCTTAGCGGCGTTTATCTTAAGCTGCCTGATTGCCGTTGCCGGACCCGTAAACAAAGCAATAGCCGAAGAACCGGCAACTCACACGGCGCAATTTATTTCTACGTCGAATAGATTCCGTACCGATTGGGAGTCGAGCCCTTATGGAAAAAACGGTTATGTAATTATAGCTGGTAACTCAACCTCAGGGACGAGCAGTTATATATATTCTAATCTTTATACAAAGAGCGGCAGCGGTTATGGAACCACTAACCTGATGGAGGTTAGTGGCTATGCAAACAATGCTAATAATGCGTACCTCAAGGTTGCGGGTAATTTTGTGAATCCGGCAGACGCATTAGACCTCAAAATAGACAAGTGGGCTTTTAGTGCAAGGGCATGGAGAAGTTACGGGACTGCTAATACAGCGTCTTTATATGCGCCCGGTACTACGACTAATATAGTTCCGAGAATTGATGGATGGGATACGATTCTGCAGGACTCTGCTATAGCGATCAACAAAACGGATGCAAGCGATTTGTATATTACTATGTATATTTATTCTAATTCAACGTCGATTGATGTGTCCGTAGAAAATCCCATAGATCTTTTTGTATACAAAGGCGCACAGATAGTGAAAAATCCTGTAGTGAGAGGTGCTACGGTTGCAGAGGCTATGGCTCACTATGGCGCGCTTACGCAGCTTACGACAAAAACGATCACATCAAAAGGTTTTGTAACGTTTAAACTGCAAGGCGCGGGCGAGTTTCAAATTGTGGCGGCTAGAAATCCCAATGCAACCGCTGCTACGACATCGTTCCTACCCTTCATTGGCGGTTACTTCCTTGATAATACGCAACCGCAGGAGCCGGAAGCGCCGAATGAATCAGAAGGCGTCAACCTTAAAACTACAGCGGATGATTGGTCGGGTCTATACGGAAATGACGGCTATATAATCTTTGATTATGATGCAGCAGGCGCGGATTCCGACAATAAAAAAGTTGCATACACCAAAGGTATCTATAGCGATTCAAACGGCGCATATACCGGCAAAGTTGCATATACCGACGAGTCAACGAAATCGGATCAAAAGCTCTCAACAGATAATACTGCGAAAACCGTTTATGAATTTGAAACGTCCACAGCAGGATTAATTAAGTCAAATGCACTGATTTCAAGATACGGTATGAATGTTCACACTTGGGACGAGGCAGCCTATGGCACAGCTAATACGGGATTAAACGATTTCTTCATCGCAAATGAGCTTGCGCTTCCTGTAGCTGGAAAAAATCAGCATATGAAATTTGGCGGAAACAGCGGTACGCACGTTTCAAATATGTCATTTACCGTAACTGAAGATGCGGTAGCAAACGACAGTAAGCTTTATGTCACAGTCTTTGGTAATAATAATACAATGGCAGGTAATCCGCTCTCTAAAAGTATATCGCGTTCGCTCGCTATGTATAATGCCTATTGGTCTACTTTTGATAAAGCGTCGGAAAAAGTCGCTCTTGCTACAAAGTTAGTAGAGCAGCCGTACGCTACACACTATTATATTACATTTGAAATTTCCGAAGCAGGCAACTATACTATTTTTGCTGGTGCGGCGCAAAACACTGCAGGATCACTAACAGCGATGTTCTTTGATAAAACAAATCCTGATATTTCCGAATTATCTGGAGAATATTCAATCACGTATGTTTTGGACGGTGACAGCGGCAATACAATTACAAATGTTGCAGCCAATCCGGAAAGTTATACATTCGAGGAAGGCCTCATAAGACTTTCTTCACCAGAATGGACGGACGATTATAAAGAATTCAATGGTTGGTATCTGGGCTCCGATTGTGTTGCCGCGAACAAATTTGCCGGCATATCCATCGGATTGAATATTGATTTGAAGCTTTATCCGGGATTTGAGCAAGTGTATGCGATTTCATACGACACCGGCGCGGGAACAAATAACGTTGGCAACACTACGGTAAAAGCTACGTCAGGCGGTAAAATTACGCTTAAAGACGCGGTTTCGCCTAATAATTATCATTTTGAAGGTTGGTACACAACGGCAGAGTTTACACCCGAGAGTAAGGTAACCGGCGAATTTACCGTCAGCAAAGACATAACCTTCTACGCAAATTATACTGAAGCTGAGAGAATTGCAATCGTCTATGTGCTTGACGACGGAGATAACGCCGAAAATAACCCTGCAGAATACCATTTAAGCTTCGGCTCAAGAGCTCTTGCTCCGGCAACAAAAGACGGTTATACGTTTGAAGGTTGGTTTATGGATGAGGATTTTGAAATAGAAATCACAGCCGTGCCCAAATCGGCGACAGAAATTACTACTATCTATGCTAAGTTCACAAGGAACGCCGATCTTGTCAAACGTAATATCACGTATGTTTTAAACGGCGGCGTAAACGCTTCTAATCCCGATAAATATGAGGAAGGCTTAGGCTTAGCTCTTGCGGCAGCGGTGAAAGATGGCTATGCATTTGAGGGTTGGTATACAGAAGCGGCTTTCACTAATAAGGTCACTTTTATATCCGAAACAAAAACCGGCGATATTACGCTGCACGCTAAGTTTATCAAAATCTCCAATATAAGCAATATCGTTTACTTCCTCAACGGCGGTATTAACGCGGCTGAAAATCCCTACAAATATACAGAGGGCGTAGGTTTGACTCTTGCGGACGCAACAAAAGCCGGATGCACATTCGAGGGTTGGTATACAGATAAAGACTTTACAAATAAAGTCACTTCAATCGCGAATGACAAAACCGGTGATGTTGAGCTGTACGCTAAGTTTTCAGAATCTAAAGGATGTAAAAGCGCGATCGGCGGTGGATTCGGATCAATAATTTTTGTGTTGGTAGCGTCTGCGGGCGTGTTGTTTATCCTCAGAAGAAAAAAAATCAGTTAAAATATTAAGATAAACTGAAAATAAGGTCAAAAAACAAGGAGTAGCAACAGTCAATTACGGCTGTTGCGCTCTTTGTAAAAAGGCAAGATGTCCCGATAATCCAAAAACACAGAGAAAAGTGCATTGATTAGATTGCAAAGAAAAGGTATAATTACTATAAGGAAATGGAGAATCAATGTTAAACGAAAAAATTAAAATTGCGAAGAAAATAGTCGAAAACCGAGTAGTTATCCAGCCGATGGAAGGTTGCGACTGCAACGAAGACGGAAGCCCTAGCGGTTTGACCGTCAGTAAATATATGGATTTTGCACGCTCGGGTGCAGGGATAATATGGTTTGAGGCGAGTGCGGTTTGTCCTGAGGGACGCGCTAATTTTAGGCAGATGCGCCTGACGGAGGAAAACGTCGGGACTTTTCGTTCACTCATCCATAAAATGCGTGAGATTTCTATAAAAGAAAACGGGTTTGCTCCGCTTATGATAATTCAGCTTACACATTCGGGACGGCAAAGTATCGCGCCGATGATTGCCTACCGAAATCCTGTTTATGAAGAAAAGCGTACCATGACTGACGATCATATCGTGACGGATGAATATTTAGATTCGATTCCTGAAAAATTTGTTTTATCGGCAAAGCTTGCCGTAGAAGCTGGTTTTGACGGGGTAGACGTTAAAAGCTGTCATGGTTATCTTATGCAGGAATTATTGTCGGGTTTTGATCGCGAAGGGAGATACGGCGGCAGCTTCGAAAACCGTTCGAGGTGCTATGTAGATTGCTTTGAAGCGGTCAAGAAAGCTGTTCCCGCAGATTTTATGGTGGTTGCGCGCGTGGGATTGAGCGATATGGTCAAAAAGCCCTACGGCTTCGGGACTGATGAGCAAGGCAATTTGGACCTTACCGAGCCTAAAATGCTCGTGCAAAGCCTTATTGACCGCGGTCTTGAACTGCTCAACGTCACTATTGGCAATCCGTATTATAATCCACATATCAACCGTCCTTTCAGGGCGGGAGCTTACAAAGCGCCTGAAACGGCGGAAGCGGGAATAAAAAGATTTTTCGACGTTGAAAAGGAAATGAAGGCTTGCTTTCCTCTATTAAAACTCGTAGGGTCAGGTTTTTCATATTATCGCGGCAACCTTATGGAAAAAGCCGAGGCGCTGCTTGAGGCAAAAGTTTGCGATTTCGCCGGCTTCGGACGCGGCGCGCTTGCATATCCTCAGTTCTACAAGGACTATCTCAGCGGTAAATTCGATGCTAAAAAGTGCTGCGTCGCCTGTTCAAAATGTTCATTTTTGATGCGCGCGCACTGTGTTTCAGGGTGCGCTGTGTTCAATGAATACTACAAAAACCTTTATAATGAAAACTGCGTATATAAGGAGAAATGCGTATAAAAGCCGCTCTCGTCACAGGCTCGAAATAGAAAAGCGTAATTTGATCTCCGAAACCATGGGAGGTTTTATGAAAAAAATTGGAAGTTTCATCATATCGTTTGTATTGATGTTTATGTTATTCGGCTGTGGCGAAAGCAAGGGGCTGGAAGCAGGATTTTTAGTAAATAACGGTGACACATCATCATTATATTGCGCATATAAAACAACAAAAACAACGTTCAATAAAAATAAGGTCATTTTAAGGTTATATTTTGGATTCGGTGGAAGCAAGGGATATGAAGAACTAAATATAACCGAAGATGTCAAAAGCGTAACAATAAGAATATTGCTTTCGGGAAGAGACAACAACGGTACAACGCATGAAAGGTTGATAAAAGAAATAGGGGCAGAGGAATTTTTTTTAAAAAAATATAAATGTACTTTTATGTCATATGAAGTCATAAGGTCTGTAGGTCTTCCCCAATTTGATATAAAAATTGAATATAATCATTCCGAAAAAATAAAAGTACCGGAAGAATTTTTCAGCGGCAATTATGGATCAGTTAGTTTTGTGATAAAACCATATTACACCTATTACGATAAAGAACCCGACTATGGGGTGGGGGATAGTGAACGGTTATTTTATAAAATTGATGATAATAAAGTAACTATAGCATTAAGCCATTTTGGTGAAATGTAATTTGCTAAAAAAATTAAAGGAGAGACTGAAAATGTTTTTGAAAAGTATAATAATTTTTCTTTGTTCATTTAGTATGGCTTTCCCTGTAGGGGGATTTAGCAACGTACATTCAGATACTTTGTATAGAGAAAAAGGGCAATCAAAACCTTTGTTGGAAGCAACGTTGCAAAATGAAGAAAGGCTTTTCAACGAATCCGGAGACGGTATAGTTCCTCTGCTCCAATCTTCAATATTTGAAAACGGGCAGACGCTTAAAACAGATTTCAAGGTATCGTCCGAAAGCGGCATCGCAAATGTTTATTATGAGAATGACGGTTTTGAAATTGTTTCAGCTCCTGTTCTCAAAATGGTGCCCGAAAAGCTTATTAGCGTTGCCTTAAGACATATTCCTTCATATGAGCAATGCAAATTCACGATATTTGTAGAACTGGATAACGGTAATACTGTTTATACAAACCTTTACGGCGTTTCTAATAAGAGCGGGTTATTTATAAGCCCGAATTCTTTTGACGATGCAATTGAGCAATATTATGCTTTGATGTTGTCGAACGGCGAAATGACGGCACAAAAAATTGATGAGCTGCGAAACATATATTATAAAAAAGGCATAACGGAAAATATTTGTGCAATAGCTGATAATGGCGGAAGGCAAGCCCTCAGATCGTACGGGGCTTCTCTTAGGGGGCGTTTGACTTGGCGTGATGATAATGGCAGAGTGCATCCTTTGCAATTCACAAAAATATATTTTTCAGATTTACCTATAGATCCGTCTTTTACGACATATACAGATGTAAACGGAGATTATTCGGCATCCTTTTCAGTTAGTGGTTTTTCTCAGTCTATTAGTATGTCGATATATGCCGCCGGTTCCAATGTATCGGTAGTTAGGCCGGATGATGAAACTCAATATTCCATTAATATACAAGTGGGAGTTACGCCTCTCTACATAGGTGTTGTAGACGAGGAATTTGATATGAGCACAGATTTAGGGCAAGCAATGCAAATATCGCAAGCAGCTATTACAGGTGCCAGGTATGCAAAAGCGGTGAGCGGCAGGAATATGTCCGATGTGAAAATTGTTTATCCTTATAGCACTAATAATCGCACATGCTATTATGATCCGCCGGAAAAGGGAATTTATATCACAGGCGTAACAGCTCATGTTGGTTCTCCGAAATCATACGCTTGTTGGGACGTAATTATGCATGAATATGGGCATCATGTTCAATACGAATATGAAATAATAAAAAACAGAACCAGCGGACTCCACTCGCATACTTATAACATTGCAGATCAATATTTGACTGGGCAATATGCAGGAGTCTTAAACAAAAGTAATTGCAAGGAATTTGCGGTTTCGTTGGCATGGGGTGAAGCATGGCCGACAGTTTTCGGCGCGATGGCTCAACAATACTATATTGCTGATTTATCTAATATAGATACGGTAGGAGACAGGAAATATAGTGACTATATGAGTGCTGATTTTGATTTTATTGACGGTAATATTCGTTTGGGTGAAATGTCCGAATGGGCGATTATGGGGGTATTGTGGTGTTTATATGATAATGTTAATAAAAGTTATGACACGATATCGCTAAGTCATCAAACACTTTGGAACATTGTAACGGGAAGTAAATCAAAAACTTTTTCGGATTTTGCTAATTCGTTTTATTCGCGTCAACCCAGCAAAATATTTCAGTTCGGGCAAATAATGGCATATTTCAGAATGTCGCCAAGTGATTTAATTAATACTGCTCCTATCACAAATAGTCCTCCGACATTTAAATGGACGGCTAATGGCGGCACCGCCCATTATCCTAATGACAGCTATTATCTAATTTTTTATTACGCAGGCAGCACTACTGAAATAACAAGAACAATAAACATAACATCGATATCAGCAACACCGCAATATACGCTTGATTCGGGAGAATGGAATAGAGTTTTAAATGGCATAAGCGGATTTAGATTTAGTGTCGCCGTAATAGCTTATCAAACAGATGGCCCTCAAACAGGCGGATATCTATCAGGACAATTAACTTTTTGACATATTCAGCCGTCACAGGCTCGAAAGGTAGAATGTTAAAAAGATCGCCGATATATAGGAGTTTTTTATGAAAAAAGTCGTATGTTTAATCATAACGTTTGTATTGATGTTTGTGTTATTCGGCTGTAGTGAAAGTGAGGGGCTGGAATCCGGATTTGAAGCGTTTGGCAATGAGTCTATAGATTTTTGTTGCGGATATAAAACAAGTAAAACAATATTTAATAAGAGTGATGTTAAGTTAAATTTTTATTTTGGATTCGGTAGAAGTAAGGAAGATGAAGAACTGAAAATAACCGAAGATGTGGAAAGCGTCACAATAAGACTGTTGCTTTCCGGAAAAGATAACAAGGGTACAACGCATAAAAAACTGATAAAAGAGATAGATGCAAAAGCTTTTTTTGCCCAAAAATATAAATGCACTTTGACAGCATATGAGCACAAATATCCATCTGGCTTAACTACTATCGCGTTAAAAATTGAATATAATCATTCCGAAAAAATTAAAATTCCGGAAGAATTCTTTAGCGGTAGCTATGGATTAGTTATATTTGAGATATACCCATATTACACGTATTACGATAAAGAACCCAGCTACGGCACTGGAGATCTTGTAAATATATGTTATGAGGTTGATGACAAAAAAGTGACTTTATCACATGAATTGGCTGGAGAAATGTAATTTGCTAAATAAAATTAAAAGGATGGAAAAATGAAAGTAAAGATCAAGTATGATAAGCCTATTTATAAAAGCCCATTAACCGGAAAAATTATAGACGAGAGCATTGACTCAAAGGCTACACCGGTTTTTAGCGTCGTTATCAATAAGCTGGCACCTGTAAGCTGTCTCCAACAAGGTCAAAATATGAATTTAGCGACGTTATGTTATCGAAACAAAAACCGAACAAATTGTATTTTAGAAGATTTAAAACAATTGGAGCATATGCGGAATATAACAAACAGCAAAAGGGATTTGAGACAGAAGATGAATATATCATGCCTGTCATCCTATGTATCATTTTAAGCATTTTCACTCTCGGAATCGGATTTTTCTTCTTCCCCATATTTTAAAACCGAACAAGGAACATGAAAATAAACCTAAAGTCTTTGTGCCTCTTCATCGTAAAATTTCTTTTGAAAATAAACCAAATTTCGATTTAGAAGTAGTCTTTACTCACGACGAAAAAAATTATATAAAATATAGCTATGTCACGAGCGATGAATCAAAGTCATAGCAGGTATCAGAAAAAGCCGATATAAATTAATCATTTTTTAAGAAGCGTGAAAATTACTATAAAGCAAAACCTCGTCTATAAGGAGAAATGGATATGAAAGTTGCTCTTGTCACAGGCTCGAATCAGGGAATAGGCAAAGGGATCGCCGATATTTTAAGTGTAAACGGATACACCGTTGTTTACTCCGACGTTCACGACGAAATGCCGAACGTGAAGTATTACGTCAAATGTAATATCGCTTCGGCTGAAGACAGGAAAGCCGCGCTCGGCTACATAGACAAGAACTTTGGCAGGCTTGATCTTCTCGTAAATAACGCGGGAGTAGCCTGTAAAGTGCGCATGGATATTCTTGAAACGACGGAAGAAAGCTTCGACAGATTGATTTCGATTAATACCAAAGGTACATTTTTTATGTGCCAGCTTTTTGCAAATTATATGATAGCTTGCCTTGATAAAAATTTAAAGGATTACGAACCGCGTGTTGTTAATATCGCTTCTAATTCAAGCTACACCTCAAGCGTTTCCCGCGGCGAATATTGCATTTCAAAAGCGGGCGTTTCCATGATAACGACGCTTTTTGCCGATAAGCTCGGCGAATATAATATTCCTGTTTTAGAGGTGCGCCCCGGCATCATCAAAACGCCGATGACGACCACCGTTACGGAAAAATACGACAAGCTCATTTCCGAGGGCGTTACGCCAATAAAGCGTTGGGGCACTCCGGAGGACGTAGCTAAATGCGTTCTGGCAGTTGCTAAGGGGCTTCTTGATTTCAGCACCGGAACGGTTCTGAACACCGACGGCGGCTTCCATATTAGAAGATTATAAAATTGATTTGCTATCAAAAGGACTGCAGAATGAAAATTTATAAGCATAAAGCTATAGTTATAGGTACGGGCTGCGCAGGGTACAACTGCGCGGACCGTTTGTTTGAATATGGCGTAAAGGACGTTGCTATTGTTACTGAAGGCCGGCTTATGGGCACGTCGCGCAACACCGGCAGCGATAAACAGACTTATTATAAGCTCTCGCTTGCTGGCAACGACGGCGACAGTATCTATGCTATGGCGCAAACGCTTTTCGATGGCGGCGCGGTTGACGGAGAGCTTGCGCTCTGCGAGGCTGCCAATTCCGCGGCGGGCTTTATGAAGCTTTGTTTTTTGGGCGTACCTTTTCCGACGAATGATTTTGGCGAATATATAGGTTATAAAACCGATCACGACCCTCGTCAGCGAGCGACATCGATTGGCCCGTACACATCTAAAAAGATGACTGAGGTTCTTGAAAAAGCCGTTTTAGAAAAATATATTCCCGTTTATGATAATTGTCAGGTCATAAGCATTTTAAAGGATGGGGACAACTCTGTGGGCGTACTTGCAATAGACGTTGCAACCGGCGAATACATAGCAATAGAGGCTCCGTATTGTGTTCTTGCGACGGGTGGCCCCGCAGCAGTTTATTACGACAGCGTGTACCCCGAAAATCATACGGGATCGTCTGCGCTTGCGATCGATGCGGGAGCGGAATTTGTCAACCTTTCCGAATGGCAATACGGCTTAGCTTCCACGGATTTTCGTTGGAACGTTTCGGGCACATATCAGCAGGTTTTGCCGCGGTATATTTCCATAGACAAGGACGGAACGGAAAGAGAGTTCCTTACCGAATTTTTTGCAAACCCGCAGGAAATGCTTAAAAACATCTTTTTAAAAGGATATGAATGGCCGTTCGACGTGCGCAAGATTTACGGCTCATCCTATATCGATCTGCTTGTCTACCGCGAGTCTGTCATTTTAGGCCGAACCGTTTATATGGATTTCACGCGTGAACCGAGCGGACTTGAAAACGGGTTTGAAGAGCTTGATAAGACAGCATATGAGTATCTGAAAAATTCCGATGCGCTTATTCATTTGCCTATAAGCCGCTTGAAGAAAATGAATGCGGGGGCGATAAGTCTTTATAAAGAACACGGCATAGATATCGAAAAAGAGCCGTTGAAGATTGCCGTATGCGCTCAGCATAACAACGGCGGCGTGCGCGTGGACGAAAATTGGCAGACGAGCGTCAAAGGCCTTTATGCCTGCGGCGAAGCTGCCGGTACGTTCGGAATTTTTCGTCCGGGTGGTTCTGCACTCAATTCTACTCAAACCGGCGGGATGCGCGCGGCAAGGCATATCGCGTATTTCGGCGCGCAAAACAGCGCGGGAAATTTTGAGCTGGTATTAGACGCGGCCGTAAAAGAAGCTGAAGCATTCAAGGAAAGAACAAAAGGTAAACCCTCTTCAATAAGCGGTATTCGCAATGAGTACCAAAAAAATATGAGTGAAAATTTTGCATTTATCCGCAACAAGCAAAAAATGGACGCAGGTTTTGTAAAAATTGAAAAATGGCTGCGTGATTTTGAAAAAGATAATGTTTGGTCTGCGCCGTACGATCTTTGTCATCTTTTTAAAAACCGCGAAATCATTATAACGCAGCAACTTATCGCAGCATCAATGACGGAAACCGCAAAAAGGTACGGTTCGCGCGGCTCGGCATATGTACTGAGCGGTAATAACTTTATGGAGCGCGATCCTGAAAAGAAAAACGAGGAAGGCAGAAAGAAGCTTTTAATAGTCAAAAAAGAAAACGGTGTTATAAAATTTTCGGAGCGCGCTGTCCATCCAATACCCGAACGTGAACTTTGGTTCGAAAAAGCGTGGAATAAATACAAGCAGGATACACGAAAATAAGGTTCTCTATTGTAAAACAATTAGTTTTATGCTAAAATTTGAATATGAGGAAAAACGTGAAAATAAATGAGAGAACGCTTGAGAGCGGGATATCGGCGACGAATTTTTATGAGCGTTTTACGGATACAAAAGTACAAATGGACACAAATATGAAAAATTTAAAAACTGCATTTGTAGGTATCGGCGGATACGGCGGCACGATTTTAAAAGAAATTTTCGAAACCTCTACGGATGGCTTCGAAATTTGCGCAGTCGTTGATCTGTACGTAGAAAAATCGGTTTGCTATGATAAAATTTCAGCATTATCTATTCCCGTTTATCCTACAATGGAGGATATGTTTTTAGCTTTAGAAGAAAAGGGCTGTAAAATAGATTTAGTAGTGATCTCAACTCCGATACAGTTTCATTTTCAGCAAATAAAGTGCGCGATAGAGCATGGCGCGAATGTCATTTGTGAAAAGCCGATGACGGGCGATATAAATGACATTGCCGCCTTAGAAGCTCTGCAAAGCAGTACAGACAAATTTATTGCGATAGGGTATCAATGGAGTTTTTCAAAAGCAATACAATCTTTAAAAAAAGACGTTATGTGCGGAGTTTTCGGAAAGCCCGTTAATATGAAAAGCCTCGTATTCTGGCCAAGAAATAAAGCTTATTTCACAAGGTCCACCGGCTGGGCTGGCAAAATTTTTGCCTCAAACGGTGTAAAAATTCTCGACAGCATCGTTAATAATGCCGTAGCGCATTATGTTCACAATATTTTATACATATTAGGAGACGAAACCGACAGCGCGGCAAGCGTAGAAAATCTGCAGGCAACACTCTTGCGAGTTAATGATATCGAAACTTTCGACACCGCAGCCGCACGATTTACGCTTAAAAACGGAGCGACAGGCACGTTTGTCGCATCTCATTGCACTGAATATACAGTAGAACCGAAATTCGAATATATATTCGAAAAAGCTAAGATCGTTTATTCCGACGATACTAAAAGCATCGTTGCATATATGGATGACGGAACGCAAAAGCAATACGGCGACCCGTTCGCAGACGGCGCGGCAAATAAATTTTACTGTTGCCTTGACCTTATACGTGGGAGAAAAAATGATGTGATTTGCGGCGTTAAGGCGGCAAAAGAGCATGTCAAATTCGTCGCTAAGCTGCACGAAAACAACAAAATTATTGAAGTAAAAAAAGAAGCGATAAAAGATAAGGACGGCTTTTTGATTGTAGAAGGGCTCGGCGAGATGCTCGAAAAATGCTATGAAAAAGACTGCCTTTTGGAAAGCTCTGAAGCTTACATCAATGAATTTTATTTCGCCGTTATAGGGCTGGCCCACGGACATATTTATCAGATGACTAACGGGTTGTTGAAGCACGGCGCGAAATTAAAATATGTTTATGATGAGGACGAAAATCTCGTAAACGCGTTTGTTAAAGCTTATCCGCATGTAAAAATCGCTAAAAATAAAGCCGAAATTTTAAGAGACTGTGATATAAAGCTTGTTGCAAGCGCGGATATTCCCGTTAAAAGAGCGCCTTTGGGCATGCGGGTAATGAGAGCTGGCAAAGACTTTTTTACCGCAAAAGCGCCTGTTATTACGTTGAAACAGCTTCAGGAAGTTAAAAAAACTGTCAATGAAACGGGCAGAAAGTTTTTTGTTTATTATAGTGAGCGCATAGAGAGCGAAGCTGCAATCTATGCGCAGAAGCTTATCGAAAAAGGCGAAATCGGAAAAGTTATTAATGTAATGATATTAGCGCCTCATAAGCTGGGGAACAGTCGTCCCGATTGGTTTTTCGATCGCGAAGCAGCCGGCGGAATACTGACAGACATCGGCAGCCATCAATTCGAGCAGTTCCTCACCTATACTGGTAACGCAAAGGCGGAAATCGTAGCTTCAAATATTGCAAATTTTGAGCACAAAGAATATTCTGGGTTTGATGATTTTGCAGATTGTTATATTCAAGGCGAAAACGGTGCTACGGGTTATATCCGCGTCGACTGGTTAACGCCTGAGGCATTCCCAGTGTTCGGTGACGGCAAAGTCGTCATTTTAGGCACAAAAGGTTATATTGAATTGCGTAAGTTTATAGATGCGGGAGTAAGTTCCGAAACAGAAATAATAATCGCTGTAAACAACGGAAAAATTGAAAGGCAGAGCGTAAAAAATAAAATAGAAAAACCTTTCTTCAAGGCTGTCATTGCGGATTGCATTTTTGGAACAGAAACAGCAATGCCGATGGAACACGCGTTTTACACAATGGAACTCGCGCTCAAGGCTCAAAAACGCGCCAAAAGGATGAACGCGGAATGATAAGCGCGATAAAATATGAAAAAGAAACTGTTGAACAGTTTCCTTTTTCTCACTATGTATATAAAACAACGGATGACCAGGAACTAGGCTTGATTATCGCTTATCCGCAGATAAAGCCAAATGCATGCATTCTGTTTATTCACGGCGGCGGCTGGCGCAGCGGCACTTATGAAAGGTTGCAGCCGCATGCTCAATATGCCGCTTTGAACGGAGCGGTCGGCGTAAGTATTTCATACAGACTCATAAACGAAGAAAACGGGACGGACGTTCGGGACGGACTTCTTGATTGTATAGACGCGCTTGAATTCGTGCGCAGAACTTTGTTCCAAAGGTACGGCGAGCAGCTGTATGTTATTGCAGCGGGTGATTCAGCGGGCGGATATTATGCCGCCGCTTTAGGTTGCGAAAAAATAATAGACCGTGTGAAAAAAGGCGTAAAGAGGGTTGATTTCGTTGCGGACTTAAACGGTATCACTGATCTGACAGGAAAGTGGAATTATGCGGTATCAGAAAATCATTTGGATGAAAAATCCAAAAATGACATTGACAAAGATTATTCTCCCATCTATAATATAGGAATAAACGATGCTCCGGTTTTGATCATTCACGGAGATAAGGATAAAACTGTCGCACTTTCCGACGCTGTCGATTATCACAATGCGCTTATAAAAACGGGCATAAAAAGTGAGCTCAAAATCTTAGAAGGCGCGGCGCACGCGTTTATTCTGTTCGATTATCGTCACGAAAACGCTTACGTCGCGGAAATATTACAGTGGGTAATTACTTATTTGCTAAGTAAGGGGATTTAATGGAAGATTTTATTTTAAAAGATAATATTCGGCATAAGGCGTACAATTTCCCTAAAACGGTGCTTTCATTTAAAAAAAAAGGCGCGCCGCCGGACGAAAAAAGCGACGTTCTTTTTATGGACGGGTTTCAAACGCACTATGAAATAGAGCCGAACGAAAACGGTTATCTTTTAAAGCTCCTTGCAGATCTCGCCTTTTTGGGTGAACATCATTTTTCCTGGAAAAAAGGAAAAAATGTTTTTGAAAAGCTCGGAGCCGATAACGGAATTATCCGTGTTGAAAGCTTAAAGGACGGACTATTCAAGATTTGGCTTAAAACCGGTGAAAGCTTTACCTATAAGATAAATACTAAATTAAAGCTTGTTTCTCAAAAAGAGCAGATTTTAGGCGGCACTATTGAAACTACAATTATTAAAACGCTTGTTTTTGAAAATAAAAGCATATATAAATTTACATTAAAGCTTAAAAAAGAACTGGATTATCTTGAAATTTTTGAGGAAATGTCTGGTTTTCAAAAAGACCAGGCAATGCTCTGTATCGAATGGGAAAATTTCTCTCCTGATTTCAGATATACTTTAGACCGGAAAGAAGAAAAAATAGACGCTTACATTGATGACGAGGGAAAATTTCCGTTTGTTATCAATCCTTTTATGCCTAAAGCGTCATGGTGGCATCAACGGTACGCCGCTTATGCTGATAAAAAAAGTAAGCTTTGGTCGGGAATATTATTACACGATCTAAAGCATTTTAACGACGGCGAATATGCAGTTTGGGGCAGTAAAGATTCTCTTGCTTTTTCGCTTTACGAAAACCGTATCGAAGGAGCTGTCGCAAACGGTGAACGCGCATTTATGCACGTTCTTTGTGCGGATAAAAAGCCCGAAGCTCTCGGATTCCATTATATGCGGTACTATTCAGTAGTTTCTTTAAATAAAGTCAAAGACTATATTCTTGATTGGGACGATGATAAAAACGAATATCCGAAATATTTCAAAATAGGAAAAGACACAAAGTGGGGCGGTTTTTACGGCGACCATACCGGTAAGGCGTCGGATGAGGATATGATGAGTATTCTTGACCGCGACGCTACGATTTTTGCAAGTCCCGAGAATATCGCTCCCGTATCGTGCCGTGCGTACCGTTCTTCTTGGGCACAGACGTTTGACCTAACTGCCAAAGAACTGACAGATGTTGAGTTTAAACGCGTCCGGGCTGCAATGGCATTAGTTTGCTATACGTTTGCCGATGAAAATTATTATCCCGTTGAAAACATGCTTGCCGGGCACCCGAATTTTTTGACGGACGTTCTTGGTACGATCGCTGTTTTTGCTTCTTTACTAGGTAAAAAACATCCGATGCACGATAAATGGTTGTCTTATTACGAAATCGCTATGGCGCGGAATTTGAAATATCATATACGTCCCGACGTGGAAAAGTGGAATGCGCTCGGCGGACGGTGGACGGAAAACATCGGCGCTTATATGACATGCATGTTGCAATGTACTGTTTACGATTGTCATATGATATATAAATTAAACGGCGGCGAAATGCCTGTTTTGTATCCGCACATCAAAAATTTTGTTGCTTTTTTGCTAAATATGCAAATGGCGGAAAATGCGGAAGGACGGCGCTTATATGCCCGGCACGGCGCTCATGCCGCTACCGGCGCATATGGCGGCGAATATGGGCATGGGTTTTGTCTTATGATGATAGAGCTTGCCGACATGCTTGAGTTTTATGAGCCGCAGTACTCAGAATACATTTTGCATAATTTCAGAAAAGACTCTGATTTCAGCGGAGTGATCTCTTCTGCCGGCATTTACGGTGAAACTTATAAAAACGACACTCAAAATCGATACGGCACGTCGCCACAGTTGTATTCATGCAAGTATACAGGGCTTGGATTCATGCTTCGCGACCATGTAAATACAGATGGCGAGATGAGCGTCTTTCTACAGCAGATCGACGAAGGGCCGAATTACCGCTGGGGCAGGGCGGCACAAGGCGGGTGCGGCGAAATTTATTATTATGCTGTACGCCGTCAATTTACCGACCACGCGCCTGAGGATGTGGGCGACGAAAACCGTGGCGACGTTCAGTCCTGCACAAATTTCGGCGTGCTTGTGGGGCATGAATATAAATCTGTCGGCAGGAACGATTTGACCGAGCCTTTAATGGATTTCGGGTTTATAAAATACGCACGCGTCAACGCGGGAGAGTATTCTGCGCCTTATTATAAATACCGTAGCGTAATGATGGTGGAAAACAGATATATCGCCGTTTACGATGCGGTAGCGGACTTAAAACAGCAGGGCCGCTTCACGTGGGCGCAAAATCAAAAGAACGACTTCCCGCTCATCAAAAATATTCGACCGGGCGTGAATGGAGTTTTAGACGGCAGCGGGATCCCTGTTGATAAGCATTCTGATTATAAATCAAAATACGAACCATGCCGCGTGATGAATTATGACGGACAGGGCGATTTCTTCACAATTGTTACCCATTTAAGAGATTATCACGACGAAAGGCCGCTGTATTCAATAGATAAAAAGGAATACGGCGCGGAACTTGTCTTTCCGCAAACTCGTGATAAAGTCTTTAATGACCAGTCAAGAATATATATAGAAGAAAAAGACTATGCCTTCGACGGTTATGCCGGATATATGACTGAAGCTTCTTTTGAAAAAAGGCTCGCGCTGTTTAACGGTTCACATATAAGAACCGGAAATATCGCGATCACAATCGCTCACGATAAAAAATTACGCCGTGGGTTAAGCGGCGTTTTCAAGGCTGGTGAAATGAGCGGAAAGGCTGTTTTTGAAGCACCCGGCGAGGTTAAAATCGCTATTCCTAAAATTGAAAACGGTAAAGTATTTATCGACGGCAAGGATATCGCTTTTGAATATTCAGAAGGGTTATACGCTTTTATAATGCCGCAAGGAAACCACAGTTATAATATAGGAAGTTTGCCCGAAATCGATAAAGCGGTAATTGACCGCGTTGTCGTAAATCATGACGGATTCACCGCAAAATGGCAAAACATAAGCGGAGCGGAGGTTTACGAAATTTCAGTCAGCGAAGATTTGGAATACACATATAAGATTGTCGGAGAAATCAAAAAAGCCGTCGGTGAAAACGCATTTACGGTCAGCGGCTTGAAGCAAGGCAAATATCACGTCCGAGTGTGCGGCTTGAGAGGAGATAAACGCGGCGAGTACAGCCATGCTTATCCCGTATACGTTACTTTAAAAATGCCTCATCAGCCCGAAGGCTTGCGCGTAGTTGCGACGAATGGCAAATATCTGGCTAGCTGGGGAGAAGTATTGGGTTCTGACTTTTACAACCTCTATAAAAAAGGAAAAAAGAACAAGCTGATTTATTCAGGACGGGAAAGAAAAACAGTTGTGGAAGACGGTGAATATTTTGTTACGGCGGTAAGCGGAAACGGTGAAAGCGCACCGTCTCTCGTCCGTTCAACTAACTGCGAAAGGGCTCGGTGGGATAATCATCCCGAAATACGCTTTGTGCGCGATTGCCGTTCGCATGAGCACGGCTATGGAGGCTTTGACTATATAAAGAATCCGGATAAGCCGACATTGGATTATCCGGAAGATTAAACATATCCATTTATGAAACGGCTTGACTTTTTGCAAGCCGTGAAGCGTTTCTTAAGTACTAAGCATAGTAAATTAATGCGGCTATGCCGCAAAATGACCGGCATCTACCCCAGGGCAAGCCCTGAATCCGCCGCCTTGCGACGGCTTTAAGCGGCAAGCCGCGGGATACGTACCTTTTGTGTTCGGAATCAAGCATAGCTTGCTTTTAAGAAAACCACGATAGTGGTTTTCATCGTAATTGACTATATTATTCTTGTATATAATTTATTTGCACCTGTGCGGTTTTTGTTTTTTGGTAGTTTTTCGGACTTGTGCCGAATTGGTTTTTAAATATTCGCGAGAAATAGTATTGATCGCAAAATCCGCAAAGCTCGGCAATATCGCTTATAGAATAATTATTTTTGATCGTCTGCGAGAGGTATTTTATTGCGGAATTTAGCCGTTGCTGTGTCAAAAACTGCAGTGGGCTGATGTTTCTTTCCTGAATAAACAATCTTTGCAGATGACGCTTCGAATAGGGCAGTTCGCTGTACACCGAATCTAGATCGAAAAGAGGGTCCGTAAAGTTAGAAATAATTTTTGATTCTATAATTTTTGTGGTGATAGAAGCTGTAGGAGACTGCATAACCGAATCAATAAAAGAAAGCAGCAAATTTATCAGGTTATCGATTATCTCCTGATTTTGATTTATATTATGAAAATATCGATAAGTTAATTCAAGAATGTAATATAAATCGTCGACATAATTCATTTGCAGGCTTTCTAAGTTCGAAATGAGAGTCGGCTTATTACAGCTCGGCGTCCAGTTAATCAATGTAAGATTTATGTTTTGAAAGCCCGCGTTAGGGAAATTTTGATGCAGTATTTCGGGAGGTATGCAAATAACGTCGCCTTTGTTATATGTTATTGCGCTGCCGTCCGAAAATGCAAATTTGCCGGTGCTGGCAATGACGTAAATTATTTCCCAATAACTATGTTTGTGTAATCCTAAATCGCGTATAGTGGAGTATTTTTCAATAAAATTAATTGACGGCATATGCTTTTCCCCCTTTGCGATAGATATTTATTATAATTTAACCTATAGTTGTAAAAAAGTCAAGTGAAAATAAAAAAATCCCAAAAATCCAAATTTGTTAAGGAGTGAAAAAATGCTTAAAGGAATCAATCCGATACTATCCCCGGAACTGTTAAAAATACTATGCGAAATGGGCCATAGCGACGAAATCGTCATTGCGGACGCGAATTTTCCGTCGGAAAATTACGGTAAACGCATTGTGCGTGCCGATGGAACAGGCGGCAATGAAATGCTCAAAGCTATCTTGAGCTTGATACCGCTTGATACTTATTCGGAAGCAAACTTTCTATTGATGGAGCTTTCGGGCAATGATACCGTAACTCCGAAAATCTGGCATACATATGAACAAACGGCAGAAAAAATTGACGGAAACGTTCGTATAAAAAGAATTGACAGGTTCGATTTTTATGAGCGGACAAAGTCGGCGTACGCTGTAATTGCGACAGGGGAAACTGCGGTTTACGCAAATATAATTTTAAAAAAAGGCGTAATAAAACACTAATAGCACTCCTCCATTTGTTTCTATGTCTACTTTTCCGGGATTCACACTAAATCAGATCTGCCCATTTGTTACATGCGTTTTATGTATTGACTGTCAATCAAGCATGATGGTATATTTAGTATTATAACGGCGATTTGCGGGAAAGAAGGGGACGCAAGTGACATAGGGAGACATGACATAGGGGACTGCAATTGTGGTTTTGGGTTTGTGCAAAACCATCGTAAATACGCCTGTCCCCATTTTTTCGGGCCTTCCGCATTTCGAAATTGCACGCAACTATAATATATTGGAATACTTTAGGTTTGCACCTATAATGAGGTTACAAACCGACGTAAAAAGGGAGGTAAAAACCATGCTAAAAAAGGCTTTAGGATTAGTTATAACAGCCGTCTTGTTGCTTGGGATATTTGGCTTGACAGCTTGCACCACAGATATTGATGGCAAGCATAACGGGTTTAGTCGTGGGTTTAATTATACTGCAAATTATTATTCCGATGTCATGTATGCCGTTAGGAGCGATAAATTGGAGTTTGACATTGATGGCGTTGAATTAGATTTTTATGTAGGCTTATTTGATTTGCCCAAAGGACACGATAACCTTCTTAAAAACAATAAAGACAACTATAATACAGGTGACTATTTCGCTTTTTACATTGCATTTTTGAGCGAAGATGAAAAACTAGAATATCATCTTATACTTGTAATAACAATAAGCGAACTTTTGTCCGATAAGTATAGCGCAAAACAAACAAAAAGAGATGGCAAAGTTTTCAGCCATAATGTTCATCGTATCACAATTCCGCAAAAGATATTTAATAAGAATGCTGGGGATTTTGTAATTGTTGCGAAAGTTGTGGCTTTTGATGAAAATGAAATTATAAACGAAAGTTACTATTCAAATTATGACATCAATATTATTTATGGATACGTTAACAATAGCACTATTAAACTTCAAAAATAAAGTACAAAACATGAAAAAATTAAGGAGATACAAAATGAAAAAGGTAAAAAGTTTAGTAGTAATTGTTATTTGCCTACTAAGCCTAAGCATAGGCTTGGTTTTTGGAACACAAGAGGGGGAACACAAGGGGCGGGGAAAAACTCTAATAAAAGCGGTATAAAATAACCCGCACTAAGTTGCAAAAATTGACCAAAAATGGTATAATAAGAGTATCAAATTGGGATGGTTTTTATGGAACATTTAGCGGGAAAAAGTCGGGATCAGGTAACATTTCGGTGCTTGAGCGACATGGTGGATGTGAATAGTCCGGCAAGGCAAATAGATAAGTTTGTTGATGAATCGGATACA
>JAVBKW010000012.1:0-17662 GCA_031553855.1 Eubacteriales bacterium | reverse complement strand
AAAGAAAATTACGAACTCTACAAACTGCGCCAAACCTTGAGCGAGCACCCGTTCGGCACAATAAAGCGAACAATGGGCATACGTCAGTTTCAAACAAGAGGAATTAAAAATGTAACCGGAGAGGCTGCACTGATTTTCCTGTGCTACAACCTCAAACGTCTACGCAAAATACACCGGGAAAACCCTGCCGATTTAACTAAAATTGCTCAAATACTATATATTTTTCTAACTAAACTTTTTAAATGCACTTATGTCTTAAAATTTATGAGCTTTTAATACAAAATAACTAAGTTTTTCCCCAATCTGCCGCCCCTTTGTGTTACAAAAACTCCCTTTTTATAGTTTCGGTAGTAGTTCAGTCCCCTATGTCTCAAATTAGTAACAGCTAATTAAGAACGGCTAAAAACGACAATGGAAACGAAATATGAGGGATAACCTGATCCGTTAATATTTCCAAAGCAAGACATTGAACTCCCGCCAAATGCATAAGTCATTGATGGCGAGGCTGTCAATCGTCCGTCATCTATTTGAGTTAAAGTAAGATAAGTGCCAAGAGCATTTCGGGTTTTATCGGTGTCATCAAACATACATATAATGCCGTAATTATCTTTTGATTTGTTTCCTGCCCATGTTCCGGTTTTTGTCCAATCCGTTGTAGAGCCGGTTTTTCTCTCCAAGGAAACAGTTTTGTCTGAATTCAATATCAGTATAAAAGATAATTGAATTGAAGATGCGTGCTGTACATCGATCCATGTCGAGGTAAATTCTCCGATAAAAGCCTTATTCTTTTGTTTTTCGCATCCTGTAATCAAAAACATAGAAAAGCTTAGTGTAAGTATTGTAAAAAAACACATAAATTTTCTTTTCATTTTATAAACACCTCATTATTTTAATATTATTTATTTTTTCAACTAAAAAGATTGTTATTAAACAAAAGAACAAAAGGGGACGGAGTAATTTGCGATTTCTCCGTTATTATTTGTTGTGTTCCTGTTTATTAATTAGCTTTGTGCTTCTTGAATTATAGACCATCGAATTCCGAACTTGTCTACTAGCTCTGCATACATCGGTGAATAAAATGTCGGCTGCGCATCACAAATAATTCTTGCGCCGTCTTTAAGCGCCATATATGTTGCCTTTACTTCATCCGCAGTTTTGTAGTTTAGTTGAATACAAATGTTTGTACCAACGGCTTTACCGTTATCCGCGCAGTCGGCAAACTGAATCATTTCGCCGTCGGGTAAGTTCATATTTGAATGCATCACCCAATTTTCCTTGCCTTTGTCAATTGTGAATGACGGGTCGAATTTAGCAGTATCCTTATAATAAAGCGTCATCGCTTTTGCGCAGAATACCTTTTCATAAAACTCGATAGCTTGAGCGCAATTTCCGTTAAAATTTAAGTATGGTATAATTTTCATATAAATCACCCCTTTGAATTAATGTATTTATTGTACCAAATAAAGGGACATTTGTCCATCAATCATCTAATTTTTTGGTTTTTTCCTCAAAATCGCTGCAATGCGCTGTCGTCCAAACCTTTCAGCTCTTGACCGCTTTGGTTATACCGCCGCGGGGCAATTGTGCTTGGACGCTATTTAGCAAAAAAAGCAACAAAATAAGTAACAAATGAGGCTGGCTTTGTTGGATATTGATTGTTGTCTTTTTATGATAAACTTGCGCATAATGCTCCGGTAGTTATACCCATTACACATCTTAAAGGACTTTAAGTATTTTAATGTCGCCAAGGCCTTGCGGGATCAGGTTGAAGCTTTGGGTGTAGAAGTCGCCGGTTGTGCGGAAATGCTCCGGGGCGGTCGCGCCGTGGACTGCGGGCACGAGATGCAGGGGCCCGAAAAGGTTTTTACGCGTGTTGACGAGTGTTATTTTCAATTCGTTGCGGGCGCGGATGTTCTTTGCCTCGAACGGCGCGAAAGCGATGATTTTTTCTTCGTCCTCTCCTGCGGCCTTGATAAGCGCGGCGGGCATATTTTCGCTGACAACGTCGTAAACGCCTTTTTTGACCGGTATATGATACGTGATCGCGCCGCTGTAAAAAGGCAGGCCCTGCTCCGCCAGATCTCCCGCTTTGAGCGCACCTGCAAACTTAGTTATAACGCAGTAGTTTTTCTTGATCTTAACGCCGAAGTCACCTAAAAGATAAATATTTTCAAGGTCTAAAACGTCGTTGAACACCGCCGACAGCCTCAGCTTGTTTTCGCCCTGTTTAAGAAGGGCGGCCTCGATTTCCACAACAAAAAGGCTGTTATCTATAAAGGTGCCGACGGGCGCGGAAGGAATAATTGCGCCGTTTAGGTTAAGCGTCCATTTTTCGGGCGTTTCAAGCGCAAGGCTGATTTTTTCCGGCATATCCTGCACGGCGAAGGTAAAATCGAGGTCGAGGCTGCAAACACGGTCGTCTGCGGACGCGTTCAGATATTTTTTCGCGAACCACGGCTGAATCATTTCGCCGCCGCGCTGGCGCATATTGAATTCACTTCTGATTTTCTGGTCGATCCGCAGAACCTCGTCCGCGCCGCACTTTTTGCCGTCGATAAAATATTCCGCAAAGTCAAGCACAAGCGCGTTCGGCTCGTTTAAGGTTACCTTGAATTTATCTGGCAGCGCGATTTGCTTAAGCTGTCTTGTACCGCTTTTTTTCTTTGCGACCGCGTCTTTTTTAAGCCTGAGCAGTATTTCACCCGCGGGGGCAAAATCCGCGGTCAGGCTGACGCCGCTCGACGTCGTTTTAAAGTCTGCAACGATTATTTCGCCGCTTCTAAGATCCCAAATCTCGGCGGCAAGCGGTTTGTCTACGGCAATACGGACGCCGTTGGCGGCGTTTTCGCGGTCGGAGTTAACAATAAACACAAAATAGCCGTCTTTGAGCTCGCGGATATGGCAAATCATATTTTTGCAGGGCTCGCCGTTTTGGTTAGTGAGCAGGATGTTGACCTTCGCTTTAGAGCAAAATTCCCCGGCAAAGCTTTCGCCGCTGAATTTTATCCGTTTAAATTCGGGGAGCTTATCCGCTTCCACCCCGTCGATGTAGGATGGATTGCGCCCCGAAAACACGACCTCGCCCCCTAATGCGGCGAATTTTTCAAGAGCTTGCAGCGTTGTATTACGTATCGTCATAAGTCCGCTGACCAAAACCTTGGAATAACGCATTTTTCCTACTTTCAAGACCGGCTTGCCGTCCTCAAGCGTCACAGAGTAGAGCCTTGATAGCATTTCCTCGTCGGCGTAGTCAAAGTCTATGCCGTTATCGGCCAAAAATTTAAACGTTGAATTGTACTCGTTTTCAAGCTGTTGGTACTCCTCTTCCGTCACACCGAACGCGTTGACGTAAGTTTTGTAGTGGCTGAGGCCCCACGCGGATTCGATCGGCGAAACGACGAGCAGCTCCGTAACGCTTTTGCCGGACATGATCACCGCGTTGATGCGGGCAAAATAGTCCTCGACGTAGTTGTAGTCCTTATACCATCCGGACTGGAAGAAGATGCTGGCCGGATAGTCGCGCTTAGCCTCGCCCGACATAGTATACCACGATAAATGATGGCACCTTAGCGATATTCCGAGCGCGGACTGCCAGTCGCCTACAGCCTTGTGGCTTTGAAAGCTCATCTGCCAGCCTGTGCAGCCGTAAAGCTCGGAAAGAACGAACTTTTTGCCGAGCTGCTTTGCCGCCGAATAGACCTGTTTTGCAACCCAGAAATTGCCGTTGCCCTCGGTGAGGATGTCTACGCCGGGATAATCCATATATTCATAGTAGCGCATGACCGAACCGCACATCGTCGTCTGGCACGAAAGCGAATCCTCGTGCAGAACGTGCCCCGTGACTATCAGCTTGTTTTTCCTGCACCAATCATGGTACGGCTTTGCGAAATTTTCAAGGAACATCTGCATAAGCGTTTCTATATAATGATACGCCGCGCGCGAGAACGGCTTGCCGTCCTTTTTAAACCAGACTTCCGGCAGAATATCGCGGACGTCGTACCCTTGACGCTCTTTAAAAACGCAGAACAACTCATACGTCCAGGGAATAAAGGTCTCCCTGCCCGCATTTAACAGTCCGAAACTGTTAAGGAACGCGCCGCGGTGTGGCTCGTCGGTGAAAATGCCCAAAAGCTCTTTGCCGAACATATCGCCGCAAGCCGCCTTGTATTTTTCATGCGTCAGCTCGATAAATTTTTCTGTTGCCTCGCGGTTTAGAGTATCAAGGTATGTATAACCGTTATAAAAGCTCTGCGGGGCCTGCTCCTGGATATGATAAGCTAAAACCTTATAGCCCTCTTTGACGTTCAGCGAAAATTGCACCGGATAGTAATCATAAATATTGTTGCCGTCTATCTTTGCCGCAAACGCAGCAACAAAATTTTGCGAATAGTTGATCGCTGAAAACTGTTCCGGCTCCAAAATATCCATCGCGATGAATTTTTGCCTAAACCGCGGCTCTGCCGTAACTAAGCCTCCGGCGGTGCCCGACGGCCAGCGGTCCTCATCGTAGAGATACGCCTTCATTCCCAGCTTTTCCATTTCAAGCGCGCAAACCCGCACAAGCTCCATCCATTCGTCCGACATATATTCGGTGGCAAGCCCCGTCCTTGAGTGGATGAACGCGCCGCCCATCCCCATTTCCTTCAAAACTCCGACTTGCCTTATAAGCTCGTCTTTTTCAAGCTTACCGTTAAGCGACCAAAACGGCAGTCCCCTGTATTGCGCGCCGGGGTTTTTAAATTCTTTTTTATTCATTTTGTTTATTCCTCGCTGACATATTTCATTTAAAATAAAGGCAAATAAGTTTTTTACTCATCGATACGCTTAACAAGACCTGATTATTCAAATTTGATTTGTTAATTTATAATTATTGTAGCACTTTTTATGTAAAAGTGGCAAGGCTATTACTTAGCAAAAATTGCTGTAAACCTTTCGTTTTTTTGCGTAGTTGTGATATCACATATATTATTTGCGGGTTTCATTGTTTTCTCAATTTTTGCAGCCTGTTTTATATGTTGTATATTTACGCAATTTATTTGCTTTTGCTTTTGCTTTTAAATAATTTTTCCTCTTGACGGTTCATAAAATATAGTGTATAATTAATACATAATTTAACAAACGAGGTAGTTATATATGGTAGTAAAGAAAGGGTTAGGGAAAGGATTAAGCGCGCTTTTATCCGGATCTGAAGAGGAATACGACAATTCTTACGATTTGAAGTCGGAGCCCGCTGAAAAATCTGTCGGCGCGGCTGCCGGACAGAGCGATCCGACCGAAATATCGGTTGATCTTATAGACCCTAACGTCAACCAGCCGCGTAAAGCCTTCGATGAAGCCGCAATGACGGAGCTTGTGAATAGTATCCGCGTACACGGCATAATCTCCCCTATCATTGTAGTTAAAACCGGCCAGCGTTATATGATAATAGCCGGTGAACGCAGATGGCGGGCCAGCAAGCGTGCCGGACTCCTTAAAATACCCGCGATAGTAAGGAATTATTCGCAGCAGCAAATTAAAGAGATATCTTTAATAGAGAATCTCCAGCGCGAAGACCTTAATCCTATAGAAACGGCGAACGCAATCAAACAGCTTATGGACGAGTATAAGTACACTCAGGAAGAGGTTGCCGACCGTATAGGCAAAAGCCGCTCGGGTATAGCCAATACACTAAGGCTTTTAACTCTCTCGCAAGCAGTTACAGACCTTGTTGCCACAAACAGGCTTTCTGCCGGACACGCGCGCTGCCTTGTTGTAGTAGAAGACCCCGCGGCACAGCTCAAGCTCGCCTTAGCGGGAGCGGACAATAAGCTTTCTGTAAGAGAATTTGAAAAGCTGGTCAAACAATATCTTACGCCTAAGCAAGAAAAGCCCGTAGTGCAACAAAGTATAGAGCTAAAAGACCTCATTTCCAGAATGCAGCGTTCCTTTGCAACAAAAGTCTCCGCTCTTGGCAACGATAACCGCGGACGCATATATATCGATTATTACAACCGCGACGATCTTGACAGAATAGTTGAAATAATAGAGCTTATTGAGAACAATAAACAATAGTTATAACCACCAATTAGCAAAGATTTTATTAAATATAAACAGCCCTTAAGCATACGCTTAGGGGCTGTTCGTTTTAATCCGTTTAGAGCTGTTTGTTTCTTATGAAACATTGTTCATACTTAAAAAGTGCTGTGTAAAGCAAACCTGCGAAAAATTGTTTCAAAAATCCGATGCTCCGATGTTTCACGTGTAACGTGTTAAACATTTTGGTTTTTCGTGAAACATTTTTGATAAAACATATTAATTTATAGTTCGACAATATAATATATTATAGTTTATAATACTCAGATAGATCTTTTATCAAAAAAGATTGATTGAGCAATGAAACTAAAAGTCTTATAATTTTAAGTTGTGTTATTACAACTTAATCAATAAATAGTAAGTTTTTTTAAAAGTCCGACAAAACATAGTTTTTTCCGACAATTAGCGACATATTTTTTTCAAAGCTTTTCGGGCGTCTTGACGGCAGAAAAACTAATATTAAATATAATTAATTATTTTTAAATTTGTTCTCTTTTTCTTTAAGGGGACACGGCGGCTGCACCACAGTTATAAAAACATGAAACTCTAAGGGACAACGCGATTTTCATCAAAATTCCGTGTTTTATCTGTTCAACTTTTTAAAAGGCTCTTTATTTCGCGCAGTGATATCAATATATATGCCAATATTGCAAATTTTATAAGCATAAATACTATATATTGATATTGTTGTGTTATATAAACTTATCGTGCGTTATTTAATTCTATTTTGAAAATTTATATGCATTTTCCGGCATTTATTTTTGAATTATTTTGCCGTTTCGTTCTCTTTTGCCGCCAGTTCTGCGCACAACTCTTCAAGCTTAGCGCAATCGATCTTATTCATTTTTGTAAGCGGAAATTTTTCAAGGAAAAATATTTTCTTAGGATATGAGGGCGGCGAGACGCTTCTTTTAAGCAGGCGCAAAATTTCCTCCTGCATATCCTCCTTGTTTTTTTCAAAAATTTCTACAGCCAGATTTACAACAGAGCCCTTTTTTATATCGGGAACCGCGAACGCGCAAACCTGACCTATCCCGGGAATCTGCGAAACGACCTGCTCGATCTGCGAGGGAAAAACATTTTCTCCCGAAACCTTTATAAGACGCTTGATACGCTGGACAAACACGACAAAACCGTCCTCGTCTATATAGCCGCAATCGCCGGTTTTAAGCCACTTTTCTCCGTCAGAATCTATAAAAAAAGCATTTTTTGTTGCTTCGTCGTCGCCAAAATAGCCGTTCATAAGCGTTTCGCCGCCTACGCACAGCTCTCCCTTAACGTTTGACTCAAGCCTTGTATATAGCGGGATATCAGCGCTTTGCTCATAGTTTTCCGTCGCAAAAGCGGCTACTTTTATGCCCTTTAACGGCTTTCCTACGGTTTTGGGCTTATTTGAGGAATGCCTGTTTACGCAGACAACGGTAACAGATTCCGTTAAGCCGTACCCTTCCAGCATTCGGCCCGGGCTTGAATTTTCGCGCATAGTTGAATCGAATCTTTCTATCAGCGACTGCGGCACAAAATCACCGCCGACAAACGCCGTCATGACGTTTTTAAGCGCGTTTCCTTTGAATTTTTTGTGGGAAAGCAGCGCATTATAAAGCGCGGGAACGCCTATCATATAGTGGATTTTGCCTTTTTTTACGTATTTAATCGCCTCTTTTCTCCTGAATTTCGGCATCATAACAACATATCCGCCGTGATAGAGAAAACCATGAAGGTTCATCGCCAATCCGAACCCGTGAAAATACGGCAGGGCGGACATCATTCCCTTGTTTTTCATACAATCGAGATCTAAAATATCAAGCACAGTAGAGGATAATGCGTTGATTGCATACGAGGATAGCTCGATCGTTTTTTCCACGCCAGCCGTTCCTCCGCTATTTAATAATACCGCCGTGTTTTTTGCCGGCTGCATATCCTGCTTGTAATAACACAACCCTAAAAGCTGAGGTTTTTTATTAATGTAAAAATCGCAAAATTCTTTATAGCTTTTTACGTTTTTTGCCTTGCCTTTCAACATAAAAAATAACGATTTTTTGATATTTGACAATTCGTCAACAGGCGAGCAATTGACCAGCTCTATCTCGCGGGCGCGGCATATTTCCACAAATTTTTCTATATAAAAACTAAAGGCGAAAAGCAACTTTGAGTTTGTCTTTTCCATTTGCGCCGCAGCGTGTTCGGGGCTTGAGAGCGCGTGAAGAAAGTGGCATACCGCTCCGACGCGGTTGACGGCATATAGGCAATAAACCGTCTGCGGTATGTTGGGAAGGCAGACCGTCACGACGTCGCCTTTTTTTATCCCGAATTTTTTTAAGGCTCGCGCCAGCCTCTCCGTCTCGTCGATCAGCTTTTTGTATGAAAAGGTTTTGTTCATATATATAAAAGCCGTTGCATCGAAATCTTTTTTTGCGCTGCGAAGCACCGCTTCATAAAGGGGTACGTCGTTTTCCAAAGGTATATCGTTTTCCATTTTTTTCGTCCTTCTTTGAGCCTTTTGGCCTCTTGAAAAATGTGTAAAATTCTTTAAAATTTATTGTCCGTTTCTTCCTCTCTTTAGCGCGTTTTTTTCTTAAAAAAAACTCAAAACCTCAATACGTATCAAATTAGAGCGTGTTTTTGAAAATTTTGACGTTTAAAAAACGTCAAAACCGCTGAGCTTTGCTATTAGCATTACGCTGCCGAAAATGACGGGCTGGTGCAGAAGATAAAAAAAGATCGAGTTTCTGCCGACAAAGCAAAACGGAGTAAAAACGGGGTTGTCAAGACAGGGCAGAAGCGAATATTTATCCTCATATACAACCTCGCCGATAAACGCGCCCACTAAAAACACTCCGGTGTAGGGGAGTATTCCGTAGCAGTCGCCGCCGTATGCAACTTTTCCGATCAGCATATCGATAGCGGTACGAAAATCCAGATTATAAACAAAACCTATGCTTTCATAGCCGATCATAAGCCCGCCCGCGATTATCAGAAGCCCTGCCGCCAAAATAATATATTTATTTTTCACAAGCTTTTTAAGCAGGATATAGATTAGCAAGCTCAACGTCATAATGTGCAGTATGCCGAAAACTATCATTATCTCAAGACCCGGAATAATAACGTCTATTATGGCGGTCGCTATGCTCAAAACAAGGCTTGCGGCAGCCATTTTCGCCAGCCTTTTCGTGTTTGAGCGGGTTAGTGAGCAGCTTATGCCGGAGAGTATCAGAAATAAAAACACAACGCCCAGCCGCACCGCTATGCGGACGCCGTCCTCCCAATAGCCGTATGCAAACTCGGATATTTTAAAAACAAACGTGTGAGTAAGGCTGTAATAATTGCCGGATAAATCGTAAAGCATAGAAAAATCGAACATCGTATGGTCGAAAATCATTAAAAGTATGCAGATTCCGCGTAGAAAATCTATCTCCCAGATCCGTCTTTTGGAAGATTTCCGTTTTTTAGCGCGCAATTCCGCCGTTATTGGCACATTTTCGTCCGCCGCGGCCAAAACCGCGCCGTCAAAAACCTGAGTGTTTTTCTGTTCCGCCATAGTAATAATTATAACAGTTTTTCCTTTTTTTAGTCAATGTCTTTTATATACCTTAATTTTTATTGCTACTTTGCTTGCGCGCCGCTTTTTAAGCAGCTGCGGGTGCGAAAATGCGCGAAAACGCCGGATAAAAAATAGCGATTTTTTGATATTTGAAAATTTGCCTTATTTTTACGTCTTATGTAATTTTTTTACTTTTACCCGTTAGTCAGATCCGTGTGTAAAAAAGTGTCGATTTTTTCATCCACCTTTCACCTTAGCAAACGGCAGGTTTGATTGACAAAAGTGAATAAAAAGTCTATGATTTACTAAAAGATATATTATTTTATTCATCGTTTCCCTCATATCGCGCAAAATTTCCCTTGCAGCTTTTAAAATTTGCAAGGTTTATATAAATCAGACGTAAACTAATTTTAGGAGTAAGTATGCTTGAACTAAAAAAAATCATAAAGGATTACCGCAGCGGCGATATGACGGTAAACGCGCTCAAGGGCGTGTCGCTATCTTTCCGCAAGTCTGAATTTGTCGCGATATTAGGCCCGTCGGGTTGCGGCAAAACCACGATGCTCAATATTGTCGGCGGGCTCGACCGCTACACCGACGGCGACCTTGTTATTAACGGCCGCTCAACAAAGAGCTTCAGGCCCTACGACTGGGACGCCTACCGCAATAACCACGTGGGCTTCGTTTTTCAGTCGTACAACCTCATTTCGCATCAGACGGTTTTGGGCAACGTAGAGCTTGCTCTTACGCTTACCGGCGTTTCAAAAGCAGAGCGCAGGGCAAAGGCCGCCGCCGCGCTCGAGCAGGTGGGGCTTAAAGACCAGATGCATAAGCGTCCCAACCAGCTTTCGGGCGGTCAGATGCAGCGCGTCGCTATCGCAAGAGCTATCGTAAACGAGCCGTCCATCATTTTGGCCGACGAGCCTACCGGCGCGCTTGACTCCAAAACAAGCTGGCAGATAATGGATATCTTAAAAGAGATCGCCAAAGACCGCCTTATTATAATGGTCACGCACAACGACGATATCGCCCAAAAGTATTCGACCCGTATAGTAAAGCTTCTCGACGGCGAGATAATCAGCGACACAAATCCTTATTATCCCACCGACTCCGAGCGCGAGGCCGCGCTTATTGCCGACGGTCTTGACCCCGCCGATTTTAAGGAGGAGCCCGAGGAGGTTATCGCCGCTTCAGAGCAAATAAAAGACGGCCGCGGCAAAGATAAGGAGTCTAAAGCCGCCGCGCGCGCCGCCGCCCTCAAAGACAAACAAACAAAAAAAGAAAAGAAGCTCAAAGAAAAGGAGCGCGAGAAAAACCGCAGAAAGGCAATGAGCAAAACTGCGATGAAGTTCACGACGGCTTTGTCGCTTTCGGGCCGCAACCTCTCCACAAAAAAGGGAAGGACTTTCCTTATTTCGCTGGCGGGCTCGATAGGCATCATCGGCATAGCTTTAGTGCTTTCGATACAAAACGGCTTTACCGGATACATCAACAAAATGCAGACGGATATGCTCTCCAGCGTTCCTCTGACCGTTTCGCAGCAGTACATCGACATTCAATCCGCGATAGATTCGGGCGGACCTAAGCTGAACGTACCGCAATTTCCCAAAAACGACGTCGTTACCGTTTACACGCAGGAAAGCTTCCTGCCCGTACACTTCAACCGCATCACAAAGGAATACACCGATTACTTAACTAAAGACTTTTCATACGACGCCTCGTCGATGTCGTATTATAAAAACGTTTCGACTTTGAACCTTACGGCGTCGAACGGCAAATCGAAAATCGAAACCGTCCGCTATGTTGACCTTGTAAAAAACTATTCGATCGAGCCGAATTTAGTGCGAATCGATAACGGACAAATCGCAAAAGTCGATACGAACCTGGTTGCGGACAGCCGCGCCGCATGGCAGGAAATGACCAAAAACATAGACTTTTTGAACACCCAGTACGACATTTTGAGCGGCCATTTACCCGCTTATAACGAGAGCGCCGAGTATCAGGAGGTCGCTTTAGTAGTAGACAATTCAAACCGCATTACAAGCAAGGCTTTAGAAAGGATCGGCATTACGTTAAAGGACTCGTCCTCAAGCGTCAGCTATAATTTTGCCGATTTTGTCGGCCTTGAATATAAGCTTTTAAATAACGACAATTATTATAAGAAAAATTCCGACGGCGTTTACGTCGTAAAAGAAGACTCCGAGCTGCGTTCAGCCTACAATGCCGACTCCGATAAGGATATTAAAATCAAAATAAGCGGCATCATACGCGTAAAAGAGTCCGCACCCATATCGCTTTACTCCCCCGGCCTACTATACCCTCAGGAGCTTACTCAGGCAATCATTTCCTCAAACGAATCCTCTGCAATAGTTACGGCGCAAAAAGCGGAAAACAATAAGGGGTTTGCCGGAAAAATCCTGTTCCCCGGCGCAAATAAAGCCGACAACACAACCGGCCTTGTAAAGAGTACGACGATTTCTGAAGCCGTCGCGGCAACGCTGGCCTCGAGTATGTCGGGCACGGAGGGCGGCTCGAGTATGAACGCCGCAACCCTTGCGCCTATGCTTGCAAGTCTCGGCGCGCTCATCTTAGCGGCCGAAGCGACGCCGGAGACAAGCAAGAGTCAATTAAAAACTATCATGATGACTCCCGCGCCTATGGGTATGGGGCGGGCAGAAGAGGAGGCCGAGGCGATCGCAGAGCAGTTCGTAAGCTTTGCGCCTATGTTTGCAACCTTCCTTTTCCAGCAGCAGATGTCGGCTCTCAATTACGTGGGAGGCAATGACGTTCCCGTTTCGCTCACGATCTATCCTTTGGATTTCGACACAAAAGAAAGCCTTAAAATCTATATGAATAACTACAACAAAAATCTGCCCGACGCTCAGGTCATCAAGTGTTCCGACACCCTTTCGGTGTTAGGCTCGACGATGAACAACCTCGTAAACATCATTTCCTACGTTTTAGTCGCGTTCGCGGCGATCTCGCTCGTCGTTTCCTCAATAATGATAGCTATAATAACCTACGTTTCGGTCATTGAGCGCACAAAGGAAATAGGCGTACTGCGTTCTATCGGCGCAAGAAAGAAGGATATCACGCGCGTGTTCAACGCCGAAACCGTGATAATAGGCCTGATCGCAGGCACGCTCGGCGTCGCAATTTCCTACCTTCTCACTATCCCTATCAACCTCATCTTAAACGCGGTCATCAAATCGAACGCGGGCGGAATGATGGTGGCGTCGAACCTTGCAAACCTCAACCCGTTCGCAGCCCTTGCCCTCATCGGCATAAGCGTGGTCTTAACACTCGTTTCCGGACTCATCCCCGCGTTTATGGCCGCCAAAAAGGACCCCGTCGTCGCCCTGAGAACCGAATAGCCCGCTATACTAAATTATATAGTAAATTAACTTTAGGCCAGCTATACTAAATTATAGGACGCAGCCGCCTCTTCCAGAACGCAATGTCCCGCTAAAATAAATTAAAACTTAAAACCACTCCCGCCGTTTTTTAGGGAGTGGTTTTCTTTATAAATGTAAACACAAGAAATACGAGGGGGCAGTGGATGAGCGCCCAAAGGAAGCTTTAACGAAAAAATGGGGACGGGGGTAATTGTTGTTAAAGCCTAATTGACTTTTCGCGCCCTCGCTATAACCCTAATTGACTTTTAATGCCCTCGCTATGGTAAATAAGCCAATGCGAGGGTTACTTTTTGGGGATTTTTACTCAAAATCAAAGCAACAAACAAAACCGCAAACACCTTTGGTATATTACTCTATTTTCATGGTACATTCTACTTTTTTCAAAATTGCATATTGCCATATTATGGTAAACAGTTTATAATATTATTTATACTAAGTTGGAAAGATTAGTTTGCCATTAAAAGAAAGGTGCAAGACCATAAAACGGGAGGTTATCATGATAAAAAAGTTAGTAATTGTTGCATTAACGACAATAATGGTGCTCAGTGTTTTGGGACTTACAGGTTGTTCAAATGGAAAGACAATTGAGGTGGACGGTTGACGCTATTTAGGTATAAAGGTAATTATAATACCGAACGTGGACGCGTCAATATTATAAGCGCCAACAGCGAATCATTGGTGGTAGATGGCGTTTTGAATATCCCTGCAAAGATTGGCAAGTATGACATTTATGGATTTGGTAAGCCTGCGCCTTTTGTCAGCATGGGCAAAACTTATTTCTCAATAGCTGAAAGCCTGGAAGTTGAGAGAATTGTTTTAGCTGCAGAACTCCATGTTGATTATGGTTTTTGGGGTCGAGGCTTTGGCAATTCGATTCCAAAAATAGTCAACTATGTAGAGTTTTTGAGTAGTGACTTTACGAGAATAGATGGTGTATTTCGCTCCGACAATGAAGGCGTTACTTATATTATTCCTGACGACAGCATGGAAATCTTTATAAAAAAGTTTGGTGAAGAAGGGCTTAGCTTTTTTACTGTAGTAGAAAAATCAAAATACTTGGAGGATAAAAACAATGTTTAAGGCGAAATCTAGCAGAAAAAATGGACAAAAATTAGTCTTAATCGACAAGTGGGGACGGGTGCTTTGTACTAAGTTAAAAAGTAAGATGCTTATATGAAAAAAAGTATTTTGAGATTAACAATAGCTACATTAATGCTTTTATCAATTTTTGGATTGGCCTCTTGTAGTAATTCGCATGGAATACCAAATGGTGATTATATTATACTACAAAACATTGAGGGTGTGGGTACTACTTATGCATTGCTTCCGAAAGGCAAGCAGGAGGATTACTTTTTGCGTATTAAGGGAAAAAAGGCCACTTGGTACGCAAGTAATCAAAAAAGTAGTGAATATAAAATTATTATAGAGGAAAATGAGGTGTATTTTGTCCGCGATGCCAGCGAGTATATAGAAGCAAAAAAACTGCTGGTAAAATATGATGAAACTTTAAAAGAATTTACAATATACAATTCAGCGAAACTGTTGTTTGTTGTTCCGTGAGGACGGCGAACAAGCAAGTAAAGAACAAGCACACAAAGAATATGAAGAGATAGGAGTGACATCTTTATGAAGAAAACATATGCTTTAAGTTTAGCAATTTTAGTGGTATGGAGGCAACTATAAAATTAGCAACATTACAACAACTACAGATGGATTGTTTGATGTAAATAGTGGCTTTATAAGCGGTTTAATTTTGGAAAATGTTTTTGTAGATAAGTCACATATTGATGATTATATGGAAATTGGCGGTCTTACTGGCAGGAATATGGGAGTGGGCACTGTTGCAAATTGCAGCGTACATGGGATTGTCCGCTCAAGCAGGATAACAGGTGGAATAGCCGGATATAATTGGGGGAAAGTAATTAATTCTACCTTTAGCGGAGAGGTAAGAAACATAAGCAATAGAGATGCGGCAACGATGCTTGCCGAGGAAAATCCTCGTGATGTGGCCGGCGGAATAGTGGGTGTAAATGAAGGAGTTGTTGCTGATTGCACAGCAACCGGACAAATAACATCTTCGTTTATAGCCGGCGGCGTAGTCGGTATCAATTTTTCTGCTATATCGCGAGCAAAGGTTTTTAACAGTAAATTTATTTACGCTTCAGGGTTTTTTAATAGACTCGTAGCTCCTATTTGAGGCACTCCGATAGGCTGGGAACAAACTCTTATGAATAAAGTATAAATATAGTGCCAAACAAAAAATCACAAAAGGAGAATCGCAAAATAATGAACACAAAACACAAGAGAAAAATTCGGTCAACTGGTTTGCTTGTCGCAATGCTGGTTTGTCTGTTGACACTTGCAGGCATATTTTTTTCGCAGAGAAATAGTTTTAACACAAGTAACACAAAGTCTCCCGCCCCCCTTGTGTGTGCCCTTGTGTTCTTGTGTTACTTGTGGTGTTACTTGTTTTGCGTGATGGGTAATAATATTAGTTCGAAGCAAGCAGCAAATACGCCTGCCCCATTTGTTACATTTGTTCATTTGTTATGTGTTCTTTGTGTTCAAATTTAAGGGCGATGAAGCCCAGAAAGGAGGTTTCTCATGCGGAAAAAGTTAACAGGAATAGCGGTCGCAGTGATAATGCTATTCGGGGTATTTGGGCTTTGTGGATGCGAAAAATCTTATACCGAAGATGAGCATATTGGGAGAATCAAGGAAAAAATCGATGAGCGGTTTTTTAGTGATAATACCAAGTATTCGGATTTCTATGTTTTAAGTTATACGGTAGAATTATTATATGATTACGAGGAGCAGCCGGTGTATTTTTTAGTCGAGTTTGAGCCGACAGGCTTTATCTATGGATTTATTTATAAAAATAAATATTGTTATACTGATACTTCTTTGGCAATAGGATCTTATTATAATGGTACCTGGATGGTAGGATCTTATTATAACAACAGAACTGACCAATATGAAAATAAAAGTCATTTTTATGTTGCTGGAATAGCAGATGAAAAAAAATATATGTATATGAACTTTGGCGAAGAGATACCCGCCGTTAAAAGAGACGGTGTGTTTATCCGTATTGATAGAGAAGGCGATGAAGAAACTGATTTTGGTTTGTTTGGTAGCGCACGTAAAGTTATGGTATTAAAAGGCGTGTACGAACTATAATTGTTTAATAGGAAGAGCTTAATGAATAAAAATTCATATAAAAATTTAAAGGAGAGTTGAAATGAAAAAATTATCTTTATTATTGATAGTTATTGCATTTACGGTTTTAGGTGTATTTATATCGAAGCCTGGTACCTTGAATGTTGTATATGCATAAGAAACAACAATAAGCACTCAAGAAGCTGAAAGCAATCCAACCATAACAGTATTAAGCGATACTAAATACAAGGATAATGCTACAAATCTTGCCGACGCAACTTTTTCCGAAAATATTACCGAACAAAAATATATACCTAATAAAGACTATTTTCTTATGAATCCTAATCATGGGCATTATTTAGAAGGTCAAAACTCTATGGGTACATGTACTACCATTGCCGCTCAATTGCTAATGGGTTACCATAATTATTATTCCTACAGAAAGTTAATTCCGGAAATTGTTGACGGAGTAAGGTTTCTTGATGTGGATTATGGTAACTTAAATTTTTGGCCCGAATTCGGGACTTTTTCGCTTAACTCGCAAAACATTTATATGCCCAACAGTAATTATAGTAATCTGTTAGGAACTACTCTTGAGTCTTACATAGAATTATACGACTGCATTCCGTGGACTTTGTTCGGACTCAATCAAGCCCCTGCTCCAGTAGTGCATGGGATGACAGAGTTTATAGAAAGACATTCTGAAGGTGATGGCAATACACAATTTTTTATTTCATAATAACGGTATGTTGTACGGAGTGAGAGAGTGCGATACGTGTGGACAGCGAGAGGTTGTACAGGGATATGCAATAACAAATTTAGAGAATAACAAAATAAGGATAGATAGTGTAACTTCCAATATAAGGGGGTACTTAATTGGAAGTTTTACAATACCCTCTACTATTAACGGCAGAACAGTTACGGAGATAGGAAATGGTGCTTTTTCCGGCTGCGCCCAACTCACCCAAATTACAATCCCCTCCAGTGTTAGGGATATTAATGCGTCAGCTTTTCAGGATTGTACAAATCTGTCAAGTGTTAATTTTTCAGGGACTCCGCAGCTGCAAACAATCGGTTCGTCAGCCTTCGACAACTGCCCTCAACTATCCCAAATCACTATCCCGGCGAGCGTTAGGAGTATCGGCGCATCGGCATTTGATGGTTGCGCTAATTTAGATTTGACGGGTTTGGAGCTGGGCAGCGGAGTGAATGTTATCGAAACGGACGCATTCAACGGATGCAGGGGATTGACAAGCCTGACGATACCAGACAGTGTGGTATCTATTGAAGACTATGCGTTCTTTGGATGCGCGGGATTAAGGAATATAACGATACCCGAGTCGGTAAGGGATTTGGGTTATGATGTGTTTTCGGGAATAAACGGGTTATCGATTACGTTGAGGTATAATCCGTCTTTACAAGCCAACCGATTAAGCGCGTGGTTAAAGACAGTCGTCGTGCCTGCAAGCATTACGCA
>JAVBKW010000019.1:0-19724 GCA_031553855.1 Eubacteriales bacterium | reverse complement strand
TGTATCCGATTCATCAACAAACTTATCTATTTGCCTTGCCGGACTATTCACATCCACCATGTCGCTCAAGCACCGAAATGTTACCTGATCCCGACTTTTTCCCGCTAAATGTTCCATAAAAACCATCCCAATTTGATACTCCTATTATACCATTTTTGGTCAATTTTTGCAACTTAGTGCGGGTTATTTTATACCGCTTTTATTAGAGTTTTTCCCCAATCTGCCGCCCCTGTCCGTCGCATAACTTTGACCGTTGGGTGATAAATGTGTTTTTAAGCGTATAACTATTCCGTCCGACAATTCAGCTTGTGTGAGGGTGCGGTTAAAGGAAAGCGCGTTGCTAGAGGTTGAAATAGCCCAGCTATGAAAGAACATTTGATAGGCAAGCTCGTTGCTTGCGCCCAGATCCTCTACTATGCTTATAGGACGCGGGTTAATATACCACCCGTATTGAGGACCTAAGGAGCCGTTGTGAAAGCCGTTGACCTGAGTTAAAGACTTCCAATTTGGAAATGCGTGAGGGCTGCTCGTCGGCATCTCCTCGCCGGTAACGAGATACTCCGCAGGATACACACCTTTGGGACGAAGCGAAACTGAAGCAACCTCTATATACGCGGTTCCAATATACATTTTGTTGGAATCGCTTGTTGTATTTTTGCTTGCCGTCTTGATTCCGCGTATAACGCCGTCCTTATCCGCAAGCATAAGAGCGGTAGAAGCGGGTATATTCCAATCTATCCATTCTTTTTGACGGATATCCCTCGGGATTGATACTCTGTCTGATGTCACGTCGTTTGCTGCGGGAAAATCAGTGTTTACGGTATCCGCCGCATAAAAATCAAAGCCGTACGGCCATTCTCTGGTTGGGCCTTCTGTCAATTGCCACGGCTCAGACGGTGATATGTGCGCGTATATCCTTAAAGATATTCCTCTGTAATCAGGGTGATTTGTGTCGATCGGCGTAGCCAGCATAAGAATGTTACTAGATCCTTGCGTTTCCCACGAATGGAAAGGTAACCGGTAAACCGTTCCTTCCGCTTCGTCTTCTCTTGGGGAAATTGTGTAAGCAGTATTATATATCCACGACTGCATTCTGAAAACCGTTAAATTATTTGTACCCGCCGCCGTGGCCGTAAAGCGGATAGGAACAGAGGGATCGGGAAAACCTTCGGCGCGGACAGCTGCCTGTCCGCCGCCCGAAATAGCGGCTGCAAACAGGGCAAGCAGAAGAATTAGCGCAATACAAACTCCCATTCCTTTAAATTTTATAATTAATTTTTTCATTCTTCAATCCTATTAATATTTTATAATTGAGCGTTAGTTCTATAATTTATCCAATTTGCGTCGTGGTGATTCTTAATCCGGCTCCAGCACGTTTGTGCGCCTTGTCTATTACTTTGCGCCGTGAAAAGGTTTATAAACGGCACATGCGCGAACGCATACGGATTTGCGCCGCCGGTTGTAAAAATTTTGCTGGTTTTTACGGGACGTTCAAACAAAGGAATTACTGAATTCATGTACTCCATTTGCTGAATCTCCCATGCATTCCAGCCGGTCATATCGGGTTTGCTGTCATCGCTTAGCGTCAGCGGCATAGGCATTCTTGTTGCATCCCAATACTGAATTAAATTCTCATCTGAATAAAAGTACTTCAAAAACTCCTTTGCGCCTTCCTTTGCTACGGCATAATTAGGAATAAACATACCGTGCTGATCGTAATTGTTGTACATTATATTGCGCGCCTCAAAAACTCTGTTAACCGCCTCGCGCGATACATGATAATTATCGCTATCAATCGGTACCTGCGCGGCGGAAGAGGCGGCGTCAACAGCGTCAATCAACGCTTGCAATTCCTCATCGTCCTCAATAGAGGAACACTCATCATTCTCTATAATAGAGCTGATAACGGGATTTTTCATTATCTTAAAGTTTTTATTTGCCTTGGAGTCACCCCGCATTTCGTTAATCATCCACGAACCGTTGACCATCATTGCCGCCTTGTTATACACAAAGAAAGTTTGCGCGTCCATAAACACTTGCGTATTGGAGTCGGGATGGATATAGGAGGCATTTAAAAACCTGTCCATTGCTTCAAGTACCGCTTTTCTGCCGTCGTCCTTCAACAATACGCTTTTTGACGGTGCGGGATCGGACTCGCCGCCGTAAAGCGGAATGAAATTGTTCATGTAATAATCAAGACTGTCGTATTGAGCTTGCCATGCTTTGTACACAGATCCCCAATAGCCTCCGCCGTTAAAGTGTATCCACGGCTTGACTCCCGAGGACTGCAACTTTTCGTCGCCCGCAAGGTCAATCGTTAAATACTCCAGTTCCTGAGTCGTGCGCGGCACCTTGTATTTTTTTCCGTCAATAATATCCATGTTGTAAACAATGCCCATCCAGCCGCCGCCGTAAGAAAGGTAATGAACACTATTGTCGGATAATCGTGCTGCGTCTAAATATGCAGGTATATACTTTTGACCGATTGATTTTGTTTCGCCGCTGTTAGTGTATGACAAAACATCATCAAGCGGCTCTGCGTGTTCTTCAAAGACTTTTAAGGATATCTCATCGGATGAAGACATATATAAGTCTACCTTATCAATTTCCACGCCTTTTCCAAAGGTTTGACCCGCCGCGCTGATACTTGAGGTTGGGTCCAGCCACACCTTATACTGCGGATATTTGTCCTCAAAGCCAGCTATCGCCCTGTCTAGGAAGTCCTGCCCCAGACCTGACCGCCAATACTGAATGGTAATGTCGAACTCAGTTTGCGGGTGTTCTTTAGGGCCGCAGCCTGCGACGACTGACGCCGCAATAACAATGGCAAATAGCATTGCTAATCCTTTTTTGATTCCTTTCATTTTTTAAAATCCTCCTGATGTGTAAAGGGCATTTATTATAGCTATTCTTTGATTCCGCCAAGGCTGATATTGCTTGTCAGCGCCTTATTAAAAACAATAAAGAGAATCAACGGCGGAACTGCGGTAACCATATATGCGGCATACAACAAATCTCTGCGCGCGTGGTAAACCATATCTAATTCAAACATATATATTCCGCCGGCAAGCGTGGGCAGCTTTGGCATATAAATCAATATAGACTGAAAGTTATTCCATTCGCCGACACAGCCCATTAAAAAGAACGCGCCGAAAATCGCCATTACCTGCGGCAGCATAATGCGGTAATAAATCGTATAATCGTTTGCGCCGTCGATGCGCGCAGCCTCGGCGTAATCCCACGATAAATTAGAAAATGCCGCATAGAAATAAAGGTAAGTCCCGTTCATGCCTGAAAAAGCAAGAATTATCTGCGAGTAAGAGTTTACAAAACCAAGATTATACAGTAGGCGGTACATGCTGCCGCCGCTGCCGTATATGGGCAAAATCATGGTGAAGGTAATGACTATAAAATACAGCCTGGCACCTGGAAATTTGTATTTGTTTGTAACATACGCCAGTTTCGCGGTTGTAAAATTCGTAATCAACGGTCCTAATATTGCAAAAAACAGGCTGTTAAACAGCATACCGAAAAAACCGTAGCCCGCAACGTTCAGCTTAGGAAAAACGTCTATGTAATTTCTGAATTGCGGTTTCTCGGGAAAAGAAAACGGTGACAGCGATATCTCGGCGTGGGTTTTCAGCCCTCCAGTTACGCCCCAATAGAATACATAAATATAGCTTAACGCGACCGCCGAAAAAATTAAGAAAACCGTAGCGTAAACAATACGTTCCGACAATCGTCGGCTTCTGAACCGCGCAAACAATTTTTTGTTGGGTTTTATCAAAATCTCCATTTTAATATTGCACCTCGCTGAAATATACGTTGGCAAGCTTTCGCAGCGATAACGCAAGCACAATCGACACTACGGTCAACATCAATCCGACCGCCGACATATAGTTGAAAACATTAGACTCACCGACATCGCCCACATTGGTATAAACTTGCATATACATCCAGTTTGACAGTGTTTGAGTATTATAACCGCCCTGTGTTAATAAAAATACACTGCCCGACGCGCCAAAAATGCCTGCGATGTTTAGCATTAACATTAGTGAAATCGTAGGCCAAATCATTGGAATAATAATTCTGAAAGCCTCCTGCAGCCAACTCGCCCCGTCTAATTTCGCCTGCTCCAGCACCGAAGGCGGAAGACGGCTGAATGTACCGCCGAGCAAAATCATATTACCGGGAAACAGCAGCCAAATATAATGAAGAAATACCGTTCCGTTGGCAAAGCGTTCGTCGCCTAAGAGTGAAGGACGGTATTCCAATCCCCATAATTTTTGAACTAATGCGGCAATAGGGCCGTTCGTCCCTGCTATACGCATAAAAATCGAGGTAATAATCGTGCCTGCTATAATGCTTGGTAAAAAAAATACACTTCTGAAAAATCTGAATAAAAAAATTCTTTTATATAAAAAATAGGAAACAAAAAAACTGACCACAAACATAATCTGTGTTACCAGAAAGGTTAAACCGGTGTTGCGGAAAGCGATATGCAGTGACGAACCTGCCGTCGACATTTCATCAAAAAAGCGGGTAAAATTAGCGAATGACCAGCTGGTTTCGCCTGATTTTGTTAATTGGAATGCCATTTTAAAGGAATTCAAATTAACAAATAAATAGAATACTGCAAAATGCACCGTAGGTATTAAAACAAACCACAAAACAAAAGCTATCTTTTTAAAACTTATCGGCTTTTTGCGTTTATTTACGTTGATAACGGCTACAAAGGAATTTCCCATTTTCTACATTTCCCATCCATCAAGTTGTTTTTTTATAGCTTCAATAAATGCCCCTTCACCGGGTTATAGTAAGATTTAATGTATATCGTAAAAATTTACAAGAACAACCGCCGCTCCGCGACTTTTTTCAAAATAACCGCACTCCGGCGGCACGGCGTCCGCAACCAGTGCGAACGCCGTTGTAGAAAAGCCGGCAAACAAAGCGATTATGATGATTAGAAATATAACGTGACTTGCTTTCTACTTAAGTTGAAAATCATTGAGCCCGTCTTTTTATTTTTTTGACACGCTTTTTTTTCTTAAAATGAATAAGAATGACAATAACATACAAACAAGCGCCAATGGCAATATATTATTCGCAACGCTGCTGTTGCAACCTTTTGCACCGGTATCTTCGGGCGTGACGACAACGGTAATGACGATATCCTGAGCCTTATTTCCCGCCGCGTCCTGCGCGCTGAGCGTAATGGTGTGCGTGCCTTCCAGAACGTTGCCGCTTTCATCGAGCATACCTTCGGAATATAATACTACGATGTTCACATTTCCGTCAACAGTGTCGGTCGCGTCCGCTGTGATTACAGGCTTTTTATTGCCGACTTTCAAGTTCAGCGTAAGCTTTCCTGTATAATTGATGACAGGCGGCGTTACGTCCGGATCGACAACATTGACTGTGATAACCTTCTGTGTCGCAGCATTGCCTGCCGCATCCGATGCTGTAAGTGTTATTTTGTGAGTTCCGGCGAGCACCTTATCGTTGCTGTCGAGCATATCTTGGGAATATGTGATAACCACCGTTACTGTTCCGTCGACATCGTCGGTAGCCGTAGCCGTTATAACGGGTTTAGCATCGCCTTTATCAAGATTTAAGGTGAGCGAACCTGTGTAATTTATGACAGGCGGCGTTACGTCAGGAACATTGACTGTAATAACCTTCTGTGTCGCAGCATTGCCTGCCGCATCCGATGCTGTAAGTGTAATTGTATGAATTCCGACTAGCAGTTTATTGTTACTGTCGAGCATACCTTGAGAATACGTGATAACTACGTTTACCGTTTCATCGATATCGTCGGCAGCGGTAGCCGTTATAATTGGCTTAGCGTCGCCTTTATCAAGATTTAAGGTGAGCGGGCCTGTATAAGTGATTTCGGGTGCTTCGGTGTCGGCATCGACAACGGTGACTGTAATCACTACCGGTTCGGCCTCGTTTCCCGCCGCGTCGCTTGCAGTTATAGTTACGGTATGATTGCCTGTGAGCAGCTTATCCGATCCGTCAAGCGCGCCGTTCGACCATGTGATTGTCGGCGTAATGACTTCCGCGGTAGCTTTCGCGAAATTGATGCCCGTATAATCAGTGGCCGAAACATCAAAAGAAAGTTTATTTGTATTCTTCACTTTTTTGATTGCCGTTTTGCCGGTATAATTTATAACAGGCGCCTTTTCATCTATGGAAGACATTGTGATATCGATCCCGTTTGTGTTTGAGAACGCGCCGAAATATTGTCCGCCGCTGGGAATACTAAGGTTAAACGTTTTGCCGAAAATCAGTTTTCCGTCTAGTTTTAGATAAATATAAATACCGCTGCCATTTCTGAGTTCAATAACGCCCATCTCAAAACGGTAGGTTGCATCATTTTGCAAAATGAACGGATGCGTAAGCAGATTCCCGTTATTCGTTCCCGTTGCGTTATCTACTTTAAGAAGCGCCGTTCCGTATGCGCCGCGATAGTTTCCTGCAAGATAAAAGGTGATGCCTTCCGTCCCGTTTGCTTTTTTACCGCGGAAATAGAACTGCGGGGATGGTTTATTATCGCCGGATACAGAAGAAAATTTGATATCCGTCACTATGACGCCGCTAACCTCGCCCATAAGCTGACAGTTGTTCCATGTCTGCCCGGCACCGGTAGAACCTTTCAGCTCGACACTCGTCGTATCATCCGGCAGCATATCGCTGATAGTGTATTTGCGGTAATTATCGAGAAGGGCATCCGAAACCGTTTCGGGCTTATCCTTCGTCCAGAATCCGTTAACAAGATAAAGCGTAAGTCCGTCTTTGATAGTACCGTAATGTATTAGTGTTCCGGATAATATATCAAGTTGCGTAATAGGATATTCCTGCGTAGGCACAAGGATCGCGGGCTTATACTTTAAATATATCCATGACTGATTTTGAGTGGTACTGAGGATTATGTTTGCCGTATCTTCACTGTACCACGTTCCGAGAGTTTTTCCGTTGAGCCTTATCTTGGTCGCAGCGTCTGAAGTCGCTTTCGAAGCAAGATTTAGATCAGACTTTTTTTGAAATCCTGTCGACGTGGCCGATGAGAACGTCAGCAGCGTCTCGATTCCGCCTTTATTATTCCAGCCGTAGTTATCGCCATATCCCGAAAAATTAACGTCCTGAGGAGGTAAAGGCTTAGCATTGCTCCAACTGCCGTTCTCTAAATATAAGGTCGTCTCAGTTACGATGCCGAAATAAAACTGCATTCCGGCTTCAAAAGAAAGTGTTGCGAACGGATAATCGGTCGTGGCCGCTACTGCCGAAGCGGGATATCTGATGTAGATATGACCTGCGCCCTGATTATAATCTACTACATAGTTTTGATTTGTTTTATATAGTTCGCCTAACGCAACGCCATTCAGCTTGATTTTTTTAGATGCTTCTGAATTTTCATCAACAAGCCAATTTGTTTTATTTAGAATACCTTTTATATCAAATACACAGCGTCTAAAAGTAACCAATACTTCGCGGCACTCAGTATCAGGAACAACGCGGTTATCCCAAGTGATACCTGTATAACTATATGTATACTGAGTTTTCATAGCAATGCCTTCTGCGCCGAGGATCTTCACATTGCTTTTTACATTGTTGAGTATCCTGAAGTTTCCGCCGGTTTTGACTGCGGCAGTACCGGTGTATGTATGAGTATATTCCACAATTACAGCCTGCTCGCTTTCCAGACAAAAATATGCGTTTACATCGTCGCCGTCGTCATATGTACCGTAGGTAACTGTATATGTGTCACCTACTGTCAGCTGCGATGTATAGGTTTTTTCGACGCCGTTCTTTCCGTGTCCGAATCCGTATAAGCGCGCGCGTGTACGCTCAATTTGAACTATGTATGCATCAGTTCCCGTCCAAGAATTCAGCCCTACAGTACCAGTCGCGCGGGACAGAACTCCCAAATCAAGGTCCGAAGTTGCAATAAAACGGAATTTAACAGCCTTGTCGGTATAAGGCCCGCTTATTTCAAGGCATGATTGTGTGCTTGGAAGCTGTTGCGGCAAAATAATGTTATTGTCTGTTGCCGAACTAGAGAAATTCGACTTAACATTACTTTTCACTACATTTGCATCAAAATCATGATAATTGACCATCAAATCCTCAAGATTTGTGACCTTGCCCGAAAGCGCTTCCGGCGCCGCCGCATATGCCTTTGCGGGCTGAGCAAACCATACCGCGCTCAAAGCGGCTAAGACGAGCGACAATACTATCGCGAACGTCATTAATTTGCGTCTTCCTATCATTTCCATCATATTATTCCCCCATAAAAATTTTTTATTTAAGCTTTGTCTGAAAATCAATAATGATTGGATTAGCGAGCATTTTTTTCAATACTAGGCAAATTTTTGAAGTAATAGCAGCGCTATTGTAAAAAAATTTATCGCAGTATTTGTGAAAAAGAACGCTAAGACAAACGTTAGGGATTTTTAAGACAAGCACTTATAATAAGGTATATACTTCTTGGTTTTATACGCCATTTCGTCGAACAGCTTCCTTGCCGACTCAGCCGGTACGTCTACGAGCGGATCGTATAAGAATGCCGCTTCCAAGTCGCCATCCAACGCCGCGCGCACCGTAGCTTCCTGCTTGCCGATATGTAGTGATACGAGCCCTCTCACCTGCGTCGGAAGCGATCCCGACAGCACGGGCCGTATGTACTTTCAAATGGCTTTATAAAAAGGAAGGTATTCTTTGGTGTTGAAAGTCATTTCATTGAACATTTTCCGGGCTTCGTCCACAGGTATGGCAACAAGCGGATCGTTTATAAGGGCTAGAAACGCCTCCTGCAAATTCCCCTCAATACCGGCTTCGACGATAATTTCCTGATTCATTACATGCCGGTATATCATTGAGTGAACGGGTTTAGGAAGTTTATCCGCTTTTATAGGCTTGATACTGTCCTTTGAAAACTGTCCGTTCGTTTCAACTACTGCTCCCAAAGGAAGCTCTTCGATCTGTCCGGAGTTGGGGATATTTATATTCGAAACACAATCACCCGTTCCAAGAAGAGCTTTTATAAGCCTTACGCCTTCTTCCCCGGTTTCGTGTAATTCGAACTGTTCGCTGCCCTCTACAAGCCTTCGTGTTTTTTCCTTCCGTTCATTCAGCTCATTAATCCGCCACTCCGGAGACGTGAGATGAAATTTCCATTTAGTGACTGTCTGCATATCCTGCAAATACCACTTACCCGGACAAAATTCTGCCAGATGCCTGTCGCCTGCAGCTGCGATCATTCCGTAACGTCTAAAAAGATCGAATTTGATTCTTTCGGCATACACAAAAGGATTCGTATTGAATATTTCGCCTTTATCGACCCCGTTTTCAAAATGTTTATCCGCGTATTCTCTGTAGTATGGAAATAAATCCGTGCCGCGGCAGACAGCCTTTGTTATCCATGTAAAATGGTTGATACCCGAAACGTTTATTTCGATGTCCGACCTCGACACGTCAATCCGCGATACTTCGGAATATATATTTTTCAACAGTTCCAGCGTTCCGAAAACCTCATGACAACACCCGAAAGCCTTTATTTTCGGAAAAATTTTGAAAAGCGTTCTGGTGCATACAGTCATAGGATTTGTGTAATTAATGACCCACGCCTTAGGACAGTATTTTTCAATAGCTTGCGCGAAAGTTATGTAGCTGGGGATCGCTCTCAACGCCCGCATGATCCCGCCCGGTCCTACCGTATCTCCGACAGACTGATATATCCCGTATTTTTCAGGCACATGAATATCTGAAATCATTTCATTGAAAGTTCCGGGCAATATAGAAATGATAACAAAGTCGGCGCCAGCCAAAGCTTCAGGCAGCGTTTTCACTGCGGAATATTTCCATTTGCCTTTCACGTCGCTTCGCCCATACAAAAGATTACCTATAATTTCATTGTCTTTGGCCGCTCTAAGATCGATATCGTATAACCTGACATTCCCTTTGAGTTCAGGTTCTTTTGCCAAATCGCACATTAGCGTTCTCGCCCAAGCCCGTGATCCTCCGCCTATATAGGCAATATTTAAGTCCACACTTTAACCCCGCTTTCCTTTTGTTATATAAATTCTAGCAAATTGTATAAAACAATTTCAATCAATTTATTGCTTAATTGTTTGATTTGTTGTATTATATTGCTATATAAGCAAAGGAAAACATTATGAAAGAAAATTTTTTAGCTCCCATCCAAGGTCCTGTCTTCATAGAAAAAACCGATAATATATCAAATCCGCTGCCCAGCATAATGCACTACCATAATTTCTATGAGTTGTATTTTCTTTTATCCGGAAATCGTGACTATATTATAGACGGCGAAATTTTTAATATTTCAAACGATACGGTCGTACTCATAAGCCCGGATCGCCTGCATAAAACTGAAGGCGGTGCGTATGAACGAATCCTCATCCAATTTACAGATAGTTTTCTAAAAAAATATTTTACCGACGAAACAATAAACTCTATACTTGAATGTTTTAGTAAAAACTATATCAAGCTGTCTATTGCAAAACTGCCCGTCGTAAACAGCCTTTTTAAGAAAATTTTGAAACATTATGAAAACGAAGAGCACTCTCACCTGTTTACAGATCTGGCAGAATTATTGATCAACCTCAACGAATGCCTGCTGGATGAAAAACTGCCCATAGATGCGCCGAAATTTACAGATGAAAGAATTTCGGCGATCCTAAAATACATCAACGAAAATTTCGCTATAATATCCAATATAGATGAAATTTCGCACCATTTCTTTTTGAATAAATACTACCTTTGTCATTTTTTCAAAAAAACAACCGGCGTTTCACTGATCACCTATCTAAACAATGTAAAAATTTCCTATGCATTAAAGCAACTCAAAACTACAAAAAAAAGTATTACTGAAATAGCTTTGGATAGTGGCTATAACGCCACCGCCTATTTCTGCAATACCTTTAAAAAATTTGTAAATATGTCACCTATAGAATACAGGAAACTTCAAAAAAACTTGCCCTTTTTAGTTTAGCGGTTACACAGTTTTATCTTGATTTATGTCTATGGCGACAATTGGTGACAATTGCGGGGTGGTGTCGAAGCACTTAAGCAGCGAAGAACTGCATTAACGAAGCTGTCTTCAAACTTGTCAATTGATATCAAAACTTTAACAACGACTTTTTCAGAAAAATCCTTGTTGTATATTATTCTTCTTTTTATGCGTCTTGAAACTCTACCCTATAACGACACACTCCACGCCCCACATATCTGCAAGGCGACAGATGTCTTTAGAGTTGAGCGCGGTGGAAACAACGGTATGGTGTGCGCCGCCCTCTTTGATCCAAGCTCTTGCGCCATCTGCGTGATTAGGCTTAATTTTCCACATAACTCTTGCAACCGGAAGCTTAGGCATAGCTTTAGGTTGTTTTACAAGCTCAATATTCGCTATTATTATTTTGAATTTGTCACCCATATCAACTAGTGAAACCGCAATACCGTCGCCTTGTATACCGTCGAACACTAAGCGCGCGGGCGCTTCCTTGCCGCCTATTCCGAGCGGATGAACTTCGATTGACGGTTTGTTTGCAGCAAACGATACCGGAACTTCAAGCATGTGCGCGCCGAGAACTAGCTCCTCGTTTTCGGTAAGGTCGTAGGTGTAATCCTCCATAAAGCCTGTGCCGCCGGATCTACCTTCCGCCATCTTCATCATAACTGCTCCCATTGCGGAGGTTTTCCAGTCGCCCTCGCCGCCGTAGCCAATTCCTTGAGCCATTAATCTTTGTGTAGCAAGCCCGGGAAGCTGCTTCATTCCGTACAAATCTTCGAACGTATTTGTGAACGCGCCGATGCCTTTTTCTGCAAAGAATTGCTTCATTGCTATTTCATACTTTGCCTGTTCTTTGACGGCGGCAAGGTTATCTGTTTTTATTGTATAAAGTTTTTTATACTCTTCTATAGCTGTATCAACTTCTTTATCGGTAACTTTCGCTATTCTCTCAACTAAACCGCCGACGCCGAAAGCATTTACTTGCCAGCCCATTGTAATTTGAGCCGAAACTTTGTTACCATCGGTTACGGCAACCTCGCGCATATTATCGCCGAAGCGCGCGACTTTCAAATTATTTGAAAAATCGTAAGCACTTGCGACATTTATCCAGTCTTTAATCTCTTTTACGACTTTTGCATTTTTGTAATAACCTACGACTACTTCGTTATTAAGGTTTAATCTCGCGCAGATATAGCCGAATTCTCTGTCGCCGTGAGCTGCCTGATTAAGATTCATAAAGTCCATATCGATTGTATCGTAAGGCAGTTTTTCATTGTATTGCGTATGCAGGTGCAGCATAGGCTTTTGAAGAGCTTTCAAACCTTTTATCCACATTTTCGCCGGACTGAATGTATGGCACCAAACAATGACTCCGATGCAGTTATTGTCGTAATTCACGTCCTGCGACATTTTGAAAATCTGATCGGAGTTTTCCATATACCCGAAATATTTAATTTCAGCGGCCGCGCCCTGTTTGTTGAGGAATTCAGCAATTTCCTTACTGTCCTTATCAACTTGCTTTAAAGTTTCCGCGCCGTAAAGATCCTGGCTGCCCGTTACAAAATAAATTGTCTTTTTCATATTACTCTCCTTTATTTAATCGGTAAAAGTCACGCATCAGACGGACAGCAGGCGGCAAGTTGCTGTCGGGAGCGTACTTTTGGTACGTGACCAAAGCAACTTGACACACGCAGTCCGTATCATGCAATGAATTTCACCGATTTATTTTTGCCCGTAGTAGGCATTTTTGCCATGCTTACGGTTGTAATGTTTATCTAATAAAAACTGGTCCGCTTTTTTAACTTGAGGGTTAAGCTGCTCGGTCATTAAAGCCATTTTTGCAACCTGTTCGCATACGACGGCATTGTGGACTGCATCATCCGCATTCTTGCCGAAGCTGAACGTTCCGTGGCTTTTTACAAGTACCGCCGGGACCGCCAGAGGATCGATATTATTGAATTTTTCCGCTATTACCAGCCCGGTATTTTTCTCATAATCCGACTCAATTTCTTCTTTCGTCAAACCCCTCGCGCAAGGTATATCTCCATAAAAATAATCCGCGTGAGTTGTGCCGTAGAACGGAATGTCACGCCCTGCCTGAGCCCACGATGTCGCATAGGTAGAATGAGTGTGCGTGATGCTTCCGACCGTTTTAAAGGCCTTGTAGAGCTCTAAATGAGTAGGCATATCCGACGAAGGCCGCAAAGCGCCTTCTATAACTCGTCCGTTTATGTCCACTACAACCATATCGTCAGCTCTCATTTTTTCGTAATCTACGCCCGACGGTTTTATTACAAACAGCCCCTTTTCACGGTCTATGCTCGACACATTACCCCATGTAAAAATGACGAGCCCATTCTTGACTAAATCAAGATTTGCTTTGTAAACTTTCTCTTTTAATTCTTCTAACATCACTTATCTCCTTAACGCACATTCTCTTTCTAAAGCAGCCCTAATGCTGTTTTAGCCTTTAAAATTTTGGTTTTATTATCCATAATACTATATTAACTCAAATTTTTTACAAATGCGTAAGTTTTATAATTCTACTTGACGCATTTGCGTAAATAAATCTGACTTTTACTTGTAAAATAAAGATATTATTGACAATAACAAAAAGCATAGCTATAATACTGTTATGAATATTTTAGGTTTAAATAATATACAAGGCAATTCGTTATCCGTTAAAAACTATTACGGTTATAATTATAACGAGTTTAATATGGCTCCGCACAGTCACATAAGCTGCGAGCTTATGTACTGCGGCAACGGAGAATGCGAAATATATCTTTATCATACAGATAATAATAAGGAATACAAAAAAATCCGTCTGAAAAAAGGACAATTTATCTTAATTTTTTCGGGGCTTAAACACAAATTATATATTCCCAAAGATAAACCGTGCAAAATCTACAATTTGGAGTTCTCTCCGATTGTAGGTATCTTTGATATTGCGCAGGCGATAAACAATGAACCTGAAATGCTTGAGGTTTTTAATTTTCCGCAAGGCTATCTTATGGGCAGTGACAGCGTTGATATTAAAATCACAATAATAAAACTGCTTGATGAGCTTTCAATAAGCTATCTGGAGTCAAAAGACTTTTATATTCAGACTCTTATTTCACAGCTTCTCATTCAAATTTACCGTTGTTATACAAACTCCCTATCTGATTCTAAGCACTTTATTACAAAAACAATGGATTATATAAAAGAAAATTATTCGCACGAAATAACCGTTACCGCAATCGCTGAATCAGTCGGCCTTAACGTGAATTATTTAGAGCGGCTTATAAAGGCCACTACTGGAAAAACCATAGTAGCCCATATAACCGACTTTCGCCTCACTCAAGCTAAAAGCCTTATAATAAACACAAACCTGTCCCTCACCGATATAGGCTTTCATTGCGGCTACGGCTCCCGCCAAAGTTTCTACGAAAACTTCAAAAAATCCGAAGGGCTCTCACCCTCGGATTATAAAAAGAAAATTGCTACTGAAAAGCATTTAAACTATAAACAAACGCCTTACGAGAAAATTTAAGAATCTTCATCCTCCTAAATATAGAGAATTCTTAGAAAAACTCAAATTCCCGTCTAAAATAATAAAACATTCGCTTTTCAATTATCAAAAAAATGACCCTCAAATATCAAAAATCGATATTTGAGGGTCATTCGTGAAAGTTTTTTATACTGAGTATATTTTTAGGGAAGATATAATATTTAAAGGGGCGAAATGGTTTCTTGTGCTGCACATTTCATACGTTTTACTCGGTAATGTAATATAGCAATACTAGGTGAAAATTTTGGACAGCTACACACTATATATCACAATTCGGCTGTCTAAACATCCCCAAAAACAGCATAAAGTGTAGTATTTTTTATTAATGCTTTGTTGACGATAACAGAATTTTGTGTAACGACAGCGTCTTGCGTCCAGCCTAAAAACACTTTACCCTCGGGAGCGATAGGAAGCGGCAATAACGCTTCGTATTTATATTCGCCGCTTAAAGCACTAAGCTCGCCGTCTATATATAATAAATGTATTGCGCTTGCATAAAAACCTATAGGCTCATCTACGGTAACATCGTCAGAAAGCATCGTCGTACCGCTAACATGGTTGTTTTTTAATACGACTCCTGTCATCGTGCGCTCAATTCTTAAACCAGTTAAAGAATTCTCGATAATATTATTCTCAATGATCGTATAGCGCATTCCGTTTGCGTTGTTATTTTGACCGCCGCGGAACATGATTGTGATACCGGTATCTAGCGATATACCATTTGACGGCATAACGTCAGGGATAAGATCGTGCAGATAGTTATCACGTATAGTCAGGCCTAAAGTCAGTAGACCCATGTAATCGCCGCTACCTCCGCTGTAAAAGTAGATTCCGCCTCCTTGACCAACGCTGGCACTACTTATCCCGTTATTTGTATGCGTGCCGACTCCAGAAATATCATTGTTTATTATGCGAACATTTAAGCACGGATTGATACGTCCGCCGCCCATGCCGCCAGATGCCAGCCCTCCGCCGCTTATCCCGCCGGTATCTACCAGCGTACATCCGTCTATAACCGCATCAAAGAAGTTCGAATACACGCAAACTGTCGATACACAATCATACGCCTTATAGTGATATACAGTTAAATTAGCTAGAGGCGCGATACATGCAAACACGCTTGTATGATCGGGTAAAACGTCCCAGTCTTTTTCCCAATCCATCAATTCATAAATATTCAGGTAATCTCCCGTACCTGCCGTCTTAATATATCTGTATTGGCCTTGCCCCGCTCCCTCTGAAATGTAGACCGCGCATTGGTTAAATCTAATAGCGGTATCTTCTAAAATTTTTATGCCGCCTGTAAAATCTAGCGTTACACTGCGGTTTGTGGACTCTAAAACCATTCCCGTAGAAAATGCTCCCGAGGGCGCTTCCATCAGCAACGATTCTCCGTCGTTCGTCGGCTCGGCACGATTGCCCGCGTTAGTTACATACGAATACGCTACATACTGATCGCTTTTAATAGAAGGTCCATGTCCCATCCCCTGCATATCAAAATAACTATTTTCTATAAAACAGTACCTGCCCATCCAATGTATAGAGCTCTCGATTGCGCCTGTGTACACCATTTTCACATTCCACAGCGTACCGTATGCATTTAGCTCGCTGTAAATTAAAGCGCCTTCAAAAGCGGAGTTTTTAATAATAACATTTTTCCCGCCTATTACAATTGACCTGTTGCATTTGCTTGGATCAATCGTATCGCCTACATAAACAGTTGCATTTATATTGGTCAAAAATCTATTTTTTGTAGTGGTAATCGTGGTGTCTTGTTCAGTTGCCCCGCCTGCGCCGCTCCAATTGAAAATATATTTAGGAGCATACCACAATCCATCGTCATTACATAGTCTTTCATCGGTAGCCAGCAAGCTAACACGCGCAATACCGCTATTTATTTGGTTTTTATCTCCTCTAAACCATATGGTATTAGTTTGCGTATTGTTTGCGTATTCAAATACGGTTTTATCCTCGCCCTCACCGACCAGCATAACACCTGCCTTTAGCGCAACCTCGTTATATAAATAATAGGTTCCTTCGGGGAAATAAACTACACCGCCGCCCTGTCTGTTTAATGTAATGATTTTCGAGTTAAGATCAGCCGTATAGCTAGCCGCGCTTGCAAAAGTATTATTGGGCGTCATTGTGATTACGTTGGTATAGTTTAAATCCTGCGCCCAGTATACGCCCAAATCAAGCGGATCGTTTCCGACATGGTTATCGCCGTAACTGCCAAATACAGTTGTATTCCAGTTCTGCGCTTTCTTTTCATAAATGTCAAGCTTGCAATTGTCTATAAGCTGACGGAAATCCTGACCGTCAGAGGCAACCGTTATTTCATACTTGCCGTAATTGTTTATTGCCGGAATCTGAATCGTAACCCTTAGCGAATACGTATACGGTATATCTTCCGCTTCAAGTTTATCGTTTTCAAACTGCAGAGCTTCTTCTTTTTCGACTTTATTCCCAGTAAGAATTCCGCCGTTGGCTTGAGTAAGTATATAGTTTACGCCGCTGACAGCATTGCCGTTTGAATCTGTAATTTGTGTAAGTTTAACCTTTAATGTACTGAGAGCGGTTTGTAAATTGCCTACGCCGTATTCGTTTTGCAAAAAGTTCCTGCCGACGATCTGAATCTCCTGCCCCTCAAACGCACCCTCTTGATCAAGGTACAGCGGACGCGTTGCGTTCATTGTGATCCCGTTGCCCCAGCCGCTTGAATTGTGCACGTAAAAATCATAAATCCCAGCGCTTTCTGATTTGGGGAAATTGAACATAATACCCGTACCATTTACATCGTCTACAAACAAGATGTCGTTTTGCCCGATATACGAATAAACTTTTTGCTCGTCGAATCCGGCAGGTACAGTGCCTTCATTCGCCCTGTAAGCAATTTCTAAATCGCCGTCATCTTGAAGATTGTAACCGGAAAGCGTTACCGCATTACCAGGTTTAACAGCATCCGAAATGCTCATTAAAAACGGGGTTGATAAATTGGGGTTTTCTGTCGGATTAACGGTTAGCGGCACTACTGTCCTAAGTGTTCCTAAACCGTAAAAGGCGTCTTCCTCATTAAGTTGAGGCTCAATTGAAGCAACAAGCCTATATTCGCCGACATAAGGCACGCAACTGGTCACGCTTACATATCCGTTTGCGTCAGATACCGTACTGCCGAATACGTCGTTCATGTTAAGATAAGTATTGACGCCGGCCTGAGAATATATATTGTCGCCTTCAAGCATGAAGGTTATCTCGGCACCTGCGTACGGTACTCCTGATTTATAAATCCGCGCCTCTGCATTAAAAGACTGGTTTTTTAATACCGAATATTCCTCATTGAGAAATTCGATACCAGTTTCTACTGTGGGAGCATTATTAGGATCTGTATTATCCAGAAAAAATGCATTAATAAATGGTAGAAACGCCGTAGTGGCAGCGGAAGCATCGGGACTTCTAGCCGCTAAAATTTGAAATTCGCCCTCGCCTTCCAGTTTGAATGTCACATAGCCGCTTGACGTGATCGTTGTTTTTTCAATCTGCGTAAGCGCGCTGTAGTGAAGCATAGCCTGTTGTGCCGTAGCTGTTCTCGCTGCAGGATTCTTTTTTAGCTGTGCCCCCTTGTATACAAAAAGGTCTACGGAATTTGCCGCGGATACGGCAACCGATGATGATGATGAATATACATACAGTGTGACATATAAATCACTTGCATCCGTTTTACTAATCGCTATAGCAGATTCTTGCAGAGCCGTATCCCAGCCATCAAGTCTCGGCATTGTATTAACCGTCGTACCTGGCGCATATAAAGACGCTGCATTAGCAGCCGTATGTTTTCTCCACGCCCTTGCACTAAAGGCCCATTTGTTTATTTTGAGGTTTAATTCGTCTGCCGGGTTTAAATAATTATTCGCAACCTTGAGGTAAGCATTATTATCATTGTTTGCCCAACCTGTCACCTGCATCAAATCTGTGGTCCCATAACCGCTACCGCTTTTTGTGTAGAGGTTAGAGTATATCTTACTATCCGTCCCTGAGGTTGCAGTGCCGCCTATAATTACATAACCGTTTTTGCCGTAAGGGCTCGATTCCCAATCGACTCCATAATCTGACGACAACGCTAAAAATTCCGCCGAAAAATTTTCTTCGCTGCCTGTTTCGGCTGTTGCGTAATTAATCGCCGCAGTTCCTGCAAGAATAGTTAACATAACGGCTATCATAAAAAACGCAGTTAAAAAAACAGAACGCTTTACTAAACTTTCTTTCATTTTACCCTCCAAAATTCTTTTCTATATTTTGAAATTTTTCCATAATGTTCTAGTTAAATATATTATATAATAAATAATTTGCATAAACAATAGATAAAAAGGACAAGTTTTTGCACTAATAGGACATTTTGCCAATCATTATGCTTTCTCTCTCCTCTCACAGTCTTGCTTAAATATCGGTTCTATAAGTTTTCTTGGTAAAAAGCCGCATGAAACTCCTAAGAAGTTCATGCGGCAATAAGCAAAATATAAAATTTGACGATTATTAAAGTTCATCCATACACGACTGTTATTTTTAAATTTGTTTTTATCTCCACTCTATTTTTCCTTAAAAAATAAAGGGTAATTCATACCGCAGGATAAATCCTGCACCTCGCACCGCTAGAGTGCCTTCTTACACTAAAGTGCGGGGTATGCGCCCATTGTCCGGTGGCGCAAAAATGCCCTTGCAAGCAAGCATTTTGGCTTCTGGAATCAATTCTACCTATACTTAGGCCCATATTTTTCGCACGCCCTGTAGTCGGCGCTTTCTAAGTCTTTTGTTCCGAAAGCCGCCCATGAATGAGGACGGTAGACGTTCTCGTCGGCTACGTTGTGCATGGTTACAGGGATGCGCAGCATGCTTGCAAGCGTTATAAGATCCGCGCCGATGTGGCCGTAGGTGAAAGCGCCGTGGTTTGCGCCCCAGTTTGCCATTACCGAATATACGTCCTTGAACGCGATTTGGCTTTGGTCTAATCTCGGAACAAACCAGGTCGACGGCCATGTAGGGTCGGTGCGGTCAAGGAGCTGTTTATTGACCTTTTCGGGCAGATCAGTCGTCCAGCCTTCAGCTATCTGCATTGTGTAGCCCAGGTGCTCCACATAGTTTATC
>JAVBKW010000026.1:0-99270 GCA_031553855.1 Eubacteriales bacterium | reverse complement strand
TTGATTCTGACCGCAAAAATGCTTGCTTGCAAGGGCATTTTTGCGCCACCGACAAAGGTGCATACCCCGCGCTTTAGCGTAAAAAGGCGCGCCAAAGGCGCGAGGTGCAGGATTTATCCTGCGGTATAAATACCCTTTATTGATGTTACGATTTTTTTTAAAAACATCACTTTATTTGAGCGGATATCAGCTTTATTCTTGAGCGCAAACGCACAACAAATCTTTTCGCAATTCGTCGAAAAATTTTGCGGCTAATTCCTCGTATTCATCAGGAGCGGCTTTTAGCCCCAGCATCTCGTAGGCAATCGCCGCCGAGCCGTAAAAGGCAAGTCCCATCGCATGCATCGGGACGTGAATTGAGGATGCCGCATGAGAAACAGCCCGCGCTGCCGCCTGTGCGACCGGATTATTTTCGGCTTCACGCGCCGCTTTGTGCGCTGAAAGTATGAACTTTCTTACAAAGGGGAGCTTGACCTCACCTTTAAGCCATTGCCTTGCCGCATCTAAAGCGGCGCGCGGACGAAAATCGCCGGGACACGATTTTTCATAAAGCGGCAAAAAGCTTTGTTCAGCATAACCGATACTCCAATTGCAAATCGTAGTTTTGCTTTGAGTTTTTATCAAAACCGTTAAAGCTTTAGCATACGGAGCATCTGCTTTACCGAATGTTTTTCTTAAGACAGCCATTCTCTTTTACTCTTTTCCCCTCATAACAATAGTGTTATGCCTGACATAGTACTATGTTTTCGGACATATTTCTAATTAAATCCTGTTGACTTTAGTTTTAATAGCCGCCGCACGCACAGCCTTTGCGACCCTTCTATGCACTTTTTTATCAAAGACTTTAGGCACAACCATCTCTGTGCCGAGGTCATTTTTAGGAACCGCCATTGCGATCGCGCGAGCCGCCGCAATTTTCATTTCGGTATTTATATTGCTTGCGCGCACGTCAAGCGCGCCCCTGAATATTCCGGGAAATACGAGAGCGTTGTTGATTTGGTTCGGGTAATCCGACCTGCCCGTCCCGACAATAAATGCGCCCGCCTTAATAGCAAGCTCGTAATTGATTTCCGGGTCGGGGTTTGCCATTGGGAACAAAATAGCCTTTTCGGCCATCGAGCTTACCATACTTTCACTCACGCAGTCTTTTGAAGAAACCCCGATAAATACATCCGCGCCTTTCATTGCATCAGCTAAGGTGCCTTTTAGTTTTTTGCGGTTAGTAATTTTAGCAATTTCGGCTTTCGCTTCGTCAAGGCCTTGCCTTCCGGAATAAATCACCCCTGCTCTGTCACACATAACAATGTTTTTTGCACCTAATTCGATTAAAAAACGGGCAATAGCGTTTCCGGCAGAGCCTGCACCGTTTATAACGATATTGATTTTTCCCATCTTTTTTCCGGCAAGCTTCAGCGCGTTTATCAATGCTGCGCCGGTTACTATAGCCGTACCGTGCTGATCGTCGTGGAAAATAGGTATATCGCAAAGCTCTTTGAGTTTTGCCTCGATTTCAAAGCATCGCGGCGCCGATATGTCCTCAAGGTTCACACCGCCGAACGAGCCGGAAAGCAAATAAACCGTACGGACTATTTCTTCAACGTCCTTACTTCTTATACATAACGGAATAGCGTCCACGTTGCCGAATTTTTTAAAGATAGCGCATTTGCCTTCCATGACCGGCATACCGGCCTCAGGCCCGATATCGCCAAGCCCCAACACCGCGGTACCGTCGGTGATAACGGCAATAAGGTTGCCCCTGCGCGTAAGGTCGAAGCTAAGATTGTAATCCTTTTCTATTGCAAGGCAAGGCTCGGCTACTCCCGGAGTATATGCAAGCGAAAGATCCGTTTTATTGTTTAACGGAGCTTTTGTGACGACCTCTATTTTCCCCTTCCATTCCATATGCTTTTTAAGCGATTCTTCTCTGTAATTCATACAAACTCCTTTAATGCAAAAATACTTAAACCGGTACTTTACTATCGGTTCTTTTATTATAGTAATTATACCATATATATATCATTTTGAAAATTATTCTAAGCGGAAAACTTCTTTTAATAACGGCTGGGCGCCTGTTTCGGGGTCTAAAACCATTATCAGGATATCTTTCATTTTTTCTTCCCACTTCTTTACCACTTCGGAATTTTTTTGAAACGCGGCGGCGAATTTGACGCCTTTTTCGCATTCATAGTATCCGAACAGGTCGTTGCCGTCCGCCCATATCGAGTAATTGCATATACCCGCTTTTTTAAGCTCGGATTTCATATCTTCGCCTATCTCGTTATGGCGTTTTATATACTCCGCCATTTTTCCTTCCTTAACTAGCGCGCGCCACGCGTATCTTTCTGCCATTTTTCTTTATTTCCTTATTTAATTATTTTTCAGAATTAGTTTTTTTCCATTCGCGGCTGTTTTTGTCTACGGTTTCCTTCTTCCGGTTTCCTTCTTCAAGGATATTTCTAAGCGTTTCTGCGTCAGAGCCCTCTATCGCGGCTTTAATGTTTTGCACGTTTTCTATAAAAACGTCTAAGCTTTTCAAAACGTTTGTACGGTTTTTTAAAAACAGCTCCGCCCACATCGACGAATTCATTCTCGACACTCTCGACATATCCTTGAAGCTGCCCGCCGAAAACCCGTCGTGAACGTCTGAGAGCGGATTATTGATATAGGCTGATGAAATTATATGGCAAAGCTGAGACGTGTAGGCAATGATTTCGTCGTGCTCATTTTCATTTGTTATTTTAATAAAATCGAACCCGATATCGACGCAAAGCTTTTTAAAAACGGCCAGCGTTTCGATTTCGGCGTTGATATTAACAAGTAATATCGAGGCGCGCTCAAACATCGCCGCGCTTGAATGCGTTATGCCCGAATACTCTTTCCCCGCCATAGGATGGGTCGCAATGAATTGCAAATCGGGAAATTCCGCGCTTAAAGAGCGCATTTTATCCGCCGGTTCTTTCTTGATACCGCCGATATCTATGATTAGCGCGCCTTTTTTTAATTTGGGAGCGATATTTTCAGCTTGTGAAATAAACTGCGACGGCGTGAGCGCAAAGATAACAAGGTCGAGTCCGCCAAAATCCTCTTCCGTAAGCGGCGCGCTTATAGCATTTAAAAGCTCCGCTTTTACCAGCGCATCCGGCAAAATATCAGTTCCGTACACCTTGTGTTCGGTATTCTTTATTATCGCCCTGCCAAAGCTTCCCCCGATGAGGCCAAGTCCTATAATGCCGATATTCATAAAACCGTTTCCTTTATCGTTTTGCCGACTAACGGCATCATAACGCCCAGTTTTTTGACGATTTTTTCAAATTGAACCGGCGTTATACTCTGCGGGCCGTCGCATAAGGCGGCTGCGGGATTATTGTGGACTTCGATAATAAGGCCGTCGCTGCCTGCGCCCGCCGACGCAAGCGAAAGCGGCTCTACAAGACGGGCAAGCCCCGACGCGTGGCTCGGGTCAACAAGCACCGGCAAATGAGTCAGCTCTTTAATAAGCGGAATGGCAGATAAGTCGAGAGTGTTGCGGGTGTAATGCTCAAACGTCCTTATGCCGCGTTCGCAAAGTATCACGTTTTCGTTCCCTTCCGACATTATATATTCTGCGCTCATCAGCCATTCTTCGATAGTATTTGCCATGCCGCGCTTTAAAAGCACGGGCTTACCGCATTTTCCAAGCTCTTTCAAAAGCTCAAAATTCTGCATATTCCTTGCGCCGACCTGAATGATATCCACGTCCTTAAACAGATCGATATGCGAAATGCTCATAATTTCAGTCACTATCGGCAATCCGGTGACGCTGCGGGCTTTTAAAAGGTATTCGATACCCTCGGCCTTTAAGCCTTGAAAAGCGTACGGCGAGGTACGCGGCTTAAACGCGCCGCCTCGCAAAAAATGCGCGCCCGACTCCTTGACGCTTTTTGCGATCTCAACTATCTGCTCCCCGCTTTCCACAGAGCAAGGCCCCGCAATAAGCGTAAAATTATTACCGCCTATTTTCCGGCCCGCTACTTCGATAACGGTGTCGTGCGGGTGAAATTTACGGTTTGCTTTCTTGTACGGCTCCTGTATGCGTTTGACAGTTTCAACAATATCTATCGAGCGGACAAGATCGATGTCCACCTTTGATGTATCGCCCACAAGCCCCATAATAGTGGTGTTTGCGCCCTCGCTGAGATGAATATTTAAGCCCAATGATTTGATCCATGATGAAAGCTTTTTAACCTTTTCTTTATCTGCATTGTTTTTTAGAATAAGAATCATAAGAATAGTCTCCTTTTTGCGCGGACTATCTCCGCTTTTTAAAAAAACCGCCTTTTTAAAACAAAAAGCGGTTTAAATCATTATAAAAATGAATAAGGCTTACCGCATACAAAAATCACAGCCATAGTAATAATAGCCGTAAGCGTATGCGTTTAAGTATGTAAAACTCTTATTTTCCATTTCTTTAATTATATTCTATCTTTAAAGGGAAGTCAACGGATTTTAGACTGTTTACATTCTTAAGGCGTATAAGTTCGCTTTACATTTTCTATATTAAAGCATATAATGATAGCAGCAAAATTGAAGAGTTGGTAGAAAAATGAAGCCCGAGCTTTTGATTTCTTTGAAGGGATATAAGAAAAAATATCTGTTTTCCGACCTTACCGCCGGACTTTTAGTGGCAATCATCGCTTTGCCGCTTTCTGTCGCAATGGGAATACAGTCGGGAGTTTCGGCGCAGTCAGGATTGATCTCCGCAATAGTCGGCGGCTTTTTCATCGCGCTGCTCAGCGGCAGCCGGTTTTCTATCGGCGGCCCGAGCGCAACGTTTATAACCTTAACAATAACATACCTTGCCGCCTACGGGATGATCGGAATGCAGCTTATTACTATAATGGCGGGCGTGATTTTAATAGTTTCCGGTTTTTTAAAGGTAGGCAAAATTTTAAGATTCGTTCCCTTCCCTATAGTTATAGGCTTTACGGCCGGTATCGGCGTGATATTGCTAGTGGGCCAGGCAAAGGATTTTTTGGGTCTGACGCCGTCCGAGCCGCTTTCGCCCGACTTTTTTTTAAAGATCGGCGGTATTTTTAAAAGTCTCAATACCTTTAATGGGGCGTCGTTTTTAATCGGAGCGGCAACTTTGGCTCTTATTTATCTTTTACCCAAAGCCCATAAGAAAATACCTTCCGTTTTCGTTGCGCTCGTTATCGGCACTTTAATTTCTGTAATTTTGAAAGGCTTGTTTAAAACTGATACTACGATACAAAATATAAAAACTCTCGGAGATTTGAGCGTAAGCTTTAATTTTATCGATTTTTCTTCTATCGGCACACTTAAAATTTGGGAGCTGATTTTCCCCGCGTTTATTATCGCCGTTCTCTCAGCCTTAGAGGGCCTGCTTTCGGCAACGGTCGCAGAGGGGATGACGAGCTATATCCATGACCCGAATATGGAGCTTATCGGACACGGCGCGGGCAATATCGGTTCGGCGCTGCTGGGCGGTATTCCGGTTACGGGCGCAATTGCAAGAACGTCGGCTAATATCGGCGCGGGCGCAAGGTCTCCGCTTGCCGGAATATTCCACGCTCTTATTCTGCTTATCATTTACGTTGCCCTGATGCCTATAATGAAATTCGTGCCCTATTCAGTACTGGCGGCGGTTTTAATTAAAGTTGCTATCACTATGAGCAAGTTCAAGCAATTTATCAAATTTACTGTTTTCGGCATACGCGATTCGCTGATACTTCTCACCTCTTTCCTTTGCACCGTCTTTTTCGGCGTTCAGTACGGGCTGCTCGCCGGGCTTATTATGGCGTTCGTATCGAATGCTAAAAGCTATAAATACAGATTAAAAATCGAACCGGCAGAGCTTGAAAGCATAAAAAATTATAAGAAGTTCCGTGAGATCGACAGAAAAATCTACGCTTTAAGCGGCGCGCTTTATTTTATTAATATTGTTAAACTGAATGATTTTATCAAAAAAGAGATTGAAACGACGAGCGAAATAATCCTTGATATGGATAACCTTCTCAGCATTGACGCTACTTGCGTAGAAAAACTCGCAAAGCTTGCCAAAACCTTAGCAAAAAACGGAAAACGCCTTTATTTACACAGCTTAAAACCCAAAGCTTATCAACGCTACAAAAAAGCGTTTTCAGATATAATAAGAGTTTGGTAGAATAGTTAGTTTTTTTTCTTACGCCCCAAACATTTAATATTGAGCCTTAACTAACTCAAAACCACGCAAAAAAAGAGAGGGACATTTTTTCGTTTCCTCTCTTTTTGGTTAGCTAAAGCTTTCTTATGCTATTTTACGCGCTCCATATATGTTCCGGTACGGGTATCGACGCGGATCTTTTCGCCCTGGTTCACAAAAAGCGGGACCTGAATGGCGACTCCTGTTTCGAGTTTTGCGGGCTTATTGCCTGCTTTTGAAGTATCGCCCTGTACGCCGGGTTCGGTTTCGGCGATCGTAAGCTCTACAAAGTTAGGAGGCTCGACTGAGAACGCAGCACCCTTATATATCTGTATTGAAACCATCATTTCTTCTTTTACGTATTTCATAGCGTCTGCAACGATGTCGTAGTTTAGCGGCATCATTTCAAAGCTTTCCATGTCCATGAAGTAGTAAAGGTCGCCGTCGTTATAAGAATACTGCATTTCTTTTCTTTCAATATGCGCATTCTCATATTTGTCGGACGGATTGAAGGTTTGCTCCAAAACCTGGCCTGTTACGACGTTTTTAAGCTTCGCTCTAACAAAAGCCGCGCCCTTACCCGGTTTTACGTGCTGAAATTCAACGATAACGTAAACCTTGCCGTCCATTTCGATAGTGATTCCTTTACGAAAATCCCCTGCTTGTACCATAATATCCTCCTAAAAATTACAAAATTATAATATAGATCCGAAAATGCTTTTAAAATTTAAAACTCGAGTTCTTTATCAAAATTAGTCAGGTTTTCAACGCCGTTTTCTTTTATAACGACCATATCCTCAATACGGACGCCGCCTATACCGTCTGAATATACGCCCGGCTCTATAGTTATGACCATACCCGGAAGCAATAATTCAGAGGAATTTTCGCCTATTCTGGGCTGTTCGTGGATCTCAAGCCCCACTCCGTGACCGAGCGTATGCGAAAATTCTTTGCCGTATCCGTTCGCCTTAAGATATTCGCGCGCAAGAGAATCCGCCTCGTGAGCAGTTATTCCCGCTTTAATGTTGCGCAGCGCATAGCTTTGTGCTTCCAAAACAAGAGAATGCATTTTTTTAATTTCATCACGCGGCTCATTTAAGCAGAAAGTCCTCGTCATATCCGAGCAATACCCCTGATATTTAACGCCGAAATCTATTAAGACAACATCATTTTTTTCAAAGCGGCGACTTGAAACCGCGTGATGGGGATTTGCCGAGTTTTCGCCGAAAGCGACGATCGTCTGAAACGACATATCCTCGGCACCGTTGCGGAAGCATTCAAACATCAACTCTGCTGCAAGCTCTCTTTCGGTGATACCCTGTTTAATAAACGGTATGACCTTTTTGAGCGACTTTTGGGCGATATTCTGCGCCTCGGCGATCTTGTTTATTTCGTCCTGTGTTTTAATAAGGCGGATATGTTCAATGTTTTCGCTGACCGGAACCATTTTAAAGCCGGAAAATTCCTCATTAAAATCCTTAAACTCGGCAACCGTTAAAAACTTATCTTCATAGCCGATCGATTTCACCTGCAGCCGTTCAAGTTCCGTTTTAATAAGCGCGTAAAGGGTTTTTTGAGCTGCGGTAATAACCTTGACGCCCTCAATTTTTTGACGGGCCGCGCTGTCGTATCGCGGATCGGTCAGAAAGATTTTTTCATCCTTTGTAAGGATCAGGCATCCGAACGAAGAATTGAATTTCGTGAAATAAAACCTGTTGACGGGATTGAAGATAATATATGCGTCAACTGCGCCGGAAAAAAGATTTTCGTACATATATCCTCCTTGGATATTATACCATATCAAAGGTAAAAAGTTAAACAAATTTAAAGATGAATCTAATATTTTTCTTGCAAATCCCTGCGTATCTGGGCGGCAAGCTCTGTGGGAGAGTCGAACTTTTTAATTTCTCGCAGGTATTTCATGAATTCGATTTTAACCTTTTTGCCGTAAAGCTCGCGGTTTTCGTTATCAATAAGCGTTTCTACCGTTACGGACGGCTCGCCATACGTCGGCTTTGCGCCAACATTCGTGACCGAACGCTTTTTCACGCCGTCTATCGTTGTCAACGTGGCATATACGCCGTGTCTTATCAGCATTTTTTCTTTTGAAAAACTTAAATTGATAGTGGGCGACGCGTTTTTGCGCCCCTCGCCTCTGCCCCTTACGACCTCTCCGTTCATAAAATACGGCTTTGTTAAAAGCAGGTTAGCTTTTTTTATATCGCCCTCTTCCAGACATTTTTTTATCAAAGTGCTCGACACCCTTTCGCCTTCGCATAAAACAGGCTCTATAATTTTAACCTCAACGCCTTTTAAAGCGGCTTTTTCTTTGAGAAAATCCGTGTCGCCCGCGCCGCCCGCGCCAAAAAGGTAATCGTAGCCGCAGACTATGCTTTTAACATTAAGATGAGAAAAAATACCGTTTAAAAAGTCTTCTTTGGAACGCTCCTTAAAGTAGGCGTCGAACTTAAATGGAATGCAGAAATCTATCCCCGTTTCCTTAAAAAGCTCCGATCTTTCTTCGTATGTGTATATCAGCTTAGACTCGTAATTGAATATCTTATACGGATTATTTGAAAACGTTATGACCGCGCTTTTTACGTTTTGCCTTATCGCCTCATTTTCTACCGTTTCTAAAAGCTTGCGGTGCCCCATATGTACGCAATCGAAAAAACCCATTCCCAAAACAACAGGCTCGCTTAGTTTTTGCGGAAAAACGATTTCTACCATATTTTTTTAATCCTTAAGATATGTATCTATCTTTAATATCCCGTCTTTGATTTTACCAAGGCCGAACAATTCATTTTTACAATAAACCGTAAATTCTTCCCTGTCGCATTCAAAAGGTATTTTTTTGCCTTTAATAAGGTCCGGATAAAGCTCCCCGTCAAGCTCTAATCTATAAACGTCCTTCAGCGCGTCTTCTATGCTGATAAGAGCCTTTTCTTTTAAAGCTTCCAAAGCTTGCAAGCCTATCGAATCTTTCAGTTCAAACGCTCCGGCTCTTGTGCGGTTTATAGAAACCATCGTCGCAAGAGAGTTGAGAGAATATGCGATATCGCGGCAAATACTGCGGATATATGTTCCTGATGAGCAATGTATTTCAAATTTGTAAGTATCCGGCGCGGTTTTATTTAAAAACTTTATACCGTAAACCTCAACGGCCGCAGGCTTAAGCTCAAGCTCAATGCCGTTTCTTGCCAGAACATGCGCCCGGACTCCTCCGACAGATTTTGCGCTGTACTGCGGCGGCGTTTGCTTAAGAGCGCCGACCTGGCCTTGCGCGGCGCGGATTATTTCGCTTTGAGAAGGGATATTAAGGGTGGTCCTTAAAATTTTTCCGTCCTTATCGAGCGTGTCGGTCTCTCTGCCGAATTCAAATTCCGCCTCATAGACCTTGTCTTTATTTAGGTAATGGTTAAAAAGCCTTGCCGCTTTGCCGACCCCGACAATCAACACTCCCGTTCCCTGAGGGTCGAGCGTGCCCATATGCCCTACCGTTTTTTCGCCTAAGATACGTTTTATTTTACTTACCACGTCCTGACTTGTCCAGCCGGACGGTTTATCGATATTTAAAACGCCTTTCATTCACTCATTCCGTCGGTTACCGACTTGACTATCTTAGAAACTACGTCCTCATAATGGCCGCTGACAACGCATCCTGCCGCAAGCTTATGCCCGCCGCCGCCGAAAACTGCCGCCGCCGCCGCAACGTCTACGGATTTTGAACGGTAGCTGACCTTATAGAGCGGGCGGTTTTGCTCGGTTATGCAGACTGTGACTTTAACGACGCCTATATTCATTCCGAAATCCGTCAGTCCTTCAGTATCTGCAAGCTCGCAGCCGCATTCGGTAAGATCGCTGGTTTTGACGGTTATAAGGCATATCTCGTTATTGTGGAAAAAGCGCATCGACCCGATAGCGCGGGCAATAAGTTTCGTTTTGCTTATCGTATTAGTGCGGTACAGCTTTGCGCCGATTTCGCTGACGCTGATATTAAATTTTGAAAGCTCCGCCGCCGCTGTGAGTAAATCGGAGTTTGTATTGTTGTGCATAAAATGCCCGGAATCGGTAGATAAGCCGATAAACAAAAGATAAGCGATCTCGTCGGTTATAAGTCCGCTGTCTTTAATAAGAGAGTAGACCAGTTCACAGGTGCTGGACGCATGGGCAAGCACATAGTTATATTTTGCAAAGCCGTTGTTCGTGATGTGATGGTCGATATTGACGCTGTTTATGTTCTTTAAATATCCCGCATATTTTCCGGTACGGGAAAGCTCCGCGCAGTCCACACAAATCACAAGGTCATAGCTTTCGCAAACTTGCACGTTGTATTCCTGCCAGCCTCTGATAAAGGAATAATGTTCCGGAAACGGCGAATCACAGATATAATCGGCTTTTTTATTTAGATTTTCGCATAACCTTTTAATAGCAAAACCTGCGCCCAGACAATCTCCGTCCGGACGCACATGGCCGATTATCAGGATCTGCTCCGCTTTTTTTATAAGCGCGGGCAGATCGATTTTATTTGTTTTGCTCATTATTCTTAATTTCCTGAATAAGCGTGTTGATTTTTTCACTGTATTCCATTGAGGTATCGAGGAAAAAGCTGAGGCTCGGCACAACGCGCAGGTCCTTAAAATCAACTGAAAGTTCTTTGCGTATAAACCCCGCTGTTTTCTTAAGCGCGTCAAAGGTAGCGGCGCTTTTATCCTTATCGCCGTAGATGCTGACATAGACTTTTGCAGTTTTTAAATCCTTAGCCGTATCAACTTTTAACACGCTGACCATTTCCGTAACTCTGGGGTCTTTGAGCCTGTTCGTAACTATATCGGAAATACTCTTCTGCATTTCGCTGTTTATACGTTCTAATCTGAAACTCATAATACTACCGCCGTAATTAATTTTTGATAACCTCTAATGCGTATGCCTCGATAATGTCGTTCTCTTTAAAGTCGCTGAAGTTGTCAAGGCTTATACCGCATTCGTAATTCTCGGCAACTTCCTTAACATCGTCTTTAAAACGTTTAAGTCCGGCAATTTGTCCGTCGAAAACAACTGCGCCGTCGCGATAAACTCTTGCCTTTGAATTGCGGAAAATCTTACCGCTCTGAACATAGCTTCCCGCAATGATGCCGGAGCCTGTGATTTTGAAAATGTTGCGCACCTGCGCTTTTCCGCTTATGACCTCTCTCATCTTAGGCGCGATCATACCCTTTACAAGCAGCTCGATGTCCTCGATTGCCTCGTAAATGATCTTGTACAGCCTGATATCGATGCCGCCGTTTTCAGCCGCAGTTTTGGACTCGGCGTCCGGACGCACGTTGAAACCTACGATGATCGACTTTGAAACCTCGGCAAGCATAATGTCGGATTTATTGATCGCTCCGACGGATGCTGCGACGATATTGACTCTTGCTTCCTCGTTAGCGATTTTGAGAAGTGAATTTTTAAGCGCTTCGACGGAGCCTTGAACGTCCGCCTTAATGATAAGGTTGAGCTCTTTTATCTGCCCGTCGCTGATCCTATTGAACATATCGTCAAGCGACGTGGACTTGGTCTGAACAAGCTGCTCGTTCTTGATTTTTGCCATACGTTCGGCAACGACTTGCTTTGCCATTTTTTCGTCGGCAACGACAAAAACCGGATCTCCTGCGTTCGGGACGTCTGTAAAGCCGAGTATCGAAACGGGAGTGGACGGGCCGGCTTCCTTGATATTTCTGCCCTTGTCGTCCGTCATCGCTCTTATCCTGCCGCTTGTTACGCCTGAAACGACAGTGTCGCCCACATGCAGCGTTCCGTTCTGAACGATAATATTAGCGATAGGGCCTTTACCCTTATCAAGCTTAGCCTCTATTACAGAACCCTTAGCCTTACGGTCGGGGTTTGCCTTATAATCGTTGACTTCCGCTAAAAGAAGTATTGACTCTAAAAGTTTATCTATACCCTCGCCCTGTTTTGCCGAAAGCGGGATCATCATTGTATCGCCGCCCCATTCTTCCGTGACAAGCTCGTACTCTGTGAGCGCTTGCTTGATCTTATCTACGTTCGCGGCAGGCTTATCGATTTTATTGATAGCAACTACGATAGGAACGTTTGCGGCTTTTGCGTGCTTGATTGCCTCGACCGTTTGGGGCATAACTCCGTCGTCGGCGGCAACTACTAGAACGGCAATATCGGTGACTTTTGCGCCTCTTGCGCGCATTTCGGCAAACGCTTCATGTCCGGGAGTGTCGAGGAAAGTGATTTTCTCACCCTTGCACACTACCGAATATGAGCCGATATGCTGGGTTATTCCGCCTGCCTCGCCCGAAACGACGCTCGTTTTGCGAATCGCGTCCAACAGCGAAGTCTTTCCGTGGTCGACGTGGCCCATAACCGTTATGATAGGCGGACGCTTTACAAGTACTGCGTCCTCATCCTGCTCCTCATGGTCGGCCTCAAGCAGCTCTTCCTTTGTTTGTTCAAGCCGCAGCTCAAGCTCGACTCCCAGCTCGTTTGCGACAAGCTCCATCGTGGGAAAATCCACAACGCTGTTGATGCTCGTCATAATATTGAGCAGCATCAGCTTTTTAATGATTTCCTGCGCCGTCTTTCCAATTTTTTCACTTAAAATCTTAACGGTGAGGTTTTCGGTAGTTATGATAGCTTTCTCAATTTTTTGAGGAATAAATAAATTGAGTTCCTTTGCTTTCTTATTCTTAAGCTTACGGACGTTTGCCCTGTCCTCATCGACGTTTTCCTGAATAAAGCCTTTTCTGATAAGCGTACGCTTAGTCATTGCCTTTTTATCGTCGCCGGGTTTTGTAAATTCTTTCTTCTTGTCGGGGCGTCTTTCCTTAGTCTGAACAATAGCAGGAGCATCGGCTTTGCCCGAAAGCGGGCGTTTGAAGCCCCCTGCGCCTTGCTGGCCGGGAGTCCTGGGCTGCCATGCGCCGCCCTGACCCGGAGTGCGCGGCTGATAACCGCCCGCGCCTTGCTGGCCGGGAGTTCTGGGCTGCCACGTTCCGCTCTGGCCGGGAGTTCTGGGCTGCCATGTTCCGCCCTGACCCGGAGTGCGCGGCTGATAACCGCCCTGACCTTGCTGGCCGGGAGCTCTGGGTTGCCACGTTCCGCCCTGACCCGGAGTGCGCGGCTGATAATTTCCCTGACCCTGCGGGCGGCTGTCTCTGTTTTGATACGGCGGACGCTGCCCTGCCGGAGCCGGAGGAGCTTTCGGCGCAGGTGTAAACGTTCCCCTTATATAACTCGGCGTTGCATCAAACTGCTTAGTACGCACGTTGTCGGCGGCTTTGACCGGCTCTTTCTTCTCTTGCGCAATAACAGGCGCTTCGGGTGCGGGCGCAGGCTCGGTTTTTTTTGCCGGAACAGGCTGCACTTCCGGAGCCGCTTTAGGCGCAGCCGGTGCGGGTGCGGGAGCAGGCTCAAAAACAAGCATACCCGGATCTTTAGGTTTTTCCTCTTTAACCGGTTTTGCAGCCGCGATGACCTCTTCGCTCTTGCGCTGTTCTTCCTTTTTTTGACGCTCTAAACTGCGCTCGCGCTCTTTTTGCTCGCTTAAAACATTATCAAGCCTGCGTCGCATATCCTTGATATTGTTTAAGAGCGAATGTAATTCGCTGCCCTGCTGGTTCAAAGTATTAAGCTGTTTGATGTTTTCGAATTTTCCCGTTTCAGGATTAGGTGTGGTTGTCAAATTGTTTCCTCCGCGAACTTTATAAGTCTGTAGTTTCCATTAGTATTTTGTATTATTGCTTCGGACATTTGTTTGTCCTTTAACGCCGCTGCTTTGCAGCCTATTTTGAATAATATTTTTTCGAGCGGCTCGGCCGGAATGATGATCGGGATCTTGCGCGATTTTGCGATATACTCGATATCCGAATACGAATTTTGCGATAACGTCGGGCACACCGCTATAAGGTGCAGTTTTTTGCCGTAAACTGAAATATTGTCTTTTCCGTATATGAGCTTTCCCGCTTTGACGGCAAAACCAAAAAGCGCTGAAACCTTATCTTTTTCCACTCTTGAACTCATCCGTTATTTTTTCGTAAACCTCTGCTCCCGCGTCGCATTTAAAGGTTTTGTTTATAAGCTTTGATTTTACGCATTTAGTGATACATTCATCCATTGGGCAAATGTACGCGCCTCTGCCGTTCTTCTTACCTGTAAAGTCAAGAGATATTTCGCCCTCCGGACTTCTTACGATTCGGATGAGCTCTTTTTTGTTTTTCATTTCCTTACAGGCAATGCACATTCTCTGCGGGATCTTTTTTTCTTTCATAATTGCGCCGCGGCCGCGCATTGCGTCCGCAAATTCCTTATTAAACTTTAAAGTTTTTTTACTCTTGCCTTACGGCGGGCGTAATTTGTTTTTAGCTGATTAAAATTTAGCTATAAATGTTATTCTAAATCGCCTAAATCCTCGTCGAATACGCTGACGTCCTGAGCGGCATTTTCAACCGGCTCCTCAATAGTCTCTTCCTTAACATATTCAGGCTCTGCGGCAGGCTCGGCTGCAGCTAAAGACGAGTACGGCTTAACGTCTATTTTCCAGCCTGTAAGGCGGGCGGCAAGCCTTGCGTTTTGGCCGTCCTTACCGATAGCAAGCGAGAGCATATCGTCCATAACAACGGCTTTTGCCGACCTTTCCTCGTCGTTGACCTGCACCATCACTACCTTTGCGGGGCTTAAGGCTCTTGCAATAAATTCAAGGCTGTCCTCGCACCAGGGAATGATGTCGATTTTTTCTCCGTCTAGCTCGGACACTATCGCGTTGACCCTCATACCCCTGTTACCTACGCACGCGCCTACCGGATCGATATCGGCATCCTCGCTGTAAACGGCCATTTTCGTTCTGTAACCGGCCTCTCTTACGATAGCCTTTATAGTAACGAGCCCGCCTGCGATTTCGGGGACTTCAACCTCAAACAGCTTCTTTACAAAGCCCGGAACCGTTCTTGAAACCGTTATCTGCGGGCCTTTTGTGCCGCTCTTGATTTTTTTGACGAATACTTTTATGCGGTCGCCGACGCTGAAACGGTCGGTAGGCGATTGATCCTGCGGCTGAAGCACCGCTTCCAATTTATTGATCTCCACATAAACATTTTTGCCTTCGATTCGCCGGACTATGCAGGTGACCAGTTCGTCTTCTTTTTGCGATAATTCATTATATGCCATTTCGCTCTCTACTTCTCTGAGCTTTTGCATAATAACCTGTTTTGCGGTCTGTGCGGCAATCCTGCCGAACTCCTTTGATGAAACCTTTTCAGAAACAACGTCGCCGACTTTGTATTTACGGTTTATAAGGCGGGCGTCCTCTAAGCTTATCTGCGACTCCTTGTCCTCAACTATTTCGACAACGGTCTGATAAGCTATGATGTCAAAAGAATTGCGTTCGGGAACAAGCTTTACTGTGATTGCCTTGCTGGTTCCGGTATGCTTTTTATATGCGATCACGAGCGCGGTTTCAAGCGCCTCGATGAATACCGATTTTTTGATTCGTTTTTCTCTTTCCAGATCTTCCAGTGCCGGGAAAAAATCCTTACTTATCATTTTTTTTATTTTCCTCCTGATTATTCAAATTTTACAAGCGGACAAACTTTTGCCACCCTGTTATTTTCTATTGTTATTTCTTCTTTATCGGTTTTGATTGTTATCGTGTTCTCATTTCGTGAAATAAGCACGCCCTCAAAAACTTTCTTGCCCTTTAGCGGGCCGAAAAGCTTGATTTCAACTTCCCTGCCATAGTTGCGCTCATAATCGCGCTGCTTTTTAAACGGACGGTCGAGCCCTGGAGACGATACGTTCAGCGTATACGGCGCGCCTGCGGTAGGATCGAGCGCATCTAAAACGGGGTCTATCTCGTTATGCACTTTTTCGCAATCGTCAAGCGTTACGCCGCGCATAATATCGATATAAAAGGTGAGATTGAACGTTTCGCCTTTCTTTAGATATTCAACGTCCACGACCTCATAACCCAGTTTCTCAATTACGGGAACGACTTTTTCTTTTGCAATTTCAACTATGTTCGCCAATATTCTTTTCTCCGTTTACGTCGCAATATAAAGCTTTATGCTTTTTTTAGAAAAAGTTCGGGAGCGGACTTTTTCGCCCGCTCCCGTAAATCTCCTTATTGCTATTACAGTATAGCACCAAAATTAAATAAAATCAACCGTTTCACGCCATTTTTTCGGCTAATTTAACAAAAACTTCCGCTGTCGCAATAGCGTCGTTGATCGCCCTATGCGCGTTGTTGAGCTCCACGCCGAGGTGTTCGGTGAGCTTGTCGAGGCTGAACTTTTTAAGGTCGGGGCAATATTTGCGCGCTAAAAGCAGCGTATCGTATTGCTTATTCTCGAAATAGATATTAAGCGGCTTACCGTAGGCGGATATAAAAGAATAATCGAACTGGATATTCTGCGCCACTAAAACTGCGCCCTCGGTGAATTTATAGAAGTCGATCATCACGTCGTTGATTTCAGGTTTTCCGGAAACGTCATAATCGTTTATGCCGGTCAGATCCGTAATTTTCTGGGGAATGGGGATTTTAGGGTCCACGAAAGTTGAAAACGTTTCCTTGAAAACGCCGTCAACTATTTTAACTCCGGCAACTTCTATTATCCTGTCGCCGCGGGAGGCATTCAGGCCTGTAGTTTCAAGATCGAAAACAACAAATGTTTTGCCCTTTAAAAATTCGGGCGTTTTCTTTTTCGCCGCCATTTCAAACAGCGAGCCTTGCGAGGTTTTGACGTATTCCTGCGGCCTGACGGTAATGTAATCCTTTTCGACAGTCCTGCGGATCCTGTTGATTTTAAAATCTTTGGGCAGCGTGCAATAAGAAATGTCCTTGACGATATAAACAAGCTTATCGGGGTCGCGCTTGTCCGTCTCGTATGTACCGCGGGTAACAATGTCCTTTCCCAGCTGCAAAAGCGTAATTTTATCTTTAGAGTATTTTGTAGGGAAATAGAGGAACTCCATTTTACCCGTAAAGTCCTCGATAGCCATACGGTAAAACTTCCTTTCCTCCGTATCTTCGGGACGCGGCTTTCGGATATGCTCGTCGAACTGGACGATCGTGCCGCACACCACCAGCCGCTCTTTGGGTTTAACTGCGTCCTCAATATATACGGCTTTATCATAGATGATAGGCCCGATAAGCTCGTCTACGTTTTGCGGGATTATGTATCTGCCCGACTCATCGTCCAGCTTAGTTTTGACTTCTTCCTTTTTAAATATAAGCTCCGGAGCCTCGCCCGCGGCGTTTTTTAGCTCTATAGAAAAGGAAATCGTATCGCAATAGTATGTAGAAAGATAATCGTTTATCTCGCTTAAAACGTTTTTCTCGTTGCAATAGTCCAAAATATGACTGTTAAGTTTAAGCGTAACCTTATAATTGCCCGGCTCGTCCGAAACGATAAGGTCGCCCTCTGACATATCCGAGCTTACGGACGGATATTTTTTCAAAAACTTTAAAAAATCAGAGTAAAAATAATCCTTATCAAAATGGCTGACAGTGAGCTTAACGTCTGATGCGGCTTTTGTATTGAGCGCGCTTTGTACAGCCGCCTTGATTTGAGGACAATCCGCGACGGCTTCCTTTTGACGGCTTTCAGGATAAATAAAATTGACCACCACAAGCTTTGAGCGGATATGCACGTCGATATCCGTCAGTTTAAGGTAGTCGAACCGGTTTTGAGTTATGGTATTAAATTTTTCCAAAAATACAGACATTCTTTAGTATACGTATTTCCTTTTGATTTTTGAAGCAAAAATGCTTGCTTGCAAGGGCATTTTTGCGCCGCCGACAAAGTGTGCATACCCCGCGCTTTAGCGCGGAAGGCGCGCCAAAGGCGCGAGGTGCAGGATTTATCCTGCGGTATGAATACCCTTTATTGACTATATAAGCTCTGCTATCATCTTTTCTAAGACCGGTATCACATCGCTGTTTTCAACAGTCGAAACTATCTCGCCTTTTTTGAAAATAACCGACTTTTCCTTGCCCCCCGCGACTCCTAAATCGGCGTCAAGCGCTTCGCCCGGGCCGTTGACAACGCAGCCCATAACGGCGATCTTCATCTTTTTATTTACTCCCGCCGTAAGCTCGCGCACCTTATCGACAACTTCCATAAGATCGTACTTACAGCGCGAACAGGTCGGGCATGAAACTATTTCGCAGTAGTTGCTATCTCTACCCGCCGCCCTTAATATTTTTTTTGCCGCAAACACCTCCGCAACGGGGTCGCCGCTTAAGGAAACGCGGACGGTGTCGCCGATATTATCCGCCAAAAGCGAGCCTATACCAACGGCGGATTTAAGAAGGCCTTCCTCATACGCCCCGCTTTCGGTCACGCCGATATGAAGCGGATAATCGCATTCTTTGTCGAGTATGCGATTTGCCTCGATCATAGTTTTTACGGAGCTTGATTTGACGGAAACTATTATATCCTCAAAGCCGAACCTTTCTAAAATAGCTACATGGTTGAGCGCGCTCATTCCAAGGCTTTTGGCGCACACTCCGTATTTTTTAATTAGATTTTTTTCCAAAGAGCCGGAATTGACTCCGATACGGATAGGAACCCCATTCGCTTTACACGCCGCTACAAGCTCGCGCACTTTATCCTCGCCGCCGATATTGCCGGGATTAAACCTGATCTTAGAAAATCCCGCGTCTGCGCAAAGGATAGCCAGCTTATAATCAAATTGGATATCTGCTACAAGCGGCGCCGAAACTCTTTTAAGAATTTGCTTGCAGCTTTCAACTTCCGCGCTTGAGGAAACCGCCAGCCGTACGATATCGCAGCCCGCTTTTTCAAGTGCCAAAACTTGAGAGACAGTCGCGTCCGCGTCTAAAGTGTCGGTGTTAGTCATCGACTGGATAGGAATGCGGTTGTCCCCGCCGATATAAATATTTTTTACTTTAACTATTTTTTTCATTGTTATTTATAACTATATACGCCTTTTTTTGCTTACTTAGCCGACGGCTATAGGATAAGCCGGACTAGGTCAATTATAATTACTAAAGCAAAAATTGTAAGTATGCCCACTAAATGCACTATGCTTTCAGCTTTCCTGTTGATAGGCTTTCCTCTTATCCATTCTATTGTGGTAAACACTACCTTAGAGCCGTCTAAGGCAGGGATCGGCAAAAGATTAAAGACGGCTAAGTTGCTTGCAATTAAAGGCAGCAGTATAAGGATATTGCGCCAGTTTTGATGAGAGAGGTCAGCTATTTGCGTTACTGTTCCGACGGGCCCGGCAAGGTCTGTGAGCGGTATCTGGCCTGTGAACAGTTTTCCGAAAGTACCTAAGATAGTCCACGAAAGCTTGCCGGTAAACGGAACCGAGTACGCCAATGCGCTGCCGACTCCCGCTTTTTTATATTCTCTTAGGGAAGAATAACCAAAGCCGTCGTAGTTTACTACCTTAAATTGCGGTTTCCCCGACGCTTCGCCCGCCTCGACATATATTACGTTTCTTTTTGTGACTGACACTTGCGTTTCTTGACCGCCGCGTAAAACGGAAAGCGTCACCTTATCACCCAGCTCATACCCTGCGATAAGATCCTCATAAGTGCGCAGAACGGTGATTTTCTTTCCGTTTACCGCCAATATCTCATCGCCGTTTATAAGCGGATTATATGTTTTAGCTTTTACGACCTCTACCGTCAGTTCAGCGTTTTTGCGCATTATGGTAAGATCGATACTTTCGCCCTCGGCGTATTCTTTAAAAATCTTTTCAAAGGTTTTTTCTTCAGTCAAGACTACACCGTCAACGGCGGTTATTTTATCATCCGCCAAAAGATATCCTGAAACCGGCTCCATTTGAACATAGGATTCGGCGACCGTAGGTACGGCAAAGCCGATGGCCAAAATAAAAATAAACGAAAATATTACGGCCGAGATAAGGTTGAAAACCGCGCCCGCAAGGAACACAATAATACGTTTCCACGGCTTTTCATTCACAAACGCCTTGCCGCTTTCAACCCCCTCGTCAGACTCTTCGCCCTCGAACGCGCAGTAGCCGCCGAGCGGTATAGCGCGCAGCGAGAAAACCTCGCCGTTCTTTTTAGTTTTAGAAAATATCTTCGGCCCAAAACCAACGGCAAACTCATTTATTTTAAACTTTAATAACTTTCCGGCAATATAGTGCCCGAATTCGTGGATAACAACCATTAATAGCAATATAACGATTGCCAGAAGGATATAAAGAATATACTTAAAAACTTCCAATACAATAACTCCGCTTATAAATTAATTAGTTTAAGAATTGTTTATAATCCCTCTTTAGTTTTTCTATCCAATAATTATGAGTTGCGATAATCGTTTCAAGCTGCGGCTTAAAGGTTATATCCGCCGAATTTAAAACATTTTCAACAATATCCTGAATTTGCGTAAAGCCGATCTTTTCCTCTAAAAACAAGCTGACCGCCGCCTCATTTGCGCTGTTTAGCACGCAAAGCGCGGTTCCTCCGGTTTTTAAGGCTTGCTTTGCCAAAAGAGGCATTCTGAAGTTTTCCTCGTTCGGCTGAAAGAAAGTAAGGTTTTTATCAAAATTAAAAAACGGAACGCCGGTTTCAAACCTTTGAGGATAGCTGAGCGCGAGAGATATCGGTATTTGCATATCAGGATTAGACATTTGCGCTATTATAGAGCCGTCATTAAATTCGACCATTGAATGGATGACGCTTTCGCGGTGGATAATGTAATCGATATCGAACGTATCGAACAGCCAGCGCGCTTCGATTATCTCAAGTCCCTTGTTCATCATCGTTGAAGAGTCTACCGTAATTTTTTTGCCCATCGACCAATTCGGGTGTTTTGTCGCAAGAGCCGGAGTGATGCCTTTAAGCTCCTCTCTTTTTTTACCGAAAAAACTGCCGCCGCTTGCCGTTAAAATTATGCGTCGCATTTCCTTTGATGAATTGCCCGCAAGGCATTGCCATACCGCGCTGTGCTCGCTGTCTACCGGATAAAGCTTGACGCCATTTTCGCGCGTAAGGCGCATAACGATTTCGCCGCCCGCAACAAGCGACTCCTTGTTTGCAAGCGCGACGTTCTTTCCGGCCTTTACCGCCTCGACTACGCTTTCAAGCCCGCACATCCCGACAACCGCCGCAACTACCGTATCTGCGCCCTCAAGCCTTGCGCTTTGAATCAATGCGTCTTTGCCAAATACAAGCTTTGCTTTCGACCCCGCAAAAAGGCTTTTTGCTTCGCTAAACAAGGTTTCGTCGCAAATACCAATAAGCTCGGGGCAAAATTCGTCCGCTTGTTTTTTTAACAGCTCTAAATTGGAATTTCCCGTAATGGCGGCCACTTTAAATTTGTCGGGATGCATTCTAATTATATTAAGCGTCTGCACCCCGATAGAACCCGTACTGCCCAATATTGAGATTTTTTTCATATTTAAAACGAGAGCGCCAAAAAGTAAACGTACACGAAAACGGCGTTCAGCATTATGCCGTCTATCCTGTCCATAATGCCGCCGTGGCCGGGCAAAAGATTAGAAAAGTCCTTGATTTCGCATTGCCTTTTGATGTATGAGGCGATCATATCGCCAAGCTGCGTAAAGACGGATCCGACTAAGCCTATTACGAGATAGTGAACTATATTGAGCGCGCTTGAATCCGACAGCATCGGCACGTGTAGCCAGTTTTGATATGAAAACAAAAGCAAAATCCCCGCACCTATAAGCCCGCCTAAAAGTCCGCCGACCGCGCCGGAAATAGTTTTTTTTGGGCTTATCGAGGGGCAAAGCTTAGGCCCCTTGACCGTTACGCCCACAAGGTATGCAAAGGTGTCGGTAAGTGTGGAAATAACGAATATAAGTAAAATAGCCGCCACGTTCATATTGCTTGAGGCGGAATAAGGCAGGTAGTTGAGCCCAAGCATATAAACAAGCAGCGTTACGGGGTAAACAATAACGAGCATAGTTGAAACTACGTTGCGCATCGTTGCTTTTTTTGAAAACATAGAATAAACGGCAGATAATATAAAAACAAGACCCGTTACGGCAAAATACATCGCTATACCGTTGCCGACGTTCAAAACGTCGTGGCACAGATAAAACGCAATATAGCCCGCCAGACAGTTTAGCAGTACAAAAAGCTCAAGCGGCTTAGAAAACTTTTTAGATATCGCCCGGCTCATTTCAAAACCGGCGGAAACCATAAGCATAAGCACGAATATATCGAAAAATATCTTATGCACGTATATCGTCAGATACACAACTAGCGCATAAAATATAAATATAAAAACTGCCGTTAAACTTCTTATTTTCATAAATTTTTCCTTTAAAAGCCGATTGGTTTTTAGCTATACTCCGCCGAAACGCCTGTCCCGCTTTTCAAACTCTTTCAAAACCTCAAAGAGCTTTTTTTCGTCAAAATCAGGCCATAAAGTGTCGGTAAAAATCAGCTCGCTGTACGCCGCCTGATACAGCATAAAATTGCTGAGCCGGCTTTCCCCGCTTGTACGGACGATAAGATCCGGCGCGGGCAAACCTTGAGTGTAGAGCAATTTTTCGAAATCGGATTCTGTGACGTGTTTGCCGCCGTCCACAGCTGCGTTTACCGCTTTTATGATCTCATCCCTTGAGCCGTAGTTAAGGCCGATATTTAAAACCTTATCCTTAAAATGTGCGCTTTTTGCCGCCGCCCGCTCGAGTATATCTTTCAGCTCGCCCGGAAAATAACTGAGATCGCCCATAAAACGGATATTGATGCCGTTATCTATAAAATAATTGAAGGAGGAAACAAAATATTTCTTGATTAAATCATAGAGCGCGTTTTTTTCCTCTAACGGCCGCTTTTGGTTTTCAGTGGAAAACGCATATACAGAAACATACGGGATCCCTAATCCGAATGCCGCATTCACAATATTTTTCAGCGTCTTGACTCCCTCTTTATGTCCGGCCGAACGCGGCAGCAGTCTCTTTTTTGCCCATCTGCCGTTTCCGTCCATAATAAAGCCGATATGGGTGGGGAGTTTTTTAAATTCGGAGTCCAACTTAGACTTCAATTATTTCAGCTTCCTTTTCCTTGAGCATTTTTTCGACCTGCTCTATTGCCTTATCTAAAGATTTCTGAACGTCCTTTTCGTACGTTATGACCTCGTCCTCTGTAACAATACTGTCCTTCTTGAACTTTTTTATTACTTCCATAACGTCGCGGCGTTCGTTTCTCAAAACGACTTTCGTATCTTCAGCCGTCTTTTTTATCTGCTTGACAAGATCTTTGCGGCGCTCTTCCGTAAGCTGGGGAAACATAAGGCGGATCGTTTTACCGTCGTCAGTCGGATTTATGCCGATATCCGATTGTGAAATTGCCTTTATGACGTCGCGCAGCGCGCTTGTGTCCCATAAGGAAATCACAAGAGTCCTGGCCTCGGGAACGGTAATGTTCGCCATTTGGCTCAAAGGAGTAGGAGTACCGTAATAATCAACTACTATCTTGTTGAGTATCTGCGGATTTGCCCTGCCCGCGCGCACGGTTAAAAGGTCGCCCTTTAAATGTTCCACCGCTTTATTCAGCTTTGATTCATACTTGTCAAACTCCGGTTTGACCTGCGGATTCGTGATTGCCATAATTCCCTCCAAATTTTTTTACATTATCATTTCAATTTAAAAACATTATACCAAAAAAAACCTGATATTTCAAGCGTTTTGGCAATTATTATAAATTATGAAATCTTTCTGAAATATTTGTATTATCTGAATTGAACAGAAAAAGACCGTCATAAAACGGCCTTTTTACTGTAATTTTTTTTTAAACATAAATTTTAAAACAAAAAAACATCAGCAAATAACTGTCCCGACTTTTTCGCCCGTTGCGGCGCGTATAAGGCCGCGCTCTTCCAGTAAGCCGAAAGCGATGATCGGAATATGGTTTTCCATACACATAGTTATAGACGTAGTGTCCATAAGGTGCAGCTCTTTATTGATAACGTCCATATAAGAAATAGTGTCGAATTTTTTGGCGGCGGGGTTCTTTTTAGGGTCGGAATCATAAAGCCCGTCCACGTTTTTTGCCATCAAAAGCACGTCTGCCTTGATTTCAGCCGCACGCAGGGCCGCGCCGGAATCGGTGGAAAAATAAGGGTTGCCGGTTCCGCAGGCAAAAATGACGATCCTGTCGCAATCAAAATGCTTTAAGGCTTTCCTTAAAATAAAAGGCTCGGCAACGGCCGGGATACTTAAAGCGGTCTGCACGCGCGACTGTACGTTTTTCTTTTCGATAGCGTCCTGCAATGCTAACGCGTTCATAATGGTTGCAAGCATTCCCATATGGTCGGCTGTAACCCTGTCCATATTTGTGCCCTGTCGGCCTCTCCAAAAGTTACCGCCCCCGACAACGACCGCAATTTCCAAGCCCATATTATGGAGCTCTACAAGCTGGCTAACAACATGCTCTACCATTGCCGGATTGATACCGACTCCCTGCTCGCCCGCAAGCGCTTCTCCGCTGATTTTAAGCAAAACTCTCTTGTACATAATAGCAGTATCTCCTTTGAATTTTTAATGTTTTTTTAAAGCCTTAAAAAAATGGGGCACAATTACAAAAAACTGCGTCCCATTTAAAAATTATTTTTGAAGTTTTGCTACTTCTTCCGCTAAATTATCAACTCTCTTTTCTAAGCCTTCGCCCATAGTGAGTCTTGAAAACTTTACAATCTTGACGCTTGCGCCGAATTTTTTTGCGGCTGCGTCAACTACCTGCCTGACAGTTAAAGCGGGATCCTTAACGAATTCCTGTTCAACAAGACAGATTTCTTTATAATACTTTTTGATCCTTCCTACTATCATCTTATCCACAACTGCGGCGGGCTTGCCTTCGTTGAGCGCCTGTGCCTTTAAAATAGCCATTTCGTGTTCTGCCTCGGCAGCGGGAACTTCGGATTCATAAACGTATTTAGGCGATGCGGCTGCGATCTGCATAGCGATATCGTGGCAGACTGCTGAAAATTCTTCATTTTTTGAAAGGTCCTTATCGGTTTCGACTTCCAAAAGAACGCCTATTTTTCCGCCCATATGGATATAGAATTCTTCAAACGCGTTAGGAGCGGAATATCTTACAAAACGGCGCAGCGCGAGTTTTTCGCCGATTTTAGCCGTTGCGTTATTGATAAGCTCCGTAACTGTTTCATTTGCAACTTTTGCGTTTAAAAGCGCGTCTAAATCCGCAGGGTTTTTCTCCGCCGCAGCTTTTGCAATAATACCGGCGAGCGCAACAAAAGGCTCGGATTTGCCGACAAAGTCGGACTCGCAGTTGATTTCTATTAACGCTCCGCTCTTTTTATCGGGCGAAACATATGCGGCTACAACGCCTTCCGACGCTATTCTCGATGCCTTTTTAGCGGCAACGGCAACGCCCTGTTCTCTTAAATATTCAGCAGCTTTTTCAAAATTTCCGTCGGTATGGGTCAAAGCTTTTTTGCACTCCATCATTCCCGCGCCGGTCATTTCTCTGAGTTTTGCTACGTCCTGAGCTGTAAATGCCATAAATTTTCTCCTTGAATTTTAGTTTTCTGCCGTCTCGTCAAAAACTGCTTCTGAAGCGGCTGCGCGTTCCGCGCTTTCTGCTATCATCTGAGCCTCTATCTGACGGCGTGCGGCTAAGCCTTCCTCGCCTTCCCTTGCTTCGATAACAGCGTCCGCCATTGCGCCTGCGATAAGCTTGATAGCGCGGATTGCGTCGTCGTTGCCGGGGATGGGGTAATCGACTTCGTCGGGGTCGCAGTTAGTATCTACGATACCTACGATAGGAATCCTAAGGCTTCTTGCCTCGGCTACGGCTAAGTGTTCTTTTTTCGGATCAACAACGAAAAGCGCGCCGGGAAGCGAACGCATATCCTTGATACCGCCTAAATTTTCTTCGAGTTTATCTCTTTCTGCAATAAGCTTGATAACTTCTTTTTTGGGAAGAAGATTGAACTCGTTCATTTTTTCCATCTGATTGAGCTTATTGAGCCTCTCGATCCTTGAACGGATGGTTGTGAAGTTTGTGAGCGTTCCGCCGAGCCAGCGCGACTTCATATAGTACATTCCGCACTTATCAGCTTCCTGAGCGATAGCTTCCTGAGCCTGTTTCTTCGTTCCTACGAAAAGGATCGATTTTCCGCTTGAGGCTACGTCCTTGATGAACTTGTACGCGTCGTCGATGAGATCTACAGTTTTTTCAAGATTGATAATATAAATATCGTTTCTTGCTGTGTAGATGTACTTCTTCATCTTGGGGTTCCACTTTCTTGTGGGATGCCCGAAATGCACGCCGGCCTCGAGCAATTGTTTCATTGAAACAACGTTTGACATTTTTATTCCTCCTGTTTAATCACTCCGCCGCAGATCAACCCCGCCCTTTAACGCCCGGCATTAAAAATTTTACCGGTTGCGCAACAGAAAGGCAAGTCCCATGCGGCTGCGAATTTTAACCTTAAAAATTATATCACAGCTTACAGATTTATGCAAACAAATTTGCATATATTTAAAAAATAAAGTCAGGCGCGCGTCCTGACTTCATAAGTTTTACTTCTATTCGTCTTTATGACCGCAGCCGCAACCGCAGCCGCAGCCCTCGTCGTCACAGTCCTCTTCGCAATCGCAGTCCTCATACTCGCAGCCGCAACCGCAATGATCGTCGCAATCGGATTCATAATCCGCGGCGGCTTTAAGATACATTTCAAAGATTTCGTTTAAAAGCTCTTCCTCAAAGACCGGCTTAAACATTTTGTCTGAAGTCTTGGGGTCCAGCTCATATTCAAATATAACGGCCTCGTCGTCCTCAACGCCCTCTACTGCCTCTACGGGCTGGAGTATTTCGTAGAATTTCCCGTCCAGTTCAACGCTGGCAATTTCAAAAAAGTCTATCGGATTTTCTTCTTCATCGTAAAGGGTGATAATGGTATCTTCCTCGAAAATTTCCACTGCCACCTGGTTTTCGTTTAATTCTTCTTTCATAATCTTAACTCCTGTCAATTTTTCTTTATTGAATCAAGGTAACTTTGCAGTATTATCTGCGCCGCCACCGTGTCGATAACGTCTTTTTGTTTTTCGCGCCTTACATTATTGTTTTTCAAAATTTCTTCCGCCTCGACCGATGTGAGGCGTTCGTCCTGATAAACGACCTTAACGCCGCTCACCTTTTCTAAATTACGGCCGAGTGCGCGGGTCTTTGACGCCCTTTCGCCTTCGGTTCCGTCGAGCATAAGCGGCAGCCCCAGAACAATAAGCCCCGCGTCGTTATTTTTTGCTATAGCGGCCAAATTGTCGATATCTTTTCGCATAGTTACGCTCTTAAGCGTTTTAAGAGGACTTGCTAAAACCTCTAAAACGTCGCTGAGCGCAAGCCCTATCCTTGCGTCGCCGTAATCTATTCCGAGTATTCTCATTTATTTTCTCTTATTAACAGTTTTTGCTAATGTAATGATACTATAAAAGTGCTGGCTGTGTCAACTTAAAATTTCGGGCAAAATAGCAGCCGCTAAAATTTGGGCTGCTATTTTTGTCTTTTATTCCGGTTTGCGTCAAAATCACTTCCGCGCGTTTTAGAATTGCTGCTGAGTATTATGATTATCGCTTACAGTTTCGTCACCGCAGAAAGTTTCGCATGCGCATTCACAGGTATTTTTTACCATTTCTTCGCCTTGCTTTTTCATTTTGGATCTGATTTTATCTTGCGCGTCGTCAACCATATGACGTACCTTGCGGTTATTACAGGTGATGAGCGCGCCGATAACCATTCCGGCAGCCAGACCGATATACATTCCGTTTCTCATAATTTACCTCCTGACTATATTATAACCCAAAGTAAATTTTTTATTTACAGATCTTATATTTTTATATGTTTTTTCGTATGGGAGTTACGGAAACTATGAATATATACTCGGGCTAGGTTCTTAATTATTCAGGTCAGCTTCGGTTTTGCCTGCGGCTTTCATTTTTTTAAGGTAATCGTTTATCGCTTCCTTTATAGCCTCTTCCGCCAACACCGAACAATGGAGCTTTTGCTGGGGCAGTTCGCCAAGCTCCGCAACCACTTGCGCGTTTGTGATAGTGAGCGCCTCGTCGATAGTTTTGCCTTTAACAAGCCGCGTCGCTACGCTGGAGGTTGCGATAGCGGCGGTGCAGCCGAACGTTTTGAATTTAACGTCCTTTATGACGTTTTTAACTATCTTCATTGAAATTTCCATTATATCGCCGCAGGTGGCGTTGCCGACTGTGCCTACCGCGTTCGCATTTTTCAGCGTGCCCATATTGCTCGGCTTTTTAAATTCCTGCAAAACTTTATCGTTATACATAAGATATCTCTCCTTCTTCTGCTTTAAACAGCGGCGACAGGCCGCGCAGCCTTTTAACTACTTTTTTAACTTTTTCGACAGTATAGTTGACTTCCTCAATTGTCGTGTCTTTTCCGAACGTGAACCTTATCGACCCGTGCGCCTTTTCGTGCGGCAAGCCTATAGAGAGCAGAACGTGCGAGGGTTCAAGCGAGCCTGACGAGCAGGCAGACCCAGACGAGCAGGCTATGCCCTCCATATCGAGCAGCATCAAAATCGATTCGCCTTCTATAAACTCAAACGAAAAGTTTGCATTTTGCGGCAGTCTTTTTTCCGGATCTCCGTTATAAATAACGTGCGGGACTTCTCTCTTTATCCGCTGCACAAAATGGTCTCTGATCGAGCTTATGTGCGCCGCATTTTTTCCAAGGCCGTTTATAGCGGCTTCTAAGGCGGCTGCAAGCCCCGCAACGGCCGGCACGTTAGTTGTACCGCCTCGCATACTGCGCTCCTGGTGGCCGCCTGTAATAATTTTTTCTGGCTTGATCCCCTTGCGGATGTACAGCACTCCTATGCCTTTGGGGCCGTAGAATTTATGAGCGGAAAAGCTCATCATATCTACGCCTAAGTCCTTTACGTTTACCGGAATTGAGCCGACTGCCTGTACGGCGTCGGTATGCACCAGTATCTTATGCCGGTGCGCGATCTGTGCAATTTCCTTTACCGGCTGCAATGTGCCGATCTCGTTATTGGCAAGCATTACTGAAACGAGCGTTGTTTTATCTGTTATCGCCTTTTCAAAATCCTCGGCTTTAACTATACCGTCGTTATATACCGGCAGGAAAGTCACCGAAAAACCGTCCTCCTTGAGCTGTTTGACGGAGCTTAAAACAGCGGCATGTTCAATCGAAGAGGTGATAATATGATTGCCCCTGGATTTCTTGAAAAGCGCGCCGCCCTTAACGGCCCAGTTATCGGATTCAGTACCGCCGGAAGTAAAATAGATTTCATTTGGCTCCGCCCCTATTAAAGCGGCAATTTTGCGCCTTGCGTTATCAACGGCGTAAGAGGCGTCGCGCCCGAAAGAATGAAGCGAATTTGCATTGCCGAAAACCTTTGTAAAGTAGGGTTTCATCGCTTCAAAACACTCTTTTGATACCGGCGTAGTTGCCGCATAATCAAGATATACTCTTTTTTTCATAGTTTTTTAGTTCCTTCTTCGTTGCAAATTCTTTTCTAGTTTTTTTGCGGCTGACAATCGTCGATCATGTCTTTAAGCGTTATATTATCCAGTATCTCGTTAATCCCGTCGTGTATGCGTTTGAAAATCCTTTTGTTCGGGCATTTATAATCACTGCAGCCTGTCCCGTCGGCACAGTCGGTGAGAGCAAAATCGTCGTCGAGGGCTTTAAGTATCTGGTTGATTGTGATATCCTCCGTATTCTTTGCCAGATAATAACCGCCGCTTACCCCGCGGACAGTTTTAACTATATCGCATTGCCTTAATTTTCCAAGAAGCTGCTCAAGGTATTTTTCGCTTAATTCCGTCTGGCGCACAAGCGTACTTAAAGCCGTTCTTTCCTCTTTGCTTACACCCAAAAGAAAACAAATCCTTAAACCGTATCTTGCTCTTGTTGAAAATCTCATTTATTTACCCTTTTAGGATTGTCCTTTAAGACCGATTTAAATCCTACTTATTTAGTATGGTTTTATTATACAGCTTATTATTCGCCTCGTCAAGCAAAAACCCTAGCCTTTTGCTAGGGTTTTAAAAAATATTTTTTCAGATAGAGAAAAAAGCTAAAAGGTGCGTAATAAAAGTGAAAATGATACTGAATAGCTATCGGCTTAAAGCGGAAATACTAATCGTATTAATTCTGCGTTTCTTTAAAATAAACCTGTCTGCGTTTGCACCAAAGCTCGTTGATAATGAGCTTGAATAAAGTTACGGCTGCAACGGCTTCGGCTTTAAGCTTGACGGGTTTGGCTCCGTATTGAGACATCAATATTTTTAGGCCCGCCGCTTTTTCTTCTTCACTAAGATATTTAATAAAGCCCGTGCCTAAAACGCTTTCGTATTCTACGGTAAAATTTCCCCCGTCAAGCTTGACGGCATCGCCTGTTGAATTAATAATTGAAAAAGACGCTTTATTGTCTTTCTTTATAAGGTCGTGCTTTTTGCCCTCTGACGCTCCGTGAAAATACAATACGAGATCCGGCCCTTCCTGCGCAAAGCCGAAAGACATCGGCACAACGTATGGGAATTCGCCGTCTTTGAGCGCGAGATGGCAAATTTTACATCTTTTTATTGCGCTAATTATTTCACTGATATTACTGACTTCTCTGTCCTTTCTAATCATAAAACTCCGTTTACTGCAAAAACGGAGCGACAGGTTATCACTCCGTTTTCAAATTCTTTCTATTCGTTCACTGCGTCTGCGTACAAAGGGAAAGCAGAACAAAGCTTTTCGACTTCCGCTTTCACATATTCGACAGCCGACGCTTTTTCCTTGATGATTTTCGCTATCAGGCCGCCGATAGTTTCCATTTCCTTCTCTTTCATTCCCCTTGTTGTAACAGAGGGCGTGCCTAAGCGGATGCCGCTTGTAATAAAAGGCGACTGAGGGTCGTTGGGAATAGTGTTTTTATTAGCGGTTATACGGCATTCATCAAGCAGAGCTTCGATTTCCTTGCCGGTAGTATTGTATTTAACAAGTTTTACGAGCATAAGATGGTTGTCGGTGCCGTCGGAAACGATTTCGATCCCGTTTTTCTTTAAGGATTTACAAAGAGCGGCTGCATTTTTGAGGATCTGCTGCTGATATTGCTTAAACTCATTTGTTCCGGCTTCTTTGAGCGCGACAGCCTTGCCCGCAATAACGTGCATAAGCGGGCCGCCCTGCTGGCCGGGGAAAACTGCCTTATTGATTTTTTTAGCAAGCTCCTCGTCGTTTGTCATGATCATTCCGCCTCTGGGGCCGCGCAAAGTTTTATGCGTGGTCGTCGTGACAACGTGAGCGTAGGGGAACGGCGAAGGATGATTGCCCGTTACCACAAGCCCCGCGATATGGGCGACGTCCACAACAAAATACGCTCCTACCTTATCGGCAATTTCACGGAAACGCTTGAAATCGATGACCCTTGAATATGCGCTCGCGCCTGCAATTATCATCTTAGGGTTATGCTGCAAAGCAAGGCGTTCAACGTTGTCGTAATCGATAGTTTCATCGCCGTCGGACACTCCGTAGGGAACGATTTTATAGTCCCTGCCCGAAAAATTTACTGGGCTTCCGTGAGTCAAATGGCCGCCGTGGGCAAGATTCATTCCAAGAACAGTGTCGCCGATATTTAAGAGCGCAAAATAGACCGCCTGGTTCGCGCTCGCGCCGCTATGGGGCTGAACGTTTGCAAAACCGCAATTAAACAGAGCCTTTGCCCTTTCAATCGCGAGAGTTTCCACTTCGTCCACATAAACGCAGCCGCCGTAATAGCGTTTTGAGGGATAGCCTTCTGCGTATTTATTCGTTAAATGCGATCCTACCGCCGCCATGACCGCGGGCGAAACAAAGTTTTCGCTTGCGATAAGCTCGATGTTGTCGCGCTGACGGTTAAGCTCTCTTTTTAAGCTTGCCGCAACCTCTGGGTCCGTTTGTTTAATGAGTTTTAAATCGATCATTATCTATATTCTCCTGTGTATTTTTTTATGTTGTTGACGCTTGCGGTGTCCGCTGTTTCTCTCAAAATAATAAGCGGTTTTTTAAAAATAAATTAGCGGTTTTTTAAAAAAACTAGCCGTTTTCGCTTTCCGCTTCGTTTTCCGCCGCTTCATTTTCAGCTTCAAAGCTTCTTTCCCTGAACATTATCCTATCTACTATCACCGGCATATATACCCGGTTAGTCCTTATAAGCTTGTCTACAAGAGAGGCGGCGATAAGCCCTATAGCGGCAAACGAAAACGCAAATACGACCATTAATATTTCGGCTTTCAGCGCGCTGCCCGCAATCAGCCCTATCAAAAACAAAAACAGCGGTATTCCGAAAAGGATTAATGGAGCTAAAACGTACTGTTTTTGCGGCATTTCAACAACAACTGTATCGCCTTTTTCGCATTTAACGTCGCAGATTGCAGGTATTTCAATAGAATCGGCGTTGTTAAAAGCGCAAACCTTACACCCTCCGCAACGTTCGCTGCGTTCAAGCTTTATATAGGCAAAACCGCCCTTTATTTTTGTTACCTTACATTCTTCCGTCATCGATAACCTTTGTTCAATTATAGCTAATCAGCTATATTTTTAATAAATCCTTTATGACCTCCGCGCCAATATAGCATCCCATTAACGCGGGCGCGTAAGAAATACTTGCGGGAGTACCGCTGATTTTGAGCGGCGGTTTGGCATCGCATACTACTTTAAGCTTTTTAACGCCGCTGCCCTTTAATCCCGTTCTTACCGCTTTTGCAAGAGGGTCGTATGCGGTTTTATAAATATCGCAGACCATAAAATCGGGGTCCGTCCTGTTGCCGGCTCCGGTCGCGCTGATGAGCGGATAGGAAAAATCATAAGCCGTTTTAATAAAATCGATTTTGTCCCTTACGCTGTCGAAACAATCTACGCAATAGTCGTAGGGCCTGTCGAAAATAAGGCTTTTAGTCTGGCCGTTATAATTGATATTTAACGCCCGGATTTTAACCTCCGGATTGATCGACTCCGCCCTTTGCTTTGCCGCTTCGACTTTATCCTGCCCGACATTTGAATCAAGCGAAATTATCTGGCGGTTTAAGTTTGAAATATCCACCTTATCGCCGTCAACAATCGTAAAACTGCCTATTCCCGCCCGCACCAGCGTTTCAAAAACATAGCCGCCTACGCCGCCTATCCCGACTATCAGGACGCTGCGCTCTTTTAAAAAGCGTTGAGCGTCCTGCCCTATCAGCTTTTCAGTTCTACTGAATCTGCTCATTTATTTTTAAAGCAAGTTCTTTGAGCTGTTTAGGCTCGACTGTTGAGGGAGCCTGCGTCATAAGGTCGGAAGCGTTCTGAACTTTGGGGAATGCGATAACGTCCTTAATATTATCTGTGCCGGTGAGGAGCATTGTAAGCCTGTCGAGGCCGAACGCAAGTCCGCCGTGAGGAGGGGTGCCGTAGTTGAACGCGTTCACGAAGAAACCGAAACGCTCCTCTATCTGCTTATCGTCAAAGCCCAGCACGTTGAACATTTTCTTTTGGATATCGCGCTTGAATATCCTTATGCTGCCGCCGCCCGCCTCCTGTCCGTTTATTACAAGGTCATAGGCTTTTGCCCTAACCTTAGCCGGGTCTGTATCTAAAAGGTGCAAATCCTCGTTTTTGGGGCTAGTGAAGGGATGGTGCATAGCAACATACCGCTTATCTTCCTCGCTGTATTCAAGCAACGGGAAATCGGTTACCCACAAAATATCGTATTTTGAATGGTCTATCAAGCCGCCGGTTTCGCCTAAATGCAGCCTTAATGCGCCTAAAGAGGCAAAAACAACGTCGTTTTTGTCCGCGCAAAAGAAAATAATATCGCCTGTTTCGGCTTTTGCGCGCTTTAAAATCTTGTTGACGGTCTCCTCGCTCATAAACTTTGTTATAACCGACTGTATTCCGTCCTCTTTCATAGCGATCCACGCAAGGCCTTTGGCTTTATACGTCTTGACAAAATCGGTCAGGCCGTCGATGTCGCGGCGCGATAAAATCGGATTTTCGCTCTTATAAAAGCCTTTTGCGTTTATCATTCTTACGCTTCCGCCGTTTTTGACAGCGTTTGTAAATACCTGAAAGCCGCAATCCCCGGCAATATCTGAAATATCCTGTATCTCAAGAGAAAAACGCGTGTCGGGCTTGTCGGAGCCGAACCTGTCCATCGCGTCCTTATAAGTGAGGCGGCGGATATTTTTCGGGATTTTTACGTCTATGACTTTCTTAAATATGTCGCGGATAAGGCCTTCGGCGATCTGCATAACGCTTTCTTCCGTTTCCACAAACGACATTTCCATATCGATCTGCGTAAATTCGGGCTGGCGGTTTGCGCGCAAGTCCTCGTCGCGGAAGCAGCGCGCTATCTGATAATAACGGTCGAAACCGCTGATCATCAAAAGCTGTTTATACAGCTGCGGGGACTGGGGAAGCGCGTAGAAAGAGCCGGGATGCACTCTTGAGGGAACAAGATAGTCCCTTGCGCCCTCGGGCGTGGATTTACCCAAAAACGGCGTTTCGATTTCTAAAAAATCATTTTTCGCCATATAATCGCGGGCGGCTTTCGTGATTTTATCGCGGGTTATGAGCTTATTTTGAAGCGCGGGAGTCCTAAGATCCAAATAGCGGTATTTAAGCCTTGTCGACTCGTTGACAGAAGAAGAGTCGTCAAGGGCAAAAGGAGGGGTATCGGCGTCGGACAATATTTTTAAAGTCGTAGCAAGCAATTCAACCGTTCCCGTTTTCAGCTTAGGATTAACAGTTTCCTCGCTGCGGGCGCGCAAGGTGCCCTCGATAGCAAGGACGTACTCGCTGCGGATATCCCCCGCTTTTTCAAAGTCCTCCGCGCTCATTTTAGAGGCGTCGAAAACTATTTGCAATATACCGCTGCGGTCGCGCAGATCTACGAAAATGAGTCCGCCGAAATCGCGGCGTTTTGCCGCCCAGCCCATAACCGTAAGCGAAGATCCTATCATACTTTCGCTAACGAGTGCCGCGTAATTAGTGCGCTTTAAGTTTCCCATAAATTCTGTCATATATTTTTTTCTCCTTGTATACGAATAAAAATTTAGTCTGAGGCCTTACTTTTTGAAAAAATCCGCTATATTGGCAAGAGCGACTTTTGTTACTGTGCCGTCGGACATTTTCTTGATATCGGCAAAGCCTGCCGTAAGCTCGCTGCCGCCGATGACCGCAACGTACTGCGCGCCGGTTTTATCGGCGTATTTAAACTGTGCCTTAACGCTTCTGTCCATAAAGTCGGTTTCCGTTTTGACTCCCGCCTGCCTTAGCTGCGCAACGATTTTCAGGCAGTCGCTCGTGTTTTCTTTTGAGGCGCAGACGATAAAAATGTCGGGAACATCGGGAGCGCCGGTCGAAAGCCCTTTTGCTTCAAGCAGCATAATAAGCCTTTCTAAGCCCAGTCCGAAGCCTACGCAAGGAGTGGGCTTACCGCCTACAGATTCAACCATATTGTCGTACCTTCCGCCGCCGCAGACCGTACCTTGAGAGCCTAAAAAGTCAGTCACAAACTCAAATACCGTTTTAGTATAGTAGTCGAGCCCGCGCACGATATTGGGATTTATCGTATATTTAATGCCGTAATTGTCAAGCGCGCCGGTAAGCGAGGCCATATGATTGCGGCAATCATCACAAATATAATCTATGATTTTAGGCGCTTTTGAAACTATTTTCTTACACGAATCGACCTTACAGTCTAAAATCCTTAAAGGATTGTTTTCAAAACGCGTGCGGCAGGTCGGGCACATCTGGCTAAGGTTTTCGCCGATAAAGCTTTTGAGCGCGGCGTTATAATTTTTGCGGCACTCGGGGCATCCTATACTGTTTAAATTAAGCGAAAGCCCGTCAATATCGAGCGACGACAAAAAATCGTACGCAAGCGAAATCACTTCCGCGTCCATTAAGGGCGAGGGCGAACCGTATACCTCGACGCCGAACTGGTGATGCTCTCTCAATCTCCCGTGCTGGGGATTTTCATACCGAAAAACCGGCGTAAGATAGAACATTTTAAGCGGCAGTCCGCCCTGCTCAAGCGAATTTTCCACAAAACACCGTGCAACCGGCGCGGTGCCCTCGGGCTTTAACGTTATACTTCTGTCGCCTTTATCGATAAAGGTGTACATTTCTTTTGAAACTACGTCGGTGTCTGAGCCTATCGAGCGTGTGAAAAGCTCCGTATGCTCGAAAACGGGCGTACGGATCTCTTTTACGTTATATTTTGCCGCGACTTTCCTTGCCGCGCTTTCAACATACTGCCATTTGTAGCTCTCAATAGGAAGTACGTCCTTAGTTCCTTTGGGAATATTTATCATAATATGTGACTACTTAAGTCCTTTTTTAAAGAATATACTTTTTGAGATTGTGGTTCATTACCTGCTTTGAGAGGTGGTCGACTACGTATTTGGAGTCGATTTTTACGTCGATCATCGGGTGGTCGCCGCTTGCGTTGAAGCTTAGGTCCTCTAAAAGGCTTTCCATTATAGTATGCAGACGCCTTGCGCCGATATTTTCTCTCGATTCGTTTTCCTCAACGGCAATCTTTGCGAGCTCGTCGATAGCGTCGGTTGAGAAAACTACGTTGATGTTATCGACCTTCAAAAGCTCGGTATACTGCATAGTGATAGCGTTTTCAGTGAGCGTAAGTATGCTTTTGAACTCGTTTTTACCTAAGCTATTCAGCTCGACCAAAACCGGGAAACGCCCCTGCAATTCGGGGATAAGGTCGGAAACGTTCGACAAATGGAACGCGCCGGATGCGATAAAGAGGATGTAATCGGTTTTTATCGCGCCGTATTTGGTCATAACGGTGCAGCCCTCGACTATCGGAAGGATATCACGTTGGACGCCCTCGCGCGAAACGTCGGGGCCGTTAGATGAGCCGCGGCTTGCAATTTTGTCGAGTTCGTCGATAAAGATTATGCCGTTTTCTTCCGCCCTTTTGATACCCTCGGCGTTGATAGCGTCCATATCGATATATTTTTCGCTTTCCTCGATAACGATCATTTTCATCGCTTCCTTGACCGTCATTTTTCTGCGTTTTTTCTTCTTGGGCAGCATATCGCCGAAGATACTGCCGATATTGATCTCGGCGCCCATTCCCGGCATTATTTCCATATTCTTAGGAGCGTCTACAACCTCTATCTCAACTACAGTTTTATCTTCCCTGCCAGCCCTTAGATCGGCAAGTACCGCTTCCTTTAAAATCTTTTCGGGCGATTCGGAATTCTGCTGTTTTTTTACCTCTAAAAGCGCGGCGGCAATTTTCTTTTCGGCCTCCGCTCTTGCTTTGTCCTCGACCTCGGACATTTTTTCTTCCTTGACAAGGCGGACGGCCGTTTCGGCTAAATCGCGTATCATTGACTCAACGTCGCGACCGACATATCCGACTTCCGTATATTTTGTTGCCTCGACCTTTATAAAAGGAGCTTTTACGATTTTAGCAAGCCTTCTTGCTATCTCGGTTTTACCGACTCCGGTGGGGCCTTTCATTATAATGTTTTTAGGGGTTATCTCGTCCTTTAAAACTTCCGGCAGGCGGCTTCTTCTGTACCTGTTCCTAAGCGCGACCGCTACCGCTTTTTTTGCCTCGTTTTGTCCGATTATATATTTGTCGAGCTCTGCGACTATTTGTTTAGGCGATAATTCCATAGCTTAAACCTCCTCAACGGTGATGTTGCCGTTAGTGAAAACGCATATCTGGGAGGCGACCTTCATAGCGGCAAGCGCAATTTCCTTTGCGCTCATGCTTGTATGGTCTGCCAGCGCCCTTGCCGCGCTTAAAGCGTAATTTCCGCCGCTGCCGATAGCGCAAATGCCGTTTTCAGGCTCTATAACGTCGCCGATACCGCTTAAAATCAGCAGGTCGTTTTCATCCGCTACTATCATCATAGCCTCAAGCTGCCTCAAAACCTTATCTCCGCGCCAAAGCTGGGCAAGGCCAACTGCGCTGCGCATAAGGTTGCCGCCGTATTTATGCAGCATTTCCTCAAATCTTTCGCTTAACGTAAAAGCGTCCGCCACGGAGCCTGCAAAACCCGTAATCACCTTATCGTTAAAAAGACGGCGCACCTTAACTGCGTTGCCCTTCATGATAACGCTCTGTCCGCTCGTAACCTGTCCGTCGCCGGCGATAACGGTTTTTCCGCCGCGCTTTACTGCGACGATAGTTGTTCCTTTCAATTCCATTTCTTTTATATTATTCTCCCGATTTTTTTTACTCTTAAAGTTTCCCTAATGCCTCATCGGTTTACTTGTCTTATTTTACTTACTAAAAAACCTTGCAATCCTTCATTTTAGTGTAATTATTATAACTCATTTTCTGTTTAATAGCAAATTAATTTAAGTATATTCTTTTGGATCAATTTGATTTAAAGCGGCTGCCGCACGCTCGGAATACTTAAGCTTTCTGGCCGATTTATCCTTAAAACGCCCCTCTATCGGCGGCAATATACCAAAATTTGAGTTCATCGGCTGAAAATCGGGATTAGGCGCGCTTAAATACCTCTCAAGCGCCCCTATAATAGTTTCTTTCGGCATCAAAAACAGCGTCTCACCCTTTAAAAACTTAACCGCATTAATTGCGGCAATAAGACCCGCCGCGATACTTTCAACGTATCCTTCGACTCCCGACAGCTGCCCCGCGATAAAAACCTTTTGACGCTCTTTTACCTGAAAGTATTCATTCAAAACTTTAGGCGCGTTTATAAATGAATTGCGGTGCATAACTCCGTATCTTAAAAATTCCGCGTCTTTTAATGCCGGTATCATTGAAAACACGCGCTTTTGCTCGCCAAACTTTAAATTTGTCTGAAAGCCGACTAAATTGTACATTGTGCCGCCCGCGTTTTCTTTGCGCAGCTGAACAACGGCGTAAGGGCGTTTTCCGGTTTCGGGGTCGCAAAATCCGACAGGACGTAAAGGGCCGAACCGCAGCGTATCGCGCCCGCGCTTTGCCATAATTTCCACGGGCATACAGCCCTCAAAGATACCGTCCTTTTCAAAATCGTGCAGGATTACGCATTCGGCGGCTAAAAGAGCGTCGATAAACTGCTCATATTCCGCTTTATCCATCGGGCAGTTGATATAATCGCTCATCCCGCCCTTATCGTAGCGGCTTGCGCTGAAAGTTTTTTTATAATCGATTGAATCTGCGCTTATTATCGGCGCGGCGGCGTCAAAAAAATATAGCTGGCCGCCGCAGAGCTGCGCTATTTCATCGTTAAGCGCGCCTAAGGTGAGAGGGCCGGTCGCGATTATAGTAACACCATCCTCCGGTATTTTTTCAACAAGCCCGTATTTGACCTCAATATTTTTATTATTTAAAATTTCATCAGTAACGGCCCCGGCAAATAAATCGCGATCGACGGCCAAAGCACCGCCTGCGGGGACCGCGCATTTATCGGCGCAGCGTAAAACCAGGCTGTCTAAAAATCTTAATTCATATTTTAACAGCCCGCTTGAAGTCGATAGCTCGGTGCTTTTGAGCGAATTTGAACAAACAAGCTCACAAAATTTGCTTCTTGTGTGAGCTTTACTCTTAAACTCCGGCTTACTCTCGTAAAGGACAACCTTTACGCCGCGTTTTGCCGCCTGGAATGCTGCCTCGCATCCGGCAAGCCCCGCGCCTATAATGTGTATTTTATCGGCCATAACGATCTATGCTTTATAATCGCAGGTTTTAGAACCGCACTGTATAACTTTTGTGCCGTCCTTTAAAGACTTTTCCACTAAAAATCCGCCGCATTTTGGGCATTTTCCTTCCAAAACGGGCAACGATGAAGTGAAATTACACTCGGGGTACCCTGTGCAGCCGTAGAAGGTTGAGCGGAAGGTTTTGATTTCTTTGGTGGGCTTTCCGCATACGGGGCAAGGGCCTGTAATTTTAGGCTCGGCTTTTTCTTTTTGACCGTCCGCGGCTTTGCCGTTTCCGTTATCTATTTTTTTAATATTTTTGCATTTGGGATATCCCGGGCAGGCTAAAAACTCGCCGAACTTGCCCTGCTTTATAACCATCATTTTGCCGCATTTGTCGCATTTGACGTCGGATTCTTTAACCTCGGCTTTAATCTTTTCAGGCTGCACGGCCGGTTTTCCGGTAGTAGAGTCCATAGGTATAGTATGCTTGCATTTTGGATAGTTCGGGCAGGCGAAGAATTTGCCGAACCGCCCCGTTTTTATAACCATATACGCGCCGCACTCGGGGCAAGCGATATCTGTCTGGATGTCGGGGCTTTTGAGAGAAAAGCTATCGCCTAAAGCGTCCGCGATTTTGGCTTCAAAACCGTCGTAGAATTTTGCAACGACGTTCTGCCACACAACTCCGCCCTCTTCAATTTTATCCAGATCCTCTTCCATTTTAGCTGTAAATTCGATGTTCATAATTTCGGGAAAGTATTTGACGAGCATATCCGTAACTTCCTCGCCAAGCTTAGTCGGAATGATGTATTTACCGTCGTGTTCGGTGTATGTGCGCGTGAAAAGGAGCGTAACGGTGGGCGTGTAAGTAGCAGGCCTTCCGATACCCTTTTCTTCCATAGTTTTGACTAAGCTTGCCTCGGTATAACGCGAGGGCGGTTTTGTGAACTTCTGCTCAAACTGGTATTTATTGAATAAAAGCTCTTCGCCTTCCGTTAATGAGGGCAGCTTTAAAGAGTTTTCATTCTCCTCGTTCTCTTTTTCCTCTGAAAAAGTGTTATAAACGGCGGTAAATCCGGCAAAAAGAGGCGTTTTCCCGCTGACCTTAAAACCGTAATCGCCTGCTTTTATATCGACGTTCAAGGAATTATACTGCGCCTCCGACATCTGGCTTGCCAAAAAACGCTCATAAATCAGTTTGTAGAGCTTGTAGTTGAATTTATTCAGAACATCTTTAAGGCTCTCGGGCGTTCTTTCGAGTGAAATGGGGCGAATCGCCTCGTGGGCGTCCTGCGCGCTTTTTTTACTTGCGTAATAATTCGGTTTTTCCGGAACATAATCCGCGCCGAACTTCTCTGATATAAACTTTCTTGCCTCGGCTATCGCATCAGGCGAAACGCGGGTGGAGTCGGTACGGATATAAGTGATAAGCGCGACCTTGCCCTCGGACCCGATATCGACGCCCTCGTAAAGGCTTTGGGCGGCAGAAGAGGTCTGCTTTAAATTCATTCCCAATTTGTTGAGCGCGTCCTGCTGCATAGAGCTTGTAATAAACGGCGCGGGAGCGTGCGATTTTGTGACCGACTTTTTGACCTTGTCCACAAAATATCTTTGATTTTTAAGCTCCGCTACTATCTCGTCGACTTCTTCTTTTGAGCCGGGCTTGATTTTATTCTTGCCCTTAGAGGCAAGCGCGGCTTTTATAAGCGTTGAGTCGCCTGACTTATTGAGTATAGAGAAGAACGGCCAATATTCTTCGGGAATAAAACTCCTGATTTCCCGTTCGCGCTCAACTATCAGGCGCAGAGTGACGGACTGGACGCGCCCGGCGGAAAGCTTATTTTGAATTTTTTTGCAAAGCACCGGCGAAACCTTGTAGCCCACGAGCCTGTCAAGCACCCTGCGCGCCTGCTGTGCGTCGATCAGGTCAAGATCCAGCTTACGCGGATGGGCCAAAGCGTTCTGAACGGCTTTTTTACTGATTTCGTTGAATTCTATCCTGATATTATCGTCGGCAGACAATCCTAAAATGTTCGCTACATGCCACGATATCGCCTCGCCCTCACGGTCCGGGTCGGTTGCAAGCAGTATGCCGTCGGCTTTATCGGCAGCTTTTTTCAGGCTTTCCACAATTTCTTTTTTATCGTCTAAAACGGTATATTTTGGCTCGAATCTATTCTTGACGTTTACGCCAAGCCCGCTGACCGGCAGGTCGCGGATATGCCCTTTTGTAGCAAAAACCCTGTAGCCGCCGCCCAGATATTTTTCGATGGTTTCCTTTTTTCCGATACCTTCAATAACAACTAACTTCAAATCTTAAGACCTCTTACCTTATAAGTTTTATTCGGCAATGCGATTACCGCATCCTTAAATTCAAGCGAAAATAATATCAATATTAAATCTTTGATTGCAAAACCGCTCTGATCGCATAGCTCATTTATGTCCTTTTCGCCGTTTTGTAATAGATTATATATCGTTTGTTCAAAAAAGTCCAGCGTCAAAGATGAGTTTTTTTGACTGATTTTTGTGTATTGGACTTTTAAAATCGACAAAATATCCTGTACTGAAGTGAACGGGGACGCTCCGTTTTTCAAAAGCGCGTTAGTCCCTTTAGACTTTGCGCTAAAGATACTGCCCGGCACCGCAAGGAGCTCGCGCCCCTGCTCAAGCGCTCTGTCGGCCGTGATCAGCGCGCCGCTTTTTTCCGCCGCCTCAACGACTATGGTTACCTCGCTAAGCGCAGAAATTATGCGGTTGCGCTCCGGGAAAGTATGCTTTCCCGCTTCTGCGTTTATCGGATACTCCGACACGACAAGGCCGCTTTCACAAATTGAGCGGAACAGATTTATATTTGAAAGAGGCGTGGGTTTATTGAGCCCGCTCCCCAGCACCGCAACCGTTTTAACGTCCGCTTTTAACGCCGCGGCATGGGCGTATGCGTCGATACCCGTCGCCATTCCGCTAACGAGCGTCACACAATAGCCGCTCAAAGCTTCCGCTATGCTCTCGGCCGCCTGCCTGCCGTAATCGCTCGGGTGCCTCGTTCCCACCACCGCTACGGAGGGAGTGCCTAATAATGATACGTCGCCCTTATAAAAAAGGACGATAGGCGGTACGGCCTCGCTCTGGCGCAGCTTTTGAGGATAATATTTGTTTACTTTAGAAACAAATCTGACCCCGTGCTTATACATTTCCTCCAGCGACCTTTCTAAAAACGACGCATTTTTTAAAAGTTTACTTTTCGCGGCAAGTTCCGCGCCGATAAAATCCTCAACGTCTTTATCCGCGCCCATTCGGTCATAAATTTCAAATATAGACAGCTCTTGCAGCAGTTTGTTTTTCTTTAAGGCCGTAAACGGACAAAGCGCGAGCCAGTAGTACAGCAATTCTTCATTCAAATCCATTATTTCCAGTAGCTCCTGTCCAGCGAACGGTAGCTTATCGCCTCTGTCAAATGCTCAAAACAAATTTCCGCGCTGCCGGATAAGTCGGCAATAGTCCTTGCGACTTTTAGTATTCTTGAATGAGCGCGGGCCGACAACCCGAGTTTTTCAAAGGCTTTTTTCATAATAAGCTCGCTCTTATCGTCCAGCGAACAAAATTCGCCCGTCATCTGCGAATTCATTCCCGCATTATTCGTTATATGCGTGCCCTCAAATCTTTTGAGCTGCACTCCCCTTGCCCCGTTGACCCTTTGCCTTACGCTTTCGCTCGTTTCGGCGGTTTTTGAATCGGATAATTCATCGTACGTTACGGCGTCAACCTCGATATGTAAATCGATACGGTCAAGCAGAGGGCCGGAGAGCTTCGATAAATATTTGGTAATAAGCGCGGGCGAGCAGGTGCATTCCTTAGTTTTTGAGCCGAAATTGCCGCACGGGCAAGGATTCATACTGGCCACAAGCATAAAATCCGCCGGATACACGACTGTCCTTGCGGCGCGTGAAACGGTTATTTTTTTATCCTCCAACGGTTGGCGCAGGATTTCCAAAACGGAACGCGGGTATTCGAGTATTTCGTCTAAAAACAATACGCCGTTGTGGGCAAGCGATATTTCTCCGGGCTTTGCGCTCGCGCCGCCGCCTGTGAGAGAAACGGGGCTTGAGGTGTGGTGCGGAGTGCGGAACGGACGTGAGGTGACTATGCCCTCGTTATTGAGTTTTCCCGCCACCGAATGGATTTTGGTCGTTTCAAGGCTTTCCCAAACGCTCATATCCGGCAAAATCGACGGCAAGCATTTGGCAAGCATAGTCTTGCCGCCGCCGGGCGGACCTATAAGCAGTATATTATGCCCTCCCGCAGCCGCGATCTCCATCGCCCTTTTGGCAAACGCCTGTCCTTTTACGAATTTAAAATCCTCGCCGTATTTGTTAAAGCTCCTCTCGTTTGCAACATTGCGCAGTTTAACCGGTTCAATAGAAACAAGCCCGCTTAAAAAACTGTGCAGCTGGCGCAAATCCTTGACTGCGTATACCTCTATTCCGTCCACGTATTCAGCTTCGGATAAATTCTCGTAAGGGATAATGATTTTCTTGCAGCCCTTTTCGCGCGCCGAAATTAAGACGGGCAATATTCCGTTTACGCGCCTAAGCTCGCCGTTGAGCGACAATTCGCCTACAAAAGCATATTCGCCCAGCAGCTTATAGTCAAGCTGCTCGGTTGCCGAAAGTATTGCCGCGGCAATAGGGAGATCGTAAAACGACCCCTCTTTTTTTGTGTCGGCTGGCGCAAGGTTTATAGTTATTTTTTTCGGCGTGAACATAAAGCCGCTGTTTTTTATTGCGCTGCGCACGCGCTCTTTCGATTCTTTGACGGCAGCGTCGGGCAAGCCTACGATATCCATGCCGGGAAGTCCGCTGTTGATGTCCGTTTCTATAAAGACCTCATAACCGCTGATTCCGCTTAAACCAAAGCTCAATACCTTTGAAAGCATTTTTCCTCCGTACCGATTCATATATTTGTTTTTAAAAAACGCTGAATAGTAATTAACTCGAACATTGCAATATCTTGAAAGTTAATTTACTAATCAAGGCAAAATACAAGAGCGGACTCATAATGCTAAGTCCGCTCAAAAAAGTTTTCTAACTTATTTAATAAAGTTCTTTATACTGTTAAACACTTTAGGCTCTTCTAAGGGTTTGAAGAGCGTGCGTTTATTGCTCATCGACAAATCCAAAAGGATCAGCACCGCGTATGCAAACGCCACTAAAACAATTACAGTGCAGATTATAGAAACGGCAAGGCCGCCGCCGGACGAAAGCATAACGGAGCCTGTGTACTGTGCGCTACCGGTAAGGTCAGAGTCAGCCAAAGAATTAAGATATCCGGCATACCCCATAACCATACTTGCGTTGAAAAGTACGGCAAAGCCTAAAACGCCGAATACCTGCAAAATGCGCCTGTCCTTGATAAGGATGAACGAAAGCAGTAAAACTCCCAGCACCGGTATAAGGCTCAGCTCGGAAAAATCCATATAGAAAACCGAAAGCGTAAGAATTATGAAAGCGGCTAAAAACGAGAGGTTCGCCCTGTTTTTACGGCTAAGATAAATCAAAAGAACAAGCAGCGTTATGATGACCGAGAACAGCACCGCAAACACCACCGAGGGGAAGGTTGTGACAAGCGCGGAACCGTTCCTGCCAAAGAGATTGAATACGCCCAAAGCGTTATGTCCGAACGTAGTCATCTGAGCGAGCGGCAACAGGTATATATTATAGATAAAGCGGAAGAAATTTGCATTGACGTTTATCGTGAAAGGCAGCGCGATCAGATACATTGCCGCTATTGACACAGCGATATAAACGGGTATCAAAACAACGCTGCGGTAAACCTCGTTGTCAATAACTTCGGAAAACTTCCTGACGGCCGATTTTTTAAGAGCTATGCAGCATTTAACATAGTTATATATAATGAATACGGCCACGACCGGAAACAGGTACAGCGCTTCTTTCATCGATAAAAGTGCGAGCGAATAAACCGCGATCGTTGCAGCGTATTTTTTTGAGGCGACAAAGTAGAAGCAAAGCACAAGCAGCATACACAAAATGCTGTAAAGGCTGCCCCAGACGGCGGACGCGAAAATAAACACAGGGAAAAAGCTGAATAACCCGGCGACTATAAGCCCGGCATATTCGTTGATATATTTTTTTGCCGCTATATAAAGGATAACCGCCGTAACGATATCGCAGATTATAAAAGGCAATTTAACGAAAAGCGGCATCAGGTTCGATTCAATTGTGACGTTGAATATTTTGGCAATGCCTGCAAAAGCCGTTAAAAGATACGCAGATACAGGATATATGGAAAAAGTTCCGCCGGCAAAAGTTGCGGCAAACCCTTTAGAAAGCGCATTGCCCGTAAAAGCGGTAATTTCGTCATATTCGTTTCTGTAACCCTTAACGGCAAAAACAAATATAAGGCGCACAATAACGCCCAAAGCGATTATCGCAATCAAAATACCTGTAAAACTGAATTTTTTCGCGCCCTCGGCTTCTACTGTCTCTGCGCTTTTAGGCTTGTACATAAATTTAGACAGCAATACGACCGCCGCAAAGAAGAAAACAATACTAAATGCTAAAAACAGCGTAATAAATAAAACGTCGGTAGTTGTGTTGCTTACTCCGGCAAGGCCGAATAAATTGATCCCGTTCAAGTTCTTTACCTCTTATAGTATAATTAATCCGGATAGTTTAACAGTCACTTAAAATAACTTGTTAAAGTATACCAAATATTTTTAGCAATTGCAATAATTTAATACAATCTTTTTCCAAAATTGAATACAATTGAATACGCTGTTTAGCCGCGCAAAAGAAAAATCCGTACTTTGAGCTTTCAAAATACGGATTTATGAAAAATTAAGAGTAAATTAACGCATATCTTCCTTAAGCTTTGCCGCTTTACCCGACAGGTTGCGCAGGTAATAAAGCTTAGCGCGCCTGACCTTACCGCTTCTTACAACGTCGATATGGTCGATCCTGGGCGAATGGAGCGGAAACGATCTTTCAATTCCTACGCCGAAACTGACTCTGCGCACTAAAAACGTCTCTCTTACGCCGCCGTTTTTCTTTGCGATAACGGTGCCCTCGAACGCCTGTAATCTTTCGCGGTTTCCTTCAACGACCTTTACAAATACCTTTACTACGTCGCCTACGCTGAAAACCGGAACTTCCTTCTTCATATAGTCTTTTTCGATTGCCGCAATTAAATTGCTCATTTTGACATACCTCCTGTAATTCTGATGTGTTCAATACCGGTTTTATAACCTCTTAGCAGCGGAACACACGAGTCAACCTTATAATGATACCACAAAAATACAAGCATTGCAAGCGATTTTATACTGTTTTTTCTTACTGTTTGTATTCGGGCGAGGTTATAAAGCTCTTATAAAATTCCTCAAAGCGGTCTGCATTTATAGCCGCGCGGATGCGCCCCATAAGATGCGTAAGATAGTAGATGTTATGGTATGAGAGCAGCCGCCCGCCCAAAATTTCGTCGGTATTAATAAGGTGGCGCAGATAAGCTTTTGTAAAGTTGCGGCAGCAGTAGCAATCGCAAAGCGGGTCGAGCGGCGTAAAATCCTCTTTGTATATGCCGTTTCGGACTACCACCTTGCCTTGAGTTGTGTAGGCGGTGCCGTTTCGGGCAATACGCGTGGGGATAACACAGTCGAACATATCTATTCCGCGTTTTACCCCCTCGACAAGGCAGTCGGGGCTTCCCACGCCCATAAGGTAACGCGGCATATTTTCGGGATAATGCGGCTGCATAACAGTAAGCATTTCATACATCTGTTCTTTCGGTTCGCCTACGCTTAAGCCCCCCACAGCTATGCCGCATTTAGCAAATTCCTTTGACGCGCTGAGCGAATAAAGCCTAAGGTCCTTATATACGTTACCCTGAACTATCGGAAAAAGCATTTGTTTTTCGTTTTTATGATAGTTATAGCATCTTTCAAGCCACGACAGCGTCCGTTTCATCGCGCTGTGGGCATAATTATGATCGGCTCCGTATGCCGAGCATTCGTCAAACGCCATTATAATATCTGCGCCGAGCGCGTTTTCAATTTCGATCGCATATTCGGGAGTAAACATATGCTTTGAGCCGTCGATATGCGAGGAAAATGCGACGCCGTCCTCGGTAATTTTTCTTAGGTCCGAGAGCGAAAAAACCTGAAAGCCGCCGCTGTCGGTGAGGATAGGCTTATTCCAGCCCATAAATTTATGCAGTCCTCCCGCCTTTTTAACTATTTCGTGCCCCGGGCGCATATATAAATGATATGTGTTTGAAAGCAGTATCTGCGCTCCGGTTTCCTCAACATCCTGCGGAGTTAAGCTTTTCACAGTAGCGCAAGTTCCCACCGGCATAAAAACGGGGGTTTGTATAATTCCGTGCGGCGTAGTCAATTCGCCCGTGCGCGCGCCAGACGCGCTGCAATAATGCGTTGTTTTAAAAGAAAATTGTGTATCCATAGTCACCTTTTGTTTGCTGTCGGCTTGTTGCCTAAATTCTTTTCCAAGTTTCCGCTCATAAAAATAAACAAGCGTCTCCAAAACTGAAAAACCGGTATTTATGCCTGACCGCATAATCATAAATCTCAAGAGTTTTCTCTCTGCCCAGCAGCGCGGAGACAAGCATTATAAGAGTCGATTCAGGCAAATGAAAATTCGTAATAAGCGCGTCTACACATTTGAATTTATACGGCGGATAAATAAATATCTGCGTGTTTCCCTCGCTAGGCAAAATTTTGCCGCCGCAATACTCCGCGCTTTCCAGTACTCTGACAGACGTAGTACCCACAGCGACCACTTTTTTGCCGTTTTTCTTGGCATTATTTATAATTTCAGCGCATTCTTTAGTAAGCTTAAAATACTCGCTGTGCATTTTATGATCGAGAATATTTTCAGTTTTGACCGGCCTGAATGTACCCAAACCCACATGCAGCAGCACCTCGGCTATTACAACGCCCTTTTGCTTTATCCTTTCTAACAGCTGCGGCGTAAAATGAAGCCCGGCGGTCGGCGCCGCGCTGGAGCCGTCCTCTTTAGCGTAGACTGTCTGATAACGCGCCTTATCGGCAAGCTTTTCGTGAATATAATGCGGAAGAGGCATTTCGCCTACAGCGCTTAAAATATCCTCAAAAACTCCGTCGAATATGAATCTTAAATACCTCGCGCCCTCATCTGCGCCGCCTGTAACTTCCGCTTTAAGCCTGTCGGAAAAAATGAAGATATCGCCTGATTTGGCTCTTTTCGCGGGCTTTGCCAAAGCTTCCCAATCGGTATAGTTCTGCCTTTTATGCAGCAGGAACTCAACCTTTGCGCCGCTGTCCTTCACACCGTAAATACGCGCCGGGATCACCTTTGTTTTATTTAAAACAAGCACGTCGCCCTCATCCAGATAATCAATAACGTCTTTAAAAATCTTATCGTTTATACTCCCGTCCGACCGGTTATAAACAAGGAGCCTTGAGCTGTCGCGCGGCTCTAGGGGCGTTTGCGCTATAAGAGCGGGCGGCAAATCGTAAAAAAAATCGCTTTTATTCACCTGTCGTTTTATCCCCTATCTCTTCAAAGCTGATCTGCGCGGCGGTTTTTTCTCTTAAAGCCGCCGGATATTTTAGCCCCATATGCTTATAGGCCAGCTCTGTGCAGACTCTGCCGCGCGGCATCCTGGATATAAAACCCTGCTGCATCAAAAACGGCTCGATACAATCCTCGATAGTCGCCGGATCCTCGTTGATAGAGGACGAGAGAGTGTCAAGCCCGACGGGGCCGCCCGCAAATTTTTCCATAATGGTTGAAAGCAGCTTTCTGTCGAGCGAATCAAGCCCCAGATCGTCGATTTCAAGCAGCCTTAAAGCGTATTTTGCCATATCAAGGTCAAGCTTTCCGTTGCCGGCGACCTGCGCAAAATCGCGCACGCGCTTAAGCAACCTGTTTGCAATCCTCGGAGTGCCTCTTGAACGCCTCGATATTTCAAGGCAAGCCGCCTCCGTCATATCCAGCCCTAAAATTTTCGCCGAACGCGTGACGATGATTTTTAACTCCTGTGGCGAATACATTTCTAAACGGCAGATAACGCCGAACCTATCGCGCAAGGGGCCGGTGAGCATGCCCGCCCTCGTAGTTGCGCCTATTAAAGTAAACGGCGGGAGCGTAAGGCGCATGCTTCTCGCGCTCGGCCCCTTTCCTATTATGATATCGAGATTGAAGTCCTCCATAGCGGGATAGAGGATTTCCTCCACAGCCCTGTTGAGCCCGTGTATCTCGTCGATAAAAAGCACGTCGTTTTCGTTGAGGTTCGTTAAAATAGAAACAAGGTCGGCGGCGCGTTCGATGGCCGGGCCGCTCGTTATACGCAGGCTGACGCCCAATTCGTTTGCTATTATGTGTGACATAGTAGTCTTACCAAGCCCCGGAGGGCCGTATAAAAGCACGTGGTCGAGAGCCTCGCCGCGCAATTTGCTTGCTTCTATAAACACCTTTAAGTTTGACTTCATTTTGTCTTGACCGACGTAATCGGCAAGCGTTTTGGGGCGAAGAGTGACCTCTAAATCCGTTTCGGTCACCTTCTGCATACCCGTAATTATTCTGTCGTCTTCCATTTATTTATCGATCCTTAAAATTTAACCGTTTATCAGCCTTTTAAAACCTTCATTATAAGCTCTTCCGTACTTAAGCCGGCAACGTAGTATTTATTAGACGCAGCCACAGCCTCGGCTTTTGAGTAACCCAGCGAAACTAAAGCGGTTATCGCGTCGTCATTCAATAGTACTTTGTCTGACATAATACCCGTATTTTTGCTTAAATCGACGTTTATTTCCGCACTCATCTTATCTTTTAGCTCTAAAATAATCCTTTCGGCAGTCTTTTTCCCTACGCCCTTGACGGAGCTTAAACGCGCAGTATCGGACGTGGCAACGGCGCGGGAGAGTTCACTTAAAGGGATGCCGCTTAAAATATTTATAGCGACCTTCGGCCCTATCCCCGAAACGGTGATAAGCCGCAGGAACATACTTTTTTCTATTTTGGAAGAAAAGCCGAACAGCGAAACGCCGTCGTCGCGCACGCATAAATAAGTGTAGATTTTAACTTCCTTTCCTATTTCGCGGTTTTCTAAAAGACAAGCCGCGCTAACCGTCAAATCATAGCCTAGCCCTGAGGCCTCGACTGTTATATTATTTTCAAAAATATCGGTAAGCTTACCCTTTATATAGCTGTACATTTTATCTGCCGTTTCCTTTTTACATTACTTTGTGATCATATTTTAAAGTGCTTGCGTGGCATATTTCTTTTCACATTACTCTGTGATTATATTTTGCGGTGTTTGCGTGGCATATCGCCGCGGCTAAAGCATCGGCGGCGTCGTCGGGCTTCGGAGTTTCCTTTAACCCTAAAAGAGAACGGACCATATATTGCAGCTGCTGCTTTTCCGCCCTGCCGTTTCCGGTGAGCGCAAGCTTGATCTGCAGCGGCGTATACTCGAACAAATGGCCGCATTCCTTTATCGCGCAGAGCATCAGCACGCCGCGCGCCTGTGCGACCTTTATGCCGGTAGTTATATTTGTGTTGAAAAAAAGCTCCTCGATCGCAACGGCGTCGGGCTTGTACTTTTGGATAAGCTTAGTAAATGACTCGTCTATCATTGCAAGGCGCACCGGCATAGACTCGTCTTTGGGCGTCAGCACCGCGCCGTAATCGACCGGCTTTAAAGCCGCTGCCGTTTTTTCGATAACGCCGTATCCGATAGTCGCATATCCGGGATCAATACCTAAAATTATCAAAATCGCTCCTAAATCTGTTGATAAAAACGCATAAATATATTATTATAGTATAGTACGGCGCGCATAAACGTTTTATCTGTTTTTCATTTGTTCCTTGCTATTTTTCGCGCAAAAAGGCTTACACTTAATGATAATATTTAATATTTTAAAAGTCAAGACATTTCTTGACAAGGAGAGATTATGAGCAAAAAAATGAAGATCGTTTTAGCATATTCGGGCGGACTTGACACTACCGTCATTATTCCGTGGCTAAAGGAAAACTACGACTGCGAAGTCATTGCTGTTGCCGCCGACGTCGGGCAAGGCGAGGAGCTTGCACCTTTAAACGAAAAAGCTATAAGATCCGGCGCGTCGAAAATTTTTATTGAAAACCTCACCGAAGAGTTTATCACGGATTTTATCTTTCCCACGCTGAAGGCCGACGCAAAGTATGAAAATAAATATCTTTTGGGAACGTCGTTCGCCCGTCCTATAATTGCAAAACGTATCGTTGAAATAGCCTTAAAGGAAGGCGCGGACGCAATATGCCACGGCTGCACCGGAAAAGGCAACGATCAGGTTCGTTTTGAGCTGACTATCAAAGCTCTCGCGCCTGAGATGAAAATAATCGCGCCCTGGCGTATTTGGGACATAAAGTCCAGAGAAGAAGAAATCGCTTACGCTGAAAAGCACAATTTGGAAATCAACGTTTCTAAAAAAAGCCCGTACTCTATGGACAGGAATATCTGGCATCTTTCGCATGAGGGCTGCGATTTAGAGGACCCCTGGAATGAGCCTAAAGACGAAATGCTGCTGATTTGCAACCCTGTTGCTCAAGCTCCGGACAAGCCCGAATACGTGGAGATCGGCTTTGAAAAAGGGATCCCCGTTTCTGTAGGCGGCAAAAAAATGGGCGCAGTTGAGCTGCTCACTGCTCTTAACTCAATCGGCGCAAAGCACGGCGTAGGCGTTGTAGATATGGTGGAAAACAGGCTTGTGGGAATGAAATCCAGGGGCGTTTATGAAACTCCCGGCGGAGAGATACTGTATTTTGCCCACCGCAATTTGGAGGAGCTTACGCTTGACCGCCAGACGATGCACTATAAGGATATGCTTGCGATCCGTTTTTCGGAGCTTGTTTATGACGGCAACTGGTTCACCCCTTTAAGGGAAGCCATAAGCGCGTTTGTGGATTCTACGCAAAGCACAGTTACCGGAACAGTCCGCGTTAAGCTTTTTAAAGGCAAGGTTTCGGGTGCGGGCGCAAAATCGCCGTTCTCTCTCTACGACGAGGATATCGCGACTTTCTCAGAGGATCACGTTTACGACCAAAAGGACGCGGGCGGATTCATTAACCTGTTCGGACTGCCCTTAAAGGTACGCGCGCAGATGATGAAGAGAAACAAAAAATAAAGGGTATTTATACCGCAGGATAAATTCTGCATCTCGCGCAGCTAGTGCGCCTTCTTACGCTAAACTAAAGTGCGGGCTATTCACCCTTTGTCGGCGGCGCAAAAATGCCCTTGCAAGCAAGCATTTTTGCTTCTCGGAATAAATTCCCGCGGCAATCCCATATTTCAGCCCTTTTACGTCTGCAATACCTATTTCAGGCCTTTTGCGGCGGCTGAAGAAAATATAAATTAAGGAACATATGTTATGAAAATGTGGTCGGGACGGTTTGAGCAGGATATAGATAAGCAGGCTGACGAATTCAACAGCTCGCTTTCCTTTGACTGCCGTCTTTATAAATTTGATATTTTAGGGAGTATCGCGCATTGCACGATGCTTGGCGAATGCGGCATAATTGAAAAGGCTGACGCCGACATAATAGTAAAAACGCTTAAAGAAATTTTGGCGGACATTGAAAACGGCAAAATCGAATTTAAGAATGCCGAAGATATCCATATGTTTGTGGAGGAAGAGCTGACGCGCCGTATCGGCACTGTGGGCAAAAGGCTCCACACCTCCCGCTCCCGCAACGATCAGGTGGCGCTCGACTTAAGGATGTATCTGCGCGAATCGGTAGATAAGACTGTTGCTAAACTTAAAACCCTTATCGAAACCTTAATAAATATCGCAAAAAACAACTTCGACACTATTATTCCCGCGTACACGCATATGCAAAAAGCCCAGCCCACGACGCTTGCCCATCATTATATGGCGTATGCGGAAATGTTTTTGCGCGACGCTCAAAGGTTTTCAGACTGCCGCAAGCGTATCAATGTTATGCCGCTCGGCGCGTGCGCCTTATGCGGCACCACGTACCCCATAAACAGGGAAAGAGTCGCTGAATTATTAGGATTTGATTCTATAACCGCAAACTCAATAGACAGCGTTTCCGACCGCGATTTTGCGCTGGAATATCTTTCCGCCTGCTGCGTCTTTATGATGCATATGTCGCGTTTTAACGAGGAAATCATATATTGGGCGACCGACGAATTCGGCTATATAAAGCTTGACGACCGCTATTCCACAGGCTCGAGTATTATGCCTCAAAAAAAGAATCCGGATATGTGCGAGCTTATACGCGGAAAAACCGGAAGGTGCTACGGCCATCTTATGTCGCTACTTACCGTTATGAAAGGGCTTCCGCTTGCCTACAACAAGGATATGCAGGAAGATAAAGAGGCCGTTTTCGACGCTGAGGATACGATTTTTAGCGTGCTAAACCTTTTCACCGCAATGCTGCCAACCTTTACATTTGATAAACAAAGGCTTTATAAAGGCGCGGGCGGCGGTTATACTGCGGCAACCGACTGCGCCGACTACCTTGTGAAAAAAGGTATGCCGTTCAGGCAAGCGCACGAAGTTATAGGACGGTTGGTTATTTATGCCTCAAACGCGCGCAAACCCTTAAATAAACTGACGGTTCAAGAATATAAAGCGCTTTCCCCGATGTTTGAAGAAGATATTTTAAAAGCCGTAAAGCTTGAAAACGTTATTAGCAACCGTAAGGTTCCCGGCGCGCCGTCGAAAGACTCCGTAAAAAAAGAAATTGCCGCATTGCAAAAGCAGCTGAAAAAATTGTAATTTCTTTTTAAATGCGAAAATCTATTGTACTATACTTTATAAGTGGCTGTCTCACGAGAAAAAACTCGTGAGACAGCCACTTTTATCTTAATGCGTTTACTTTTTTTCGGCTTCTAAATCTATGTCTTTTAAAAATTCCTCATTCATATTAAAGCTTACATAATACATACCCGAGTCGCAGTACTTACCTCTTACCGTCTCAGGCATAGCCAATTTGCGCTGGCGGATCTGCTTGCAAAGATCGGAGCCGAGTATTTCGTCGCAATTTTTATATATCGATTCCATAAGTCCGTTAGCAAAAAAGCTGAAACAGTCGTTTGTTGTAAAAATAATATGGTCGACTAAGATTATGTGCATGGAAAGCAGCGTGACCGACAATTTTTTCGTTGCGTTTATATCGTCAATGGACGGCGACAGCGTTTCCGCGGGATGGTTGTGCGCGATGATGACCTTTGTTGCGCCGTTATGAAGCGCAGCTTCGACAATACGTTTTACGTCGATCTGCACAAAGGAGTTATCGCCCTTAGCAATATGGCTGATGCCGAGCAATCTGTCGTTTATGTCAAGGCAGGCAACGTAAATCGACTCCCTGTCGCGGTATTTTAAATATGCTCCTAAATACTCGGCGACTTTTGAGGTGGAATCGAAAAATACGTTATTTTTCAGCCTGGAAATTTCGGCTCTTCGGGCGACGTTAAGCAGGCAATTCAAACGCCTTGCAGTTTTTTCGCTTATGTAAGAAAATTTCATCAGGTCGTTTGTGTGCGCGCTCAAAACGCCCCACAGCGAGCCGAAATGATTTATAAGCTCGTGGGCGTACGGATTTACGTCACCGCGCGTAAACGAATCGAATAAAAGATATTCTAAAACCTCATGGTCGGAAAAGGAATCGAACTCCGGATCCTTATCTACGGCGAAACGTACGCGTCCGCGGTGCCCCTCATGAATGTTCGCCTTCCGCATTTGCGCCGCCGACATCTCAGCTCTTTCCTTACTTTTATCCGCGTTTTTATTTTGCAAAACTCTTTTTAAGCTTTCAGGCACAGAATAAGCCGTTTCTTTTACGCCCGGAATTTCAGCGCAATCATCTTCTCGAGCGCGCATTTTTAAAAGGGTTTCGGCCTCGGCCTCTTTGGCTATTATAGCGATCTGCTTTAAAAACTCATCATTGTTCGGCATTGTTTTAACCTCTGCGTTTATTTGCGGACCTGACCGTTTCCCCTCACCTGATATTTATAGCTTGTAAGTTCTTTAAGCCCCATAGGCCCGCGGGCGTGCATCTTCTGCGTGGAAATTCCCATTTCCGCGCCGAACCCGAATTCAAAGCCGTCGGTGAATCTTGTGGACGCATTCACATATACCGCCGCGCTGTTTATTTTATTTAAAAAAAGCTGCGCGCACTTTTCATCGTTTGTGATTATGGTTTCGCTGTGGTTCGTGCTGTGCCCGTTGATATGGGCAACGGCCTCGTCAACTCCGCTGACAGTTTTAATTGAAATTTTTAAAGCCTCGTACTCGGTATAAAAATCCTGTTCCGATGCGGGCATAATATCCTTACTTGCTAAGACCGCCTCTTCATCGCCGACAATTTCAACACCGTATTTTTTTAGCTCCGATACGATAAACGGAACAAATTCTTTTACGATCGCTTTATCGACGACAAGGCTCTCAAGCGCATTGCAAACGCTTGGACGGGAAGTTTTTCCGTTGACAATAATTTCCGCCGCCATTTTAAAATCCGCAGTTTTTTCAACGTAAGCGTGGCAGTTTCCGCTGCCCGTTTCAATGACGGGAACAGACGATTTTTCAACCACCGTTTTGATAAGCCCGGCCGAGCCTCTGGGGATTAAAACGTCCACAAAACCGCGCGCCTGCATCAGCATTTCCGAGCCTTGACGCGTTGTGTCCACGATGAGTTGAATGAACTCGGGGTTGTAGCCGTTCTTAGCTAAACTCGCCTTTAAGACCCCAACCAGGGCCTTATTTGAGCTGATTGCGTCCTTACTGCCGCGCAAGACCACGCAATTACCTGATTTTAAACACAGTCCTATGGCGTCTACCGTAACGTTCGGACGCGCCTCATAAATGATACCGATAACGCCTAAAGGCACTCTTACTCGGCTGATTTCAAGGCCGTTCTTTACCGTCCATTTTTCAACCGTTTCGCCCACCGGATCGTCTAAAGCTATAAGCACTTTTAAGCCCTCGGCAATACCTTCTATACGCTGCTTGTTGAGCATAAGCCTGTCTAAAAAATGCTTTGGCTTATCGCTGTTTTCTCTTAGGTCTGTTTGGTTCTGCTCTATAATATAATCTGCGTTTTCCGTTAATGCCGACGCCATGATGCGCAGCATATTATTTTTATCGGCAGTTGAAAGAGTCTGAACGTATAAGGCCTGCTCCTTTGCCGATAGACAAACTTTTTCGATATCGTTCATAACAGGAACCTCCTAAAATTAATGCGAGAACTAGTTATTTCTGCTGACTGATAAGACTAAAAGAGTACTGGAATTATTCCTCTTCATCAGGCATATTGGCGTTATGGTACACCTCTTGCACGTCGTCGTTATCGTCAAAGAGATCGAGCATTTTGGAGAACTTATCCGGCTCGGCCACGTTTACGTAGTTTGCAGGTATTTTGGAAATTTCACTCTGAAGAAAAGTATAATTTTTATTTTCTAAAGCTTCTCTGACGGCGGAAAAATCTGCAACCGAAGTTGATATTTCATATTCGTTATCGCCTACGTTAAAATCCTCGGCTCCGCAGTCAATTGCTGTCATCATAACCTCGTCGTCGTCCATACCGGGTTTCTTTTCAATTACGATAACGCCTTTTGTTTCAAACATATACGAAACGCAGCCGGTCGTACCCATTGCGCCGCCGCATTTATCGAAAATATGGCGCACGTCTCCCGCAGTCCTGTTTTTATTATCCGTAAGCGTTTCTACTATGACCGCAATACCGCCTATGCCGTAGCCCTCATAAATAACGGTTTCATAGTTTATAGAGCCAAGCTCGCCGCTCGCCTTTTTTATACTTCTGGAAATATTATCGTTTGGCATATTTGCCGCTTTTGCTTTGGAAACAACGTCCCTTAGCTTTGAGTTTGAAGCGGGATCCGGCCCGCCGGCCTTTACTGCGACGGCAATTTCCCTGCCAAGCTTAGTAAAAACCTTACCCCTTGCCGCGTCCGTTTTTCCTTTTGCACGTCTTATAGTCGCCCATTTGCTATGCCCCGACATAAAAAACCTCCGAATATTAAAAAAATTAAAGTTAAAGTTAAAGTTATTTTTGTTATTTTTACAAATATATTAGTATTTCAATAAATACATTAGTATTCCCGCGCTTACTGCGGCGTTGAGCGACTCGATATTTTCCATAGGTATCTCAACGCTCATATCTGAAACCCTCTTAACGTTTTCGCTTATCCCATCCGCCTCGTTTCCTATGACTAAGCACAGCTTTTGCGGCTTTTCCTTAAGCTTGAATACGTCCTCTCCGCCGATATCTGCGGTTATTATTTTATAGCCGCTTTTTTTCATTTGCTCAAGCGACTCCGCCCCGCCCTCGTAAAAACGGACCTTGAGCAGCGCGCTCATACTGCTGCGCACTACTTTTGGATTATAGATATCGACGCAATTGTTTAAAACGATATCGCCGTATCCGGCCGCGCAAGCCGTACGGATTATAGTGCCCATATTGCCCGGATCGCGCACCCTGTCTAAAAACAAAATGTGGTTGCCCTTGCAGGGAAAAGGATTGAGCGCGGTTTTAAAAACCGCTAAAATACCTTGTGAGCTTTCAGTTTGCGCTACTTTGGAAAAAACCGCATCGCAAAGGACTATCGTTTTATCTTTTAAGTCTCTAAGCCAATCTTTAAATTTTTCAAAGTCCGGCTCGCGCACAGCGATAAGCTCGATTTGAGCATTGTTTTCGACGGCGTCAAAAATCCACCGTACGCCTTCAGCGACAAAGAGCCCCTCTTTATCCCTGTATTTTTTGTCGTACAGCTTTATAATATTTTTTACCTTTTGATTGTCGCCTGAAGTTATTATTTCCATAATTTAATTGCCGATTAACCGATAGAAAAAATTTGCAAAAAAAGAGTGCCGCTTTTTTGTGGACACTCTTTCCGAAAAAAACTATTTTGCAACTGCTTTAGAAGCGGTTTGAGCCAAGGCTTTGAACGCACCTGCGTCGCTGACGGCGATGTCGGCCAATACCTTGCGGTTTAACGTGATGCCGGAAAGCTTAAGTCCGTACATAAATTTGCTGTATGAAAGTCCGTTTAATCTTGCCGCAGCATTGATACGCGCTATCCAGAGCTTTCTGAAATCTCTTTTCTTTAAGCGTCTGCCAACAAAGGCATACATCTGCGACTTCATGACCGCTTCTCTTGCGATACGGTATGAACGTGACTTTGAGCCAAAATAACCTTTGGCAAGCTTCATTATTTTTCTGCGCTTTTTAACAGCGTTGACTGCTCTTTTAATTCTCATATTGCGTTTTCTCCTTTACTTCTGGATAAGAGTCTTCATAGACTTTTCTTGTTTAAGCGACCCCATATACGCCGTTTGACGCAACGCGACCTTTCTCTTTCTGCTCTTTTTGTTCAGAATATGGCTTTTGCCCTGCTGGCCTCTCTTGACCTTACCGCTGCCGGTCAGGCGGAAACGCTTTTTTGCACCGCTGTGGCTTTTCATTTTTGGCATAAAATTTATCCTCCGAAATTGTTTTCTATTTATTGCGCTGATTATACGTCCGCCGACGTTATTAAACTATCCGGTTTAATTTTTTCTATAAATCAAACCGGCGAATAAAAGCTAGATTGACTAAACTACTGTATGATTAAGCTTGTTTTTTAGGTGAAAGCACCATCAAAATGTTGCGCCCCTCTGTGAGCGGTTTTTTCTCCATAACGGCGACTGATTCGACGATAGCAAAGAACCTGTTCATTACGTCTACGCCTAAAATCGCGTGAGCCTGTTGACGCCCTTTCATACGGATAGAAACCTTGACCTTATCGCCGGCAGTCAAAAACTTCATCGCCGACTTGGCTTTTGTTTCAAGGTCGTGGTTTTCAATCGTCATCGAAAGCCAGACTTCTTTGAGTTCGCTTGCCTTTTGGTTCTTGCGCGCATCCTTATCTCTTTTTGCAGTATCGAACTTATACTTACCGTAGTCCATAATTTTGCATACGGGCGGAACGGTCGTCGGGCTTATTTTGACTAAATCAAGATTTTTCTGATCGGCTATACGGTTAGCTTCCGCCGCGCTCATGATACCGAGCTGGGCGCCGTTTTCGTCGATTACGCGGATCTCCCTGTCGCGGATCCTTTCGTTGATTTCAACCTCTTTGTTAATAGTAGTTTCCCTCCTAACAGCTGTTTTGGCGCAGCTATTATATTTTTACGCAAAAAAAGCGGACAGAGATTGCTCCGTCCGCTACAAAATTACTAATACCAAAAAATATTAATAAAGGTTGATACGCGTTACCGTTTCGGATAAAATACCTGACGGTGAGAACAATTCTCTTCTAACAAAACTATTCTATAATAATTTCTTTTTTTTGTCAAGTAATTTTACCGGCTTTTTTCTTTCATTATTTATTAATTTAAGGGTACTTAACGGCTTATTTAATATCATACAAACATTCAGTTTTATCATAAAATTTGGTAATTGTGCATAAAAAGCAAACAATGCGAAACATAATAGTAATACAAAAATTATTTAAAGGAAGGTAAAAAATATGAATTTAGCAGTTATCGCATTAGCAGCCGCGAGCGTTGCCTGCGCTCCGGTTTCGCAAGCCAAAGATAAGCCCGTACCGCCCCAAATACCCGGCGGAACTATCATCGTGGGAATACTGCCCGGAGCCCAAAGGCCGGACGGGAACTACCGCGTTTTAGACGAACAAAATTCAACTTCGCAATCAAGTTCCTTTTCAGGCGCGGATTCGCGGTATGAGGAGATGAAGGCAAGCCTCGACGCGCGCTTTTCAAAAATGTTCGAGCTTAAAGCGGAGCTGGACAGGTCTCAGGCCGAAGTCAGCGCAAAATGGGAAGAATACAACGTTTTAAGGCAGGCTTATGAAAGACAACTTAAAAGGATAATCGCAGACTGGGTCACGGAAATGAATTACACTAACGTTAAATAGCAGGCAATAATTTAAGTTCTGTTGAATTTTTTTAATAACCCCGTCATCTGACATTTTTAACCCAATTTAAAAGGAAACAAAGGTTATAACCGTTTGTTTCCTTTTAATTTGTTTCATTCTTTTTGACTCAATTAAACTCTTGAACGTCTTGATCTAAAATGAAGTTGATTCTGCTGGCAGCCGCGCTCTCAACAATGATTTTCACCTTATCTCCGATGCGGTAGGTGAGTGCGCCGTTTGAAAGCGACAAGGTCCTTGGATTATAAAGATATGAGATTCCCGGCAGGTTTTCTGTGCGGACAAGCCCCTCGCAGCTGTTTTCAAGCTCGACGAAGAATCCCCATTCGGTTACGCCGCTGATAGTGCCCTCAAATTTTTCGCCGATCTTATGCGACATAAATTCGGCTTTTTTAAGGTCGTCCACCTCACGTTCCGCTTTTTCAGCATCGCGCTCGCGTTCGCTTGAAACCTTTGACGCCTCGGCAACAAAATCCTCATATTTTGCAAAACAGCTCTTGCCGTTATGCAGATAATCCTTTATTATGCGATGGATGCAGAGGTCGGGATAGCGGCGTATCGGTGAAGTGAAGTGGCAGTAAAACTCAGCGGCAAGCCCGAAATGGCCGTTATTTACAGGCTCATATGTTGCTTTAGACATTGAACGCAAGGCAACCCTGTTAATGACCGGCGCCAAATTTTCCGGCGCGGATTTAAGAAGCTGCGCTATTTCTTTAGGCGACGGTTTTTCGCTCAAATCGTGTTCGGCGCCGACCGCGCTCAAAAAATCGTTAAGCGTTTCAAGTTTTTCTGAAGGCGGGGCTTCGTGCGAACGGTACACAAACGGCGATTGTAGTGAGAACATATGCGCTGCGATAGTTTCATTTGCCGCAAGCATAAATTCCTCTATCATCCTGTGTGAATTGAGGCGCGGTTTTTTCGTGATTTCCTTTACTTTGCCTGTCTCATCGTCGAGAATTATCTGGCTTTCCGTAAGGTCAAATTCCACCGCTCCCCTGTTTTCACGCTTTTTGAAAAGGATTTTTGAAAGCTCCTCCATATTTTTGAGCATAGGCGCGATATCGGCATACTGTTTATTTAATTCCGTATCGCCCTCAAGGATTTTAAAAACCTTGTTATACGTCATTCTGTGCTTAGATTTTATAACGCCCTCTGCTATTTTGTGACGCAGCGTATTTCCCGCGCCGTCGATATCCATAATACAGCTTAAAACAAGCCGCTCTACGTTTTCATTCAGCGAGCAGATGCCGTTCGAGAGTTTTTTTGGCAGCATAGGCAGTACGAGGTCGGGAAAATATACGCTCGTGCCGCGCTTAAAAGCTTCTTTATCGAGCTTTGAATTGAACTTAACGTAATGCGTAACGTCGGCGATATGCACGTACAGCCTGTAAAAACCGTCAAGCTTTTCTATATACACCGCGTCGTCAAAATCGCGCGAGTCTTCGCCGTCGATAGTGATAGATGCGCAATCGGTAAAGTCAGTCCTGCCTTGCCATTCATCTGGCAAAACCGAATCGGGCTGGCGGTCAGCCTCGGCAAGCACGCTTTTAGGGAAAGTTTCATATAGGTTGTGGGCGCGGATTATCGAAAGCATATCGACGTTTTTCTCGTCCGGCTGCCCCAAAACCTCAATGACCTTGCCCTCTATACCCTTAAAAGTGTCATACGACGTGATTTGCACGACGACCTTATCCTTGTTTTTTGCGTTTAAGGCGGCGTTTTTTGCAATTGCAATGTCGCCTGCAAATTTGCGTTCATCCGACTCTGCGTAAAAATATCCGCCGTTATCGACAAATGAGCATACGATAGTTTTATATCCGCGCTCCAAAACCGCTACGACCTCGCCCTCTCCGCCGCCTCTTTTTGAAGAGGTTTTTAGCGCTTTGACCGTATCGCCGTGCATAGCTCCGTTCATAGCGTTTGCCGGAATAAAAATATCCTCATCCATTCCCTCAACCGACAAAAAGCCGTAGCCTTTTGTACTTGAGTCGATCGTGCCGATTAAATATCCGCTTAACGAGGTACCCGGTTTCTTTTTTGGATATCCCGCGCCGCCGCTCTTCTTTGCCGCCCCGAATCCCGTTTGCTTTTTATTAGATTTTGCTTTAGCCTGAATGCCCGCACTTTTCTTAGGCGGAGTTCTCTTTTTAGTTTTTTTTATTGTTGCCATATTTGATTGTCCTTGCGCTATAGTTGCCGCGCCATAGTTTTCTAAAGTTTGTTTAATTCCGTTTTACACAAAAAAAACGGGCGTTTCTAATGTTCCAACGCCCGTTTTACTTTCATTTTAGATGCCGTATCCTACCGGATATATAACAAGAGTCACAAAGAAGAGTATTGAGATAACCGCAATTGTTATTCCGAATATGATCGTGAGCCTCTTCATCAGGCCTTCGATGGAACGGCCCTTGTTTTTCTCGTAATAGGTATCCGATGCGGTTCCGCCGAGCGCGCCCATACCCTCTGAGTTGGACGGCTGGATGAGAACGACGATTATCATACCTACCGAAATTACCGCAAGCAGGATAAGCATTACTATTCTTATGATAGGGAACGAGTTTGTTACCCAGTCGGGCAATATCGCTGCCGATATAAAGTTTAAAGCGTTATAATTCATTTTATACCTCTGTTTAAATAAAAAGACTTCAGTCGTATAATTCTAACACAGGCATAGATTAATTGCAAGTATTTAACAGTGATTTTTTTAATGATTTGCTTAATATTTCTGCATATTTGCGCCTAAAACCTTTGAAAGCGTTTTAAGCAAGGTTTCATCGCTTGCGCTTATCTGGTAGTCGGAAAATATGTACAATGCCCCGAAAACGTCTTCTTTAAAGACCGGACAGGCGCAAACATAGCCGCCCTCTATTCCCATATCCGCGCAGGCGCCGTTAAAGCTTTTGCGCGAGGCTATCAAATTAGAAAGCTTAGAGCCTATAGGCTTTTCGCTGAGCGCGCCTTTCATATTCCCTACGCCGAGCAAAAACTTTTCATTGTCCGACACCATCACGCTAAAAGATAAGGTTTCGTGCAACGCATCGATGACCGATACGCTTTCGCCTATCAGCTCTGCGGAAAGATCGACCTTTTTTATGATTATCTCGCCGTTATCCATAGCGATGATCTCCAGCGGGTCGGATTCCTTTATCTTGTGCATTTTTCTGTATTCTCTGGGTATAACTATCCTCCCCAAAGAATCAAGACGCCTAACTATTCCTGTGTACTTCATTTTCATTTCTCCTTATGACTTTAATTATATTCTCTACAAATAAAAGAAAAATATGTAAAATTATACAAATTTATATAATAAAAGGTTTTAAACCGCAGGGCAGAGCCCTGCACCCGCGCGGCAATGCCGCGCTTCCGCAGCAGAGTTGCGGGGTTTTAAACCTTTTGCGGCGGGCGCATTTAGGGGAATAAAAGCAAGCTTTCATTCCCCCAAATGCTACTTGATAAAATTATTGGCGCTATTAACTGATATAATAACACATTTGACAAATATTGTAAACAATAATTATTAATTTGCTAATAATTTCTCTAATACTACTCAAAATGTGAATTATTAAAGAATTTTAGCCGTTAAGAATACTATATACGCAAGGAACTAAGTACTAAATTTATAGTATGAGGTAATAATTATGAAAATGGATGATTTAACTAACAGAATCGGCTTTTTCAGAAATAAACTTAATTTATCGGCAAGAGAATTGAGCTTACGCGTCGGCAAAAGCGACACATATATTAATAAGGTTGAGTCTAAAGATTTTGTGATTTCCCTGCCTATGCTTTTAAATATAGTCGAGGCTCTTGAAATTTCCTGCGCCGAATTTTTTTCGGATAATTACACGAATTACAAACAAGACAAGGAAATTCTCGATTTGCTTAAAGCTTTGCCAAAAGACCGTAAAAATTCTTTTCTTGATTTGATGAAAAATATGAAATGATTGAAAAATAGGCTGCTTTTTTTGCTTTTTTTGATAAGCAAAAAATCCCATAAAATGTTGACTATCTTGTAAAACTATAGTATAATATCGCTATGAGTTTTCCGGCTAAATTAGAAATCATCACTTATCAGGAAAGCGAACAGTCGGTCAAAGAAATGGACGGAAGCGTACGTTTTGAAAATTCCTCGGCTTTTATTGAATTTGCGCTCCAAAAGGATATTACAACCTGCTTAGGCATTTCGCCGGGGCTTGCGACTATAACCAGAGTCGGAGATGATCCTTACACTATGATCTTAGAGGAAGGCAAATCCACCGGCGTCGTACTGAATTTAAATGAGAACAAGCTAAAAATGTCGGTAGATGCAAAAAAAGTGCTGCTGAAAAAATCCGACGGCTTGTTGGAAGTTTATTTAGCTTATACTCTTTCCTTTTTTGACCAGCAGGTCGAAACGAAAGTGCGGTTGAAATGCCGCTACTAAAATAATCGGTTAATTATTTTTTAGACGCTTTAAAGTATTTTTAGCGCAAATGGAGGAAAAATGAAACTGCAATGGTTGGGACACTCTTCGTTCCGCCTCACCGAAAGCACAGGCTCATCTATCATCACCGACCCTTTTGAAGCATCTACCGTCGGTTACAGTATGGCATACCTGCCCTGCGACGCAGTCACGTCAAGCCACAATATGGCCGACCACAACAATTACAAGGCAGTAAAAGGCAATCCCGTCATTATAAACAATATGGGCTCGCATGACGTCAACGGAATACAGGTTTCTGCGGTGCAGACAAATTCCTTAGACGATAAGCAGCGGCCCGTCAAAAACCTTGTTTTCAAATTCAGGCTGGACGGCGTTTCGGTCTGCCACTTAGGCGGCATAACCGACGAATGCTCCGCTGACCTAACCGAGGATCTTATACCCGTCAATATTTTGCTTATACCCGTCGGCGGCGAAACTACTATCGACGCAGAGCAGGCTAAGGAATATGTTGACAACATTATGCCGGACGTCGTTATACCTATGCACTATAAAACTAAGGAAACCGAGATGGACATAGATAAGGTGGAAGAATTCCTGCGCCTTTTCGATGACGAACAGATCATAGTTTCAAACGACAACACCATAGAGTTTGACCGCTACGATTTTAACGGCGAAACCACAAAGGTCATTGTTCCAAAACGCTTTAAGGGCTAAAAAGTACTAATGCTCACTAAAAAACAAGTAAAAAGCGGATATGCTCATTTTCGGCATATCCGCTTTTGTTGTATTTTAAGGTTCTATAATGAGGCTATGTAATAAATATTGGTGTATAGCAAAAGAAAAATGAAGAAACTTATTAAAATGCCTCTTAAAACGGTTTAAAAGCCTTGAGCCAATCACGCCCAGAAAACGTTATTTTTGCCCCCGTCGTAAATCATCACGTCCTTAAGATTTTTTACCGCTTTTTCTAAGCCTTCCTTAGGGGTCATAAGCGAATCCTCATGCTCGATAGAAAGCGCGTAATCGTAGCCTATCATCCTAAGCGACGTTATCATTTCCTTGAAATTACAATGTCCGCAGCCTACTGTCCTGAAAATCCACGAGCGTTCGGCCTCGGAAGTAAACGACGACGTGTCTAAAACGCCTTTAAAATTCTTCTTAGAATAATTGAACATCGTATCTTTGGCATGGAAGAAAAAGATCGCCTCTCCCATTTGCCTTATAGCCTCGGCCGGATCTATACCCTGCCACAAAAGATGCGAGGGGTCAAAGTTTGCGCCGATAAATTCCCCCGCCGCCTTTCTTAAGCGCATCATAGTTTCGGTATTATAAACCATAAAACCCGGATGCATTTCAAGCGCGATTTTAACTTTTGCGTCTTTAGCTATCTTATTTTGAGCGGCCCAGTAAGGAATCAAAACCTCGTTCCACTGCCATTCGAGCAGTTTGATGTATTCAGGCGGCCAGCAGGTAGCGACCCAATTAGGCGTATCGCTTTTGCCGTCGCCCGGGCAGCCCGAAAAAGTAACGACTCTGTCTACTCCCAGCTTATTTGCCACGGCACAAGCCGACTCAAGCTCAAAAGTTGCCTTATCTGCGACCTTTTTAACGGGATGTACGCCGTTGCCGTGAACTGAAAGCGCGGAAATCTTCATTTCATATTTCTCAAAAAGGTTTTTCAGCTCCGCAATCTTTTTATCGCTTTTTACAAACTCGCTTACGTCTGCGTGCGTTGTACCCGGATAGCCTCCGCAGCCAAGCTCCATCGCGTCTACGCCCAGCGATTTTAAATATTTGAGGCTTTCTTCTAAGCTCATAGAATACAAGATCGGATTAAAAACGGACAGTATCATCTTATAACTCCTAATTTAAATTTTTAAATCATTTTATAGCCAATTGTTTCTTTAAAAGTATACCGGCTTGCCTGTTTTGGAGCTTTCGTAAATAGCTTCCAGAATTCTTGTGACGGCCGCCGCTTGTTCGGGCTCTACGCACAGCTTGCCTTTTCCTAAGACTGCATTTACAAAAACCCTCGCCTCCACGTCGGCAGGCGTTGCCGCGGCGCCTTCAAAAAAATCGACGCCGCCGGCTGCAAAATTGGGCTTTAAGATATATTGCGCATTATTTTTAACGCCGTTTATCCTGAGTCCGTCGGTCATATCCGCTCCCGCTTTTGTTCCCGAAAGGCTGACCGAGGCTTCCTTAACGTCAAGGCTGTTGAGCGCCCAGCTGCTTTCCAAAAATATAGTCGCGCCGTTTTCCATAACGACAAAGCCGAAAGCCGAGTCCTCGACGGTAAACTTTTTCGGATCCCAGTCGCCCCAAGCGTTGGCGGTTTGAGTGTCGTTATTAAGCTTGTGATACGTTGTTCCGACCGCATATTTAGGCTTATAGTTATTGGTCATATACATCGCAAGATCCAGCGCGTGCGTACCGATATCGATGAGCGGCCCGCCGCCCTGCTTTTCTTCGTCTAAAAACACTCCCCAAGTGGGAACTGCCCTGCGGCGGATCGCATGCGCCTTAACTAAATAAATGTCGCCTAATTCTCCCGCCTCGCATTCCTTTTTAAGGTATTTGCTGTCGGGGCGGTAGCGGTTCTGATACCCTATTGTGAGCAGCTTTTTGCTTTTGTTGCGCGCCTCGATCATCTTTTGTGCTTCGGCATAATTCATAGCCATAGGTTTTTCGCACATAACGTTTTTGCCCGATTCTAAAGCGGCGACGGTTATTTCGCAATGCGAGCTGTTGGGCGTACAAACGTACACAACATCCAGCTTTTCCTTTAACAGCTCTTTATAATCTGAAAAAACCTTTGCCTTGCCGTCGGAATAATCCTTGTTGGCTTTTGCGGCGCGCTCTAAAACAATGTCGCAATATGCTGTGATTTCCACATCCTCGATTTTTTTGATCGCTGGCAGATGCTTTCCGTTTGCAATGCCTCCGCAGCCTACGATCCCGGCTTTAAGCTTAACCATTTTCCTTTTAGTTCTCCTTATTTATATTTTTTAAATTTTAATGATTTTGGATTTTTTCGCAGCTTTTTCGCATTTTTCCATGATGGTGATGACCTTTCTTACTTCGCTGTTTTTTACGCTGTGCGGCTTATTTTTAAACACTGCGTCATAAAACTGCGAATAGAAAAAGTTTTCGTCCGGCTTTACGTCCGGAATTTTAAGTTCTGTTCTATGCGAATCCGGCGCAACGGCCATCGTGCGGCTGTACCCGTTGCCAAGCTTTGCCGGTATTATTTCTTCATTACTGTCTGTGCGCACAATTATATTGCCTTCTGAATTAAAGCCTGTGATTTCGGCAGTACCGAGCGTACCGTAAACTATCCATCTCGGCTTTTTTACATAGCAGCCGGTCAGAACTTCTATATTGACCTCAGTTCCCGCTGTTTCATAGAAGAAAGTCAGCGAAAAACCGTCCTCAACTTCGTGCCCTTGAATATAGGAATATTTGCAAAAAACGGAGCCGGGATTTTCAAAGCCGGGCGTCAACATGATTTGATCGATAAGATGAACGCCCCAGTCGAGCATCATTCCGCCGCCCTGTTTTTTAATTTTGCGCCAGCCGCCGGGAATACCGTTCGCGCCTACTACGAACGAATCTAGGCGGTAGACCTGACCGATAACGCCGCTCCTTATTATTTCAAGAACCGCCAGATAGTCTTTATCCTGACGGCGGTTCTGGTGTATTGCCAATACTACGCCCGCATTTTTTGCAGACAAAACCATTTTATCGAAATTCTTAACGCTGTCGGACGCAGGTTTTTCGCAGATGATATGCTTTTTTGCCTCCGCGAAAAACTCGCAATACGGCAAATGAAAATCGTTGGGCGTAGCAATAAGCACCGCGTCAACTCCCTCATCAAGCGCGACCTCTTCTTTTGAGGAATAGACCTTATAACCGTCTTTACGGCCTGTTTCTTGCCGCGCGGGATCGATATCGTAAACGCCCGCAACACAAAAATCTTTTTTGTTTTTTATCAGCTGAGCGTGATGTGCGCCCATTCCGCCGTATCCTATAATTGCTGTCCTTATCATAATGCCCTCTTATTTTGTATATTTACTATTCTGCATATTTTCGCAGGAATTTAACAGCATCCTGCAAATATTCCGTATAACTGCAATCAAACTTTTCTACTTCTAATATAAATATTTCCACGCCCGCGGCCTTAGCGCAGCCGATCGCGTTTTTCAGATCCGCTACACCTTCGCCAAGCTTTGGATTGAAAGCTTGCGCGCCATCTTTAGACAACTCCTTGATATGCAGCGCGGTAATACGCTTATTCAACGATCCGATCCTCTTTTTAACGTCGTCTTTACCGACATTAAGCCAGAAAATGTCCAGTTCGGCGTAAAGCGCGGGCGCGTTATCGTAAAGCTCTGTCAAGTAATCCTTGCCCTCAAGCTCATGAGCGTGGTTGTGGTAGCCGAGGAAAAGTCCTTTTTCTTTTAATTTGAGCGCAACTTCGTTTATTCTTTTTGCTAACGCCGCGTCCGGTTTTTTAAAATCCTCCGCCGACGCCCAGGGTATGATAATGTTTTCGGTTCCTAAAGCTCTGTGGATTTTAACATTTTCGTCAAAATCTTTTTCAATGGAAGCAAGCCCCGTATGCGTACCGCAAACCTTTAAAGAGTTTTCGTCGAGAATTTTTTTAACGCCCTCATAGCCGATATCGTAAAACCCTGCTGTTTCGACCGCGTCAAAACCGGCAAGCTTAATTTGCCGGGCAACCTCTTCAAAACCGTATTTTTGAATCTCTTCCCTTAGCGAGTATAACTGAACAGCAATCATTAAATTTACTCCCTTATTATTTAACTATATATTGACTAATTGTTTGACTCTATTATACGTTATCCATAAAAGAAATTCTAGTCAAACGGCATCCTCTTATTTGCCAAAATCTACGATTTCAACGCTATTTTATTTGATTTTTTATCATTATTACTATATAATATAAGAATGAAAAACATAAGCAATGAAACATTCTACGAAATTGAAAGGGCGTCAAGAACGGGACGGCTAGATCTTTTCAAAACCTTAGGCTGCGACCCGCATTTTCATCCCGACATTGAGATACTTGTTGTAACAAAGGGAAAAATCAGCGTAACGATTAACAACAATACGCGCATTCTTAATAAAGGGGACATTTCTTTTGCCGACGCCTTTGACGTGCATTTCTATGACATTTTAGAGCCCGGCTCCATAGGCTACGTAATTATTCCCGACATAAAAAACATCGCGCCCTACACGGCTTTAACAAAAAAGCAGGTTCTTAAAGAAAATTTTTTGACGGATGATAAGATTTTTAAAAGAGTCGAGCAGCTGATAGTCCCGCTCACAAAGACCTACCAAACAGACTGCGACCTGTACAAACACAATATCGTTCTGTCCGTTGTAGGGCTTATAACCTACGGAATCGGTTTTGAAAAGAAAACCGGACGCGAAAGCACCGCCACTATGCGTGATATTTTAGCGTATATGCACAGCAATATAACGGAAAATATCTCCGCCGCGTCCGTTGCACGCCAGTTCGGATATACTCCGAACCATTTTTCACATATTTTTAACTCCTACACCAATTTAGGTTTTAAGGAATACCTTAACTACATACGCGTAGGTTATGCCGCCGACCTTCTCACTATGGGCGAAAAAGTTCTCGACACCGCTATGAAATCCGGCTTCGACTCTCTGCGCACCTTCTACCGCGCTTTTTCAGAAAGGTACGGCATAACACCTAAAAAGTACGCCAAAAACAAAAGCGTCTGATACCTATTATGCCGCTTTACGACGGAAAAACTTACGACGGCATTTAAAAACTTTTAGACGACATTTAAAAACTTTTAGACGACATTTAAAAAAGCATCTCAAATGTTTAAGTCATTTTGAGATGCTTTTTCTAGTTTTTATAAGAGTTTTAATTTTGATCCGAAGGCGCGTTTTCGTCCTCAGGTATATCCGGGCTTATATTTGAAGATATTACAGCCTCATCATTACCATGTTTGCGCTTATTGCCCGCTCCCTTGAATATTTTGCCAAACAATTTTTTATGCCAGTTCATCATATAGCCGATAAGCGCGAACATATAAGCTGTGATTATTATAAGCACGTACAGCCAGTTGAGCCCGGTCGTTGCGATGCCGATAAGCAGCAGCAGCGGAAAACCGAGTATTATTCCCGTAGAGGAGCCTGCAACGAGGTCGTCCGCAGCAGGGGTCGAAAACTCATTGTCTATTTCGCGGATCAGTATCATACCGTTGGAAATAGTGCCTGTGAGCATACCGTACATACCTAAAAACGCCTCGTCCTTATAGTCCTTATACAGCCTGTCGCAGAAAAATTTACAGAAGAAAATCGTTGCAAAGCCGCCTACCGTCGTCATTATCAGGACGGGGATCCACAATTTTCCCAGCGCCATCAGGGATATGATGCAAAGCGCGGCGGTGATAGAAATATCGAACGCGGCTCCGCTTATCCTGTTCATCATATAGGAGTTGGGATATTTTCTGTGCATAACGCCTTTTCTGAAAAGCGTTTTCATGATTTTTTTCACAAGCAGCGCCATAAGCACGGAAATCATAAATGAGAAACCCCAGATAGTCGGAATAAGATCTAACAAAAACTTGACGTTCGAGAGCCTGAATAAAGCCTCAAGGCCGATTATGATTCCGATTGTAACAAGGTATACCGCGCCGACCATACAAATTTGCAGCGTGAATTTATCGATAGATTCAGAAAGCGGGATCTCATTCGACTCCTCGACCTTATGGTTAAAAACGTCGCCGGATTTAGGGAAGTCGTTGCGGACAAGCTTCAAACCGCGTTTTTTCGCTATCCGGTTAACTATGAACACGCCCGGGATCGACGCCCACAGAAATCCGAACGCCGCAATAGTTATACCGAAATTTTGGCCGGAGCCTTCGCCGAACGCCGCAAAAATCCCGTTAGTATCCCACATACTGCCGGTATTGGACGCCTGATTGGGGCCCTGCCCGAAACCGAGCGGGAGTATAAGTCCGGTACCTGCATTGAGCTGCGGAATAAACGTATAACACAAGAGAATGGTTACAGCAAGCCCTACGATACCCTGCATTAAATACGTGCTGACTATCATACTGCCGGATTTAAACGCGCCTACCCTTTCTCTTTTTACTTTTGCCTTATCCTCTTCGTACGCATAATCGTCCTTATCCCTTAAACACAGAGCAATAAAGCCTACGGAAAGGAAATGAAAAACTATGTCTTTCAGCGTCGTGATATGGAAGATATCAAAATCAAAGGCGGCCTTGACTATTTCTTTGATCACCAGCCCCAAAAGCCCCGCGATAACGGCGGTCGGCAAAAGCGAGCGGCGCAGAAAAGGGATTTTCCGCCTTAAAATGTTTGCAAAAAGCATTAAAAGCAATATCGAGCAAACTGTTATCGCTCCGAAAGTCAGGTTGCCCGCCCCGAACGGGAAGACGGCTTCCGCCGCCGAAAGAATATTAGTAGCCGTAATAATGTTCCTCCTCATTATTAATCAGATGTTTTACCCTATATGCGCATATCATATATTTTAATAAATTTGTCTTTTTATCCGACGCTTTTACCATATATTTTTCGCCGTTCTTTAGGTATATCTGGAATTTATATACGCCCTGCATCGCCATTTCAAGAATATCTCCGGCGTTAAAGGTTTTATCGCCTACTTTTAGCGCAAAGCCGTACATTGAAATACCGCCCTCGCATATAAACTCGTTCTTTTTTGCGCGCTCAAAAGAATACAGCGTCACCTTTTCGTCAGAGAACAAAGGAGTGTCTGAATATTGAGAAAAATCGATATTTTCAATATTTTCTAACTGGATTTTACTCCACTGCAAAATTGTTTCAGGCAGCTTTTCGGCATTATGGACCTTTTCAAAAAAACCGAATTTATTTAAGCGGACTTTTGCGCCGCAGCCGCGGCAGAAAAACAAATCCTTTTCCGAGTAAAGAGAATGGAACGATCCGCAAGAGGGGCAATAGAATAACGCAGTCTCAAGATGCTGGGCCTTATGATTTCCTTTAAAAGCGACTTTTGCCTCAGCGTTGTATTCAAACTCGTTAAAATACAGCTCATCTTTAATAATTGCATTGATATCATCGCCGTTCAGATTTTCAAGCTCGGCAGGCTCTAGCACCCTCTTGACAAAAACAGTCATCTTGCCCTTGCTGACCTTTTCCTTCCATCTTGGCGCGGTGTTGAAACCGCCGCGCATATTTATCATTACAAGCGGAACGTTCAGTTTTTTAACAAGCTTTCCTATAGTGGGGTTAAAATTGCTCGTTTCGCCGAAAAAAGTTCTGTTCCCTTCGGGAAACATTGCGACAGCCCCGCCGTTTTTTACGATGGTCATTATATGCTTAACTGTGGAAGGGTCGGACGCGCCTTTTGCTATAGGGATCGGACGGGCGATCACCCTCATTAAATGCGAGCCGATGCCGTTTCTGAAAAGACTGTCGCTCGCTACAAAATTGATGCCGAACTTAAAGCCGGTACCGACGATGAACTGATCGTGAAACGTAACGTGGTTTGAAACTATTATGCACGGACGCTTGATTTTTTTTGAAATTTTCCTGTCGAACTTCAATCCGTAGTGCAGCCTCAAATAAGGCCTGAAAATGCAGCGCAAAATGAAGTATACAAAATTGTTAGCTTTTTTGATTTTCATACCTTTCAATTATAACATATTAATCTCAAAATTCAATTGAATTTCAAACTATTTTTTTGAAGTTATTTTTTTGATAAAAATCTACAAAATAATATAGTTTTCAACAATTACTTGACCGCTTTCCACAAGCCGTGAAGATTGCAGTACTCGCGCGCAGAAACACTCCTGCCTTTAGCAACTTTAAATTCAAACTCCGGCTTATCGGAAGGCTCAAGATATTTTTTGTATCTTTTCCCGTCAACGCTAAGCTCAACAAATTCAATATAATGAGCCTCGATCATCGGATGCTCAATGGAGCCTACTTTTACAATATAACCCTCATTTGTTTCTTCAATAACCGGAACGTGCTTTTCCTTAGCCGCGTCGGTAGAGTTTTCGGCAAGCAGTTTCATCTCGCGGCCGCAGCAATCTAAAACGCCGCCCTTTCCCTCGACTACTTCTGCAACGTTCCCGCAAATCCCGCACTTATAAATTTCAAATCTTTCAGCCATATTATTTCTCCTCCCGATTAAGGAAACGCTGAATAAATACGTTCCTTAATTAAACGCATTATATCATAAAAGGAAAAGAATGTCAAAAAAACAAAAACTTAAAATTCCTTTTTGATGTCGCGCTCTAAGAGCATATTTAAAATATCTTTAGGTTCTTTTTTATGTATTATCATTGAATTTACAGCGTCCGTGATAGGCATTTCCACCTTTAAGCTTTGCGCTAGGCGGCTGACGGCTCTTGCAGTGGCTACGCCTTCTGCAAGCTTTGAAAACTGCTCGCCCTTAACGTACATTTCGCCCCACATGCGGTTGTGGCTGTGAGGAGAAAACAGCGTGGTTTCGTAGTCGCCTAAATGACAAAGTCCGTAGGCCGAAAGCTCGTTGCCGCCAAGAGCCTTAATAAGCCGCGCGACCTCCCTTGCCCCGCGCGCCATAAGCGGGCCTTTTAGCGTTACATAGTTCATTCCGTCCAAAACTCCGGCAACGATACCCATGATGTTTTTTGCCGCGGCTCCCACCTCTGTGCCGATTATATCGTCTCCGTAATAAAAACGGATAAGTCCGCTTTTAAAAGTGTCGGCTAAAAATTTAGTCAGTTCAGAGTTATGCGAATCGATGACCATACAATTCGGGATATTTTTCGTAAAATCCTGAATATGTCCCGGCCCCACCCAGACGGCAACCTGATTTTTATCCAGCCCCGATTCTATCGCGACCTCGCTGAGTCGCCTGCCTGTTTCTTCCTCGATACCCTTCATGCAAAGAACAAACTTTTTATCCTTGCAATCCAATTTTACGACCTTGCTTAAAAAGCCCCTCAAGGCTTGCGAGCTAATACTTATAATGATAATTTCTGCGGTTTCGACCGCTTTTTTAAGGTCGCAGGTTATCTCTATTTTATCGTCGTATTTTACGTATTCATTTTCGCGGTTTTTTTGCAAAGCGCGGAAAAGCTCGTCGTCGGGGCCGTAAGAAATTACGTTATGCCCTAAATTATTGGCGTACCACGCCAAAAACGAGCCCCACCTGCCGCAGCCGAGTACAGATATATTCATTTTGATTTAATCTCTCCGTTTTAAAAGGAATTAACAAGAATGTGAATAAATCACAATCTTGCTTAGTAAATGAAGAATAAAGTTATATTTTATTTTAAGATAAGTTCGTTTGGCTTGTGATTTTGAGCTTAGACAATATCGCTTCTTTTAGTTCGTCCGCGCCCTCGCCCGTGAGTGCGGAAATTTTAACAAAATTGACGTTTGAGGGCAAAACTATCTCGCTTTTTACAAGGTCGGTTTTATTGTACACGTTTATAATATTGTCCGTCGGGATTTTCAGCGTTTCAAAAACCTGCATGACAGTATCGTAATGCTCCGGCATATCGGGGTCGGAGGAGTCTATGATATGCAGCAGCACGTCCGCCTGCCTTGCCTCTTCGAGCGTCGAGGCGAATGCGTCGATAAATTCATGGGGCAGCCTTGCGATAAAACCGACGGTGTCGGTGAGCAGGTAATACTCCCTTTCGTTATAAAAAACCTTTCTTGTGACGGGGTCGAGCGTTGCGAAAAGCTTATTTTCAGTTAAGACGGAGCTTTTAGATAAAAAATTCATGACCGTACTTTTGCCCGCGTTCGTATATCCTGCCAGCGCGACTGTTTTTTCACGCTGCTTTATTCGTTTTTGTCGCCTTAAATCACGCTGCTTTGTAAGGGTTTCCAGCTTTGAGGCTAATTCGTCGATCGTTTCCTTGATGATACGCCTGTCGGTTTCGAGCTTTTGTTCGCCGGGGCCTCTCATTCCGATACCGCCGCCGTATTTGCTCATTCTGCCCGCAACGCCGATAAGACGCGGCAGATTATATTTTGCCTGCGCAAGCTCTACCTGCAATTTACCCTCGGTGCTGGTAGCGCGCATTGCAAAAATGTCCAATATAAGGCTCGACCGATCCAACACCTTAACGCCGACGGCCTCGGAAATATTGCGCATCTGCGTACCGGAAAGCTCATTGTCGACTATCAGCACGTCCGCGCCGTACAAAGACGCCGCCTGCTTTATTTCCTCGACCTTGCCTTTTCCAAAGAGCATTGCCGGATGCGGGTCTTTTTTTTGCACAATGCTGAAAACGACCTCAGCCCCCGCCGATTCGGCAAGGGCTTTGAGTTCGGCAAACGATTTTTCGTCCTGTTCGTTCTCTATTAGCGCGGCAAGCAGCGCTTTTTCTTTTTTAGCGGCGTTTGAATATAAAATAGTTAAAGCTCCTTTTGACTGCTATCGGTTAAAGCTGACGCTTGCTTTTACCAGAAAGAAGCCGTCTGCAAATTTAGTTTTTAGGTGAATAGTTGGGGCTTTCTTTTGTGATGGTAATGTCGTGAGGATGGCTTTCAATAAGCGACGCGTTTGTGATTTTCACGAACTGCGCTTTTGTTCTCAGCTCTTCTATTGTACCCAATCCGCAGTAGCCCATACCTGAGCGCAGTCCGCCAAGAAGCTGATAAACGATGTCGGATAGCGGCCCTCTGTACGGAACGCGACCCTCGACCCCTTCGGGAACGAGCTTATTGGCCTCCGCGCCTTCCTGGAAATATCTGTCCTTACTGCCCTTTGCCATAGCTCCGAGCGAGCCCATACCGCGGTAGGTTTTGAAGCTTCTGCCCTGATATATTTCAAGCTCTCCGGGGCTTTCGCTGGTTCCAGCAAACAGCGAGCCTATCATAACCGTATGTGCGCCCGCAGCGATCGCCTTTGTTATATCTCCGCTGTATTTTACGCCGCCGTCCGCAATAATAGAACGGCCGTATTTATCTGCTACCTCAGAGCAATCCATAATAGCCGTAACCTGCGGGACTCCGATACCTGCGACTATTCTCGTGGTGCAGATGGAGCCGGGGCCTATTCCTACCTTAACTACGTCCGCGCCGCGTTTATAAAGCGCATCCGTCGCTTCTGCGGTAGCAACGTTTCCGGCAATTATTGTTAACTTAGGGAATGCGTTTTTGATCTTTTCAACCGTATTGAGTACGTTGCTGTTATGTCCGTGAGCTGTGTCTACTACGATAGCGTCAACTTTTGCTTCCGCCAGAGCTTTAGCCCTTGACAAAGCGTCGCCGCCCGCGCCGATAGCAGCGCCTACCAGCAGCCTGCCGTTTTTGTCTTTAGCAGAATTGGGGTACTGAATAGCTTTTTCTATATCCTTAATAGTGATAAGGCCCTTTAAATAGCCGTCCTTATCTACTATCGGCAGCTTTTCGATACGGTGCTTGCCTAAAATCTTCTGTGCCTCGGCCATAGTCGTGCCGACAGCAGCCGTTACAAGGTTGTCCTTTGTCATAACGTTTGCGATAGGCTGGTTATAGTTTGTTTCAAACCTTAAATCGCGGTTCGTCAAAATGCCGACAAGCTTACCCTTTGTTGTAATGGGAACGCCGCTTATGCGGTATTTATTCATTAATGCCAGCGCATCGGAAACAAGATTTTCAGGCGCTAAGAAGAACGGGTCGGTTATGACGCCGTGCTCGCTGCGCTTTACCCTGTCGATATGCTCGGCTTGCTCGTCGATAGGCATATTTTTATGGACAATCCCAATTCCGCCCTCTCTTGCAATAGCAATAGCGAGCCTGGACTCGGTAACAGTATCCATCGCGGCGCTAAGGAGCGGGATATTTAAAGTAATAGTTTCGCTAAGCTTCGTAGACAAACTGACGTTATTTGGCAAAACGTCAGATGCGCCGGGAATAAGCAAAACGTCGTCGAATGTTAAACCCTCTTTTAAGATCTTTTGCATTTCTCTCCTCCAATGTATATTAAAAATTTATTTCATTAAAATCGCGGAATAGTTCTTTAAAAGTATGAATAAATAGCAATCTCCCATACCCTTTTCCACTGCGTCCTCAATTGAGCTTCCGCTGATTGCCGCCGTTTCCGCCTTAGTCATAACATAAAGAGCATTGATCTCCCACGCATTTTCTGTATCGCCTAAGGAAACAAACGCGCTCTGGACGCTAAGGACGGCAGATGAAACGCTCTTAAAGCAATACAGCATTTTAAGGTAATCGGCATCGCTGCAAACGGCAGCCTGATTTACGATATAGTTACGGCTTTTTTCAAGCGTTGTTTTTAAATCCTCATAAACAGAATCAGTGAGTATTGCAGTCTGCCCTGCGTCCAGATAAGAAGCCAGGCAGCTAAGCAAAATAACGGAATCAACACAGTCGTCAAGAGAATACTGCGGGTTTTGCGGGTCTGTCAGCTTAGCTTTGGCAATCTCGCCTTTAATAAAGCTCTCGGCCTGAGCCGTTTTCACGCTCAAAACCTGCGCTTTTATCTGCTTGGCTTTAACAAGGCATTCAAAGCTGTACATCGCGGGACGGAAGGATGCGGGAGTGTTCCTTAAATTATACTCGTCAATTAACGCCGTGCGTTTTTCCAGTTCGCCGTACCTTAAATATGCGCCGATATATTTATCTGCTTTGACGGCATATTTTTCTTGCTGCTTTGCCGATTTTGCGCCGTCCATTAAAGAAATGCTTGTGTTAACGCAGTACAAAAGCGCGTCGGCAAACTTGGAATCGTATGCGGGCTGTTCTGAAATATACTTTCTTTCGTTCCTTGCCACATAGCTTTCAGCCGATACCAAAGCGCGTTTATTAAGTCCCAGTCCGTCGTAAAAGCTGATCGTTTTAAACGGAAAAACAACCACAAAAAGCGCCGCTAAAAAAACTACTACCCAAACTGTATAGAGCAGCGTTTTAAGCGTGAGCGAAATCAAATCGTTCTTTTGCTTATTAACTTGTTCCGTCATTTGTTCCAATTTTTCAATATTTACCTGTTCAATGAGTATATCTCACTATTAATTGCGGCAACAATCTCAAAAAACCTTAAAACCCTTCAATTTCAATACAGAGCCCATCATAATCTTGTTAATTAGTATAACACAAAAAAAACTGCTTGAGAATTGTTTTAAAGCAGTTTTTTTATTTTTGTTGGAGACACACGTTACGCGCATATAATATAGTAGATTATTATTGATGAAACGACGGCGGCTTTAGGCTTTTTTTTACTTAATCGCGAACTGCAAGTATTTCCATTGAAACCGGGTCTATCAGGCAAGCGTAAATGTTTTGCGCTTCGCTCAAAAAAGCCACGTACCAATAGTATCCGCCGCTGTTATCTATCGGGTTTTCCATAAAGCGGATATATATTTCCGCGCTCAAAACCCCGCCCGCCTCTAGGCTTGCTATCTGTTTTTTGAGCTTGGCGCACGTTATAGAAAGCGCCTTTTCCGCGTCTATCATATCTGCACTGCGGACGCTGTTTAAAGTAAAATCCTCCGACGCCCCCGCGCACAAGACTTTTAACGTTATTATATTTAATTTGTTCGTCTTGACGATATCGGCGGAATAAGTCTTTCCGAACGGATGGGGTAAAAAATCACCCGAATATTCAACGCCGTTAATAAAAGTTTTATAGCTGTATTTTTTTGACGCATCGTATACTGACGGCTCTATTGTTATGACGGTAAATTCCTGAACACCCGTGCAATGCCCGTCAAGGTTGAACGGAGCTTCGCGGCTGCCGGTTATCGCGCTCACCTTGTAATTTTCAGATGAAGCAGTGTAATAATCCTGCCGCAGCTCGGATATATACGCGCCGTATTTGTTAAGCTTTTTTCCGCACGATAATAAAAGCAGGGACGCTAAAAGCAAGAGGGACGCTAAAAAAATTCGTTTGATTTTCATAAAAAAACTCCGTATAAACAACTCTTGATGTTTATTTATACGGAGCAAAACGACAAATTATGACACAAAACGGATAAGCCTTTATTCTATGAGCTGTTCGTGCAGCGAATAATACACCTGCGCTGCCTTTTCCTCCCATTTGTTATACACAAGCTTTGCGTTCTGGCGGTTTGATACGTTGATTTTTATTTCAAGCATTATTTGATTTAGGTCGGCAATTTTTAACTGAACGGTGTAAGTTCCGTCGGGATTGCGGTAGTAATTGCGGAAATACTCCTGCTTGCGGCGGAAGTTCATACGGTTTTCCTTGACGTACTCGGTGATCTCCTGACGCATCGAGGCGGGAATGCGCAAATAAAAATGCGAGAGGCACATGCGCCCGTCGGGAGTGATATTGTAATATATTTTATTATCGTGGCCCGTCTGGAAAATAAAGCCGGATTCAAGCAGCTGACCTATCGTTTCCTTACATTCCATCCACGGTATCCAGCTGTTGTTGTTGCTGCAAATATTCAAAACATTATCCTCGACGATCGGAAAATCCATCTTATCGAACATAAAAAGCATCATAAGCTTATTTTGCGTTGAATCAACCGAAAAATCCAAAAGTAAATCCCTCTACATTTTTCTGAATATTTTGAAGTTTTACTATTATATCACACATTATTTAAAAAAGAAAGGCTTTGCCTGCAAATTAAACGACAAAATATTTTATTTTGCGCGCTTTTGCGCGCTGCACTCAATTATTAGACCAAAGAAAAATTTTATTTACCGCTAAGCCAACTTGATTTTCCCGCCCTCTTATGTTAAAATAAGGCAATGAAAACGAAACGCCTGATCCGGATAAGTTATTTCACAATGCTCACAATCGTAGGCGGACTGATCAAAATTCCCGTCCCCGCTTTTCCTACGGTTTTTTTTACGTTCCAGACAGTTTTCGTTATAATGTCCGGCCTTGTTTTAGGGCCGAAAGACGGTTTATTCAGCCAGCTTGCCTATATGCTTATCGGACTTATCGGGCTTCCTGTTTTCACTCAAGGGGGCGGCATATATTACATTTTCCAGCCGTCTTTCGGTTATATAATAGGCTTTTTAGCAGGTGCGTTTTTATCCGGCTTTTTAAAAAGCCGATTTAAGACGCTCTCTGTTCTCAAACTGTTTTTTTGCGCCTTTTTCGCTCTTGCCTCAATCTATATAATAGGCATGACGTACCAGTTTTTTATAGTCTGGCTGTTTTTGGAAAACAGCGTTTTAGCGGCGTTCACAACTCTTTCCACACTGCCGTTTATGTTCATTATTGATGCGGTAATGCTTTACGTGATCTGCCTTCTCTACCCCCGCATAAATACGCTTATAGGCCCCTCCGATCCTCCTGTGGAAAAAAGAAAGAAGCCGCAGAACGCAAGCACGGTCAATATTGAAAAACCCGACCAAAACAAAGGATTATAAAAAATGAACATAAGAAAAGCGGATTTTAACGATATTGAAAAGCTGACGGAGCTAAGGATTGCCCAGCTTAATGACGAGGGCGAAAGAGAAACTGAAGATAGTAGAATTTGCCGCAAAGCGGCAAGGCGCGATTTTTCGTGCTTATCGCAAAGCGATAATTCCCATAGTATAAAAAAAGCTTTAAAAGACTATTTTTGCGACGCGCTTAAAAACGGCTCGGCGGAGATGTTTGTCGGGGAAATTAACGGCCAAATCGTTACGACTGCGGCGGTTTGCTATTATGTCCTGCCGCCTTCGTTTAAAAACCCCGACGGCAAAACCGCTTACGGAACGAATATCTACACTCTGCCCGCTTTTCGCGGCAACGGTTACGCAAAAGAAGTAGTCGGCTATATGCTGGAGCGGGTAAAGGAAAAAGGCTATAAGTCCGTGCGACTGCACGCCACGAAAATGGGACGGGGCTTGTATGAAAAATTGGGCTTTACAGACGATCCCGATTTTATGATTAAGGAAATCTGAATAAATATGATTAGAATTTCGGCAAAATTTCGGCAAAATTTCCTTAAATATTTTTAACAATCTCCCTAATTTTGTTTGACATTATTATGCATTTTGACATATACTTAAAAAGCTTGAAAAAGCAAACGAATAAAGGTTCCTTAGAGCAAAGGCGGTGTAATTTTAATGTCAGTAATTAAAGTCGGCGAAAACGAATCTCTTGACAGCGCGCTCAAACGCTTTAAGCGCAAATGCCAAAAAGATAACATTATGGGTGACTTACGCCGTAAAGAATGTTATGAAAAGCCGTCCGTGCGCAAAAAGAAAAAGTCTGAAGCTGCGCGTAAACGCGGAATGAAAGGCTAAATAATTGACTTGTCAATTAAAAACCAAAGCCCCCTTAAGATAGTTTTTTTATCTTAAGGGGGTTCTTTTTTATCTTAAATATACTGTCGTCATTGCGAACAAAGTGAATCAATCCGGACTCCGGAGCGCTCTCCAAGTTTCTATCTTCTGGATTGCCGCGCTGCGCTTGCAATGACAACCCAACATTTATTAAAGAACCTTTTTATCTTAAAGAAGTTTACTTCCGGAAATCCGGGAAAGGAAGATCCTGCCCGCCCATTATATGGATATGCAGGTGAAAAACAGTCTGCCCTGCCGCCGCGCCCTGATTTATTATAATGCGGTAGCCGTTATCGAGTCCCAGAACCTCGGTAAGCGACGAGATTTTTTTGAGCATCGCCCCGACTAAAGCCTCATCCTCCCTTTCCATATCCGACAAATACGCAAAATGTTTTTTCAAAACGGCCAAATAATGCTTTTCGGCTTTGGGGTCGATATCTTTAAATATCAGCATTTTATCGTCCTCGTACATTTTCGCGCTGGGTATCTTTCCTTCGATTATCGAACAAAATACGCAATTACTCATAATAATTCTCCTTTTAGGCCGTCTTTATAAATTTGACTTAGCTTAACCTTCAATATTTGCCCCACGGGCGCGGGTGCGTAAACCTTGATGTAGTTTGACGTATAACCGCCGCAAAAATCCGTATCCTCGCAGCTTTCCTCAAAATAGACTTCCGCAGTTTTTCCTGATTGCGCTTTCAAAAATTCTTCCCTGAGCCCGTTTTTTATTCCGGTCAGCTCTGCCGCGCGGCTTTCGCGCACTTTTTTATCGACCTGCTTCAGCTTTACGGCATTTGTGCCTTTACGCTCGCTGTAAGGAAAAACGTGCGCGTCTGAAAAACGCGCGGCTTTAACTGTTTGAACGGTTTGTGCGTGTTCTTCCTCCGTTTCGAGCGGAAATCCGGCTATTATGTCTGTCGTAATACCGGCATCAGGGCAAATTTGCCGTATTATTTCAATTTTTTCCAAAAATTCTTTTGAAGTATAATGGCGGTTCATCCGCTTTAAAACCGTATCGCTGCCGCTTTGCATAGACAAATGGAAGTGGTCGCAAAATCCGTTTTCAAGCATTCGCTGAACAAACTGCGGCGTAATAATATGGCATTCGAGCGAGCCGAGGCGTTTGCGCGCAGGGACTTTACCGAGCGCATTTACAAGGTCGAGCAGCGAAAATCCGGTATCTTTTCCGAAAGCCGAAAGATTTATTCCCGTTAGTACGATCTCATTAGTGTTTTTAGCCGCTTTTTCCGCCTCGTCAACAATACTTTCGATTTTCCTTGAGCGGCTCCGCCCTCTTAAATATGGTATAATGCAATAAGAGCAAAAATTGTCGCAGCCGTCCTGAACCTTGATATAGCCGCGCGTTTTAGTTAGCTCCGGCTTTAAATCATCTTCATATATGCGCGGAAGCAGTGTTATGTCTGACATAGGTGCCAAAACAGGCTCAATAATATCCTGCAGAATCTTATCTAATAAATTAATTTTTCCGCCGACGCCGCCGACTATCCTGACGCTGCCTTTTTTTATAAACTGTTCCTTGTCGTTCTGTGAGCTGCATCCGCAAACGTAGATTTTAGCCGACGGATTAATTTTTAATATCCGGGAAACGGCCTGGCGCGACTTTCTGTCGGCCTCGGACGTGACGGAGCAGGTATTAATAATATAATTATCCGCGTATTCCAGTTCTTCCGTCGCGCTGTAACCGCTTTGAGCAAGCTTTGAAATCATAGCGCGCCCCTCATAGGAGTTGACCTTACAGCCGAGTGAAAAAACAACAAAATCAAATTTAGTCATTTCATCTGCCCCGCTTCATACATCAATATGCCGAGCGCGGTTATACTCGCGGTCTCGGCTCTTAAAATGCGCCGCCCTAAAGACACCGCCGCCGCTCCGCTTTGCTTCAATAAACTAGCTTCGTCCTCCGTAAAACCGCCCTCGCTCCCTATCATGACCGCCGCCGTTCCGTTTAGTTTTTTTGAAGAAAGATAGGATTTTAAATCCGAATCGCAATTATCCGCGTTTTCGTACAGAAATAAAACCGTATCGTAGTTTTTAAACTCGTCAGCCGCGTCTTCGAGCCGGAGAGAGCTATAGACTTTCGGCAAAAAAGCGCGTCCGCATTGTTTACAGCTCTCAAGCGCGATTTTATTCAAGCGGTCGGTTTTAACCGACGAGGGGAAAACGGATATATTTTTACTCAAAACCGGCTTTATTTCGTAAACGCCTAGTTCCGTTGCTTTTTGGACGACTAAATCATTCTTATCGCCTTTCAAAACGGCAAAATAAAGCGTGACTTTTAAAGACGGTTCCGCGCCGTTTTTTTCTTTATTAATTATTTTCACGAGCGTCCCGTTCTTTTTGATATCCTGCACAACGGCGGTATAATCAAAACCGCTGCCGTCGCAAAGGATAATTTCATCGCCCTTTTTTGCACGCAAAACAAAGCTTAAGTGATTATGCGCCTCATCTGTAAGAAGCATTTCATTTTCAATTTTATCTACAAAAAATCTTCTCATCTTTATTCTGCTTTCGTTTTCTCCAACAAATATGCGCGCCAGTCATTTTTTTCCGACTTTTCAATAAGCTTAAAATTCTTATAAAAGGTTTCCTCTATTTCAGTTGCGCGCTGCGCAATTATTCCGCTGATAACGATTTTGCCGCCTGTTTTTAAATGCGCATCTAAGGACGGGTACAGGATTTTTAAAATATCGGCGGTGAGGTTTGCAAAAATCACGTCGTAAGTTTTACCGTTATTTTCAAACAAACTCGCCTCGATTATTTCGCAATTTTCATTTAAAGCGTTGTATTCGCAGTTTTCCTTAGCCGCTTTAACAGCGTTCGGGTCGGTGTCGATAAAAGTGCAGCTTTTCGCGCCGAGCTTTAGGGCGCATATTCCGAGTATTCCGCTGCCGCAGCCCACGTCCGCAACGCACTTTTCATTCAGCTCCGTTTTTTGCATAAGCGAAATGCACATACTTGTGGTTTCATGATTTCCCGTGCCGAACGCCATTCCGGGATTTATAAATACGCCGACAGCCGTTTTATAAGGATTTTTTAGCCACTTAGGCACTATCGCGATTTTATTGATTTTAATTGGTTTATAATATTTTTTCCAAACGTTTTCCCAGTCCGACGAATTGATGATGCTGACGCTGATTTCAAGCGGCCCCGTTTCGATTTCGGCAGTCTTTTTCAAGTATTCGGCCTCTTTTTCTATAACGCTTTCATCAAAATCCAGCGAAAAATAGCCGGACACCATTACGCTTTGCGGCGCATCCTTCAAAAAGTTTTCGTCAAGATAGTCCCAATTCGTTTCCTTTAAACAGTTTAAAAGCTCGTTTGAGTCAAAAACGCTCACGCCCTCGCTGCCCGCATCTATAAGGCTTAACGAAACGATGTCGGAAAATTCAGCGCTGGTAATAATAGTTATCTGCTTGTATTTCATAAATTTAGACGTCCTTAATTGCTTTTTTCAATAAGCGTAAAGCGTTTGACTTTATTGCCGTTATGCAAAACCTCTTCGTTCCACATTGACGCAGGGCGCACCCAGACTCCGCCCTCGCCGTAGAGCGCTTTGTAAAGAACCATATCCTCCAGCGTTTCGCTGTGCTTTACCATCCCTAAAACCTCATAGCGGTTGCCTTTAAAATGTATGTATATTCCCTTTTCTATAATCATAGAAGCTTTTCCTTTGAGTAATGATGTTTTTATTATTTTATCATTAAAAAACATATTTGGCAAGTTGATAAAGCAAGACTGTGACTGTGAGTTGATTATATTTTAAGCAAGTATTTTTTAGATAGAAAAACACTTGTTTTTGCAGCAAATAGCACCGCTATTAGCAAGAAAAGAAGGGGTTTTATATCAAAAAAGACGTAGCTTAAAATTAATTGGACTCACGTTCACTGTCTTGTTAAACCAAAAGAAAACAACCGTTTTAAGCAAGTTGTTTTCTTTATGAACCCGATTTATTACTCTTTAGCGGAGCCGGTTTAGATTTTATATCAGAGGGAAAATATAGACCGGCGGAATATTAATTCAGCATAAAAGCAAGCCGGTTTAGATTTTGGGTCAGAGGGGCAGCAGGACTTGGAACCGGCGGGGGCGCGTATATTTAATACGTAACCCCGCAGGGACAAGTCACGCAGCTCCTATCACACAAAATATAGACCGGCGGAATATTAATTCTTTTTGTTAAATTCCTTTACCTTATCAAACTGCTCAGTCTTTATAGAATCGCTCAAATCGCGCAGCTTTGTTTTTTGTTCGCGAGAAAGGTTTTTCGGCATTTCAACATTTACAGTAATGTAAAGATCTCCTTTTATACCTTTTTTCGAGTTCTCCGCGCCCTGATTTCTCAATTTAAACACCGTTCCGGTCTGCGTGCATTCGGGCAGGTCGAACGCGACTTTATTGCCGCGCAGAGTGTTTATAGTAATTTTGTCGCCTAAGATCGCCTGCATAAACGTGACGGGTATTTCGCAATAAAGGTCGAGGTTCTTTCGCCTGAAAAGCTTATGCGGCATAACGCTTATAATTAAGATAAGGCTGCCTGCTCTGCCGCCGTATCGGCTGCGCTCGCCCTCTCCGGCAACGTTGAGTATCGAACCGTGCTCGACTCCCGCCGGTATCGTAACCTTTAAGGTCACGCTCTTTCTAAGCATACTTTTGCCGTTGCAGTCCGGGCACGTTTCCTTGATTATTTTACCTGCGCCGCCGCAAGTATTACAGCTGCGCATATTGACGACTCTGCCGAAAGGCGTGTCCTGCGCGTAACGTTTTTTGCCCGTGCCGCCGCAGTCCGTACAGGTGGAATACTGCGTTCCGTTTTTGGCTCCGGTACCCTTACACGAGGCGCACGGCTCATATCGCGTGAACGTAACCTCCTTTGCGACACCGAAAGCGGCTTCCTCGAAGGTAAGGCTTACGTTCATCTGTATATCGCCGCCGCCCTGCTCTTCAAAGCCGCCGCTGCGCGTTCCGCCGGTGAACATATTAACAAAATCGTCAAATATTGAACCGCCGCCACCGCCGCCGAAATCAAAGCCTCCAAAACCGCCGCCACCGCCGCCGAACCCTTCAAACGACTGCGGATTGTCGTACGCAGCCTTCTTTTGAGGGTCGGACAGAGTATCGTATGCAGCGGATATTTCCTTAAAAGTTTCCGCCGCCTGTTCGTTACCCTGATTTAAGTCGGGATGGTATTTTTTTGCCAGCTTTCTGTACGCGGCTTTTATTTCCTCATCCGATGCGGTTTTAGGCACGCCTAATATGTCGTAGTACGATTTTGCCATTAGTTTATCCTTTTTGTCGGCTGCCGGTTTTTTGCCGGCGCACAATGTTTAGTTCTTTTCAGGGTCTACCTGCTCTGCCGTCGTTTCTTCCGCCGTCGCGCCCTCTTGTCCGCCCTGCGCGCCCTGACTCTGATACAGCTTTGTGAAGATTTCGTTGGAAACCTTCTGCATTTTCTCAACGGATTTTTTTATCGCCTCAACGTCTTCGCTCTTGATAGTTTCTTTAACGGACGCCATTTCCTTTTCAAGCGTTTCTTTTTCGTCGGGCGAAATTTTGTCGCCGTTCTCAGAAATGAACTTTTCTATTGAGAATACGAGCATATCCGCCTGATTCTTGGTTTCGACAAGCTCCTTACGTTTTGCGTCCTCGCCCGCGTTTTCTTCCGCCTCTTTGATAGCCGACTGTATCTGCTCTTCAGTAAGGTTTGTGGACGCGGTTATGGTTATGCGCTGTTCCTTGCCCGTTCCCTTATCTTTAGCCGAAACATGGACTATGCCGTTCGCGTCGATATCGAAAGTAACTTCGATCTGCGGAACGCCTCTGGGCGCGGGAGGAATGCCGCCCAGCTCAAACTTGGCAAGCGTTTTATTGTAGGATGCTATCTCTCTTTCGCCTTGCAGAACGTGGATATCGACTGCAGGCTGATTGTCGGTGGCGGTAGAGAAAACCTGCGATTTCTTTGTGGGGATCGTCGTATTTCTTTGAATAAGCTTTGTGAATATTCCGCCGACCGTTTCGATACCGAGCGAAAGCGGAGTTACGTCGAGCAGTAGTACGTCCTTGACTTCGCCCGCTAAAACGCCGCCCTGTATCGACGCGCCGATAGCGACGCATTCATCAGGGTTAATGCCCTTGAACGGCTCTTTTCCGGTAAGATTTTTAATAGCGTCAACAACGGCCGGGATCCTTGTGGAGCCGCCGACAAGTACGACCTTATCGATATCGGCATTGGAAAAGCCCGCGTCGCCCATCGCCTGTTTAGTGAGCTTTATAGTTTTTTCTACAAGAGGTGACGTGAGAGAATCAAATTTTGCCCTTGTAAGCTCATAGTCCATATGCATAGGGCCGGACGCGCCGCTTGTGATAAACGGCAGGCTTATAGAGGTTTTCATAAGCGAGGAAAGCTCGATTTTAGCTTTTTCGGCAGCCTCTTTCAATCTCTGCATAGCCATTTTATCTTTGGAAAGATCAACGCCGTTGTCCTTTTTGAACTGGTCGATGAGATACTCCATAACCTTTTGGTCGAAGTCGTCGCCGCCCAAACGGTTGTCGCCCGCTGTGGCAACAACCTCAAATACGCCGTCACCGATCTCCAAAATGGAAATATCGAACGTGCCGCCGCCGAGGTCGAAAACGAAAATTTTATGGTTTCTATCCTGCCCTTTATCGAGTCCGTAAGCAAGCGAGGCCGCCGTAGGCTCGTTTATGATCCTCAAAACCTCTAAGCCCGCAATACGTCCCGCGTCCTTAGTCGCCTGACGCTGAGCATCGGTAAAATAAGCCGGAACGGTGATGACCGCCTGCGCAACCTTTTCGCCCAGATAGCTTTCGGCATCGGATTTTAATTTGCCCAGTATCATTGCAGAGATTTCCTGCGGCGTATAGTCGCGCCCGTCAACCCTGACTTTTTTGTCCGTACCCATATCCCTTTTGATTGAAATGACAGTGCGGTCGGGGTTTGCCACCGCCTGACGTTTAGCGACCTGCCCTACAAGCCTTTCGCCGTCTTTTGCAAATCCCACTACCGAGGGGGTAGTTCTTGCGCCTTCCGCGTTAGGAATTACGACCGGCTCGCCGCCTTCAAGCACGGCTACGCATGAGTTTGTCGTTCCTAAGTCAATACCGATTATTTTTCCCATAATTATTGATCTCCTTTATATATACGTTAAATTTTTTTTATTTGACTTTTATTTTTTGTTTTTATTTTGTTGTTTGCTTTTTAAATTTTTCTATATTGTTTTGTAATTTATGCTTAAAACCGAGCTTAATAAGAGGTAATATATTAAGGCAGCTTAACTTCTGACCTTTACAACGCTGTGCCGTATCACCTTGCTTCCTAAAATGTAGCCTGCGCTGAACACCTCCGCTACGGTGCCGGGCTGTTCGCCGTTTTCTGCGGGCACCTGCATTACCGCGTTGTGAAGATTGGGATCAAATTCCTGATTTAATGCGTCAATTTCGCTGACACCCGCCGCGGATAAAACGTCGGAAAACTGGCGTTTTATCATTTCCACGCCTTTGGCAATGCCGGGGTCTTTTATCGCGGCAAGCCCGTGATTCAAAGCATCCAGCACCGGAAGGAATTTTTCCACCGTTTCGGCGGCGGCGTCGTCCTTAAGTTTTTTCTTGTCCTCGTTCGTGCGCTTGCGGTAGTTATCAAAATCCGCCTGTAAACGCGACGAAAGCTTTTCCAAATCGTCGGCTCTTGTTTTTTCTTTCGCGGCTACCGTTTTGGCTATTTCCAGCTCCTGCGAAAGCGAAAGCACTCTTTCAAACAGCGTTTCTATGCCTTTAGCCGTGCTTTCGGCTTCGTTTTCGGGCGTTTGCCCGGCCTCGCCGGGTTTTACTTCTTCATTCTTTACGTCTTTGTCGTCGGGCATTATAATTTCTCCTGTCTTTGCTTATTCTTCTTCAAAATTTTTTTCTTCACCGTCTTCATTTGCCCCGTTATTTGAGGGAAGCTGGTTGAGAGTCTGGCCAATATAGTCTAAAACTGAAACGATTTTCGGGTAATCCATCCTTATAGGGCCTATAACTCCGGCCTTACCGATATTCACGCCGTTTACAGAATAGTTCGCCGTTACTATCGCGCATTCCGGCATTCCCTGGCGGATCTCGTTATCCTTACTAATAAGGATATTTAAGCTCAAATCGTCGCTGCCCGCAAGCACGGGGATAAGATCCTTTTTCGTATCGAGCAGCTCAAGCATCGCTTTTGCCTTATTAAGATTCGCATATTCGGGCTGTTCAAGTATCTTCGCGCTGCCCTCAAGCACAAGGTCGCCGGTCATTTCGTCTTTTGAGTAACTCTTTAAAATCTTTATGATAGTATTGAATATCTGTTCATATTCGCGCACGACCTTTTTTATAATGTTCTTAGGGTCCGACGCCTCATATATCCTGTGCCCCGCGAACGCGCTTGTCGCAAAACGCCCCGCCTGCTCAAAATAATCTTCCGGGATATTTTCAGGAACGCTTGTGACCGCGTCTTTAAGCACTTCCCTGTCGGTAACGATGATAACGAGCGCGCTCACAGGGGTCAGCTTGACTATTTTGATGTTTCGTATGACTGAATTTTCAATATCGGGAGCGTAAGCTACGGAAGTGAGGTTTGTTATTTCCGAAATGACTTTTGCCGTATTTTTCAATATATCGTCAATTTCAGTTATTTTTTTGTTGAAATAGCGTTTGACGGTTTTCAACTCGCTTGAAGTGAGCTTGCGGCGCGGCATCATTTTTTCAACGTACAATCTGTACGCTTCCGCAGTGGGGATCCTTCCTGCCGACGTATGCGGCTTTGCAAGATACCCCATTTCCTCAAGCGCGGCAAGCTCGTTGCGTATCGTGGCGGAGCTTAACGCGGGCAAATGCTTTTCTTTGATTTCCGCGCTTGACACCGGCTCGCAGCTATTGATATAGCTATCTACCACCGCCTCGACTATTTTTTCTTTCCTGCCGGATAATCCCATTCCCTCACCTTCTTTACTCTTTTTTAACCCTAGTATACCTCGTCTGCTATCAATCTATACGATTGTATTGCTAGCAATCTATATGCTTGACTGCTAACTATAGAATAACATAAATATAAATAAAAAGTCAACGCTTGTTGCGTTGATTTTTAATTTTTCATTTAGTTTTCACAATTAAGGTTATTTTAAAAAACGCTGAAACTATTAATACGTGAGAGAGGCGGCAAAGCCAAATGTTACGGCAATCCGATGATGGATAATTTACTAGAAAAGAAGGCGCGTCGCAGTGCCGCAACAGTTGGTTTGACGCCGACCGAGCGTATATTTAATACGTGAGAGAGGCGGCAAAGCCAAGCGTAGCGGCAATCCGATGATGCATTCTTTTCTAGTTTCACAGGCTTGCTTAAATAAGCTCCGTAATAATAGAATTGAGGATATAAAACGCATCTTGACAAACTCTTAATCTGTTTTTATCTATAAAAATCGCGTTAAGCTTGACTAATTTATCGATCTGCTTACTTTTTTCCGTTAAGAGGTCAGTCTTAAATTCGTCCTTGAGACGTTTTAAATCCAGCCCTTTTTCTGTGCGGAGAGTGAGCATTATATACTCCTCAGCGGATTCTGAAAGCGGGATTTTATTGCTTTGATTTAAAGTTTTTCCTGAAATATAGTCGATGATATTATCGGTATTTTCAAGGCGGCAGCCGTCAAAATACGAATGTGCCGAAAGCCCCAGTCCGATATAAAGCGTAAGATCCCAGTATTTTGAATTGTGACGGCTGAAATAGCCTGCTTTTGCAAAGTTACTCACCTCATAACGCATAAAGCCGTGATCGGATAAAATCTCTATGCAATCGCCGTACATTTGCGCCTGAAGGTCCTCGTCAACAACCGCGCCGTCCTGATACATTTTTGTACCTTCCTCGATTTTAAGCGCGTAAATAGAAATATGCTTTAAATCCAGAGCGGCGGTTCTTATTAAAGTTTTTTTAAAAGCGGCTCGCGACTGGCCGGGCAAGCCCAGCATCAAATCTGCGCTGACGTTCGTTATCCCAGCATTTGAAACGTTTTCAAGCGCGGCCAAAAACTGCGCGTAATTGTGCGCCCGCCCGAGTTTTTTTAATAAAATATCGTTGTCGCTTTGAAGCCCCAGGCTTATCCTGTTTACTCCCGCGTCATAACATTCCTGTGTAAACTCTCTTGAGCAGCTCTCCGGGTTCGCTTCAACGGTTATTTCGCTGTTTTGCGCAATTTTAAAATTGTTGCGCACGTCTGCTATTATACTTGTTAGCGCGCCGCGCGGCAAAACGGACGGAGTGCCCCCGCCAATGTAAAGAGTGTCGCATACCAGCTTTTTATCCGCCCTTTTTACCGTTTCGGCTCTTAAAGCGTTCAAATACGGCTCTAGGGTTGAATTGACGGCGCAGGAATTGAATGAACAGTAGCCGCACTTTGAACGGCAGTACGGGATATGGATATAGATTCCGCAGCTCATTTTTACTTTGAATCCAGTTTTAATATAGACATAAACGCTTCGCTCGGAACTTCGACGGAGCCGACCTGACGCATACGTTTTTTACCCTCTTTCTGCTTTTCCAAAAGCTTTTTCTTTCTCGTGATATCGCCGCCGTAGCATTTTGCCAAAACGTCTTTTCTTAAAGCCTTAACCGTTTCCCTTGCTATGACCTTATTGCCTATGGACGCCTGAATGGGTATTTCAAACATTTGCCGGGGAATAACTTCTTTAAGCTTCTCGGCAATCGCCCTTCCGCGCGCGTACGCTTTATCCTTATGCACGATTATGCTTAAAGCGTCGCAAACCTCGTTATTGAGCAGCAGATCAAGCTTAACAAGGTCGCTCGGGCGGTAGCCTATGATTTCGTAGTCGAAACTCGCATATCCCCTTGTGCGCGACTTTAAGCTGTCGAAAAAGTCGTAAACTATTTCGTTGAGCGGCACCTCGTAATGTATCTGTACGCGCGTTTTATCTAAATAGATCATATTTATATATTCGCCGCGTTTTTCCTGGCAAAGATCCATAATCGCGCCGATATATTCGGGCGGCGTGTAGATCATAGCTTTTACAATCGGCTCCTCTATCCTGTCGGTTTCTGTGGGCGAGGGAAGGTTTGAGGGATTAGTTACGCCCAGCATTTCGCCGCCGGTTTTATATACGTTGTACGTGACGCTTGGCGCGGTCGTGATAAGGTCGAGGTCGAACTCGCGCTCAAGCCGCTCCTGTATGATCTCCATATGAAGGAGCCCTAAAAAGCCGCAGCGGAAGCCAAAACCTAACGCCGCGGAGACTTCCGGCTCATAAAACATGGCCGCGTCGTTGAGTTTGAGCTTTTCGAGCGCGTCCTTAAGATCGTTATAATGCGAGCCGTCTACGGGAAAAATGCCGCAGTAAACTACCGGCTGAACCTTTTTATAACCGGGGCACGGCTCCGAAACGGGGTTGTCCGCATCGGTGACGGTATCGCCGGGCGCAGTTTCCGAAACGTTTTTGATGCTGGCGCTGATATAGCCTACGTCTCCGGCGCATAGCTGGTCTACCGCTGACGGTCCGGGCGCAAAAACGCCTACCTCAACAACGTCAAAGGTTTTACCGTGGCTCATCATTTTGATTTTTGAGCCGGTTTTCACCTTGCCGTCTATTATTCGCACAAGGCACACCGCGCCCTTATAATTATCGTAATACGAGTCAAAAATCAAAGCCTTGAGCGGCTTGTTGTCGTCGCCTTTGGGCGGCGGGACAAGCTCGACGATCTGGTCGAGCACCTGCTCTATATTTATGCCTTCCTTTGCGCTCACTAAAGGAGCCTTGGACGCGTCGAGACCGATAACGTCCTCGACTTCCCTTTTCACTTCCTCTGGCCTTGCGCTGGGAAGGTCGATCTTGTTTACAACAGGCAAAATTTCGAGATTATTGTCGAGCGCTAAATAGACGTTTGCAAGAGTCTGCGCCTCTACGCCCTGCGAGGCGTCCACTATCAAAAGCGCGCCCTCGCAGGCGGCAAGCGAACGTGAAACCTCGTAGGTAAAGTCAACGTGTCCGGGAGTATCGATAAGATTAAAAATATATTCTTGCCCGTCCTTAACGTAGAACATCCTGACGGGCGTCAGCTTGATAGTTATGCCGCGCTCTTTTTCAAGCTCCATACTGTCGAGTATCTGCTCCGTGAGTTCGCGGCTCGAAACTGTGCCGGTCTTTTCTATAAGGCGGTCGGCAAGCGTGGATTTTCCGTGGTCAATATGCGCGATGATGCAAAAATTCCTGATATACTTTTGTCTGTCCATAAAACTATTATATACAAAAATCGCGCAAAACGCAATTCTTTTATATATGCTGGACATAAATACTGCTTATACGGTTTAAAGCGAAAAAAAAGGGTTTTTCTTAATAAATATTAATAAATCACAACTCTTTTTTCGCTGAAAACGGCCTTTTTTTATTGCCAAAAAAATTAATATGATATATAATGTTACGGTGTGGAGACCGCACTTTTAATTATTGAATTCACCCTTGAGCAAAAATAAGCAAAAGGAATCATATAGATATGGATATAAGAAAATCTTGGCTTGTTAGCCTGCCTATAGCTCACCGCGGACTGCATAACGCGGATTTTCCCGAAAACTCAATAGGCGCATTTGAAAACGCCGCTCAAAATAATTTTGCGATCGAGCTCGACGTAAGATTATCAGACGATGAAAACGTGATCGTTTTTCATGACGATTCGCTCACCCGTATGACGAGCGCAGACGGCTATGTTTGCAATTTTTCTTTAGCGGAATTAAAAGAGCTGAAGCTTAGCAACACGGAATATTCAATTCCGACGCTTGAAGAGGTTTTAAAGCTTGTCTCCGGCCGTGTTCCGATCCTTATCGAAATCAAAAACTCAAATAAAGTGGGCGTTTTAGAGGCAAAAACCGCTAAGCTTCTCGCGTCCTATAAAGGCGACGTCGCAGTGCAGTCCTTTAATCCCTACTCGATGGAGTATTTTAAAAACAACGCTCCCCAGATTTTACGCGGACAGCTTTCAACATACTTTACCAAAGACGAACTCTCTTTCTTCAAACGCTATATGCTCAAAAGGCTCAAAATGAACTTCGTTTCAAAGCCGGATTTTATTTCATACAACTTTGTAAATCTTCCCAACCGTTACGTTACGCGCGCAAAACTCCCTGTTTTGGCGTGGACGGTGCGCTCTAACGCGGAAATGGAACAAGTCCTGCCCTACTGCGACAATATAATTTTTGAAAAGTTCATTCCTGAAATTACTAAAGAAGAATAAAGAAAGAATAGATTAGAATTAAGAAAAGAACAGCGTCCGAATTTTTACGGACGCTGTTTTGGCTATATTGAAAAAACACGCTATACGAAACTGAATAACTATCGGATTTATACGCCGACAGGTTCTGTTGCGGCTTTAAAGCCGCCTGCGTCAGATAGTCAATTCTTCATAAAATCTGTCTACATTTTTGTTCAGCAGCTTATGGAACACAATTGCCATTATAATTGCAAAAGCAAAGAATACAGCCCAAATAATAAGGCAGGCTATCGCGTAATCAAGGAAAATAAAGCAAATGACCGGAGCGGCTATAAAAATAAACGAAACGGCAATGTTTATAAAATACGGCACCATAATACGGAAGTTTTGCTTGACGGCCTCGTTCGGAGTCGCCCAGTCGAGTTTCGGCTTTTTAAGGTCGAAATAAATCGAGAAGTTGTTAAAGCCGTAGGCGAAAACTATTGTGTAAATAAACCCTAAAATTAGAAAGAGGAACTCTTTTGTGGCAACGGTAAGCACTATAAGGCTCAAAAAAGCCGCCGCAAGCGAAATCGCGTTACAAACAATCTGCTTCGCGCGGATTTGAGTTTTATAGTCCACCGGCATCATTTTAGAAAAAAAGAAGCCTTTGCCCTCGCGCGTTACCGCTGTGCTTGCCGCGACGTTTAAGCCCACGCCGAACATCAAAAGGAATCCGAAACACACAAACCATTGAATTCCGGCTCCAATTTTTGCAAAATCGAGTCCGTCTGTGCCAATTTCTGTGAACATATCGCCAAACATCGAAAACGAAAAGACCGCAACCATGATCGGGGAGAGCAATATGCCGGCAAGGCATTGATACGCAAAAGCAGGAGTACGTATAAGCTCGCGCCATTCTTTTTTCACAAGCGCCTTTAAAGCGGATCCGGCAATAAATTTTTCCTTTCCCGTAGACTTTTGTTTTACGTTCTCAAGCTGGCTCGCCGCGCCGCGGTTATAAACATAGCGGCTGATGAATAAAGACAGCCCCAAAAGCGCGCCTGTCGCTCCCAAAAAGATCAGAGCGTTTATTAGCGACGAAACACCCGCGCCCAGCTCCCCCATTTCATAGAGTGTGGCGCATCTGGCAAGAGCTAAGAAAGGATAAACTATATTTGACACGGTTTTAAGCGCGCTGCGCATACCCTCGACTATCAAAGCGGGGTCGCCCTGCACCTGATTGTTCTGCATCTGCATAACAAAATAGAAATAAACCCCGAAAAAGCCGGCAAAGAGAACAAGCATCAATACAGACGTCAACGCGCTCTTGTTTTTGAAAAAACCGACTACATACATTAAAGGGACGGCAAGAATCGTTGCCAATATCAGCGGCAGCGCAGGAGCCAAAAATATGCCGATTATCGTTACGATATAATAAAGCGGATCCATATGCGCGACTATTCCAAGCGTTATAAGCGAGGGGACAAGCACCGCCGCCGCAACAATAAGCTCCGTTGCATAGACTAAGCAGAATTTTGCAAAGAATACGTTTGAAGGCTTTACCGGCAGAGCAAGAAAAAATTCGGAATCCTTGGAAAAATACAGCGTGTTGAACAGGGATACTAATCCGAAAAACAAAACTATCAAAGAGGATATTGCAAAAAGCAGAGCAATCATCTCGTTAATAAGTCCCAGCATTACAACAGCTTCGCCTAAAAGCGCGACCATAACTACAATAAATGCTGCGATAAACAAGTACGCGACTGCAATAATTATGAAAATAGCAGTTTTCGTACCCTTTTTTTCGTCGGCAGCCTGCTTGTTGGGGCGCAAGAGATTTTTAATAAGCAGTTTAAGGATTGTGAAAAATTGTATTGCGGGTGCTTTTGTTTCCGCCTGCCCTTTATTAAAACCCATTTCTTGCCTCCGCGGTCATTAAAGTTTTCTGTTTTAACTTCATTTTTGTGCCCATCGGCACTTTAGTGTCCGCAAATCCTTCATGAAAATTCATTGCCTTTTTGCCGCTCTCAGGCGCTCTATCATTTTTTTTCACGTATTAATTCCTTAGTTTGCCTTTGGCGCGGAATAAGACTCACGTACGGAAAAATTTGAGTCGCCTGCAACCGACAGAAATATTTCTTCAAGCGACTTATCCTGCGAGGCGGATTTTATTTCAGCGACGTTCCCCACCATTAACAGCTTGCCCTTTACGATTATGCCCACCCTGTCGCAGATTTTTTCGGCAACGTCGAGAACGTGCGTGGAAAAGAAAACGGTGTTGCCTTTAGCGCAATGAGCGCGCATAAGCTCTTTGAGCTGAAACGCGGAGCTGGGGTCGAGTCCCGTCATCGGTTCGTCTAAAACCCACAGTTTCGGATCGTGTATAAGCGCGCCGATAATGCTTATTTTCTGTTTCATACCGTGAGAATACGTTTTGATCTGCGCATCGAACGCGTCTTTGAGTTCAAATATTTTGAGCATCCGCTCCGACCTTTCCTCACGGTCTTTAAGGCTTACGCCGTATATGTCCGCCATAAAATTGACGTACTCGCGCCCGGTAAGCTTATCGAAAAGTATATGCGAATCCGAAACGTATCCGATGTTTTTTTTCGCGCTTATTGCCTCCGACTTGATATCGTAGCCGCAAACCGACACCTTACCCTTTTCAAACGGCAGAATTCCGGTAAGAATTTTGATCGTAGTCGTTTTGCCCGCACCGTTCGGCCCTAAAAAGCCAAAAATTTCTCCCGGCCTCAGTTCCAAACTGACGTCGTTTAAAGCTTTCTGTTCGCTTTTTGCATACGATTTTGTAAGGTTTTCAATTTTTAACATTAGCACACTTCCTATTTAAATACTTGACATTGTTTCTTTATTATTAAGAAACCACAAAAAACATATTTTCTCCCCGTTTCCTTAACAAGACAGCGATTTAAGCAACTTTCTTACTAAGAAACCGCTGAATAACTATTTCCCGTTTCCTTAACAAGACTGTAATTAAACCACATTCTTCTTAAGAAACCGCTGAAAAACTATTCACGCATCCTAATACTATTCTAACACAAAAGGCTGCCCGACCGCAAACGGTTACACAGCCTTTTTTTGTATATTTTTGAGATAATGTGCATGCCGAAAAAAATTTTATATTGCCTTACCTATACTTAGGCCCGTACTTTTGGCAAGCGCGATAGTCGGCGCTTTCTAAGTCGTTTGTTCCGAAAGCCGCCCATGAATGAGGACGGTAGACGTTCTCGTCGGCTACGTTGTGCATGGTTACAGGGATGCGCAGCATGCTTGCAAGCGTTATAAGGTCCGCGCCGATGTGGCCGTAGGTGAAAGCGCCGTGGTTCGCGCCCCAGTTCGCCATTACCGAATATACGTCCTTGAACGCGACTTGACTTTGATCTAATCTCGGAACAAACCAGGTCGACGGCCATGTAGGGTCGGTGCGGTCAAGGAGCTGTTTATTGACCTTTTCGGGCAGATCAGTCGTCCAGCCTTCAGCTATCTGCATTGTGTAGCCCAGGTGCTCCACATAGTTTATC
>JAVBKW010000007.1:0-52632 GCA_031553855.1 Eubacteriales bacterium | reverse complement strand
AACAGAGTCGGCTGAATTTGTAATTCTTTCCTTTTGTTTTCCATCTTCATAAGCTCTTGTATTTCCGCATGATGTACAAATTAATACATCGCATTCGTCTTGAAGCGCATCAATTGCTATAGCAAAGTCGGAAAACTTATGGTCACAAACTTCTTGTTTGCCGCCTAAAGACATATTCCATATTTTTATTTTGTCTTTACAGCGTCTCACAACTTCCTGTATATTTCTAACCAAGTCATCCTCTTCAATTCCTTCCGCAGGAAAAACAGCAGCGTCAAACAAGTAGCTAGGCTCTGCGTTTGTCACAACATTGTTTTCCAACATGTCCCCATATACGAGTATGCCTGCTACAAAAGTTCCATGTCGCTTATCTAAATCTACATCCGGATAAGGACTACGCGAACCAATAATCCAAGGAGCCAAATACTTATTTTTACTTATTCCTGAATCCAATACACCGATAGTTGGGTAAACTTTATCTTTTTCAGGTTCAATAACCACTAACTTATCATCGTCATTTAGAGAATCTAATGATGTACTATATCTGTCTATTGGTTCAATAGTAAATAAGGCATCCGATATGTCAAGCTTAGAAATTTCATCAATCATATCCACTGTTGCATCTTTTAGCTTATACACTGAAATATCATTGGTGTATTGTGTTTTAGTAAATTCAAAATTATTAGAAGATAAATAATTTTCCAAGTTTGAACTTAAATAACTGATTAACGTCTTGTTTTTGAAAGGAATTAACTTGAGTTTATAATTGCATTTTTCTTGCCCAACAACAATATTTGGTTGAAATACTTCAATTTTATCTATACAAGAAAGAGAATAATAGCTACTATCAATATCTACTGCGCGTCGTTGAATAGCATTAATTTGTCGTTGAGAATCTACCTCAAGAATTATTTCATTGCGTCCGTCAAATCCTATAATTTTATCTTGCGCTAATGGGTCCAATAGTTTTCTAACCTCTTTTCTATGGCTTTTAGCTATTGCATCCTCATTCAATGTTGTTCGAACAACGGTAGGCACCTGAGAATTTGATTTTTTCTTTAGCTCTAACGATTGAAAAACTGTAGATAATACGCTAACTATGTTTTCAGCTTTTGCCGACAGAATTGCTCTATTTTCAGCGGAAGATGGAAAAACAACAAAACTCGGCAAATTACCTCCACCACCGCCTTCAGTTTGCATAACATCATTTTCTCTCTTAGAAAAAAACCTTATTGGTAAATTTTTATTATCGCTCATAATAACCTCACTTATTTTTTTTAACTACTTCATTAACTTTTCTTTTAGGAAAGTTAAATTGTTTATTTATGTCATCTATAGTGACACCATTTGAGTTTAAGAAATGTATTAAATTTTCTTGATTTTCAAACGAATGATTTTTAAACAAATAAATTTCATAAAGAATATCCCAGTTATTCAATTCTGTTTCGTTTTTAATAATAATCCTTTTTAAACTGTTATTAATTATTGTTACAATATCTGAATGACTTAGTCCATCAAGGGCAGCAATGACGTAATCAAATTTTTTTGATTCCACAAAACTATTTGGTCTATCATTCAATCTTTCAATAACTAACTCTTTAATTTCACTAGCAACAGGCTTTTTCAACTCGATAACTTTAGTAAATCGTCTCCATATTGCCGGATCCAATAATTCATGATGATTAGTTGCGGCGATTAAAATACTGTTTGAATTAAAAGAGTCTAAATTTTGAATTAAACTATTCACGACTCTTTTTAATTCGCCTAACTCATTTTTATCGTCCCGCGCTTTTGCCAAAACATCAAACTCGTCTAAAAATAATATACATTCTTTCTTTTTTGCAAAATCAAAAACTTTTCTTATGTTTTTTGCAGTGCTTCCCAACAATGAGGACACCAGTGCATCTAATCTAACAACAATTAGCGGCAACTTTGTTTTAAAAGAGATATATTTCGCCATAGATGTTTTTCCACATCCAGGATCGCCAAACAACAAAATTGATAAAGAATAATCTAATCCTTTTTTCGCTAACTCATCACGAAAATCATATTGAGCTATAGCCGTTTCTATTTCCATCGAAAGACGCTCATTAAAAATAAGCTTTTCAAACGTTTCGGGAGGATAAATTATATCCACCATCTCCAATCGACTATCACCATCGACGGGTTTTGCTGCTAATTCATCCAAAGATGCCAAACTCGTGTTTTTTTTGTTTTTAATAATGTTTAAAACCTTATTTGCAAAAGCAGTATCTCCATCAGATTTTAAGTTTTCGGCCAAAATCTTAGAATAGTTAAATACTTTTTCCTTATCGCCAGATAAGCCACCTTCAATTATTTTAATTATTTCGGTATACATCGATACACTCCTTCTTTTCATTGACACTTTCATTATATGCTTCAATGCATTCAATGTCAATCAAATTGTAATAAAGTTATGAAATTTTGTAATTATTTTTACGATATTTGCTTCTAATATTGTATTTTTGTTATTATATTTGCTGTTTTTGTAATAATTGCTACAATTCAAATTAATAATATATAAAACTAGCCACATTTGGATTTAAAAATACAAGCTTTAGTTGCAGAAAAAAAGCAAGACCATTTCAAATCTTGCTTTAGGTAATAAATATCTACTTTGGTCTTACTCGGTGTCCTGAGCTATATATATAAATAAAAGACATCCATTCATTTTTGCATTTAAAATCCCCGACTAACACCCATGTCCAACAAATTCATCATTTGTTTTTCTTAAAATAATCCCTATCTTTCAACGATTCTGGCAAATACTGTTGCTCTACCCACCCGCCGGGATAATCATGTGGATATTTGTAGTTCTTACTTGCCTCGGTGTGGTTTCTTAAGCACGCGGGAATATTATCGTCGGGATGATTTTGCGCATCATCGATTGCCATTCCCATGGCGACAGATACGCTATTGTCTTTCGGGGCTTCGCAGACAGCAACTATCGCTTGTGAAAGCACCAAATTTCCTTCCGGCATACCCATATTATTTAATGCAAATAAGGCATTACAGGCTGTAGTTAATGCATCAGCATTTTTGCAATCTTCTGCGGCATGAGCAATGGTCCTTCGAGCCAATAATTGAGGTTCACATCCAGCTTCAATCAAACGATTAGCATAATACAAAGCTGCTGTCGCATCACTTCCGCGAAGGCTTTTACAAAATGCGCTTAAGATATGGTAGAATATATCCTCATTTAAGCTTAAAGCTTTTTTTTGAAGGCATTCTACTGCTATTTCTTTTGTTATAACAATTTCGCCATTTGCATTTAGCCCTGTGGTTAACGCTCCTATTTCCAATCCATTTAACGCGCTGCGAACATCGCCCGCACATGCGGTTGCGAAATAAGTAAGAGCTTCTTCTTCGATCTTTATGTTGAAGGGCTTTAACCCATCCTGCGCATTCATCGCCCGCAACAACGCTTTCTTAATATCTTCGATTTCAACTCTCTGGAATTCGAACAAAGACGCCCTACTTACTAAAGCACGCGTTAGACTAAAAGCTGGATTTTCCGTGGTACTCCCGATTAGCAAAACATATCCAGCCTCGACTGCGTTCCCCTTTGTGCAAAACCTTGACATGAAAAGCCCTCTGCAGGCGAATCGTTATCGTTACCCCCTATAACCTTATTATAATACTCAGTTTCGTCTATTTTGTCAAACCTTATACTATATTTGACTTCTATCTCCTCATCGTAAACGGTTACTCTGTTTATTAAGTTAATCAGCATTGATTTCTTTTCTGCCGTGCCTTGCATATCGAACCGTGCAGTCCAATCGTTTAAGCCCGAGCAAACCGCCCTTTGTTCTTTAAGGCTTGCCTTGAGAGCATTGACTCTTGTTTCAGCTTCTTCATGCTTTCTTCTCAGTTCCGCAAGTTCGTTTTCCTTGGCTTGAATAAGCTCCGTCAGAAGGCTCTGAGAAAATTGGCTCTCGCCCATAATTACTTTGCACACTTCTTCTTTGAGCTTCTGCAGTTCTTTTTCCATCTGCGTCTTTTCTTTAGTCAGCCTTCTCATTTGCTCTGCCAATTCTTGCTCTTTTTCTTTTATTTTTTCTTCGTGGTTGACGAGCAGTTTGTTTATATCGGTTTCGAGAAGAAATCTTTTGGCATCATCAATAATGATTCTATCCAACCTGTCTGCAGAGTAAGGTTTCTTTTCACATTGCCCCTCCATAGGATGTCTGTGTGAACCGCACCGATAAAAATTATGCTCATAAACCAGTTCCGTTCCGTCTTTCCGCAGTTTTGTGGATTTATATGTATGACCTGTATATTTTTCGCCGCATTCGCAGTAAAGCAGTCCGCTAAGTAATTTTGAGCCACGAACTGTTGCCCGCTTATACCCAACCCCCTTTTTCCTGTTTTCCGCTATTTTGTCTTGGACTTCGTAAAAGGTTTTTTCGTCAAGGAATCTTAAGTTTTCCATGATTGGGGATTCTCTTCTTGCTTTCCCCCCTTTTTTGCCTAATTCATATATGCCAAGATACAATTTGTTTTTAAGAATCTTGTTTACCGTATTAGCATCCCAAAAACTATTTTCTCGCGTAGGAATTCCGGCATCATTAAATATTTTTGCGATGCTTTTTGTGCTGTAATGTTCTAAGTACATTTCATAAATCCGTCTTACATTTTTTGCGGCATCCTCATCTATTTCCACATCAAATATCGGGCGGCCTTTACCGTTAAGCCGCCCGTTACTTACTGTCTTATAGCCATAAGCTTCCCGTAGACTTTTTTGTAAGCTTTGCTAGATCCTTCCTTTAGACGGCTCTTCCTAAATTCCGCGCGTCTTTTCGCCGTCCAGCTTTCTTTTGAGTTCATTGGGTTTTCCGTGCTGTTATACTCAGATATCCTTTTCGAATTCCACGCATTGAAATGCTTTTTGCAACAGAAATTATGATTTTTTGGCCGACCCCTTCTCTTGAACTCAGTCTTGCAAAAATCACAAATCGCTTTTGACACAGCACGACCCTCCCGCTATCCCAAACAGCCGCACTGCAAAATTAAATGCCCGCACCTGATGTTTGTACGGTTCTGCCTTAATAGGCATTTTAATCAGCGCTGTTTCATCGGCGGCGTTACCTTCGCTTACGGGCTTGACAATTGCCCCAAGTTCCGTATCTAGTTCCGCACCGAGCATTTGCAGCAGCGCCGCATTCTTTTCGGTACACGGCGCAAACCACGCCTTTGCCGCCGCATCGTACCGCCGCCCCGGTATTTCCTTGATGCTTTCTTTTTGCAGGTAGCAATCTTCGATGCGGATTTCGTTACCGTCTTTTTTTGCTCTCACTTGCTTTTTTCTCCCGGTCTTTTCGGAACGGAAAAGGTTTTTAGGATGGCCTGCATGATATGTACTTCGTTTTCATTAAGCGTGAGCAGAAGCTTGTTGAGCAGACTTTCCTGTTCTTCCGTCAAATATTTTCTGCCCGCGGAACAGCCGTCCATGAAATACACTCCGCCGCCTGGTCCCGTGCCTGTGTAAATTGGGTGTGAAAGACTCAGCACTTCAATGTCGTAGCGTATCGTTCTTTCGCTTACTTTGAACTCAAAAGAAAGGTTGGCTATTTTCTCATGCCTGCGGACGCTTAGCAAATTTAAGATTGCTAATCGCCGCTCGTTTGTGCTGCGCATTTCATCACCTCCTTTTCCGTTCATTGAGTGCATTTTGACAGCTATTGCGGCAACCTAATTGCCGGAATTAAAATAAAAAAATGCGCTATTTTCACTTAGCGCAAAGATTGCTTGTCTGAAAATATATAAACTTGTCGAAATGAAAAAAGCGCCGCTCCCGTTATCGGTTGCGGCGCTGTTCAGCCCTGTTGATTTAGTTGATTCTCCTGGAGTCTTGCCCATTCTCCGCCCCTTTTTCGGAGAACAAGCAGAAGTGTTATGTCATAATTTTATGCTATTCCCCATAAACTTTTATAATCAAAAGTATATCGGGCAAATTCGCAATTTTTTCGCAATTTTTCAACAGAAAATGTATATCCGTTTGTTCTTTTACACCTTTTTGTCGAAAGACTATTTCAGCCTGTAGCCTACTACATGTTCAGTTTCTATACAGTCTTTCAGCTCGCTCCATTTGTAAAGTTTTTGCCGCAAATTCTGTATCTGATCGTATATTGCCATGCTGTTTTCGCTAAAATATTTTTCGCCCCAAACCTTTTGGTAAATCTCGGCTTGGGTAACGGTTTTGCCTTTATTGATGATCAGCATGTGAAGAAGCTCAAACTCTTTCTTCCTAAACTCCAACCTGGTATCATCAACAAAAACGGCATAAAAATCTAAGTATAATGTTAGATTGCGGTAGGAAATATAATGTGCCGGCTGACGCTTTTTCTCATGGCTTTCATTAAAGCGCTCGAATAAAGCTATGCCCCTAATAACGCTCTTCTCTGCTTCCGGCAGCCATTCGGCATAGACATCTGCACCGAGGCGGATTGCCTCAATATTTTCATCAAAATCGTGCTTTTCAGTAACGATATGTATCGGCAACGATGTAATCGATTTCATAATTGAAAGCAACGGCTTATAATTAATGGCGGAGTTTATTCCGACCGCTATAAAATTCTCTGTGCCGAGCAATGCTATGCCATCCTGCATCGTGTTGACGCGGATGACCTTGACGCCATGCTTTTCCCATAGCGGCGCTCGCAAATTAAACTTTTCTATGTCTGTATCTATCGCAAGCAATTTTTTCATCTTTCGTCCTCCAAAGAAAAAAACCTTATTTCCCCGTAAAATAGCCTCAAACAAAATTGACCGGAACATTTGCGCTATTCAATTGCTACTTAAAGTTACAACATTTTACAGATGGTGTACAATATATTTTTATCCTTTTGAGTATATTTTTTACTCTTCAATAAATAAGACCCTTAAAACTATAAAAATAGATGAGCAAAATAAAATATTTTTTACTCATCTGCTAAATCGATTTTTCTATACATGGATGCTACTAAACTCTGTACTACTAATATGGATTAGTTTAACACATCTTGTCTTTTGAATTTAGAAAAAGATGCAACAGTTAATACTGCCAAGTATGCAAAAAGCACAATGCCGGCGAGCCAGACCGGATTGGCGGAAGGGTTTTCAAAGACTTTCTGTATCGTCAGGTTTGAGCTGATAAAAACTCTTGAAAAGACCGGCTGCCGTGTAAACGCACTTTCAATAAACTCAATCAATATCCCGCCGAAGCAGATAGGAAGCGAGATTAGCAGTGTCGCAATTTTATTTAAGGTCAGCAGCGACAGCGTAAAGGCAATCAGGTGATAGCCGATGAGCGAGACCACTGCGAAGGACATTTGCAGCAAGGCTGCCGGAATAATTCCCAAAGTGAATGCGGTTTCGCTGTTCGCAAAAACCAAAACGCCGCTTACGCCGAAAAATATCGCCGCTATGATTATGGCGAAAACAACGTAGCCAAACAATAGTATCGCCGACTGCAAAAAAGCAAGCGATACTTTGAACAGCGCATATTTCGTGCGCGTCACCGGCATTGTCAGCATCAGCTTTGCCTGTCCTTCCTTTACTTCGCCGGGCATGGCGACAGATAAACGGACTATGGCGGCAAGTCCTATAAAAATCGCGCCGATAACAAAGCAATGGTTCATTATGCTTATGCTGTGCGCCGAGGACGTATTGTATTGCGCGGCATCCTTGAACGGGATTTGTTTCTCTATCAGCACACGCATGACATTTACGGTACGCGATTCAAAACGTATATCTTCCCGCCTGCGCGCGATCTGTTCTTTGGTGACCGCCTTTATTTCTATATCCCGTTCAAGCGCGTCCTGCTTTTCCGTCAGGCTTTTTTCGGCATTATCAAGCTTTTCGGCAAGTTCGTCGAATGTTGCATATTCAGTTACGCCGTATACAGCGTTTTCAGAATTTTCGCTTTCGTCATTTGTTGCCGCTACAATGCAGAACACGATTGTAAAAACAACCAACAATCCGGCAATGATAAAAAACACAGGTGTTTTTATTATCCGTTTCGATTCGGACATAAACAGCTTTCTAAACATCGCCGCGCCCTCCGTTTTCGAGCATGGCAAGGAAATCATGTTCGAGCTTCTCGTCTATATACAGGTCTTTAATGCTTCCGCACTCCGCCAAAAGGCTTTGCAAGCGCGCGGCCGTTGCCGTAAAACGCAGCTTGTTTTCTATATGCGTTAGGTCATATTTGCCCCCGGCATTTGCCTTGACCGCCGCCGCTGCTTCCGTATTTTCAAAAACCAAAACATAATGCCGCTCTTTGGTTACGGGCAATATGTCGAGGCGGTTCAGCTCCTTGCCCTTGTCGATAATAAGCACTTTGTCGCACAGCTTTTCGACCTCGTGCAAATTGTGGCTGGATATGAGCATGGAGATACCGTCGGCTTTCAGCCGCGCCAAAAAACTTCTTATTTCAGCCGCGCTTTTAGGGTCGAGCATTGAGGTTGGCTCGTCCAATATAAGCAGCTTCGGTTTTTTGAGCAGCACGATCAGCAGGCAAGCCTTTTGGTGCATACCGGATGAAAACGCTTTAATTTTTTTATTTACGCTGTCGGAAAGTCCGAGCAGAGCGATAAGCCGGTCGGCTTCCGCCTGATTATATTCATTATAGAACGAACTGATATACCGGACGTTTTCGGCAAGCGTGAGATTTGGGAACAGCTTTGGATATTCAATGAGCGCCGCCGCATTCCGCATACAGCCCGTAAAGTCCCTATGCAGGTCTTGACCGCAAATATTGACGCTGCCGCTGTCCTTGTGCCACAGCCCCATAACGCACTTGATGACCGAAGTCTTGCCCGCGCCGTTCGGCCCGATAAGCCCCAATGTTTCACCGTACCCGACATTGATGTTTATGCCGGATAATATTTGCCTGCCACGCAGCCGCTTGTTTAGATTAGATACTTCCAATGCGTATTCCATTATCATTCCGCCTTGAAATTTGCGAAAGTCTTACCGTTTTCTTCCTCGAAGTATATGGCGAAACCGTCTGCGGCGATTTCCGATATTTCCGCATTTTCTCCGGCGTCGCTTATTGCTATGGAAATGCGATCCGTCTCATCCGTCACATCATATATGTTTACTTTGTTATAGAAATCGGAAACATCCTGCTTAGTTCCTGCCATTTCATAGCGTTTATCAAAATCCGCCTCGAAAAATTGCGGCAGATCAGGATCGTATACGAACAGGTGGTATGGAACAAAAAATTTAAACAGCGTACCGTCGTCGTCGAGAAATTCCGTGGCGGGCGGCGCGAAGAAGTACGAGCGCGTTTCGCCGTCGTCCTTCGTTCTATCGGCAATAAGGTAGTAGTCGAATTTGTCCGTCGGAATAGTCCGCTCTATCAATAAAAACCTGTCCTGATACAACTTCGTTGTAATAGTACCGACCTCCGGCTCCGTCTCGTCAAGGATTCTTTCTATCCCGGTTATTATGGTTTCACTCGTAAAATACTGGGTCGGGCCGGCTGCTTTACGGGCTTTTATTTTTATTTCGAGATAATCATCCTCGTAAAGCATACTATACGCCCGCACCGACCGTACGTTTTGCGAGCCGCCGCAGCTGAACGCCGCACCGCTCATGAAAACGACCGTCAAAATTGCAATTGCAACTAAGGATAGTTTCTTCATTTTCATATTCTCCTTAAGGCAGCAGTTAATAATTACTCCGATTTATATCGCGCAAAGACTTTGCCTTCTTCTTCCTCGAAATAGATAACGACGTCTGCCTTTGTGTGGCGGCCGGCAATTTCTGCATCGTCTTTTACATCGACAACAATACGGTTATCTTCATCGGTAACATCATAAATGCTGACTTTGTTATAAAACTCAAATATATCGTCTTTTGTCCCCGTCAATTCGTAAGGAGTGTCATATTGTATTTCAAGCGGATAATCTGCGTCCGGATCGAAAACAAAATAGTGGTGCGGAACGTGGACGATATATTTTTTGTCGTCAGGATCATTGCCTTCCTCAAAGGAAGAATAGCACGGGGAAAAATGATAACGAAAGCTATCCGACTCGGTAGTTTTCGTGATGTCAGCAATCAAGTAATAATTGACTTTATCGAAAGGAATCAGCTTCTCAACAAGCAGGAAACGCTCATTGACAATTTCTGATGTCAGCGTTCCGACCTCCAACTCAATTGCGTCAACTTCCGTTTTAAGCTCGCTCAATGACAGCTCGGAAGAAAAGGTTTGATAGTCACCGGCAGCCGTTGCTTTTTTTATGAATTTCAAGGTCAAGGAGTCATCATAAATCAAGGCATTCGTCCGGGCATTCTTCGTAGAACCGTCGCAGGCGGCAAGCCCTATAGTATCGAACAACATAAAAATAGAAATACCGATCAATAATTTTTTCATTCTAAATTACTACCCCCATAATACTTCATTAACAATCAACTTAAAATCGTTTAAGTTTCGGGTATTGCGGGCGGTTTTTTAATGATAAATGTCAAAGCAAAGTAATTTCCGCCTGCAGTGTTTTCTAACTTTGCTGTATAATTATATTCTCCCGGCTCGGACGCGATTTTAAATTTAATATTTCCTTTTCCCTCAACATAATAGCTGTTTCCACCTTCTCTCGTATACTTGTTGCTGTCTGAATAAAAGGCTTTATAACTGAACTCGTATTCTTCAAGAGGATTATAGTCAACTTCATATTCTTTCCCACCGTTGTTTACATGAATTTCTATCGTTTCCCCTGTAGTTCGCACTCTGCAATAAAAAATGACGTATTTGCTTGGCAACTCATCATGTTTATTGTCATCGCAACCACTGCAAGCAAAAAGGCATACCGGTAAAATCAATATCGTTGCCATGCATAGTAAAAGAGTCTTTTTCCACATTGGAATCACCTCCAAAAAAGCCTTCTATAGTATAAGACCCTCGAAACTATAAAAACAGATGTAGAAAAATAAAAAAAGATTGGATTTTTCCCAATCTTTTTCAAAGTAAAAATATTGTGAGGTTTGTTTACGAACAGAACTCAGAAAAAAACGTCTCCATTTCAGCTATTGGGATTCCTTTGATTTTGCTTCTTTTTCGCCCATACGCGATGTTGAAAATATACATAAGCCTATTAAAAAAGCTATTCTATCTACAAAAGAATAGTTTCTGTAAATAGAGTCTAAATCGAATTTTTCATCGCGCAAAATGTCTATTTCTTCTTTTTTATCGTCATTAATATTCTGGGTGTACGCTATATCCAAACGCTTATTAACATCCTCAATTTTCAAAATATATGTAAGACTAATTATATTGAACACCATCGAGGTTATAAAAAAGAGCAAGCAGATTATTCCAAAAATGAGTTTCTTTCTTAGTATAGTATTTATGACAATATAAATAGCTATTGCGATAACCAAAATAATTGAAACGATCGCCATAGCTATTTGCATTTCGCCTCGCTTGTCAACAAAAGCCATAATAATGCAGCCAATCATGATAGCTATAACAACCGAAAAGAATATCCTATCTAACTTTTTTGTCTTTTTCATACTAATTCCCGTATTTTCGTGCAATATTTGCTTTTAATTATACAACCTAAGCATAAAAAAAGCAAGCTTAGGAAATAATTCTGCGGGTTTTGTCCGATATAGCCTATGGAAACGCCTTCTGGTCAGAGCTTACCGATTTCATAATCCTTCGCTTCAAGATACTCCTTTCGTTTATTCTTAAAGATCACTGCCCTCTGTATTTTTACCTGATCGAGAAAATAGGGCAAAAAAGATAACATAAAAAGCATAAGCGCTTCGCCCTCGTTGACTGTCGGATAGAACGGTATTGTGATGTAACCTTTGAATAATAGAAATGTCAATGCTGCGCCCGCCAACGACACAGCAAAGGCAAAAATAAATCTTGTATGGCATATCTTGCCGTAAAGAAGGATATAGATTTCCCGCGCAAAAAACGCAATAGCCGCGCAAAAAGCAAGCAAAGAGATACAAAGCGCAACATCGTTTATAAAAGCAAAGCGCAACCCAAATAATACGAATAACACCGGGAGAATGCAAACCTTAACTTTCGTGGAAAACTTCTGATAGATTTCAAAGGTCTTTTCATCCAGTTCGCTTGTAGACGCAATATATAAATCGAGAAGCTCCTCTTTGCTCTTTGAGTTGATTTTACGATAACAGAAATATTCGATTACTATGCTCGCAAAACTTAAGGCAGCAATAAACGAATAAACGATTGCGTCGCTTAAAAAAGTCAACGCTACATAACTCAGCATCAAAAAGCCTTTAATAATCTTATCAAAAATCAGTTGAGTTTTTGCAAGCCGCAAGATAATAAAAGAGTTGTGATTTTCAAGAGATATTGCAAGCGCGTTCAGGACAAAAGGAACAAATACTAAAAAAGCGACGTATACTTTTGTGATGAATGCGCCGTTGGTGTAACCGTAATTACTGTTGTCCCAAACGAAAAGCATGTTTAATACTGACGCAACAACAGTATAAATCATCAACATAACAAAAAAGATTCTATATTCAAATTTGATGTTAACTTTGGCTTTCATTGTTCTGTCCTAAATACTGATTTTTACTTTATGTCTTTTTTTCTGAAACATAGGAATCCTCCCGCCGTACAAGCAATCATGATTACTGCAAACTCTATAAGTAAAATCACTACGCTTTTTGATGAAGAAAAGAGTACGGCATTGCTTATTACGTTGGAAGGGAAATACTCGGTTATCATTCTGACGGATTCGAAATTATTAATTATCGACATTCCGACTGTTTCGATAAAATATAAGCCTATCATTGAAAGCATTGCCGCTAAAGTATTGCGAAACAGAAATGAAAATAGCATCCCGATAGCGACCAGCATTACAAAGGACGCTGCTCCAAGCAAGAAACCTCTTGACGCATACCAAAAAGTATTATACTCAGCGGAGCTTCCCCATCCAGTCAGTGCGGTGGTTAAAAGCGTGGTTATTATATAAAACAGACAGAAAGTAATAATCGAAAATGATAATACTGCTATGTTTTTTGCGGCAAATACTTTTAGGCGGTTCGTGTTAGCGGTCAGCGCGTGCCGGACAGTACCGGATTGCAAATCTTTTGCAACAAAAATGCTGATGATTACAGCGACGGTGATATATAGCGCAAAGACATTGGATGTTGTCAATGCGCCGACCATATGACCGACACCGCTCTCCCGTGGCGAATCTGTCGCCAAAGCGATAGCAAGCAGTACAAAAGAATAAACTACACCGAACAAAATCAATGCAGCGGCGGTAAAAAATGACGTTTTATAATACACCAATTTTCTGAACTCAAATCGCAGCAGACTTCTCATACCTTGTTCCTTATCAGCAACATATATCGCTCCTCAAGCGTTTGGTTGCTTTCATTCAGCGAGTTTATGTCGAACTCGCTTATTATTTGCCCGTTATGTATAATGCCGTAGCGGTTCGCGAGTTGGGACAATTCCGATAGAATATGGCTTGTTATTAACACCGTAACGCCTTGGCGGTTTAGACGTAAAATCAACTCCCGCAATTCATATACTCCCGTGGGATCAAGGCCGTTCATCGGCTCGTCTAAAACCAAAAAACCAGGTGCGCCGACCAACGCCATAGCCATAGCCAAGCGTTGTTTCATGCCCAAGGAATAGTTCTTTATTTTAACTTTTTTATATTCGTTAAGCCCGGCATCCAACAGCAAACCGTCGATAATATTGTATTGCTGCTCTCTCAAGTCGCAAATCAGCTTGAGGTTCTGAAAAGCATTTAAATTATCGTATAAACACGGTGCTTCTATCAGGAAAGAAACCTTCTTTAGACAGTTTTCATCAGATATGGATTTCCCAAATACTTGAAACGCGCCGCCATGATCACGGATAAGCCCCGCAATGATCCGGAGAAAGGTGGTTTTCCCGGAACCGTTTTGTCCGAGCAATCCGTAAATATCGCCCCTTGCTATATTAATACTCAGTTCATTCAAAACGGCTCTGCCGTTATAGGTTTTTGTGATGTTTGATGCGGATAATGCATATTCCATAGTCAGCACTCTTTTATAAATTCGTCTGCGACGTACAGTTTCAAAACGCCGTCGCCGGTGAATGCGTAAAAATAGATTTCGTCGTTATCCTTATTAAAAGGCAACTTCCTGAACGCGATTTTAAGCGGATAAGCGTTGGCTTCATTTGCTTGGAATGTAAGGAACATCATATAGTCCTGTTCTTCACCGAAAAATGCCTTGACTTCCTGTTCCATTTCCGCATAAGATTTGATAAAGACATTTCCCAAATCCTTATTCGCAGTTTGCTCTTTTAAGAAAAAATATACAGTATCCTGGCCATTGCGTTTTCCGTAAACAAACGCCGTTCGTGCGCTGTTTGCTTTCATTCCCTCGTATTCAACAAAATCGACGGATCTTTTAGCGTCGGCACTGTATACGGCATAGACTTCCGTAAAGCCCAGACTGTTTTTTGCATATTCTTTTACCAAATCCGGGTTAAGTTCATTAGGGCCGCAGCCGCTTAGTAAAAAAACTAATCCGGCTAAGATAAAGCTTAGAATTCTATAATTCTTTTTCATTTTCTTCTCCCGTTTCCATGTTTGTAAAGCTCTTGTTTAAAGCAAACAGTCTTCAACAAAGCCTTCTATAAATATAAGACCCTTGAAACTACGAAAACAGATGTAGAAAAATAAAAAAAGATTGAAAAAATCCAATCTTTTATTGTACGCCGCTGTTTTTGCTTCATCCCACTTGGGATTCAATATGAACAAAGGGCAGAATATCAAAATCGCCATAGGCATGCGGTATATTGCTTTATCCTCGAAGTCGGCGGGGGGTGTTCTTATAAAAGCGTTTTTAATTATTCTATTTTCTCGAATATTGCCTTAATGTAAACAAACGAAGTAACATTCTTATCTTGCCGTGTTGGAGTCGTTACACCGTCTGACCATTTAACAAAACGATAGCCTGGATTCGGGGTAGCTGTAACAGGTTCCATATCACTACCAAACATGGTAAATTTAGTAACCATTGTATCACCGTCTACTCTGCCGGCGAATACAGAAGGGTCATCTCCTTCGTAAGTACAATAAATTGCCCGGACTTGTATATTTCCTTTCCAAAAATCAATCGGAATACCAACTTTTTCGCCTTCATAGTAATACTGATTTAATAAATAAAGTTTGGTCTCGTTTAGAGTATCCCATGGATTTCCGTTGTCTAAAGCCGTATGATAGTCAAAATAGTCAACACCTATTACAAGTTCTATAGTATGAGTTAATTCGTGAACAAAAGTATCCAACACCCCTATCCAAAGCGAATGATAATCAATAGAATTTGGATCAAGAAAGGTTTCATATGGGATATCATTTATTTTCGCCGAGAGAAAAACACTCTCTAAATGAATAGATGCAAACTTATCTGCGCCTATGCCAGTATAGGAACGTAAAATCTGATCGTAATCGTTCATAGAAAATGCGGTAACTACGCTGCGATAATCGGGCAGCTTATCCATAACTTCCGGTATGTTATATGCATATAGATAATAATTAATTGTATCACTGCCGCGGGATGGAGAAAAACATTCGATTCCAATTGGTTGTGTTGTGAAATAGGCATCAACTTCAAAATTGATATATCCGTAAAACCATTCGTTTAGGAGTTTGGATAATTGGATTGGGATTTGCTCACAAACTTGCCTTTCTAAAGGCGATAACTTGTAATCCACGTCCACATAAGTACCATCCATTGTTTCAAAAGATCCCTTGATTTCATCGGCAAAAACCAAAAGTATTTTATAAGTGATATTCTCGGTAGCTGTCCATTTGGCGAACAGCTTATTGGAACTATTATCAAATATTTCCGTCCCGATAACAAGATTGCCGTTCTCATCTGAAACTTGAATCGTACGGCTGCTGTCCAGATACCACCCTCCGAAAATGGCATACTCTTTTTCGGGAACAATAAACGAAGCCGTATCCAGAATATCAGCTTTTAAGGTTATGCTTTCTTCTGCGTTGTTTCCGGTTGCGTAGTTATAATCGTATGCATAAGTTCTTACGGCAATATCAAAGGAGGCGGTAACACTTAAATCTGCGGTGACGGTATCTTGTCTTGTAGCGGTCGTTACGCCGTCCGACCATTCGATAAACATATAGCCGGTATCCGGCAGAGCCTCAACCGCTTCGGATTTTTCATTATGCTTGACGACTTGTTCGGTTTTTCCGCTTATCCGACCGTTCGGACCGGAGCTGTATATAACGCTGTAGGTAAACTTCTCAAAGCTGGCTGTAACAGAGATGTCATTCTGCACATTTAATTCTTTTCTTTCAGCTGTTTCCACGCCGTCCGACCAGGATGTGAAATGATAGCCTTCGTCCGGAACCGCCGTAACAGTTTCGCTGTCCGTACCTTTATCAATAATCTGCTCGGTTATTCCGTTTATTTCCCCGCCTTCGGCAGCAAAATATTCAACGTTAAACCACGTTCTTTCCGGCGGCTTATCGCAAGCTGAAAGACAGCCTACCATAATAATTATAGTTAATAGGCCTGATAGAAAAAATATAAACCTCAGTTTGTTTTTTTTCATTGTCATATATATATTATTACAAGTAGACATCTCCTTTGAAAAATGTTCCAACTCTGACGGGTGCAGCTTACTAATATTATATCATAACTTGCAGTAATATTGAAGAAAACCGAAAGAATTAATTCACCTGCCGACAAGAAAGTCGATTACATTGTTGACAATGTAAAAGTTAAAGTAACCAAATACGAAGGTTCTTCAAACCAGCCTTTCATTTCAAACGGCGGCAATATTATTGTGTCATCTTCAAACGTACACTCATATATTTTCGAGAAAAAATCTAATACCAATTTATCGTTCTCCATACTCCAATAGCCTCCCAACGCAGCAAAAGCACCTTTTTCACGAATGACTTGTTGGAAAATACGCGACCTCAATTCTATAAAACTATTTGCATAACTTTCCAACGCACCATCACCGCGCGGGGGCGTATAGGGATTACCCTCCATGTCAGTAATTTCCACATCTGAAATCATATATATATCCCCTGATGTAATGGAAACATAAAACTCCCGGCTCAATATTTTCTTTTCATTAGAAAATTTAGATTTCCAAACCTCATATTCAACATCCAGCCTCAAAGCGATTTCCACTTTAGAAGAATCAAAGCCTTTAATCCATGACGGCTCTATGTCAAGTATCACTTTTTCATCTGAAAAACTGAAGCTTAAAGCAATTTTAATACCTTCCGTATTTAACGTCTCTCCGATTCTGTAAAGTGTTTTTCCGTTACCGAGCAACACACTGAAAGAAGTTGCTTTACCAATATTGACTAAATAGCTTACAGATAAATCTCCGTAACTAACTGTCACAACTTGATCGACAGCATATGACGATGAATCAAAGCCTGATACCATATCCGACGTTACAGGCATTACATCGACCGCGCCGCTGTTGTACTGCACCTCGATTTCCAAACCGCTTATATCAAAGTCCTCGTCAAGTTCATATTGCGTTTTATGCGTATCAGAAATAATAGCTATTGTTTCTGGCTCATCGACAGGGGCAATAATCTTTATGTCGTATTGAACGTTGCGTCCTCCGTAGCTAATCGTAAGGGGCAGATTATTTTTTGCTGCGGATGAATCAAAGCCGTCAACCATATCGGCGGTTACTATAATGTCCTTTTTGATGCCCGACCCGAAATCCGCCTCGATTACAAGATTGGATACATCAAGCGTTTCGTCAACGTTATAATCAATTTTATGATCGGTTGACTTAACCCGAATAGACTCCGGGCCTCTTATTTTTACATTGTACTGTGTCGTTTTGCCTTGATATGTAATGATTAGTACAAGCTGCTCGATTGGCGTTGATGAATCAAAATCCGCTACCATAGTTCGTCCAACCGAAACAGGCTCAGTATCGCCGTTGGAATAAATAGCATTAATGCTAAGCCCCGCTACGTCCAATTCATCGCCAAGGACATACTCCGTTTTGTAAGACTCCTCTGAGCCGCTTGCTATTTCTATTCGTTCAAGCTTACGTTCAGGCGGAGTTTCAGTATTATTACATGCCGAAAAAGAAAATGCCGCAATAATTCCCAATAAGATGATAATGGTTACGCTCAATAGTTTGTTTTTCATAATTTCTCCAGTCTTTAGCCTGCTTGATGTATGTATCATGCTTAAATGCCTAAAATCTTTTTGCAGAATGGCTTAACTGCTATCCCAAAGGCTCATTAATTACCCTTACATAATATAAGACCCTCATAGCCGCGAAAACAGATGTAGGAAAATAAAAAAAGATTGGATTTTACCCAATCTTTTCTTAAGTCAAACAAATCATGAGGTTTGTTTACGAACAAAACTCAGAAAAAAACGCCTGTACATCGTCTGGTTCGATAGTCTTATATATAAATTGATATCTGACTTTCGCAATATTTAAGCTTACATAATATCTATAAAAAAGTTCATCAAATATAGATGCGGAATAAGTGATAGTCTTATCTGCGACTTTAAACGAATAAGGAAGATTGAGATATTTTACATCTGCGGGAGTTTGAAAAGCCTCAACTAAAATTATCATAAAATCTATTTCTCTAAATGAAATACCGTCATCGTAAAGACATTGAACCCGGTAAAATACTATTGTATTGTTGGTTTTATGCTTTGCTTTGTAAATATTTTTACTGGACAGCATAGCTAATTGGGGAATATATAGTCCGCTTTGCGCTAAATCGGCTTCTTCACAACTTTCAATAATTATATGATCGTCCGAATAATGCAGCTCATCTTCCGACGCCCGCAATCCGAAATGCAAGCCGATAATAATTCCCGAAATCACTATAACCAAACTTGCCGCAATAGACGACACCCATTTCATTTTTGATAATCTACGCCGCTTAGGTTTTGGGAGTGCAATATCAGGTTCTCCGTCAGAGCGTATACCGTCAGCCAATTCTTCCTCTATGCCTTGGAAAACAACATCAAAAGGGATAGGAACGATTTTTTCCATATCCTTTTCGACGATTGCCTCTATTGTTTTTTCATATTTGCGCTTTTTCATAGTGCCGTACCCTTTGGCATAAATATTTTTTCTGCAACATAATTTTTGTCCTGAATTTTTCTTTCCATTATATAAGACCCGTATTTACGCAGTTTTAGATGTGGTTATTTTTATTATTTATTTGCGTGCTTATTTTTTTCAACGCCTTTGTGTATTTTGAAGAAACGGTGCCATATGGCAGCCCCAGTGTTTTTGCAATATCGTTTAGGGATAGGCAGAGAATAAATTTCAGGCGCAAAATATCTTGCTCGACAGGGGGAAGAAAGTCTATAAGCAAATTAAATTCAAGCTCTTTATATAGTTGCCCGTCGTTATCGGCAGTATGGACGGCTTCGTCTAAAGGCACATGCTCGTGCTTCACAATTTGCCTGTCGTTAAACTTCAAGGAAACATTGCGGCATAATATAAATAGCCATGCCTTTGGATTTTCGGTATATGTATATTTTTTAATTTGCCAAATCCTCAAAACGATTTCGTGGCAAATATCTTTTATTGAATCCGGATCGTGGCAGTAAGAATGAGCTATAACAAAAAATACTTTCGCATATTCGTTGTAGAGTTCTTCCATTGCGTTTTTATCGCGATCCTCGATAATCCGTCTTAATATATCATTAAATTTCGTCGAATCCAACACGTCTCCTTTGCGCCAAGTTCGTAGCTATCTCTTATTTAATCCTCTATTTTTATGCCCCTTTTTTCGCAAAGGTCATGGAACGCCCGCTGTGCTTGAAAGTTCGGCATATTGCGACCCGTCTCCCAACGATTAACGCTTGCAAACGACACGCCCAATTCCTTTGCAATCTCTTCCTGGCTAAGCATCATCTTAAGCCGTGCTGCTTTGAACTTGTCTTTGAATTCCATTATTCAACCTCAACGCAAAAATATAACACTATTATAGCACGGAAAAAAGAATAAAACAAGACTCTTCCGATAAAAATTTTGCAAAAAGCCTCAATGCATACGAGATGGCATTGAGGCATTTTGTTGAAGTCATAATACTCTTATTAAAATCAGTATTTTCATTGTGTCCGACACATAGCCGCACGACAAAGATAGCGTGATGATTAGCTTGAAAAATAATACCAATACTTCTTCCTTACAACACCTTTTTTAGACGATAGGATTTTTAGAAAGCTTTACTAAATTGCCATCCAGTTGATAATAGACTTTAATGCCATTTCCTTCTTGCCTTTCAGGTTCTCGGCCGTCTTTCCATACGATATATTCAAAAATAACAAAATTAATAAAGCCTTTTGCTGCCGTAAACATACTCGCAGGAATGGTAAGTTTTTCGGAATAACTGAAACCCACCTCTGTTCCGGCATTGATATATTCGATTGAGTACTTATCCGTAAAAAACTCATTGATAATATCCTTGACAAAATATTCTTGATTTTCGTCGTTATAGAAACTGATTCTTAATACTACGTCCGCGCCTTGCTCGTATTCCCCAAAATCTTCAAGTCTTTTGTGTGTTCCATAAAAATAGCTAATTTTGACATCGTTGATTTCAAATTCATTTGTATCAGTCTTGTACGCACAAAAGACACCGGGTATAGGATCGCTTGTGCTAATGCTGAATCCGGCGCTTAAACCTTGTTTGCCATTGTCCGGGTGCGTATTATCCCTCAACATAAGCGGAAGAAATATAGCACAAAAGACCGCTACGGCCGCAATGGGCAAGGCAGCCCATCCTTTTTTCCAAACACGATGAGATTTATTACTTTGTTGCATGGTCTTGGCGGGAGCAGACGTTTTACTAAGAGCAATCAAATCACCAATAAGCCGTTCCTTTCGTTCTTCACCGACTGTCAGCCGATCCATTGCTGAAACATATATATTTTTACTCATTGTCCGTTTCCTCCAACAATATTTTTAGTTTTTCTCTTGCGCGGAATAATCGGGTGAAAATAGCGTTCTCGCGCATTTGCATCATAGCCGCAATTTCCTTGACCGTGTATTGTTCATAGTAATAAAGGTAGATAATATTTCGGTCGGTTGCGGGCAGTCTGTCAAGCTCGGATAATTCTTCAGGCTGCTCAACGCTTTGAACAAACCTTGCCTCGTCTAAGCTGACGGTCTTTCTCTTTCTTGCTGATTTCAAATAATCACGGCTTTTGTTGATCGTCACCCGTATAAGCCAAGGCTTTACCGCCTGTTCTTTAAGCACATCATGGTTGATAAACGTAACAAAAACGTCCTGCATTATATCCTCTGCTTCCAGCCTGTTTTTGACATACTGAAAAGCTATTCGGAATATCATATCCGAATGTTGCACTACGGCGTTTCTGATATATATATTGTCGGGTTTGTTGCCTGGCATTTTTCCCTCTACACTTATAAAACGATTCAGAACGCTAAAACCTTACAGAAATACAAAATAATAATACCACATCTATGTAAAAGCGGCCGTGGGCTTTGTTCCCACGACCGCAACTTACCGCATCGAATCACCTATTATATTGAATATATCACAAAAAGTTTAATGAAGGGGTATTGCCGCTGAAACCCAAACTTCATATTCCATCCGACGAAATCTGCGGATAAATAACTTTTTTGTCAATTTATATGGTACATTTGGGGGTTTTAACAATTCTCAGGATTATCTAAAGTCTTTTTTATATACGAAAATAGAAAATCCTGCTGAAGCAATCATAATGATTGAGGACAAAACTATCATAAATACATTATTAAATCTTATATAATCTACCTCAACCTCAATATGTGCCGGAATACCAGAAAAATCATTAATTGAATAATAAGTATCCAATGTGCATCTTTCATTTTGAGTAGAAAGCGTTTTTTCTGTTAATAAGTTTTTGTCCGCATCTAAAATCTTAAATGTTACTTTTGCTTCTTTTATCCGAAATATTCCTCGAATATTTAATGTAACATCAGATTTAATGTTATATCTTTCCCCTGTGATTTTTATTTCCTCAGAACTGGAAATAAACTTTACACCAGAAATAACCGCCAAAATTAACAACACAAGCCCAATAACAAAGATAATACTCGTTCCAATAAGCAACTTTTTCTTCATTTTACACCTCATGATAATAAACTTATTTTTCGTACTGTTCAATTAGTAGCCTTGAATGGATATTTTTCATAATAATTCCTTACCGCATTTTGTTTAATTATAGTTTAAAGTCCAATTTTAGTCAATCCAAACGGCAGAATCGCCTTTCGAGATCAACAAAACCGCTCCAGTTCTCTCGGAGCGCGATAGCAGTTGTTAAGATATACATTACTTTTTATCTTTGAAGTAATCCCGATCTTTCAACGAATCCGGTAGATATTGCTGTTCCACCCATCCGCCTTCATAATCGTGGGGATATTTATAGTTCTTGCTTGCTTCTGTGTGGTTTTTTAGGTAGGCGGGAATATTGTCATCGGGGTGGTTCTGCGCATCGTCGATCGCCATGCCCATGGCCACCGCTACCCTATTCGTTTTGGGTGCTTCGCAAACAGAAATAATGGCCTGGCTTAGTATCAAATTTCCTTCCGGCATTCCGATGTTATCCAGCGCATACAAAGCGTTACAGGCGTCATTGAGCGCCTTTGACGAGTTGCAATCCTCCGCCGCATGGCAGATGGTACGCCTTGCAAGGAGTTGCGGCTCACAGCCCGCCTCAATCAAACGGTTGGCATAGTATAGAGCAGCCGTTGCGTCGCTGCCGCGCAAGGATTTGCAGAACGCACTAAGGATATGATAAAACACATCTTCGTTTAAGCTGAGAGCCTTTTTCTGCAGGCATTCTACGGCTATTCCCTTTGTAATGACTGTTTCCCCGTTAGCGTTCAAATTAGTGGTAAGCGCGCCGACTTCAAGCCCGTTTAAGGCGCTTCTGACATCGCCCGCACAAGCGGTCGCAAAATATGTCAGCGCCTCGTCGTCAATCTTTATATTAAAATGCTTTAGTCCGTTCTCTGCTACGATTGCCCTTTGCAGGGCATTTTTTATGTCTTTTATCTCTATCTTTTTAAACTCGAACAGCGAACAGCGGCTTACGATGGCGCGGGTCATGGCGTACATAGGGGCCTCTGTAGTGGACCCAATCAAGGTCAGCTGGCCGGATTCCAGGACACCCAATAACGAGTCGCTTTGAGTTTTACTCCATCTATGGCATTCATCGAGTAGCAGATATGTTTTCTTGCCGTACATCTCAAAGTGCTTTTTTGCTTCCTCAATTACCACCTTGACATCGGCTACCCCGCTTGATACTGCGTTCATCTTTACGAATCTCGCATCCGCGCTCTCCGCTATGATGCCCGCAAGGGTCGTCTTGCCTGTTCCGGGGGGACCGTAGAAAATAACGCTCGGCACACGCTTGGCTTCAATCAGGCGGCGGAGCAACTTGCCCTTGCCGATAATATGCTGCTGGCCGACAAAATCGTCCAAACTTTTAGGACGCATTTTTTCAGCCAGGGGCTTCATGTGGCTATGTAGATTTGTAAACAGATTATCCATTTATCATTAACTTCCTATGTCTTTTTACTACTTCGGGTGTGTATTTTAATCTTTCTTCTTTGAGGAGTCTGTTTACGAGTTTCCTGCAAGTGTAGTCGTTTATTCTAAACTCCTCTATTATTTCATAACAGTATCGGGGCGATTTGCAGTATTCGATAATTTCATCATCGCTTGGCGTCGGTCTTTCGATTACTGGTTCTTGCGGCGAGTCGTTTGTTACGATCCTCTTATATATTATTTCGTTTCCAATCCTTGTGGCTTTTGCGTATTTTATTTTTCCTTGCGCTCTTAGAGGGTTTAATACTTTATAGAGCAAGTCTTGTCCGATGCCGAAGTAGTCTTTGATATCCACTTTGCTTCGAGGGGTTTTACAATACTCTAGTATCTCTTTTTCGGTAAAACTCGGATACCCTTCTTCCGATTCTGCTACCACATATTTTTGATGCTGATATAGCGGATTGTGCGGATAAAATAATTTTAGCTTGCCCTGTTCTATTAGCGGCTGCACAGCTCTCTTTCTTGTTGTGTCATAGCCTACCAATCCTACATGATCTTTGATTTCACCCAAGGTTCGAGGCACTTTGCAGAACTCTAGGGTCATTTGCTCCACCTCTAAGTGGCGGTCAGTTTTTTCTAGTTCCTTTGCCCTCGCCTGCATTTCCTCGCTGTACTCGACATCTGCTTTTAGGTATCTTTGGTGAATGCATTTTGGATTTTCGGGGTGTATGAATTTCAGTTTGCCTTCTTTTATTAGCTGTGTTGTAAATCTACTTGTTGCCTTGTCTTTATCCTCTAATTCTAGAAAGTCCGTTATTTCAGTGATGCATCTTGGCTCGGTGCAAAACTCTATTAACTCTTGCTCTAGCGTCATTCCTGTCGATTTATTGTATAAACCCCTTGTTTTGAAGGGTTTAAGCGGTATTTTGCGTGTTATTTGGGTATAAATAGGTTTGCACAAAGGGGAACGCTCTCTCAAGGCATCCGAGCAAAGCGTCACTTTGAGTCTTACTCCACCTATGTATTTCGTCAAGCAACAAGTAAGTTTTTTTTCCGTACATTTCGAAGTTTTTTCTGGCTTCCTCTATCACAGCCTTAGCGTCTGCCACTCCGCTCGAAATGGCATTCATTTTAACAAAATATGCTCCTGCATTCTCTGCAATTATTTGCGCTAATGTCGTTTTGCCTGTTCCTGGAGGACCGTAGAAGATAACGCTCGGCACTCTCTTTGCTTCAATTAAACGACGAAGCAATTTGCCCTTGCCGAGTATATGCTGTTGCCCGACAAAATCATCTAAACTCTTCGGACGCATTTTTTCCGCCAAAGGTTTCATATTGTTGTGCATATTAGTAAATAAATTATCCATTGCTCACCAACTTTTTATTTATTATCTTAGTGCCGATTCTCGTCGCCCTCGTATATATTAACTTATTTGCATCGATTAAAGGATTGATAGATTTATATAGTAAATCTTGTCTAATTCCAAAATGTTTTTCAATCTCGATTTTACTTCGCGGGGTCTTACAAAACTTAATTATATTTTCATTCGTAAGCTGTACAACCGCATCCGCTGCTTCCTTAGTAAAGTATTGCTGCATATTATAATTAGGGTTGTGAGGATATTTTAACATTAATTTACCCTGTTCCAAAAGCGGTTTAATAGCTTTCTTTCTGACAGCTTCGTTGTAGCCCAATTCTAAGCGCATTTTGATTTCACACATTGTTCTTGGCTGTGTGCAAAACTCCAAAGTCTTTTGCTGCAATACTTGTTCCTCGATCGTTTCTTTTTCACAGTGAATTCTTTTTTGCATTTCAAGCGTAAATTCTATATCCGACTTTAAGTACCTTTGCAACGTGCTCCTAGGGTTTTGAGGATAAATAAACTTTAATTTACCTTGCTTCATCAACGGCATTGTAAATTTTGCATTTGCCATGTGTTTATTTCTTAATCCAAGGAACTCCTGTATTTCGAGAATGCATCTTGGTTCACGACAAAATTCAACCAGTTCTTCACCAAGCGTTATATTTATAATATCAACTAAAACTTTTTGAAAATCTATCAACCGCTTACTAAGCATATCAAATGTATAAGTATATTTCGCTCCGTCCTCACCCTTATAAAAAATAACATCCGAAACTGACGTGAAATTTTGTTGCTCTTCAACTTTAATTTCATCTGGTGAAAAATAATCTAAATCGCTTGTACACCATTCCTCATCGTTGTTAAACAAGTCTTTTGGTCGCCATGAGCTACACATAATTTCAAAGCTTATTTCATTTACTTTCAGTTTGAGAATTTTACACCCAAAATAATGTGAAGAGTCAAAACTCTTTTCCTTGCTGAATCGAACACTTATCCTATTGCCTGCAAAATAATTTTTAGGTACATACAGTTGTTCGTCTTTCTCAAATTTAATTATGCCCCAAATAACAGGCCAGTTCATATTTACCTCACTTCTTTTTGCTCTCGACGGTAGTCAGCATACAAACTCATCCAAGTTTGCAAGACGCATTTTTCGGCTAAAGGTTCTTGTCGTTATGAAACTCGTAAACAAATTATCCATTGCTTGTAATCTTCCTTTGTATCAAGGTCTTGCCAACTTTTTTACACTCGGTATAATGCAATTTTCCAGCTTCTATCATCGGGTTAATAAACCTTCTGCTTAAACGATCGCATATATTGAAATCTTTTGTATTTCGTACTTCTTGTGCTCTTATACTAATATAGCATAAGGCGCTTAGCCGGGGCAACTAATCTGTACTTTTAACTGATATTTTCTTGCCGGCTAAGGCGCTTGAATATTCGATTTCGTTAGAATTATAGCTGATACTGTTGACTTTCGCTATCCAGCTGCCTTTTTGGGACGTGTTATCGATCTCAACGTCTGCAAAGCCTGTGCTGGTACGCAGCCTTAAACTGATTTTGCGAACGGATTTGGGCAAATGCGGCTCGAAAACTATTTTGCTCCCGCATATTTTTACGCCGTAAAATTTCTCTATCAGACATTTGTAATACCACGAAGCTGAGCCTGTGTACCAGCTCCAGCCGCCGCGCCCAGAAAACTGCCCGCCGTATACGTCGGGTAAAACATACGGCTCGACGGCGTATTTTGGGAAGAAAAAACGTCGAGTGAATGATTGCAAGGCAAATGTCAAAAACCGTGAATAAAAATTGAATCACTATCGGCTAAAGCTGATAGTTCGGGTTACGGTTAAAGCCGTCTAAAGTCCCATACCAATCGTAAAGTTGTCTACCTTTCATTTTCTTGCTTATGTTGGTTTTTGATGTATTCGGCTTATTAGTTATTTTTGTTCGTTTTGCTATTTGCCCCGTCAACACCGGCTTTCTAGTATTTTGATATCAATATTACATGATATTTTATAACGTTTGTCGCTTGTGATATTTTTCGGTAGTTCTCCATTCAAAACTCCTTAGAGTTTAGTTTTCTACCCTTTACTTCTTTTAATTCAAGTTCACTCATCCTTAAAAGGTTTCGCTGAAAGCGAGGGATTAACCCAATTTCATGTAAATTATAAATTCGCGATAAAACCAGCTTTAAAACTGAAAATATACGAATGCGCTTGAAATGTTTCCGGATATAGTCATAAGCCACGCCAAAGCTACAGAAAGAACCAGAAAAACATAAGCTGCTGTGCGTCTTGCCGACATTGAGGCTTCTTCTTTACTGTCATGTAATACCGTCATTGACTCACAATGCCCTCTTTTATCCATATTGTATATAAGTGCCATAACAACTATGCAAAGTAAAACTTGCATAAAATCAAAAATTGTCATTCCCAAAGAGGTAAACGCAGCTGCTGTATAGTCAGCGCCAAACCCGAAAGAAGTGAACAATTTTGCTATAACTTCACCAAATTGAGCAATCGATGATGAGCGGAACAGAAAAGCACCAAAAGAAAATATTATTAGCACCGCAATACGCCTAATGAGAATTATTCCTGGTTTTGAGTTATCAATATTGAGCTTTGTACAGAATTTTTTGTAGACTTTTCTGAAGAGATGTTCTAAGCAGATAACGAATCCTACATAGAGTCCCCAAAATACAAATGTCCAGTTCGCGCCGTGCCATAGTCCGCAGAAAAAATAGACTATCATTATATTGAAAAATTTTCTTACCTTACCTTTTTTACTTCCACCCAAAGGAAAGTAGACATAATCCTTAAACCATGTGTTTAAAGAAATATGCCAGCGCGACATAAAATCGCGGAGCGAGGTTGCCAAGAGAGGCCTGTCGAAGTTGCGCATAAGTTTGATTCCCATCATTCTCGCCGCACCCGTTGCAATTTCGGAATACCCGGCAAAGTCGTTGTAAACCTGTACGATAAACAGCAATCCCGCGATTAAAATAGCAAAAGCGTTTGAGTTGCTTAAATCTGCAAAAACATTATTAACATAGACTCCGCACAAATCTGCTACTACGCATTTACGGAAAAAACCCATAAGAAAGATTCGAAAACCAGAAGACATATCCTCAGTGTTTAACTTATGTTTTTCACGCAATTGCGGTATTAGCTTGTCTGGACGCTCTATCGGACCTGCTACAAGCTGAGGAAAAAATGATACATATAATGCATAATATCCGAAATGCTTTTCCGCTTTATATGTTCTGCGATAAACATCGATAACATATGATAATGTCTGGAACGTATAAAATGAAATGCCTATGGGAAGAATGATGTTCAGTGCAAAACTATCGATATTTAAAGTGAACAGGTTTAAAAAATCTACAACGCTTTGGATAAGAAAATTGAAGTATTTAAAAAATATCAGCGTACCTAAACATATAACTAAAGTCAAGATCAATAATAATTTGCGAAAACCTGTTTTTTGAGTCTTTTCAATTAACAGTGCCGCCACGTATGACACAACCGTCGTTCCTAAGATAGGGAAAATAAGCCAGGAATTCCAAACCATATACGCATAATAAGAAGCTATTAACAGCATAACCCAGCGGACTTTATGAGGCAAAACATAATATAAAATAACTACTACAGGAAGGAATAAAAGAAAGTGCAGAGAATTAAAACTCATTTACCCTCCTTTTTTATAAAAACATTTAGTGCTAATGCCGAAAATATAAGAATTATTATTAACACTTCCTGCATTGTTGCACCCATTATAAGAGAATAAGAAATCATCGCTACAGCAATCAACACTGCAACAAAAATTGCAATAATGCTTTTCGGTCTTTTAACCATGTCAAAAATAAAAAGCAAAATTGCTATGATAAATCCGATTATCATAAACGGCGAATTAAATAACACAGTCTTATCCATTTTATGTTAACATTTCTATAATTTTTAGTTTGTCTGTTTTTCCGTTAGAAGTCAGCGGCAATGCCGTTGACAAAAGTATTTTTTCTGGTATTTCGTGTTTAGATAGCTTTTCGGCTAATTTTAATTTAATATTGTCTATAGATAGCTCTGCTTTTAAAACTACAATAGCTGCAGGCACTTCTCCATAACGCTCATCCTTTATTCCTACTACCGCAGCCTGAAAAATCTCCGGCAATGATAACAGAGCATTTTCAATCTTAGCTGCAGATAAATTTTCACCGCCTCGAATTATAATGTCTTTTTTTCTTCCTGTAAGGTGCAGTATATTTTCGATATCGATATATCCAATATCTCCGGTATGCAGCCAACCGTCTTTATCTATGACTTTTGACGTTTCTTCGGGATCATTATAGTAGCCAAGCATTAAAGCATAGCTTTTCACGCAAATCTCGCCAGTTTCGCCTGTTTTGACTTCATTCCCGTTTTCATCAATAATTTTTCCATTAACATTAGGATAGAAGTGACCTACGCCGTTTGCCTTTTTTTCGAAAGGCATATCGTAGGGACATAACGTAATTCCCTGATTTTCACTCATCCCGTAACCTGTACAAGTCCTTATTCCAAGCGCAGATTCTATCAGTTCAAATTGCCTCGACGAAGTAGGCCCCGCCGAAACAAGTCCAAACTTGAAGGATGATATGTCGTAACTTTTTAGAGACTCATTTGTGGCAAGGCTTAAATAATATGTTGGCACCCCGTACATTCTATTAATTTTATATTTTTCAATACAAGAAAGGACATACGATGATTCTGTATTTTTCGGAATAAAAACTTGTTGGCGTGATATTACTGCTTCGACCACTACGGCTAATCCGAATATATGCTGAAACGGTAGAGTTGCTATACTGATATCTCCTTCTTTTTGGTCAAATAAACCAAATGAGTCTACGGCATTGTTAATATAATTGTATTGACACAATAACACAGCTTTGCTTTTTCCGGTCGAGCCTGAAGTGAAAATAATTGCAGACGGATCGCGTGAACTCACAGTAGCAATTTCTTTTTCTAAAGAAACAACATCATAATTTGTGCTTACGGAAAAATTTAACAATGTCTCCGAAAACTTAGACGTTTTTAAAACAAATTTTTCACCCGCGCTGATATCCATATAGCTGTCTTCATTTGTTATAACATACTCAGCGTCAACTTTTGAGCCTGAATTTCGTATGAACTCAAGCGTTTTAAAATGTGGATCAGCAAGAACTGTTACTGCCCCTATCGCGTTCAATGCAAAAATAAGCAGAACCGTATTTATTGAACGCGTAGTGCGTAAGCCAACAATACTGCCCTTTTTTACTCCGCCGTCTTTAAGCTGGCTTATAAGACACCGTATAGCTAAAAGTGTTTCCATTCGGGTATAGCTTTTTTCTTCCGTGAACAGAAAACGCTTGTCCGGAGAATCAAAAGCTATTTCTTTTAAAAGCTCATATAGTGTTTTTTCTGTAAGCAACGTTTTTGTCTTCATAAATCTTCACTCCTTGTACAAAAATTCATTCTTATATTCCTGCGGCTTGTAAATCCGCAATCAATTGATCAGTTCTTATTGTCGCGCCTATATCGTTCAAATGATAATCTTCATTATAAAAATACTTTCCTTCCATCAAATAATCTTCAATATTTGATATTACATCATAGTCGCGCTCTTCTAACTTTTCTATATAAAGCCTTTCAAAATCAAGCCATATTAAATCGGGTTGCTGAGCTAATCCGGCACGGTTAACTGGTGAAAACGAGATATATACTTCTCCGCCTTTATCCCTGATAGCATCATATTTATAACATAATGCATTTACAGAATCGGTGTTAATATAATTTAATTCATAATAATATTGATAATTGCTATAAGATACATCTTCATCTGTGTATTTTCTTTCATAAGAAATATCCCCGTATTCATTGTAGCAATCCAGCTTGTCGGTATATGCGCCGGGAAGCGCACGGACTTTCGTATATATAAAGTCTGCAAATGAATTAAACATTTCTTTAGTATATGACAAATCAGCATAACTTAAAAGATCATAGTTGCCTTCAATCATTACGAAAATTAATGAAGTACCGATAGAAGTTCCTTGCGGCATATACATAAGCTGATACTCGCTGGCAACTTCAGGCGCATGAATAAATATATCTTGCGGACCAATAAATTTTGTAATGCAGTCAAACTGAAATCCGGCATCTGTTCCGCCAACAACGCCCATATTCATTGTGACGTATTCATCTCCGTAGACTTGATCAATACGCTCACTCTTTAATCCGTATGCCATACTGCAACCTGCAAAGAAAATCATCTTTTTTTCATTTTGATGCAAAATGAGCCTGTCCATATTTTCTGCAAACTGTGCGATTTCATTGCTTTTTAAATAAATTGGCATGCGCGTTGCATTTAAGTACCAATGACTGAAATTCCTATAACCAAAACTTTCATCGCTAACTTCCGTCAAATTTTCAAAAAAATACAAATTTTTGATGTTGCAATTCTGAAAAGCGTTATTTTCGACTTTTTGCAGCGTATCAGGAAAAATCAAACTAATTGCCTCAACGCCTACGGCAAATCCGGTTGATACAGACAAAACAGGCAAGCCTGCTACTAATCTCGGAAGAACAAAGTTCGTTATTCTTTTCAATCCTAAATAAGTTTTTAGTGTTATCCCTTCGTCTTCTTTCAGATACGTGAACTGCGATGTATCCATGCACTGCGCCCACTCGGCATATAAATCGATTGTTTCTTCTTCGTGAACTGTAACTCTACTCCCTAATCCTATGTGCTCACCGCTATAATCGCTTTTAGTATTCCAACCTTTCAGAACATATCCGTCTCTTTCAATCAAAGAAATTCCATGCGAGGTATTTACTCGCGGCCGTATCGAAATATCATAACGCTCTATATATGAATTCTCATCCTTAGATGATGATATAAAATTTCCTCCGTTTAAATTATAGCGTATTGCTGTAGTATATAGTTCTGCTAGTGACGTCATTATAATTATGCTGCATGGATACAAAACATTTTTTAATAGAAGTGTTCCAGCCCCATTTTCGGACTCTGAAAAAAGATAATCTGAATATGAACAGCTTTTAAAAAGGCGGCCTTCCACAAATGACAAACTTATCGTTATGTTTGATCCTCTTTTTACAGAAAGCATGCTGCTGTCAAGCGTAATAAAAGGGCTGTCCACTATTCTGATTTTCACAATGTCTTTATCTTTTTTTTGCTGCATAGCCGTATCGCAGCCAAATATAAATAAGCACAAAGCGCATAAACACATTATGAGAATATATTTAATTTTTCCTTTAATACGTCTCATATTTTCCCTTGTATGAACCCCAGAAATAATGATTATCAAAAGCTGCAAAGGTATCGGCAGACACATATATTTTGCACAAATCAGCACTCTTAATCAAATAATATCCAACTTGTATTTTATTTGGGTTATTTTGCAAAATAATAAGTTTTTTTAGATTGCTGCAACCTACGAATGAATAATTAGCCAAAAATGTTATATTGCTTTGAATCGTAATTTCTTCTATGGTAATATTATCTCTAAAAACTTCTGGACTAAAAGTTTTTATTGTTTTTTCGTTATAAGAACTCGGTATTAGCAGCTGTTTCCGTTGCTTTCCAACATCAGTCAAACCTACTATCTCATAGCTGTCTGCCGTTTCTTCATATAAAAAGCAACTTATGTCTGCGTTATCTCCAACGGCAACTTGATTTTCAGTCGGAAGACTGGGCTTATCCGGCAAAACAATATTAACGCCGGAAGTAATTCCAAGCTGATTCTTAATATCATTAATAAGATTAACGGTTCGTATTGTCATCCCGCTTTGATTCAGATGAAAATTTGAATCATAAAACCATTCGCAATCCATGATATATGCATTCGGATCACTGATTATAGGAAAATCAAAAGAATCATTTATGCAATTATAAAACGTTTGTACCGCCAAAGATGAGCGGTCTTGAAGTGAAAGAACATTCATAGGAGCAAAAGAATAGAACATTTGCGCGTTTTTATTAAGGATATTTGCGTAATATTTATTTACATACTCAACAAAATCATCTTGCAAAAGATTTATTTCTAAAACGATAGGATTATTACTGTCAACTCCACGCAACATAATATTTTGTGCACGTTCTGCATTTTTCATGTCACAACGATCGTTAAACGATGCTTTACTGTACAAATCGCCGGTAGAAATAGATTTCCCTTTTAGATTATATTTTTGTTTTTCTGCTACAAAAGAAATATAGTTTCCTACAATTGCTTCTATCCGTTCACTACTGAGATCGGTTAACATACTTCTGTTAACATCGGCAGCGCGCCAAAATTCTGTTGCTGAAAAAAACATGCTTAAAGACTGCTGTTCATATTCAGGTGAAAAAATTACGATATCACCTTCATTAATATATTTCTCAGACAAATCCAGCATAGCAACAGTGCCTATTGCACCGTAAAGACCGAAATTAATAACGTCGTAATCTAAATCGTCCGACTCAAGTTCCGCCTCTATTAACGCAGAATCTATACCAAAAGCTATATTTGAATTGCCAATAATCACAATTTTGTTTCGCTTTGAAGATTTTAAGCGATTGTACATAACAGATAATTCTCCATAATATGTACTTTCAAAACTAGCAGAACTGAAAACGTCCGTCAGCAAAATCGCTACCGGAATTGCAAGCACCAAGCAAAACGCTATAAATATTTTTATTATTTTTTGTTTCATATTTTTAAATATATTTCTCAGCTAGCCTGCTCTCCGGTATCATTATAACAATTACAATGTTTTATATTTTAATATAAATTTTTTTAAAAATATTACCGTAATTTTGCATATATAAACAAGTTGTACATCACGAAACATAAATAACTTAACATTTTTGTATTATTAAACAACTTTTTTGTTCAAGCTGATAAAGTAAAATATCGGTCCGCTTCTCGCAAATTTTTTTTATTATAAGCGGAAAACGAACCGATATTACTATATAATGTTTAGTTTAACTTTTTTTCTTTAACTTTAAAAATGTTTTTGCGTTTATCGATATCGCTCAATACAAACATTACCACGCTCACCGCCGCTAAGACAATAAAAATGACAGTCAACGCGGTTATAAGGAATTTCCACCATACGAATATTGAAACAATACGCGTAAGGTTAGAATATCCGTCCAATGAAGCACTGTAATTAGCGACAATAAAAAGCAGTCTATGCATTGACTCTCTTAAATGGGCATTAAACGTCGGACTATTTTTCATCTCACTTGTCAAGGAATTGATTAGTCCTTTATCAAGGAAGCAGTCGGTACCGTTCATAAAGCCGTCATCGTAAACCATGAATAACTTACCGTTTGAGCCAGCCATATCCGTGAGAGTATAACCGTCGAAAGCCCATTCTCCGCGAAGGATATTCTCCATAAGATTATCATTTGCGCTGGTCCATAACAATCCGGCGCGGTTAAAGGAAGTCATAAGAGCATGAGCGTTACCCTTGTCCGGACGCAATGAATATTCCCAAGGCAGTAAATAGATTTCTCTCGCAGTTTGCTCGTTCATCCATATACCGATACCGTTACGATTAATTTCTTCATCGTTGAAAATGAAGTGCTTAGGATGAGCGACTACGCCCTGTTTTTGCATTGCTATAATTTCATACATCGAAGCAATACCGCTCAAGAAAGAATCTTCCGAGAAATATTCTGCTGCTCTTCCTCCAAATGCAACACGATGCATATTGAGTCCAGAAGCGTATAAACCATGTAAATGTTTTTGCTTTGCATCATGTCCGCTACGTGCGTCAGCAGCAATAGCTTCGCCGACTTTATCATAAATTTCTATATTAAATGTCGAAGCGATAATTCCTTCGCAGCTCATGGATGAGTAACCCTCTTTCGTATTACTTACGCCGTAAGGTCCATCGTCTTCATCCGTTAAAGGCTTTGCTACGCTCGGGAGTGCAGGAGTAAAGCCGTAACAATTTGTGAGAACAAGAAACATATCATCTTGAGAAATTCTATTCAACAAAGTATCCCACTGAGGGTCGTTATACTCAAGTCCCGCCATCATTGCAAGAGTTATATCGGAACTCAAATCGTTAAACTTAGGCATAACTGCGTCTTTTTCTTCAACAATTGTCTTGTGGCTTGTTATATCGTATTTCTCATCGACGTTTTCGGTCAGTATAAGTTCATTAGCTTTTTTAGGCAGGGTTTCATGCCAATTCTTGCGTGAAACATAAACAACGTCGCCGTCTTCAGTCGCCTCATTAGTAACACCGTTAAAACGGTTTGGATCCATAAAGTCAAGCTGATTTTCTATTTTAGTTCCGACAGGATCAAGGCTTAAATTATTAGGATTCGTGCGTGATTTAGCCGTTGACGTAGAAAAAATATGAGTGTCAACACTTTGAGAATTCAAGACCATTTTAGCCAAACCAGCATTTCCATCTGTGTCCATTTTACTGTTTAATGTTGTATAACCTTCTTTTTTAGCTAAAATATTATTAACAGCATCGTGAGCATTTGCAGCTGCAGTAAGGAAATGTTTACCTTTATCTAAAATGTAGGTTTTTGCAGCTGTTGAATCATAGGATCTGAAAAGCTCAAAATCAACATAAATATTAAGCTCTTCGCTGCCTCCCGGTGCAAGTTCGCCTGTCTTAGCAAAGCCGACAAGCTCAACCGAGGGTTTTTCAATACCAAACTTACGTGAATAGTCGCTATAAGGCTTTTGCAAATAAATCTGTGCTACTTCCTTGCCTGCTACCGATCCGGTATTGGTCACGGTTACGCTTACTTTGTATTTATTATTTACCTTTTCGCCTACATCAAAATCACTATAATTAAATGTTGAATATGAAAGTCCGTATCCGAAAGGATATGCTACATCATCCGAGTAATTGTATTCGCCTACTCCGGCAGTCTTTAATACGTAGTCTTCATATCTGGTTTCATAGTAACGGTAACCTACATACATGCCTTCTACATAAACGCCGTAGTACATTTGCGAATTGTTGAGCTGAGCCTCTTGTGAATTAGTATACTTTTGCGAAAAGCCGCCAGACAATTTCCAATCCATTGCGGCAGGAGAAGAAAAGTTATTTTTTAGGAACGTGTCCGAAAGTTTTCCTGACGGATTAATTTTCCCCACAAGTGCCTTTGCAACAGCTTTCATACCCGTTGCGCCGGGAAGACCTATCCACATTGCAGCGTCTATATCATACTTTGCGTCAAATATAAAATCACATTGAATCGTGACCGCTGAATTTATAAGAACGATTATATTCTTCACGGCACCGATGTCTTTTAAAAGCGCAAGATTTTCCAAAATAGCAAGCTCATTTGCTGTGAGCGATATATAGCTTCCGTCTACGCCATCACTTCCAGTCCATGAAACGTCCATTCCTTCACCGCTTTGACGTGTAATAACGGCAATAACAGAAGTGCCATTTTTGTAATGATCGACGACTCCAGTCTTGCCAGTATACGCAGACCAACTCGGTTCATCAGTTTTTAAAATGCTATTTTTTACACCCCTGGCTGTCATACCGGCACCGGACTTCAAGAAATTGTAGGTCTCGGCGTTTATTTTAAGATCAGTGCCCTCATTTGCATTCAAATCTTCTAATGAACGTTTGAGATCCCAGTATGCGTTGTCTTTTTCACCGTCGCGACGGACTCCGGGTCCATGAGAAGCGTAAAATATCTTTGCTGAACCACTAAGCGCAAAAGTTACATTAGCGTCTGAGGCAAGCGGCAAAGCGTTGTTGTCGTTCTTTAATAAAACTAATCCTTCCGCTTGTACCTGCTCGTTAACGTCGCGATAGTAGTCTTCAATATTATCTTCGTTCTTCAAAGCTGGACGTTCGATAATTACTTCTTCTTCGCCGGTTTTTGCAGCAATTTTGGTTTCCTTAAAATCCGTCGTATACAGGAACCCATGTATTTCATTATTAAACGGAACAATAGCCGCGTTCACAACAACCATAATCGTCATCAGTGCTGCAAACGTAAATGAAAGCGTTTCCCACAATTTCTTTTTTAGTAGTTTTTTGAATACTTTCATATTATCCTCCCACTTTCCCGTTTAAAGTATTGTTTTCAGTTCCATTCTCTGCCTTATCTGTTTTATAATAGTATATCTTTTGCAATATTGCCGAAATTAATAAAAGGATAATAGCAACAAATGCAATTATTAGCTGAGAGAAGTAGCTTGCCGACAAAACAGGATCCACAGGGTCTCCAAGTGTTCCGGAAACAATCGGGTACAAAATTGTGCCAATAAGCGAATATTCTGCAAGAATACTCATAAAGAAACTATATACCAAAGCAGAGAAAGCAATATACAAGCAAAAACGCCTGTATTTTAATATTTCGATTACTATGGGTTTATCAACCAGAAAATATTCAAAAATCGCTCCGGCGACAACAATCGCTGTAAAAACTATTGCAATAATTTGTCCTGTAATAACATTGGGCGAAACTTTTCCACCGTTAAATTCTGATGCACAATTGCCTGCATATAAGCTAAGTGCAACAATTATCAAAAGAAAAGCCAATACCGCCAAAGAAAAACCCACTTGATTAAAAAATACTTTTTTATTTTTCATACTATCCTCCGATCATATAGTTCGTTCAAGAATTTCTGATACTGATTACAGCCTAACCAGTATCAGAAATTCATGTGAACATTTTAATCTCTAGCCTGTTACAACACGGGGTTCTTCATAATACTTGTAATCTTCCATATAAAGCGTATATGCTGAGTAAATATATATACAGTCAATTATAGGCGCTTCTGCATTGAACGTACCGCCGTGGTCATTGTTGTTTGTTACTTCAAGTATTATGGTATTGATACCTTTTTGAAGGTGAATTTTACCTATTCTGATATTTACAAAAGGAGTTTTATCTCTATCTAAGTCCGCATAAGTAGTAGTGTTTGCCATCGGTAAATATAATCCATCATATTCAACTGCTTCTTGATTAACCCAAATAGTAAAATCTTCGCCCGAAATATAATTATAAACATAGTCGGGATTCTCTCCTGGTTTAAGGAGCTCGGCTGGTTTCTTTCTGGCACCTACAAATTCATAACACTCGCTTGAAACGCGCAAATCCAAAACAGCATCCTCTTCGGCATGAGATGAATCAATTTCAAAAGTCAGTTTAGCGCCATTATAATAAAGTTCTCTAATGAAATAGCCGTTGCTTACGTCTCCGCCGCGAATGAACGCAGCGCCATGAATGACGCCTTCACGCCAAGATTGAGTGGATGAGCCTTGACCGTACATGTCTTCCAAATAAGTTGCTTCAACTTCGAAGGTACTTCTTGTTTGCATTTTTGCATAGACACTAATATCAGTGGTTAATCTCTTGCCTGAGCTAAATTTTTCAGTATACAAAGCATCTTCGTACCAGCCTGCAAATATCTGATTGTTTGCCGTAGGTTCAGCCGGACTGTTTACCCCAACAGCTGTGCCATATTCTACCGTTTTAGTAACGTAAGTTACGAAGCTTGAACCTGACTTAATAAGATAGGTTAGTGTTATAGGTGCATGAGTTTCCTCAATTGCCCATTTAGCGTAGAGAGTCATGTCTTTATCTACGGGCATAGTATCAAATAAGTACTGGCTATTGCCCGCTGTATCTTTGCACCAACCCATAAACTGATAACCGCTTCTGACAGGATCCGTTGCAGGTTCTTTGGCAAACTTAGAGAATTTTACCTTTTGATCAACATAGGTTCCGGTAGCGTCAGAAGCGTTAATGTTGAAGCTAACGGTATATTCATGCAAATCCCACCCTGCATATAGTTGTAAGTCTCTGTTTATTTCAGATAAATCAGCCAGATCATCAATTTTATATTCTTCGGCACCAAAGGGCTTCGTTGCTTCAAACCAACCGACAAAATCATGGCCTGTATAAGTCATATTTGAAAAAACAGCGGTAGCTTCGTCGAGAGCATCTTCTTTTTTCTTTATGCTATATGCCAGCACAGTACCGTCTGCGACTGTTGCTCCGTTAGGATAAAAAGCAACAGAATATTCGTTACGCTCCCAATGAGCATATAGAGTTATATCGTCAACTATAGGTTTATCAAAATCAAATAATTCGCCAAATTTTTGTTTAGTAAACCAGCCTAAAAACTCATGCTGGCTTTTGTAAGGAGTTACCATTTCCATAGTATCGCCTATAGGAACGATCCGCATTTCAGGATCCGGACCGGGCTTGTAGTTATGATCCAATTTTATAACGGCCTTTACTTTATTCCAACCGGCGTATAAAACTGTTGTATTCTGAATTAAAGTGCTAAAGTCATAGGATTGCGTGCAGGCTGAATCGGTAAACCAACCTGTAAACTCGCATCTTCCGTTTGCATACTCCGGATCGTCAGGCCTAGCAAACGCAGTACCTGCAACGATTTCCGTTTCGTAATCATTTTTTTCATAGTCTTGATATTTCAAAATAACAGATTTCTTGCCGTTTGCAATCCATTTTGCAAAAACGTCAAGATTGTTCTCAATCACTTTAGTTGTGTCGAGCTTTACGCCAGCATTTTCGTCGGGACTTAAATACCAACCAGCAAAATTATAACACGGGCGCTTGAACTCTACAGGCAACGTAACCTTTTCGCCTTTCTTAACTTCAACTATTTTACAATTGCCTTCATAATTATCATAGAAACGCACTGTGTACGCCGAAGAAGTTTTCCTTTCTATAGGAGGCGAGCATGCACCTAAAGTACTAACGCACATTATCAATGCTGACAAAAGCGCTATTAAGAAATTAAATTTCTTTTTCATTGCAAACTCCTTTCTTTTTCTAAATAATTGTTGAGACAATTATTCTCCGACACAATTTGAAGTAATCTTATCGCATCGGAGAATAATCTCAACATTAAATGATTCTAAATTTTGTTTTCAAAACACATATTTTGTTTAAATAATCTCTTATTTATCGAATTTTCTGCGTTTGATGATAACAAATGCGCCAATTGCCATGAAAGAGCAAATTAACATGCCGGCAAGAGCGCCTGTGCCGGATACTGAACTTCCGCATCCGCCTGCTGCATCTTTACCATCAGCACCTTTTTCACCGGTATCGCCTTTAGGTCCTGTTGCTCCGGCTGCTCCGGTATCGCCTTTAATATCAGCCAAGGCAACAAGGTCATTCCATGTTGTTTCGCCTTCATATTTCCACTGGATATGTGTAGCCGATTTCTGGAATACAACCTCTTTGCCGTCAGCACCTGCTGCTCCGGTTGCTCCGGTTTCACCTGCTGCGCCTTTAAGATCAGCTAAGGCAATGAGATTGGTCCATGTTGTTTCGCCTGTATATTTCCATTGGATATGTGTTTCCGATGTTTGGAACTCAACGCTTAGATCAAGATCTCTTACGATGATTTTGAATGTAGCGGTACCGATAATCCACTTATCAAACGTACCTGTTACAGTAATATTAAATTCGCCTGCTTCTGTAGTGCTACCTACGATTTTACCTGTTGCAGCATTAAGAGTAAGACCTTCGGGAAGTGTTCCTGTGGTGACTTTATAATTAACTACAGTTGCTTTTGCCGTAGCATCATCAAAGCTTACGTCAAGTTTTACTGTATCGCCTGCAATTGCGGTAAGGGTGCCGCCAGTCCATCTAGAAACTTCAATACCATTACGTGCATGCCCTTGATTTGCATATTCGCTATACATTAGCATTGCGCTTTGGCGAATAATATACCACTGATTGTTAGAATAGTAAACTTCCTGTCCTGTAGCTGTATCATTTTTACCGATCATAACGCCGCCGAGAGTGCCTGTTAAGGGATTCACATACGCAGCGTCCCAACGGCCTGAAGCTGTGTTATTTGCCGCATTACCTACGCTGGTCGACCAGTTTCCGCCGGGAGCATGGTTGTGTCCTGTACGGAGCATTAAATCTTCGGAAGATACGTTTGACTGAGGTGAATACATATCCGGATGCCAGAAGAAGTTTGTTGCGCCCCATTCTTTACGAACAAGTCCATTGCTTACGTTGTCGTTTACCGGTGAAACAACTGATCCGATACGTGCAAATGCTGACATTGCGCCTTCTGCTCCGCCTTCCTGAATAGCAATCTGGAAGCACTTACCATAAATTTCACGAAGATTTTGTTCGGAAATCCAAGCAAAGAGATCGCCTGTATTACGGTTTATTTCTTGGTCATTAAGCAACATATGCTTAACATGGCAGCCCACGCCGCGGTCTTGAATACCTCTGACAACTGCCTGAGCAAACCAACCTGCATGGAAACCGTCCTGTGAATAGTACTCATTGTTACGCCCCGAGAACGGAGTACGATGCGTATTTATTGCGGGATTGAGCCACTGTGTCTTTTTATTGTTGTCTACAACATCTTTCAATAAGCCTAAATCTGCTGCAACTGAACCGTTTCTGTATGCGAGATCAACGTTCCATGTCTGTGCAATTGCAGTGTTACAAGGCCACAAGAAAGTGGAGTTAAAGTTATTGGGACCATCCGCTACGCCGCCGTTTGTAATGCCAAGATTAGCAACCGGGGAACCATTGTTGCTGCCGTTCCAGCATGCGGTGTAGAAATCCAGGTAAGTCCACTGATTCATAAATTTCTGCCATACTTCAGCACCTGTCATTGTCGCAAACTTACCTGACTCAATAACTGTCGTGTCGTTATATGTGATACCGTTAAGATCTCTGAAAAGGATCCAATTGTCGCCTGCTGCGTTTTTAGCTGCAGTCTGATCAGCAGTGCTGGCTATCTGAGACCAGCCTTTCATCATGTCCGCTGTTACGTCATAAAGATCGTCTTCGTTTCCGTTAAAGCCGTTATAACCAGTATTACCGGAGAAAAGTTTATCTGAATAAACATAGCCGCCGCCGTTAACAATTGTTTCGGATACTGTTGCTTCTAAAACATTTGAAATATAGTTAGCCTGAGTAACTGTTTCTACGTTTGCGCTTTCTCCGGCTGTAACTACTCTGCTATTTACGTTAACAGCTGTATAATTGCTGGTAGCAAATGTGCTGCCGGCTGAAACATCTTTGCTAAGTTTCATATAAGTGTATGTAACACCTGAAGATCCGATGCTCGTCGAGTATACATATTGTCCGGTCGTATAGTTTCTGTCTGCAACAGCAGCAAGAGCCGGATTGTTTTGTATGAACTCAATTGCGGGGATTTCTGTTGTGACTTTGTAAATATTAGAGCCGTTCATGATGTATGAGCCTACGGGGTGTGTAATATTGTCGTTTACAAGAATTGTGCGAGCCGCAGCTGCAGCTTTACCAACTACATAAACGTCTTTCGAGGCTGTAACACCAAACGTATCTCCAATTGCATATGCTTTACTAGCGCTGAAATATGCATGTGTCGGAGCCCAAGCGTTAAGCGTATATCCTGCATAGTAATCCATAAGACTTGCAAATTCTTTAGTAACAATGTAACCTCCGGATTTGGTTCCGTCTTGTGCTGTAGTCGTTGCAAGACCCTTAGGGAATGTTCCGACCAAATCACTTCTTGAAAGAAGAACCTGCTCTTCTGTAAACATTTTATCTGTTGCATCGATTACGCCGTCTGCATTCCAGTCAGCATCGTTTTTGCGGAGACCATAGTATCTGCCGTTTTCTGAGCTGAAAAGATTTTCTATTACATTACCGGAAAAGTCGTCGAGTTCAAGGGTTGCATCTCCGGTGATTTCAAGCGTTGCTTTCGCTGTAGCACTTGTACAATGCGATGTGCCGGATGCAAACAGTGTGTATGTTCCACTTTCTAACTCGTAGCCTTTAAATCCGTTTGCATTTACGTCGGCATAGTCATAAGAAGCTAAATCTTGCAAATTAATAGTTAAAGTAACATTTTCGCTCTTTCCTGGCTGGATTATATCGGTCTTTCCGAATGCAACAAGAGTTACGGAAGCCTTTTCAATCCCGCCTACTGTGTAAGGAGGCTGCGAATAAATTTCAACTGTTTGCTTGCCTGCAACGCTGCCTGTATTTTTAACGTTAACTACCATAGTTATCGACTTAACTTTTGCTTCTCTTGCAGCTGAAGATCTTACTTCCTTAGCTGTAAGTTCTGTTTCAGAGATGTCAACAACTTTCATAGCAAAGTTAGTATACGATAAGCCATAGCCGAAAGGATATACTACAGTGTCGGCAAACCACGCGTCTGCTTTAGCCTGTGTTCCTGCGCCTGCAACTAATTTACCATTAGCATCAACGTCCAGACGTCCTGCCGCTATTTCAGCATATACGGTCTCAAAGTATTTATATCCAAGATAAATATCTTCGGAATAATCTACGCCGTGTAATGAAATGCTACTTGCCTGTGATCCGTCGGGCAATCTATAGTTATTGGTCTTTGCCGCATTTTGAGCATTCGCCATAGAGTTGAACCATGTGGGATCAACCGTGAAATCCTTAATCCACTCATCAGCAAGTTTACCCGAGGGGTTCAATTCGCCGCTCAAGAGCTTAGGGAGAGCATGAATGCCATTAGCACCAGGACGACCGAAGTGCATTATAGCATCAATGCCGTCGTCGTTTTGCAAGTTATACATTTCCATTGCGTTGGAAGTATTTAAAAGCACAACAACTTTATCACAAAGCGTCTTTACATTATTGATCATTGCAATTTCATCGTTATTAAGCATCTGTATGTGTTTAAACGATTCACCTGCAACGTCTTTTGCAAGATTGCTATGTTTCCAACCACCGATGTTTTCCGTGTCGGCAGCTTTTTCCGCAATTGCTACTGCAGCATCATTACCTTCGCCGCCTGCACGATTAAGCATAACAATACCAACGTCGGTATAACCTTCAATATCGGCTGCCTGAGTTGTCGCTGCATTTGCAGTGGTGACTGCTGCAGTTTTAACTTTCGTAAAACCGTTGGTAGCAAGTGATGCCATTAATGTTGCACTGCCGGTTGCGCCTGTCATAGATGATGCGGCAGAACCGAATACGGTTATTCCTACACCTTTTGCTATAGGCAGAGCGTTGTTCCTGTTCTTTAACAGAACAGTACCTTCACCTGTTAGCTCAACTGATAAATCCTTTGCCTTTTGGGTAGCTTCGGCAAAGGTGTTGCTAATCGGAATAGCTTTGCCGCCGTTAGCAGCTAAAGCACGTTTAATTCCGACTGAAGGTGCTGAAAATGCTATGGACAGCACCATTGGTACTGCTAGCAAAAAAGCAACTACTTTAGCAAAGGATCTTTTACTTTTTGTTTTCATCGTTTACCTCCTGAAAAAATTTTGATACTCCTAAATAACTTTATTTAAAGCATTCGCATATATGAATTTATCGCATTGTGCCCATCAGGTCTTGTCCCAAGGATTAATCAAAAAGAAAAATCTCAAAGAGTCAATAGAATCCAGTGTTATCCATCTAATTAAAGTGTTACGTTGCAATAGCACCGAACTAGATAAATATCACGACAGAACGCGATAAATTCTTCTACACTCATTCTCCTTAAATAAAATTAATCTAAATATAACGCCGGTAGCGAGTCTTCGCAGTATTGCCGTTACCGGTAGTTACCGTTATGTAAGTTACTTCATTCACTGTCTTTATATTAACAGTACCGTAAAAAAGGTAGTTGTATGTAAAGGTAGCTGTATGTTTAGTTAAAACGCAATCTTAGTTTTTACTTGATTATACATCACTGCCCGCAAACTTTCAAGACATAATACCTAAACTTGCAATTTTTAAGCATAACTTTAAAGGCAAATTTTGTGGTATTCAGCGGAAAAAATAACACCCGCAAAAAATGCAATACTACAAGTATATTACGTGCAAATTATATGATAAACCTCATAAAACTTCAAGATTAAATACCTAAACTTGTTGTTTTTAAGCGTAACCTTTTTAAAAGTTAGTCAATTTTAAGATATTATGGGATTTTAATTGCACTTTAATGTAAAAAATGCTTTTCCGCTTGAAAAAACATTTTTTCATAGCTTAAACTGAAGCCTTTTATATGCTAAAACGCTTTAATAGTTAGAACTATTAATACAGCACAAGCAGCTTAGGCGGGGCAACTAATCTGCACGTTTAACTGATATTTTCTTGCCGGCTAAGGCGTTTGAATATTCGATTTCGTTAGAATTATAGCTGATACTGTTGACTTTCGCTATCCAGCTGCCTTTTTGGGAAGTGTTATCGATTTCAACGTCCGCAAAGCCTGCGCCGGTACGCAGCCTTAAACTGATTTTGCGAACGGATTTGGGCAAATGCGGCTCGAAAACTATTTTGCTCCCGCATATTTTTACGCCGTAGAATTCCTCTATCAGGCATTTATAATACCACGAAGCTGAGCCTGTGTACCAGCTCCAGCCGCCGCGCCCAGAAAACTGCCCGCCATATACGTCGGCGGCTAAAACATACGGCTCGACGGCGTATTTTTGGGCAGAAAAAACGTCGAGTGAATGATTGTAAGGCGTTATCATATTAAAAAGCTCCCACGCTTTTTCAGTTTTGCCTGCTTTTATAAGGCTTAAGACATACCAAACCGCCGCGTGAGTATACTGGCCGCCGTTTTCGCGCACGCCTTGAGGGTACTTTGAAATATAGCCGATATTTTTCATCGTTTTAAACGGCGGCGTTAAAAGCTTAATGATGCCCGAATCATAATCTACAAGGATTTTTTCTGCCGAATACAGCGCAGTCGCGGCTTTGTCCTCTTTACACGCGCCGCTTAAAGAGGCGAAGCTTTGGCTGATAAGGTCAATTTTACATTCGGGCGAATCCGCGCTGCCTAAAACATAACCGTCGTCGGTATAAGCGCGCACAAACCATTCCCCGTCGTAGGTTTTATCTAAAGCGGTTTTGATTTTTTCCGTTACGGTAACTATTTTTTCGCGGTCCTCCGCTTTGTCGACAAACGGCAGAAATTTATCGCACACGTAATACAAAAACATAGTAAGCCAGACGCTCGTGCCCTCGCCCCGTTCTCCGACCTTATCCATAGCGTCGTTCCAGTCGCCGCCGCGCATTTTTACAAGTCCGTTACCTGCAAAATCGAACGCCGAATAAACCGCTTTTAAGCAGTGGTTGTACAGAGTGTCGCCGCGTGAGGTATTTGACGCTTCGGTATACGCCGACGCCTCGCCCGCTTTTAGCTTAACGTTTTCAAGATACGGCGCGCGCTCACAAAGAACGGCATAATCCTGTGTGAAATTGACGTATTCAGCCGTAACAAGCGGCAAAAACAGCTTATCGTCGCTGATAGTAGTGCGCACGCCCGTAGCCGGAGGGTGCCACCAATGCTGAACGTCGCCTTCCTCGAACTGATGGGCGGCGCAGGTAAGCAGATGGACGCGCACAAGCTTAGGATCGACAAACAGCAACGCCAGGCAATCCTGAAGCTGATCGCGGAAGCCTATCGCGCCGCCCGCCTGATAGAAGCCGGCGCGCGCAAAAAAACGCGAACAAAGCACCTGATACGGCACCCATTTATTCATGTATTTAAAAATATCCGCGCCGCCGTCAACAACTTCGACCGCCGATAAAGCCGAATAATATCCGGACGCTTCTTTTAAAACCGCCGGAACGTGGTCGAATCCGATAATGCGTTCGGTGCCTATAGCAAAAATTATTTTCTCGCTCCCTCCGCTGCCGATTTCCGCAGAAACGCAGACAGCCGGAAAGAATTCCGAGCCGCTGTTTTTAAGCCCTGAGTTCCTCGTAATATTTCTTTGTCGGTCTGTGAAAGACTCGCGGTAAAGCGAAAAGCTTTCAATAGCCTTATTAACGCTCAAAAATATCCTCATATTATTTATGCGGTTGACTATTACAAGAGAATTTCCGTCCTTATACGCGTCCAGCCCCGAAACCGTGTTAGTTTTAAAGTCGCCCAAAACCGGATTGAGCGCGAACATCGCGTTTATAGTGCGACGCTCGCCGCCGTTGTTTGTAAGAGTCAGCTCATAATATTTGACAGGAAGTTCTTTATCTATAAAGACTCTTTGACAAGAAGAAAACCCGTTAAAATCGTTACAAAATTCGCTGCAGCCTTGAGCGTGAAAAACGGTATGACCGCTTTGAGTAGGCAGGGGCTGTTCGGTAACAGACCATAAAAGCCCCTTTTCGCCCAGCACGATAAACTCCGACGGCGGATCCAAAACCGGATCGTTCGACCAATGCGTTATTTTATTTTGCCGCGAATTATTAAGGTAGGTATAACCGCCGCCGCTGTGCGTTATTATACAGCCGAAATTTTTGTTCGCAATAATATTGCTCCACGGCGCAGGCGGCGCGCTTTCAGACAAATCCATATAATAACCGCCGTCCGCGGTGAAACCGCCTATTCCGCCCTTTAGAGCGACAGCCCTTTTTTCAAGCGCCTCGCTCTCAAACCGCTCTTTGACTTTCTCCGGCAGGTTCTCGTCTATAACGTCGAAATACGGCGTGTCCGCTTTAATTCCGTTATTTAACGCGTACTCCGCCTCCTCGGGGCTTATATCGGAATTTATGAGCCGCAGAGTGCTGCCCGCGTTCATCGCTTTTCTGAAAGACAGCTCGTCTAAAGCAGAGTTTATCTGCTCCGTCAGATGCAGGTAATAATTATGCTTTTCCTTGAAAACGATAGCAAGGTTGAATTCAATATGGAAAGAATATAGTTTTTTTAGCTGATTAAGCTTATCTTTAAGCCTGCTGACAGCTTCGGAATTCACTATCTCCAACGTAATTATAGGACGCGGAGAATAATATTCAAGAGGCTTAGTTTTGCGCGTTCCGCTTGCGCCGTACAATAGCTTGGCGGCGGTGCGCTTAACTGCGGCGCTCAAGTCCGCGCGGCAGGCAAGGGCGAAATTGGTGCCCCGGACTCTGTCGCAATAACCGTCCGTCCGGCTTATGCGTACGGCAGCGTTGAGCGCGTCTGGGCTTGATGAAGCGAAATAAAAGCTTGTGAACTTAACCTTGCCTTTAGGCTTGACCTCAACCTCGAAGCTGCCCGATAAAACGGGGTCGAGCGGGGTACCTATGTCTGGCATAGTACTGTTTTTGTTGAAAAAATTGTACCTTGACGTGGTATAGGTGATTTTTGTACCGGCTGAAATGCTATGGCCAAAGTAGAGCGGATTATCCTTATTGTTGCGTTTTGCGTAGATATAATCGTGGAAACCGTCGTAAAAAGTTTCAATAAACATATTAGAATAAGCCCTGTGCGACAAATCGGCGTCCCTCTCGCTTAAGACCGGTTCCGTATAAGTCAAAAATCTGACCTTGATTTTCTTATCGGTAAGGTTTGTAAACTCCGACTCTCTCGCCTCGCCGCCGCAGGGCAGCAAGAAAATTTCAGTTATAGCCGAAAATTCCGGTTTTGATACATTATAGACGCTTGCGTCGGACTTAAACTCGCATACCCCGCCGCTTAAAAGCGAAACCCTTTCATTTTTTATTTCGGCAAAAATCTGCGCGCCGTCGAAACGCGAAACGGAGCGGTTCAATAAAATACCGGAATACACGCTGTATCCGCCGCCTAAGGAATTTTGAACCGAGACGAATTTTCCGTTTGCCAAAAGATTCACATACGGCGTGCCGGTGCGCTCCGAAACGGTAAATGACTGCGGCGCGTTTTTTTTGCGCTCGCCTGCAAGCTTGATTTTTTTATAGCCCTTGATCCTTTGCGATTGCGTGAGAAGCAGCTGCGCCGCCCTTACGCCGCCGCTGCATTCACAGCTTTTGATTATTGCGCCATTGTTAAGGTAGTTGCAGACGGACGCCATAACCATACCTTGATGATGCGTCATATACGACTTCATTATTTTGCCGTTCGATAAGTCTACCGATTCATACAGGCCGTACTTGCCCTTGAGATCGAGTTTGAGCATATTTTTATAATTTTTTTCCGTTTGCTGCGGCTCAAGCGAAAGCGCAAGCATCGAGGCGTAAGGCGCGGCGACATCATATCCGGGATTGTTTGAAAGCGCAATTTCCGGCACGCCGAAAGCTTTATACTGAAACAGGCCGTTGTCGTCGCGGCGGTCGTACTGGCATTCGGAAATCCCGAAAATGCTGTGTTTGTTTGCGGCCGCATATTTTCTTTGGGCCTTTACGACGGCTTTGGCCGAGAGATTGTAAACCGTTCCTTTTTCATAACTAAAAAACAGCGGGCACATCAAATGCTCGAACATTCCGCCCGTCCACGAGTAAAGCATCCTGCCGCCGCCGTAGCTGACAGTACGGCGCGAAAGATTGTTCCATGCGCGCCTGTCGGTTTTTCCGTAGGCGGCCGAGATAAGGTATAGTAAGCTTGCCTCGCTTCCGGCAAGATCGTAATGCGATTCGTCGAATACTCCGCTGCTGTGCGTATAGCCTATACGGAAAAGCCCGCGTTTTATGTCAAAGAGAGCGGCAAGGTTTGTATCTTGGATCAGCTTCAATACTCGCCCGCGCAAATCCTTATCTAAGTAATGCGCAATCGCGGTCAGACAGGCCAGAAAGTTTCCCGAGTCTACGCTTGAAACGTATTGCGGTTCAAGCGGAACGCGGGTTTTGATATCGTACCAGTTAAACAGATTGCCCTTCCATTTGGGTAATTTTTCAACCGAGGCCAATATTTTAGAGCAGATTCCGTCCAGCTCTTCTTTTGTTATCAGCCCCGATTCAAAAGCGCAGGCGTGAGAGAGCAGCGCGTAACCGATATTTGTAGGCGAGGTGCGCGCGATCCACGGTTCGCTCAAATCCTCCTGAAAATTGTCGCAAGGCAGGTAATTAAATTCGCTCTTAAAATTATCCGTGAAATAGTTATAGGTGGAGCTTAAAAGGTCTTTGAGGCTTTCGTTGAACTGCGGATTTTCATAGCGTTTTTCTTTTAATGCCCTGCTCAATATCCGGTCCGCTAAAGGCGCCGACAAAAACAGTCCGCACAAAACGTAGAAAAATATGCTTTTATCAAAGACAGCCGTAGTCGCCGCGAAAATTATGACGCTGATAAACGTCGGCACAAAATTCACGCGCCCCGAAGAGTGCGCAAAAACCTTCCATTCAAGCAATTTTGTTTTCTTGACCAGGCGGTAAAGCGTGATAACGACAGATTTAAAATGGTTGTATGCTACAACAGGCAGCGTCAAAATCCAGAACGTCTGACGTAAAAGCTCCGCCGCCCACAAATTTCGCCCCATCAGTACCGACGTTCTTATGCTTAAAAGCAAGTAGACGGCGGGAAGCAGAAAGCTTACTGCGCATACGTACAGCGGAAAATCAAAAAACAGCGACAAAAACAAAAGAGCCATAGAGGCGACCGGCACTAAAGAATTGATCATATTTGAAAAAATATGCCATTTGTTTATCGGCATTATCGGATTGACGGTTTTGCCGCCGCTGCCGTCGCGCACCTTGCGTTTAAGATAAGGAAGCAGCTGCCAGTCGCCGCGCAGCCAGCGCAATTGGCGCGTTAAAAACTGTGAAAAATTGAGCGGAAAGGAGTCCAGCGCGGTTTCGTTTGAATTGGCGCATGAGGCGTACGCGCCCTCGATATAATCATGGCTCAAAATCCGGTTATCCTCAAACGCGCCTTCAAGCTTTTGAGAAAACTCCTTGACCCTGTATATCCCCTTGCCGGTGTAGTTACCGCTCCCGAAAAGATCGTACTCCGAGTCGGCCGCATAGCGGGAATAATTGTCTAAACCCACCCCGCCGCTGAACAAACGCGTAAAGTAAGTTTTATTTGCTTCGGATGAATTCGTATTCATATTGACGGATATAATATTTTTGTCCTGATTGTACGGATGCTCCATAAGCGAGACGAGTGAAAGCGCGCTGTTCGTCATTGTGTCGCTGTCGAGAGTGAGCACGTATTTTATATTGTCGCAACCGCCTTTTTTCAGCATGAAATCGTCGCCCGTAAGAGCCCCGGACAAGTAGCGGTTCAGCTCGATTATGGCTCCGCGCTTTTTCTCCCAGCCTTGAAATTTTGTGCCGTCCTTGATTTTTTTGCGGCGGCGCACCAAAACCGTAATACGCTCTTTTTGCTCATTTTCCTCGTATCCGCTTTCTATTTCCGACAATATTTCCGCGTCGGTTTTGTTGCCGTTTTCATCGCCCGAGGCGGGCAGGTCAAGGAGCAGGCAATAGGAAAAAACAGGGTCGGGATTTGCGCATATAATAGTTTCAAGATTGCGGTAACTGTCGCGTATCTCCTCCTTATCTGCCACCAGACGGCAGACGGCTATAAGGGTTCGGTAGTTTTCACGCTTAAGGTATTTTAAGTCATACGAGGGCAAATGACGCCGTTTAAAGACGGTATTGATAAAATTCGACAGTATTATGCCTGACATAGCAAAGAAAACAGGCATTGAAATGAGTGCCGCCGGAATATAAAACTTTCCGAAAATCAGCGGCACCGAAAACGATAAAGCCAGCGTGAAAAGCAGATAGAGCGCGATATACAGATACGCCGCTTTCTTGCTCTTAGCAGAGGGCAGTATCTCGAAAGAAATATCTGTATTTTTCCGGCGCGAGGCTTCGATGCTGTCTCGCGCAACAGCCAGCTCGCTGATCTTTTTTTTCTTCGCTTTAAAATAAATATTTTCAAGATACAGAAATTTCGTGGCAAGGTCTGCTTCCTTGAAGGTTATGCCCCGCTCTGAATTAAAAAGCTCGAAAACCGGCGAAAGCCGGATAATAAAATCGTCGGTAAAAATCTTAACGAGCTTATGGAGCGTGGTTACGCAGGACTGCATTTGCCCGTTATAATGCGCCGTTAAAACGTTAAAGCTTTCCACGCGCGCGTTTAAATCTATGCCGTTTTCAAGGCAGAGGGGCGAAAGCGAACGGCGCAGCGTTTCAGAGCCGTAGCGGTAGAGTGAATATACGTAAGAATTGTATCTAAGGAGCGTCAGGTCGACTTTCTGCTTTTTTACGTCGCTTTTGCCGTGCTTTATCATTTTGTCTATCGTCAACGACTTGGAGCAAAAAATAGCGATAAATTCTAAAAGCGCAAATTCGACCGCTGATTTTAACGCCATTACCTCACCGTGGTTCATAGGCGTTTCGTTGTTGTAGCTCTCGGCCGAGCCCTTTATCAGCTCCTCTGTAAGACAGCCCTCGCAGGATTTAACCAGCAGCTGGGCAAAATCGTAAACCCGCGGAAGCTCCTCGCCGTGCGGCAGGAAATAAAACTTATTCAGCTCCTTTTTAAGCAGAGCTAAGCTTTCGGAAAATTTGTAGTAGTTGTCGTATATCCAGTTTTCAAATTCAAAGCATTCTTCTTTATTGCGTATTTTAACCGCTATATTTTTATATGCTTTTTCTATATATTTTTTTATTAATCTGAGCGACAGCCCCTTGCCCCTCTCGCTGACTTTTCTTGAATGAAGGGCAAGCTCTCTCATCTTTTCATAGAGTTTTTGCTCGGAAAGCTGGCCTTTAAGCTTAAAATCCGGCTCTGAAAGCGGCATAACGATTTTATAAAAAAAGAAAAACGCCAGCAAAACAAAAAAAGCTAAAATAAAATAATGCATAAAACCACACCCTTTTTCGTAGTCGGATCCGAGCTTTCCCGGGATTAACACCTCCTATTTTTGACATTTTTCTTATGTTTAATACCCTTTTGCCGCTTAAAAAGAAAAAGGGGCTGTCTCAATAAGGGGTCATATACGGGTTACGTACGGCAAAACGACTCAATAACAACTTCGTTGTTGGCGTTCGCGCTGCGCGCTCGGCTAAGCGAGTACGTCTATGTACACTCAATCGTCGTTTTGCCGTCTGTTGCC
>JAVBKW010000018.1:0-29076 GCA_031553855.1 Eubacteriales bacterium | reverse complement strand
CATACAGCCGCGCCTTGCGGAACAGCCGGACATTATAGTTGCGACGGCGACCATTCTACGGCAGCTTGCGGAGAATCCGGCCACTTTAAATGCGACGACGGCGATCATGCTGCGGCAACATGCGGAAATGCAGCACACTTTAACTGTGACGGTCTGACTCATACTGCCGCGCCCTGCGGAAACGCTGCTCACTTTAACTGCGACGGCGACCATGCGACAGCGGCTTGCGGAAACGCAGCACACTTTAACTGCGACGGCGACCATGCTGCGGCAATCTGCGGAAATGCTATGCACTTCAACTGTGATAGTCTGACTCATACTACCGCGCCTTGCGGAACAGCCGGTCATTATAGTTGCGACGGCGATCATGCGACAGCGGCTTGCGGAAACGCAGCACACTTTAACTGCGACACTCTGACTCATACGGCCGCGCCTTGCGGAACAGCCGGTCATTTTAATTGCGACGGAAACCATGCTGCGGCAATCTGCGGAAACGCAACGCACTTTAACTGCGACACTTTGACTCATACGGCCGCGCCTTGCGGATCAGCCGGTCATTATAGTTGCGACGGAGACCACGCTGCGGCGGCCTGCGGAAACGCTATGCACTTCAACTGCGACGGCGACCATGCTGCGGCAATCTGCGGAAACGCAACTCACTTCAACTGCGACGACGGCGATCATGCTGCGGCGGCCTGCGGAAATGCTATGCACTTCAACTGTGATAGTCTGACCCATACAACCGCGCCTTGCGGATCAGCCGGACATTATACTTGCGACGGAGACCATTCTGCGGCGGCCTGCGGAAATGCAGGACATTATACTTGTGACGGAGATGACCATAGCAGTGCTTGCGTTTGCAACGGACATAGTTTCGGCGAATTTATAGTCAAAAACGAGGCGACTCATAATAAGGATGGCCTGAAAGAGCGCGTTTGCTCTGTATGCGGCGCAACCCAAAGCGAGACGATCCCAAAAATCGGAGGGCTTTCGGGCGGCGCGATCGCCGGGATAATTGTAGGCTCTACCGTCTTTGCCGGAATTTCCGGGTTCGCAATATTTTGGTTCGCTATAAAGAAAAAAACCTTCGCCGAACTCTTAGCAATTTTTAAGAAAAAAGTATAGTAACTTACCGTATTTATTATTTCGCACTCACAAAAGGCACTTTGCTTAAAATCGCAAAGTGCCTTTTGTCTATGTCTCATTAAAACTTAGAATTACTTTTTAAATACTTTCTTTGCGGCGGCGACGACGTTTGCGACGTTGAAGCCGTAAACCTCAAAAAGCTGGTCGGCGGGAGCGGAGGCTCCGAAGGAATCCATCGTGATGTACGCGCCGTCGAGCCCGACGTATTTACCCCACGAATAAGAGGAGCCCGCCTCGATTGCCACGCGTGCGCGGCAGGCAAGCGGCAGGACGCCGTCGCGGTATTTTGCGGACTGCTGTTCGAACAGTTCCATACACGGCATACTTACAACGCGCGCATCGATATTCACATTTTTCAGCTCGGCCTTTGCCTTGACTGCAAGCTCGACCTCGGAGCCGCTCGCCATTAAAATAACGTCGGGAACGGCTTTTGAGCTGTCTTCTAAAACATATCCGCCTAAGAGCGCGTTTTTACCGCTGCCGGCATACTGGGGCAGGTTTTGACGCGTTGCTACAATACAAGTAGGGCCTTTGCCGTTTATCGCGCTCACGTACGCTGCCGTAGTTTCCTTGCCGTCGGCGGGACGGAAAACCTTCATACCGGGAATAGAGCGCAGCGCGACAAGCTGCTCAACCGGCTGATGCGTGGGGCCGTCCTCTCCTACGCCGATAGAGTCGTGAGTTAAAATATAGGTGACGGGAAGGTCCATAAGCGCGCTCATACGCATTGCGTTCTTCATATAGTCCGAGAAAACGAAGAAGGTGGCGCAGTAGTTGATAAAGCCGCCGTGCAGCGCGATACCGTTCGATATAGCCGCCATTGCATGCTCGCGGATGCCGAAATGGAAGTTTCTGCCGACGGGATTTGCCGCGGAGAAATCTCCTGCGCCCTTCATATTAGACTTGTTTGAGGGAGCAAGGTCGGCGGAGCCGCCGATAAGGTTGGGAAGAAGCGCGGCAAGCTTATTCAGCACGATACCGCTCGTGTTTCTAGTGGCGTCGGGCTTATCGGCAAACGCCCATAAATCCCCGATATCCTTTAATTCCGGATTCTTTCCTTTTATCAAAGAAACGAACTGCTCGTATTCTGCCGGGTATGCGGCCTTATAAGCCTTGCAGGTTTTGTTCCATTCCGTTTCGTTTTTTGACATAGCGTCGGTAAGGGAGGCATAATGCTTAACTACTTCGGCGGGCATTTCAAACGGCTTTGCGTTCCAGCCGAATTTTTCTTTGAGTTTCTTTACGCCCTCCTGGCCAAGCGGTGCGCCGTGCGATTCTTCCGACCCCGCTTTTTCCGAGCCGAACCCGATAACTGTGTTTACGATTATAAGGCTGGGGCGTTTCTTTTCCGTTTTTGCAAGCGTGATAGCCGCGCTTATAGCGTCGATATCCTCGCCGTCGCACACCCTTATAACGTTCCAGCCAAGAGCCTCGTGGCGTTTTGCTACGTCCTCTGTAAAGGTTATATTTGTGTTTCCCTCGATCGTGATGTTGTTGGAATCGTAAAAAGCGATCAGCTTATTAAGCTCCCAGTTGCCCGCAATCGAGGCGGACTCGTTTTCGATACCCTCCTGCATACAGCCGTCGCCCATTAAAACGTAAGTGTAATGGTCAACAAGCGGCAGCCCCGGCTTATTGAATTTTGCGGCGAGCATTTTCTCCGCAACCGCAAAACCGACGGCGTTGGCTACGCCCTGGCCTAGCGGGCCGGTGCTTGTTTCTACAAACGGAGTGTGTCCGTACTCGGGATGACCCGGCGTTCTGGATTTGAGCTGACGGAAATTCATAAGGTCCTCTTTTAAAAGGCCCGTATTGAAAACGTGCAGCAGCGAGTATAAAAGCATAGAGCCGTGGCCTGCCGAGAGGACGAACCTGTCGCGGTCGAAATAATTAGCGTTTTTGGGATTGAACTTGAGGTGCTTTGCAAAAAGCGTGTAGCCGATCGGCGCCGCTCCGAGCGGCAGTCCCGGATGGCCGCTGTTTGCCGCCTGTACGCCCTCCGCAGATAAGACCCTTATCGCAGTGATCGCCTGTTTTTCGATTTTTTCCATAAAAACTCCTTGTATTATATAAATTAATTTTATACCGTTTTAGTGTGATTAAAAAGAAACGTGTGCGCGCGGCTTTAACAATAGTAAGCTTTAGCGGACGGATTTTTAAAGAAGGATATGCGCGGCTTTAAATACTGTTTTAAATTATTTCAAAGTTGCCGGTTTTTCAGATAAGCTTTTTTAAAGGCTCTAAATCCACCCCGTCCGCGTCCTTTAAAAACCCGGCGAATATTTTCGCGATTTCCTTTGCGCCGCCACTAAGATAGCTTTCGATATTGATAGGCATAATAGGGTCATGAACGCTCATTCGCGCCATAAAAAAGCCTTTATATGACGGGATATTGACGCGCACGCCCTCATAAGACGAGGGTTCGAGACTGTAGAATTCTTCGCCGAATTTTTTTAAAGACTCAATTATGGACGCGCCGCAGCTTTTCCAGTCGCCGCCTGTAAATTTAAGGCGAACTTCGGCCTCCTCAAGCGGCTCCTTCAGATCTGAAATAAGGCTCATCAGGCTTTTACCCTGTTTTTTGAGCTGCGCCATTTTGATTAAAATTCTGGAAACAAGGTACGCGCCGTCGTCGAGGAAATAGTTTTCCTTAAACGCCGCATGCCCGCTGGTTTCGATAGCTAAAACCGCGTTTTTATTTTCCGCGTTAAGCCGCACGGCCTCGTTGATAACATTTTTGTAGCCGCGCTTGAACCGGTGGTGAACGCCGCCTTTTTCAACGATAAAGTCCTTAAGAGCGTCGCTCGTGACGGAGTCGGTGACTATATACGCGCCCGGATCTTCTTCTAATAAAACGGCGGATATCAATGCTATCAGGCGGTTGCGGTTGATTTCTTTGCCGTCCGGCGAAACGATAGCCGCTCTGTCTACGTCGGTGTCGAAAATTATGCCCAAATCCGCTTTGTTTTTTAAAACGCAGGCGGAAATAAAGCCCATCGCCGTTTTATCCTCGGGGTTTGGCGTATGGTTCGGGAAACGGCCGTCCGGCTCTAAAAACTGCGAGCCCTCTATGTCCGCTCCGAGCGGCTTTAAAATTCTTTCGGCATAAAAACCGCCCGCGCCGTTGCCCGCGTCTACGACAATTTTAAAGTTTTCAAGCGGCCTTTTTTCTCCTGTGCGGGAGCGTATCATATTAATGAGCGAGTCGCAATACAGCTTTGTGAAGTCGCCCTTTTTTAAAACCGCGCCGCTGCCGGACGTGAAAGCTTTTTTTTCGGCTAAGGAGAGTATTTCGCCGATGTCCGCGCCGTCCAGCCCGCCCGCGCGCGTGAAAAACTTTAACCCGTTTTTCTGCAGAGGATGATGCGAGGCTGTTATCATTACGGACGCGTCGCAATCAACTTCGGGAAATTTTGTCATCATAAACATAGACGGCGTACTTGTGAGCGCGCAGTCGAAAACGCTGATGCCGGATTTTAAGAGCGCGCCGACGGTTGTTTCCTTGATAAGCGGGCTGGACAGGCGCGAATCGTGCCCTACCGCTACGCTTAAAACTCCGCTTTTTGCCGCTTTGTTTTTGAGCCAAAGGGCAAAGGCGCTGACGCAATCGTAAACAGCTTCTTGAGTCAGGTTCACCTCTTCGCCGTAACCCGCCAGCGCCGTACCGCGTATATCGCTGCCGCTTTTTAATTGTGATAGCTGCATATATATTTTCTCCCACTAGCAAAAGGATATATCCCAAAAGTAATATTGCATTTTAATTATATACTATTTTGACTTTCTTGACAAATTATTTTGACTATTTTAACTATTTGCTCCGCCGTTTGGACGGAAGTTAAAAAAGTATTGTCGATAGCGTAGTCGCAGCAGCCCTCGTACAAGGCTTTACGCTTAGCCATAATCGCGCTTATGCCCTCAAGCGTCGGGGCGGCGCCGATAAGCGGGCGGTTTTTGTTTTGCCTTACGCGCTCATAAACAGCCTCTGCGCTGGCCTTAAGAAGGATGATTATGCCGTTTTGTTTTAAGCTCTCTATGTTTTCTTTCTTCAGCACGACGCCGCCGCCGCAGGAAATAACGGCGCGCTTTAAAAGAGAAAGTTTTTTTATGCTTTGAGTTTCCTTTTCGCGGAAATACTCCTCGCCGTATGTAGCAAAAATTTCGCTGATACTCTGGCCGCATTCCTCTTCTATTAAAGAGTCGGAGTCGTAGAACGCTAAATCAAGCTTTTCGGCGGCAAGCTTTCCCGCGCTCGATTTAAACGTTCCCATCATTCCGATAAGCGCTATGTTCTTTTGAATCTGATTTTCCACAGCTTTTTTAGTCCTTTTTTAAGAATGCGGACACGTCGCGCCCGCAGATAAAGTCAACGGCGTAAAGGTAGCTTTTTGCTCCGTAACCGTAGAAAACGGCGTCGCAGGCGGCGGTGAGGACGGAATTTGCCCTGAACGGCTCGCGGTTTTTTATATCCGACATATGCACCTCGGCCTTTTTAATTTTAAGCATTTTGAGCGCGTCGTATATCGCATAGCTGTAATGCGTAAACGCGCCCGCGTTGATTATCACCGCCTCGCCCGTAAAGCGTTGCAGCTCGTCTATAATCGCGCCCTCGTGATTGGACTGAAAAAAAGTGAAGTTGGCGTTCTTTTCGTAGTCCGCGATCATTTTTTCTATGTCTTTAAGGGTTTGCGTGCCGTAAACCGACGGCTCCCTTGCTCCCAGCATATTAAGATTAGGCCCGTTGATAACTAAAATTTCCATTTGTTTCTCCGTAAAATTATATTTTTGAAATCGCAGAAAGCCTGCCCGCGTTTATTCAGCGTTTTTTAAGCGTTCAAAGCTTTTTCTATATGGCGGCAAAGCTTTTCCTTATCCTTAACTTCCGTATCAAAAAATATTTCGTCCGCTCTTATTGCCTGATATATCAGCATTTTAAGCCCGCTTACCGTTCTGACATTTTTGCTTTTTAAAATTTTTGAAAACGGGGTTTCAAAATATATCGTATCGTAGGCAAATTCCAATAATGAAGCATCAAAACCGGGCAGGCAAAAATCATCGTCATGCAAGCCTTGACTAGAGCAGTTAACTATTATATGCGGCGCGGTTTTTTCCGCACTTTTAACGGCTTTCGCGCCGGACGCAAAGGCAAGCTCTTCGGCCTTAGAAAAAGTCCTGTTTAAAATATAAACGCTTGCGCCTTCCTTTATTAAAACCTTAGCGGCGACCTCCGCCATTCCGCCCGCTCCTAAAACAAGAACGGTTTTTCCCTTTATATCCGGATAGTTTTCCTTGATATGCGTTAAAAAGCCGAACCCGTCGGTATTGTAGCCGGTGAGTTTTCCGTTCTCGTTTTTTACGGTGTTGACGGCGGAAAACTCGGATTTATTTGCGTCAAGATAAGACACGATATCGTTTTTATGCGGCTGCGTGACGTTGAAACCCTCAAGCGGCCTTAAGTAGTCGATTTTAAAAGGCAATTCCGCTTTTGTCGCTGATAAAAGGCCGTAATCCGCTTTTATGCCCATATGCTCATATATTAAACTGTGGATTTTCGGCGAAAGGCTGTAAGCGATATTTTCGCCGAGCAAAACAAATTTTTTCATTATTTTTTCGTCCTTAACAAGTCTGTGACTGGAGTTGATTACATTTTAAGCAAGTATTTTTTAGATAGAATATCACTTGTTTTTGCAGCTCATAGCACCGCTATTAGCAAGAAAAGAAGGGGTTTTCTAGCAGAAAAGACGCAGCTTAAAATTAATTGGACTCACACTCTCAGGCTTACAGCCCCAGCTGCTCAAAAAAGGCCGGATAGCTGACGTCCACGCATTCGGCGTCGATAATTTCCGCGCCGTTTTCCGACAATGCGCCCGCTATCGCCGCGCTCATTGCAATGCGGTGGTCTTTGCGCGTTTCAATCAGCGCGCCGCCTTTCAAGCCGCCTTTGCCCTTTATTATTAAGCCGTCGCTCTTTGTTTCGACGTCCGCGCCCATCATTTTAAGCATTGCCGCAACCGTATCTATCCGGTTGCTTTCCTTGACCTTAAGCTCCGCCGCTCCGCTTATAACGGTCGTACCCGCGCAAAAACAGGCAAGCACTGCAATTACGGGTATCTCGTCCACTAAGCTCGGCACAAGCTCTTTTTCAATTTCAAAGCACTTAAGTTTTTTGCCGCCGCGCACCTCGATATCGGCCGTCATTTCGCCGCTTTGGCTGAAATTACTCAAAGTATAATCTACGCCCGCCATATCGAAAACCTTCAAAATTCCCGTTCTCGTGGGATTTATGCCCACGTTTTGAGCCTTTAAATACGCTCCGTTTTTAACGGCCGCCAGCACTAGCGGGAAAGCGGCTGAGGAAATATCGCCCGGAACCGTTATATCTACCGGCTTTAATACGCTTTTCTTTATACTGACACTAAGTCCGTCCGTTTTGATGTGCGCGCCCATAGTTTTGAGCATTATTTCCGTGTGGTCGCGCGATTTGACGTTTTCGCGCACGAGGGTTTCGCCGCCTGCAAAAAGCCCCGCAAGCAGCACCGCGGACTTGACCTGCGCCGAATCGACGGGCATTTGATAGTCGATACCTTTGAGCTTTCTGCCGTTTATTAAAAGCGGCGCGCAGCCGCCGCACGTTACGATATCCGCACCCATTAGCGAGAGCGGCTCGGAAACGCGTTTCATCGGCCGTTTTGACAGCGACTCATCGCCTAAAAAACTAAAAACTCCGCCCTTTTGCGCGGCTAAAACTCCTGTGAGCAGCCGCATAGTCGTGCCGGAATTGCCAGCGTAAAGCTCTGTGCTTATAAAATCCTTTATTCCCCGGATCTTTATCATACCGTTTTCACGGCTTATATCCGCGCCGAGCTTTTGCATACAATCAATAGTAGAAAGTATATCCTCGCTCAAAAGCGCGTTGCGTACAGTACTTTCACCGCACGCCAGCGCGCCCAGCATTACGGCTCTGTGCGAAATGCTTTTATCCGGCGGGATATTGATTGTTTTATTAAAGCTTTTTATAGGCTCCGCTTTTCTTTGCATATAGTTTCCTTATGATTTTGCGGCTAAATTATGCCGAACTCTTTCTTTGCGCCCTCAAGGCCGGTTATGATTTCTTTCTTTGAGAAAAACAGCTCTCTTGTGCTGCCCTTATCGATAACGGCAATTATCGAAATGCGGCCGTTTTCGTTTTTCTTATCCGATAATGCGGCGTCGGCGACCTCGTTTACGTCGAACTTCAGCGTGCGGCCTTTTAAAACGCGCTTAACGATATTTTCGCTGTACATGCCCACCTGCGCGTTCACAAACTTTTTTGTAATAAAGCCTTCGATCAGCAGCCCCCACAAAACGTATTCGCCGTGCGAAAGCACATGCTTGTCCGCCTTTTCTATCGCGTGGCCGACGGTGTGGCCGAGATTAAGTATCTTACGCAGCCCCGACGTTTCTTTTTCGTCCTGCGCTACGATATCCTCTTTGAACGCGGCGCACATTTTAACGCACTCGCCTACGGCTTCAGGCTCGAACGCGATAAGCTTATTGAGCTTTGAGCTTAACAGCTCGAAAAGCGGCGCGTGCAGGAAAGAGGTCTTGACTATCTCACCTATGCCGCACAATCTTTCGCGCTCGGGCAGCGTTTGAAGGAAATGGCCTGATATAAGGATATCCGACGGCTGGTGGAACGCGCCGAGAATGTTTTTATAGTCGTCTAAGTCCACGCCGGTTTTGCCGCCGATGCCCGAATCGACCTGCGCTAAAAGCGTAGTGGGAACGCTGACCCATTCTATCCCGCGCATAAATACCGCCGCCGTAAACCCGCCGATATCGCCTACTACGCCGCCGCCTGCCGCAACAAGCTTAGATTTGCGGTTCATTCCGTTTTTGAGCATTGCCCCGGCTATCGCCTTGATTGAGTCTAAAGTTTTGCTGTCCTCGCCCGGCTTGATAACGTATTTTTTTACATTTTCAAAAAGCGGCGCGTAGAGCCTTGCAACGTTTTCGTCGGTGAGAACAAAAACGTTTTCTTCACTCATAACAGAGCGGATAGCGTCAGTTAAATCATTTGCCGATAAAATCATTTGCCGCCTGCCTTCTTTTTAGAACCCTGTCTTTGAGTTCGTCCATATTATCCGAGCCGAAGTCGTTTAAGATAGCCATACTAAGCGCGAGAGCCAAAGCGTTTTCGCATACGACCGCCGCCGCGGGAACGGCGCAAACGTCGCTCCTTTCCGTCGCCGCGGTACATTTTTCTCCCGTTATTATATCGACCGTGCTTAATCCTTTCATAAGCGTGGGGATAGGCTTGATAACCGCGCGCACAACGATATCTTCGCCGTTTGAAATGCCGCCCTCTATGCCGCCTGAGTTGTTGGTTTTTCTAAAAATCCCGCCGTCCTCAAAAAAGATTTCGTCGTGTATTTGAGAGCCTGTTTTGCTCTCATATTCTTCGCCTGCGCCGATAGATACGCTTTTAACGGCCTGAACAGAGGCAAGGTGCCCCGAAACGATGTAGTCGAGCTTTCTGTCGTACTGGATATGGCTGCCTACGCCGACGGGCATCCCCGCCGCGATAAGCTCTATTCTGCCGCCGAGAGTGTCGCCCCGCTCTTTAGCTTTATCGATGAGTTTTATCATTTCCTTTTCGGCATTTTCGTCCGCCGTAAGTAAAACGGAGCCGGAGGTTTTTGCCAAAATGGTTTCTACGTCCGACGGCGTATCCGAACATTTTACGCCGCCTATGCTAAGCACCTGCGAGGCAAGAGTAATTCCGATTTCAGAGAGCATCTGCTTGCACAGCGCGCCAGCGGCCACCCTTGCGGAGGTCTCGCGCGCAGACGCTCTTTCCAAAATATTTCGCGCGTCTTTTTGACCGTACTTTATACACCCGGCAAGGTCGGCATGGCCGGGGCGCACTTTTGTAACTTTTTTTGCCTGTGTATCGGCGGCGTAATAACCTATAATATCGCGCCAGTTTTCATAGTCCTTATTATAGACTATCATAGTGACGGGCGCGCCGGTAGTCAGGCCTGCACGGACGCCGGAGAAAATTTCCGCCTTATCGGTTTCAATCTTCATTCTGCCGCCGCGCCCATAGCCCGACTGACGCTTAAAAAGCTCGCCGTTTATCTTATCGATATCGACCTTTAAATTTGCGGGTATGCCCTCGATTATGACGGTGATACCCTGCCCGTGGCTTTCGCCGGAAGTTAAATAGCGCAGCATATTTTTTTCTCCGAAACTATATATAGTAAATATGCTTCTATCTTAACATTTTTTGCACTTTATTTCAAGCATAATGCCGCCTCTCTGTTGAATCTTTTTTGTCGCCAAACGGCGATATTTGCTAAAGCTAAAAAAGCAGCGGTTTGATGCGCTGCCCTTTTTGAAGGTTTTTATTATTTGAAGTAATGGCTTAAATATTTTCGCCGTAAAGTATTGTATGAATGCCTGTGAAAATCGTGTAGGCGACTTTTTCCTGATAGGTTGCCGAAACAAGAAGCTTTTCCTCAGCCGGGTTCGACAAAAATCCGCACTCGATGAGCATCGAGGGGTATTGCGAGCATTGAAGAATATAGTAGTCGCCCTCTTTGGGCACGCGCACGGAATCCAGGTTGAGGTTCAGCATTTGCTGCATAGTGAGCGCAACCTCTCTGCCCTGCTCCGATTTTGGCGCATAAAAGACCTGTGCGCCTTTTTCCTGAGCGCGCGGATAGGAATTTTGATGTATGGAAACTACTAGGTCCGGACGCGCTTTAGCGATTATCTCCTTTCTTGCCTCCATATCCTTGACCTTGCGCCCTTTAGTGGCCATACCGTAGAGCCCGTCTGTTGTTGAGCGCGTCATAACTACGGTGTAGCCCTTGGAGGCGAGAAAATGCTTTAAGCTCCTTGCGACGGCTAGGTTGACGTCGCTTTCCTTAACGCCCGTCGCAGCTCCGGCAACTCCGCCGTCGATACCGCCGTGCCCGGCGTCGATCACGACCACCTTACCGTTTTTCGGCGCGGCCTCTGACTCGTTGGCAACGGCAAAAACTATGCAGCAAAACGCGATTATAAGCGCGACGACGACGGCTGTTATAATGATAGACTTTTTTTTCAGCAATACAAACATTTGTTTCCCTCAAAATTTAGTTTTACACAATAAAAACAGCATAATTTCATAGTTTTTTATTTATGAAACCGTAAAACGTGTCAAAATATGGCAAGTTAAACACTTTTCCACAGAGTTATCCACATATTATGTGCATAAGTGGACTGTTTTGTGGATTGTGGATAAGTAATATCATTTACCGAAAGTTATTTCTTTTCCTGTCAGCCACGTTTCAAAGAAGCCGGAAAGATCGCGCTTTGAAGCCTTTTCAAACGCCGCGATTAAGTTGTCGGGCTTGGCTATTTTAAGATAGTTTTCGTTATAATAGCTTTTAAGCGCGCCAAAGAATGCCTTGTCGCCTATCATAACGCGCAGGGTATCGAGCATTACCTGACCTTTAGTGTAGGCCATAAACGTATATTCAAGGCTTGAGCGGTAGTCCGGCAGGCGGCGGTCCATAGACGTATCAAGGCCCGCGGAATTAAGGTCGCAGTAGAGGGCAAAGCTTTGCAAAGCGTCGGCGATGCGTGCGGAATACTCAACATTGTACTGCGGGTTTTTTTCGTAAAAAAGCGTTGCTGAATATTCGGTTATGGTTTCGTCCAGCCACGCGTACTTTACCTGATCGTTGCCCACCGCCGCGTACCACCACTGGTGCGCCGTTTCGTGCAGGATAATGTCGCGGTAGATTTCCGGCGTTATTCTAGAGTTATCGGAAATGTAAACCAGCCCGGGATATTCCATTCCGCCCACTAAAAAATGCGTCTGCACAACAGCCAGCGTATCGTAGGGATAGGCGCCGAACATATCCGTATACGTTACGACCGAATCGGCGGCAGCCTGTAAGGACCTGTCGGATTCGGGGTCGTTGTAAAAATAATAGTTGACCGTCTTATTCCCCGCTTTAGCGGTTTTTACTTCAAATTCGCCCAATACTACCGCAAAATCACGCATTGCCTTCGTCTGGGCTTTCCACGTTATATTCTCGCCGCTTACTGTTTTGTGCGTATCCCCGCTCATTGCCGCCGTATATTTTGACGGCGCGGTTATGGACACCGTATAGTTTGCTATGTCGGAGTAAAAAGGGTCGCCGTTTGCGTAGTAGGGATGCGCGTCAAATTCGCCGTTCTCGTACATACAGGCTATGGGATAAAAGTTGCCTAAATTTATCGTCTTATTATAATAGCCGAAACGGTGACGGACTGCCGGTATATTTACAGTGTAAGTCATTTCTATGCAAACGCGCTCTGTAGGCATAAGCGATTTATTAAAAGTGACTATTAAAATATCCTCGTCCTGCCCGCCTATTTCGGGAGTAAGCTCCGAGCCGTTTACCTTGACTGTGTTTATCTGTATGCCGCCGTAGGATTTGCCCAGCGGATAAGCCTCCGCCTCCTCTCCTGCATAGAACGGAGTGAACCGCGCGTTTTCGCGGTAGGCGTTGGGGTAAAGATGAAAATACAGGTCGTACAGCTCCACTTCAAAATTATTGCAGTAATCTACCGTTTGCTTTACTTCCAAAGTTTTATTCTCATCGCTCAGCACCGCCTCTATAGTATAAACGCTTAGATCCTTAGAAATTTCCTTAAGGGTGTCCTGGCTGCACGCCGTAAGCGAAAACACAATCAGCGCGAAAAGTACCGCCGCAATAATTTTCCTAAAGTTTTTCATCCTTCCTCCTAAAGCTCTCTTTTTTGCCATAAAATTAATCGGACTCTTTTCACAGGCTTGTAACAAGACTTTGGGTGAGTTGATTAAATTTTTAAGCAAGTATTTTTTAGATAGAAAACCACTTGTTTTGGCAGCTAATAGCACCGCTATTAGCAAGAAAAGAAGGGGTTTTCTAGCAATAAAGACGCAGCTTAAAATTAATCGGACTCTTTTCACAGGCTTGTTAACATTAAATCTATATGCTTTAAGGACAAGGTTTAGAATAAATTTTGAACAATAGAAAAAGGGGCCGTCTCACGAGTTTTTTTCTCATAAGACAGCCCCTAATTCATTTTATAGCCAATTAAATTGAAAATTGCTGCAACTAGCGCTAAAAAGAGCCAGCTCCTACTGAACGAAAGTATCCTTGTATATTAAAACCTGCTTGATGTTGTGCTTGCCCTTAACGAGCGGCCTGCCCTTATGCGTGCGGTTTTCGATGTTGAGCACTTCCGTTGAGAAACAAGAGAGGTATTCGCCGTCTATATCCATAACGAATTTGTACGGCTCTTTAACGTAGCCGGCAAACACGACCCTTTCGCCGTTGTCGGCTTTATTGAAGTCTATAATTTTTACGCCTTTTCTATAGCGCGCCATAACGTCGAGCTGCACCGAAAGCACGCGCTTGCCGTAGCCTTTATCTGTGATTATAGCGACTTCGCCCTCGCTTGTGACCTGAGTTGCGCTCTGGCAATAATCGTTGTCCGAAAGCGCGATGCCCTTGACGCCCGCCGATATCCTGCCCTGCGAGGGGATGTCGGACATATCTGCGTTGAGGCACATACCGTCTTTAGTGATAAACAGCAGCGTTGTTCCGGGCATTTCGTTCTCGATACCGATAATTTCGTCGCCGTCTTTGAGCTTTGCCGCCTGGAAAGAGGACTTGACGACGTTGTATTCCTCCCACGGCGTTTTCTTGACCATACCCTCTTTTGTGTAGAACATCAGATTGCCTTTAGGGAAGGCCTCGGCGATATTTTTTACATATACTATCCGCTCGTTTTCGGCGAATGCGGGAACGAGTTTGTTCATCACCTCGCCCTTTTCGCGCCATTTTCCGTCGGGAACGGCATCGACGTCCAGCTTATAACAGTTGCCGAGGTTTGTAAAGCAGTAGAGCCTCTCATTAGTTTTTGCCGCCAAAAGCTGTGAGCATATCTCGTTGCGGGAAGAATTGTCGGTGAAGTCTTTTGTTGCAAGGTTGAAGCTCTTGATAGGCATTTTCTTTATCTGATAATTCGTGTTGTAGGCTATTATATAGTCCTCGACGACCTTTTTATCGTCGTCGCTGGGAATATAATAGTCCTCGTCCGACTTTAATATTGAGGAACGCCTTTCCATTTTGTAGGTGCGGCGGATCTGCAAAAGCTCGGTTTTGATAAGCTCCATCTGAAGCTTTTTCGATTCAAGGATCGCTGTAAGCCTTTTAATAAGCGCCTGCACCTCTTCAAGCTCTTTTTCAAGCTTGTAGATTTCCATATGCGTTAAGCGCGCAAGGCGTAAATCGAGGATGGCCTGCGCCTGCCTTTCGGAAAGGTCGAAACGCTTTCTTAATGCGTCCCTTGCCTCGCCCGTGGAGCCGCTGGATTTAATTATCTTTATGACCTCGTCTATGTTGCGGACTGCTATAACAAGCCCCTGCAGGATATGCTCGCGCTCTTTTGCCTCGTCTAATTCGAACCTTGTGCGGCGGTAGATTATTTCGCGCTGGTAGTTGAGATAATAGCCTATGATCTGCATAAGTCCCATCTGCTGGGGCTTACCGTCGGCAATGGCGACCATATTTATGCCGAACGTTGTGGAAAGGTTAGTGCATTTGAACAGCTTTTCGACTATCGCCTTAGCGTCGCCGTCGCGCTTGACCTTTATAACGGCGCGCATACCGTTACGGTCGGACTCGTCGGTTATCTCGCTTATGCCGCTTAAAACGTCCTTTTTTTCCTCGCGCGCTTTCAATATGCTTTCTAAAAGCGCGGCCTTGTTGACCTGGAAAGGCAGCTCGTCGATAACGATGAGTTTTTTATCGTTTTCTCCGTTTTCGATATGGATCTTGGAGCGGATAGTTATCTTGCCCCTTCCCGTTTCGTACGCCTTTAAAAGCTCTTCGGGCACGATATAGCCGCCGGTAGGAAAATCAGGCCCTTTTATGATTTTCATCATATCCTTGAGCGCGATTTTGGGGTTGTCGATCATCGCTATAACGCCGTCTATGGCCTCGTTCATATTATGCGGCGGGATGTTTGTGGCAAGCCCGACCGCAATACCCGACGCGCCGTTGACAAGAAGGTTGGGGAACCGCCCCGGCAGCATATCCGGCTCCATTAAAGAGTCGTCGAAGTTGCAGCTCCAATGCACCGTTTCTTTTTCAAGGTCGCGCAATAGTTCCAAAGCGAGCGGCGCCATCCTTGCCTCGGTATAACGCATTGCCGCCGCGCCGTCGCCGTCGATAGAGCCGAAGTTTCCGTGACCGTCTACTAAAATGGAGCCCATATTAAAGCTTTGGGCCATACGCACCAGCGCGAAATATACGGAAGTGTCGCCGTGGGGATGGTATTTACCTAAACAGTCGCCGACGATACGCGCGCATTTGCGGTACGGCTTATCGGGCGTGATGCCCAGCTCGTGCATAGTGTAGAGAATCCTGCGCTGCACGGGTTTTAAGCCGTCCTCGACTCGCGGAAGCGCCCTGTCTAAAATTACAAATTCGGAATAGGGCATCATCGATTCGTGCATGACCTCTTCCATAGTCTTGATTATGATTTTGTCCTGCTTGACGTTTTCAATATTTTCAGCCATTATTCTTTCCGCCTCCCCGCTACTTCGTTGCTGCCGCTTTGAACGAGTCTTCGCGGTTGAAATTTGCGTTTTCAATAATATACTGCTTGCGGGGGTCTATCGCGTCGCCCATTAAGATCGAAACCAGCTTTTCAGCCTCCGCCGCGTCGTCTATCGACACGCGCACAAGCGTACGCCTTTCGGGGTCCATAGTGGTGGACCAAAGCTGCTCCGCGCTCATTTCGCCAAGCCCCTTATAACGCTGAATTATCGCGCCCCTGCCCGCCCGCTCTTTCGCCTTTTCAAGGGCGGCGTCGTCATAAACGTATTCGACGGACTCCTTTTTTGCTAATTTATAAAGCGGAGGGAGTCCGATATACACGTGCCCTTCGGTGATAAGCTCCTTCATATAGCGGAAAAAGAACGTTAAGAGTATAGCGCGGATATGCGCGCCGTCCTGGTCGGCGTCGGAAAGGATGACAACTTTGTGGTAGTTGAGGTTTTCCACGTTGAAGTCCTCGCCTATGCCGCTGCCAAGCGCCGAAATTATAGTGCGGATCTCCTCGTTTGCAAGCACCTGGTCCAGACGTTTTTTCTCGGCGTTCAAGGGCTTGCCGCGCAGCGGCAATATTGCCTGAAACGAACGGTTTCTGGCCTGCTTTGCCGTACCGCCCGCGGAGTCGCCCTCGACGATAAACAGCTCGTTAAGCTCCGGCTTTTTGCCCGAACAGCTTGAAAGCTTACCGACAAGGTTGAAGTTGTCGATACTGTTTTTCGCTCTGGTTATCTCTTTTTCTTTTCTGGCCGCCTCTCTCACCTTTGCCGCGATAACCGCCTTTTTCAATATAGTGTCGAGAGTGGCTTTGTTTTTGGGGTCGTCGAAAAACTCGGAGAGCTTAGCGTTTAAGATAGTATAAATAGCGTCTTTTGCGTCGGGATTGCCGAGCTTTGTTTTAGTCTGACCCTCAAACTGCACGTTCTGCATTTTAACCGCTAAAACGCACGTTAAGCCTTCGCGGAAATCGTCGCCTAAAAAGTTTTGGTCCTTATCCTTTAAAATTCCGGTTTTGCGAGCATAGTCGTTTAGGATTTTGGTGAACGACATTTTCAGCCCCGTCTCATGCGTGCCGCCCTCGGACGTGGGGATGTTATTAACATAGGAAAAGACGTTTTCGGTGTAGGCGTCGGTGTACTGGAAGGCCGCCTCCATAAAAATATTGTCCTTATCGCCCTTTAAAAAAACGGGGTCTGGATGAGCGGCTGCTTTTGCCTCGTTAAGGTAGCGGACAAAGTCGATAAGCCCGCCCTCGTAGCAATATTCGCGCTTGACCCCTGCACGCTCGTCGGATAAAACTATCTTGATGCCGCGGTTCAAAAACGCAAGCTCTTTGAGCCTTTTGGAAATGTTGTCCAGCACAAAAACGGTAGTTTCAAAAATGCGTTTATCGGGCATAAAGCGGATAAACGAGCCGGTTTTGGACACCTTTTTCCCGGTGTCGATAAGGTGGAACTTCGGGACGCCGCCCTTTATTTTGCCGTCTATCTCGCGCGATTCAAATTCGATATGATACGTCGTGCCGTTTTTGAAGATGTCGGCGGTGAGCCATTCGCTCAAAGCGTTCGTGACTGACGAGCCTACTCCGTGAAGCCCGCCGGAATGCGCGTAGTTTTCATTGTCGAACTTGCCGCCCGCATGAAGCTGTGTGAACACGACCTCGACGCCTGAAATATTCAGCGTGGGATGTATATCGACGGGTATCCCGCGCCCGTTGTCCTCAACAGAGGCCGAACCGTCGTTGTAGAGCGTGACGGTGATAGTATCGCCGTGCCCGTTTGCCAGCTCGTCTATAGAGTTATCGACTATTTCCCATAAAATATGATGCAGGCCCTTTGAGCCGGTTGTGCCGATGTACATACCCGGGCGCAGACGCACCGCGTCTAACCCCTCAAGCACCTGAATGTCGCGCGCCTCATAACTTTTTGCCATTAACGTCCCTCGCTATTATGTTTTATTTACAAAAGTTGAATATCGGATTTGTTTGAACTTTGCAAGAAAAAAGGGCTTTTTGCAAGAAAAAAGGTAATGGCTCAATTAAATTGATATTTTGCAAAAACAGCTCTTTTCAACTTAAAAAAGTATACCATATTCCTTAAAATTAATCAATCTATTTTTTAATAATTATACAATTTTTTTGCCGGTTTTCCGTTATGAGTCGCCACACTGCATAAAAAAAGTATAATTATCCAAATGTATGAATAATTATACTTTATTCAAGGCAATTGCCGCTCTTGATTTCCAAAAAACGTCAGCCCGAGGATTTTTAGCCGCTTATAGAGGAGAGGGCAAAATCGAGTATATCCTTATAAACCTCATCTTTGTTCGTCTCGTTGAGTATTTCGTGACGGGCGTCCTTATAGAGTTTTAAAACGGGCTTGAGTCCGTTTTTGACATAGTTTTCGTACAATTTTACGACAAGCTTACCCCTGCCGCCGACGTAGTCATCGCCGCCCGAGATGATAAAAAGCTTTAAATTTTTATCTATCAAACTATAATCCGCTTCGGCGATGTTTTTTAATCCTGTAAAAAAGCTGTAATAAAAGCCGTTCGAGCATATAAAGCCGTTGTAGGGATTGGCGTTATACTTTTCCACCTGTGCCTTATCGCGCGAGAGCCAGCCGTTTTTGCCGTCTTTTACTTTCTTATCGTAGGAAACGAACGTCATATTGGCAAACAGCTGCCCCGGCTCTTTCGTCTTTCCCCTTTTGACCTTATTACCGGCCAGGGCGCGCCCGAAATCGACTATCAGCCCTTTCATAAACGCCGAGCCCGACAGTATCACGCCGCTAAGAAGAGAGGAGTCCTGCAAAATGCGGTCTTGGGCCAAAAACGAGCCGTAGCTGTGGCCTAAAAGTATGACGGGCAGCTCAAACCGGCGCTTTAAATATTTCGTTATTTCTATCCCGTCTTTGACAGTGGAGGAAAACAGGTCGTTTTCACTGGTGACAATACCTAACGCGTCCTTGTCAGTTTCGCCGTGCGCGCGGTGGTCCTCTCCCGCCGCGATGAACCCGTTCGAGTTTAAAAAACCGGCAAAATCGTCATATCTTTCTATATGCTCGGCCATTCCGTGCGATATCTGGATAACGCCTTTGGGGTGGGCACAATCGTCCCAGATGCAAAGGCTCAATTCCTTACCGTCGAACGACTTAAACGCCTCTCTCCTCATTTGCGCCGCCGCTTTTTCACCAGGCTCTTCCTTTACGCTCATATTGTTCATATTCATATTATCCATCCCGACCTCCTTATCTTTTTATATATAATACCTTTTGCCGCATTAGACTAGAAATTGCGTCAAGGCAGTAGTATAAATCCCGCCTGTTTTGGCATATATATTGATTATGGAAAAAATAGTATTGACGGGCGGCGGCACTGCGGGACACATCACTCCCAACATTGCGCTTCTGCCCTTTTTAAAAGAATTTGAAATACATTATATCGGAAGAGCCGCCTCTATGGAAGAGGAGCTTTTACGCGCCTATCCGCACGTCATTTTTCACGCGATCCCCGCCGTAAAGCTTGAGCGCAGGCTGACGCTGAAAAATCTCTTGATCCCGTTTAAACTCAACAGCGCAAAAAATGCGGCGGCAGGGATATTAAGGGAAATAAAGCCGAAGGTGATTTTCTCAAAAGGCGGTTTCGTCGCGCTGCCGGTTATGCTTGCGGCAAAAGATATTCCCGTCATACTGCACGAATCCGACCTTACTATGGGGCTTGCAAATAAGATGGCCGTTAAAAAGTGCCGCTATGCCTGCACGTCGTTTTCTTCCACCGCCGACAAACTCAAAAACGGCGTATGCACCGGCGCGCCGCTGCGCCAGACGCTTTATTTAGGCAATAAGCTGCGCGCAAGCGTCGAATGCAAGCTCTCGGGAAGAAAAAATCTGCTTGTCTTCGGCGGGTCGCTCGGCTCAAAAGCCATAAACGAGGCGGTTCTAGGCGCGCTGCCACATCTTACAAAGCTTTACGACGTTGTGCATATAACCGGCAAAAACAATTCAAAAACGGTTAGCGACCCGCGGTATTTTTCGCTGCCGTTCACAAACAATATCGCCGACTATTTCGCATGGGCGGACCTTGTTGTAAGCCGCGGCGGCGCGAACGCGCTTTTCGAGCTTGCCGCGCTTAAAAAACCGGCGCTCGTTATCCCGCTGCCAAAAGGCGGCTCGAGAGGCGATCAGATAGACAATGCCGAATACTTCAAAAATTTAGGCTGCTGCCGCGTTCTGCCTCAACAAAACCTAAACCCCGCCTCGTTAGTTGAAAATCTTGCCCTTTTAGATAACGACCGCTTTGCCTTGATCGAAAATATGCGGAACGCAACGGGCATCGACGGAACGCGCAAAATTGCCGAAATGATAAAATCTTTGGCGGCTGAAATAAGTAAAGCTGAAAGTTTTATTACTTTGTAAAATCTTATGGTTGACTTAAAGGCGAGCAGATTTTAAGATTAGAAAAAGGCTTGTTTTTGCAGGGGGCAGCAGCGCCACCTACAAGAAAAGAAGACTTTTTATTGCTTAAAAGATGCCGTATTTTAAGTCAACTAATTGATTTTACAGAGTACTATATAATAATTATAATATTTTATCCTTTAAATGTCAATATCCGGTTTCTTTGGCAAAACCGGATTTTTTGCCTATTTTGTAAAAAAACATCTCTTTTTGTCTGCTTTTACCGCCGGTATATATAAAAATTATATATATTATATAATTTAGGAACCGCTACTTAGCTAGTGTCGGACAAAAGGGGAATGAAATATGAATATAAAATTTACGCGCAGCCAAATAAATATTTTGTCGGTTTTAATAGTCGTTATAGTCATCTTAATAACAGGCATAATTTTTTTGCCCGCTTTTTCTCCGGATCCCGCCTCCGGCGGTAAGCCGACGGACGAAACGCCTATAACGCCTCAGCACGAGAAGTTCAGGAACGCAAGAGTTGCTTTTAACGAAAACCTTTACTGGGAAACGAATCTTGGCTCAAGCGGCGAGGATATAACTGAAAATATGTATGAGCTGGATTCAAAAATCTACATAATAGGCACAGTGGGCGCGGCGGATTTAGACTTTGCTGACGCGGGAACAAATAAGATTTTTTTAATGATCCTGTCTTTGAACGGCACGCCCTTAAGCTATCATTTTTATCCGGGAAACATAATTCAGTCGATGCTTTTCGACGACGGCATTTTCGTAGCGGCTCAGAGCGCGGACGGGTCGAAAAACGTCTTTACCGTAAAGCCCGACGGCAGCGTTAAAAACAGCAAGACGCTGCTTTTAAACAAGAACGAAACGGTCGTAAAAATCATACCCGACTATTACACCGGACGGATAGTTTTCTTTTTAAACGTGAAAGCCGAGCTTCCGCCGGTTGACCGCTTAAGGATAGTCGAGTTCCATAAGGATTTTGAAATACGCGAAAGCTGCGCTATTTCGCACGTTTACGACCTCAATTTTATTGACGCCTACCAATACGGCAGCGGTTATATAGTCGCCGCAGGCTACCAGACGATAAATAACGGCGGTTTATTGATATACGAATGGCGCAACGGCACCGTCAATTTAAAGGTTCACGACTGCACTATCGCGGGGCGAAGATACACCCCGAAAAAAATCGTGCCCTACCCCGAGGGCTTTGCCGCCGCAGTTATCGACTCGAATAATATCCCGGACGTTTTACTTATAGGAACAGATTTCAAGCCCGCGATGTCCGCGTTTCTGCACACTGTCGAGGCCTCAGAAATAGATATTTTTTGCGACAATACCTATTATTACGTCCATACGCTTTCAACCTCCGGCATCGCCTCGGCAAAACGCTTTTCACTCTACTTTAAAAACGCGTCGGAATTGGCACCTTTTAATTTCGCGCTGAAAATAAACGCGTTCGCCCTCAACGCCTCAGACACTTTTTTTGCCTACACTAAAGCCGGCGGGCCTGCAATGCTGGTGCTGAACAATCAGGGCGCGGTTTTTGAAACCTCGTTCGGCTCCGCTACCGACAAGCCCGCCGCTATACTTCCATTTAAGGGCTTCATAATCACCGCCGTCCACAGCAAAAGCGTTTCGATAGACGTAGGCAAAAATTTCGGCGGCACCGACGTTTGGGTAACAAAGGTCAAATTCTGATATTGGAAATTGAGTAATTTAAAAGTAAGAACTAAATTTATAAAACGGCTGACTGCAAGTTTAAATGCAATCAGCCGTTTTTTTAAGGTTCTTGTTTTAAAAATACGTAACCGAGCCGTTTTTTAAGGTTCTTGTTTTAAAAATACGTAACCGAGCCGTTTTTTGGTGAAGTCAAAATCGCACGGCTGTTTCAAGAAGGGGTTAGAGACGGGCAACAGGCGAAAAAACGGCGAGCGGCGCGTATATTGAATACGTAACCGAGCCGTTTTAACGCTCGTAGCCCGTATATGACCCCTTCTTGAAACAGCCGTTTTTTTAAGGCTCTTGTTTAACAGGCATAAGCATCTCGCGCGCGACCTGCTCCTGCGTTAGTGTTTTGAACATCTTACTCATTTTCTTTTTGTCCGACAGCTTTAACGGCTGACGCCACGCAAAGGGTATAAGGTCTTCGGCGGAACCGATCATTTTTGAGGAATACATCGAACGGCGGAACGAAATGAGCGCGTCGCGCCCCGGCCCCGCTTTTTCGCCGCTTTTTTCTATCGCCGCGGGTTGCTCTTGCACTTCTGCCGCGCAATTAGCGGCGGAATTGGCAGCGGCGGGGCTTTCCTTCACCGCCTCTTTTTCTTCGGTTTTTTTATTTTTTATTTTTATCCCGAACGCCATTTGACTATCTCCTTTTCAAAATCCCGCGATAAAGTCTTTTTTTTGGTTTTTCTAAAGCTTTGAGCCGGAATCGTTTGTGAAGCCTGAAAATTTATTCTTATTTTTATTTAATATGAATTTAAGCTTTGCGATATCGTTTTTGGCAACTTTCAGCGGCGGCGTTGTGCCTTTGATCGTCGAAAACGTGTCCTTTTCGCTCGAGAGCACTACGACGCACTTATCCTCGTCTATAAGATAATCGTGAACGTGGTACCAGTCAAAATAAGTCAGCACCGTATAAATGCCGCGGTCGACCACCGCGCTTTTTGAATAGGCTATAACCGCCAAAAGAAACTCGATACTGAATAAGAGCAACAATAAAAACGAAAACATCAGGCTTGAATGCCACCGCTCCATCATAAAATGCTTTTGTAAAAACAAAGAATCGGCAGCATCGGGCGAGATCATTTGCAGAACTATATAGATTATGAAAGCTAAGATAAGCAGAAAAAATATCCAGTAGTGGAGCTTGCCGCTTTTGAGTCGCACAAGCGTTATGGAGTTGTAGAGCTTGATCTGCCGTTTTATGAGCTTTGCGGCAAATACAAAACAAACCGTGCCCACAGAAAGGCTGAGGACGATCATTATCGCAGGCAGCACAAACGGGCTGACCATATTTATAATTTCGCTTGCTGCTCTAAACATAAAAAAATTATATCAACCTTTAAAGTTTTTGTCAAGATGACGGGGCAAAAGAGGTGTGGACAAAAGCGGAATCTATTTGCCCGCACTTTTATAGTATTTGCTAAGCGTCCTCATCAGATCCTCGCGCCCCGCTATTTTCAACGCTTTTTCGATCAATCCCCTGTTTTTGGGCAAGCGATACTGCAAAAGCGCCCTTTGCATTGCCTTTTCCTCTGCAGTTTTTGCGGTGTAGACCGGCTCTAGCGTGCGCGGGTCTAGGCCTGTGTAGTACATAGTTGTGCTGAGAGTTGAGGGCGTGGGATAGAAATCCTGCACCTGCTGGGGCATATAGCCTATTTTGATAAGGTATTCCGTGAGCTTGACTGCGTCGGAAATAGTGCAGCCGGGGTGAGAGGATATTAAATACGGCACTAAAAACTGGTTTTTGCCAGCTTCCTTATTGAGCCTGTAAAATTCGCCGCAGAACTTTTCATACGTTTCGTGAGGCGGCTTGTTCATTAATTTAAGCGTTTTATCCGCGATATGCTCCGGGGCGACTTTGAGCTGCCCGGAAATATGATGCTCTATAAGTTCCTTAAAAAAAGTTTTATCCTTATCGGCAAGCAGGTAATCATACCTTATCCCGCTGCGGATAAACACCTTTTTCACTCCCGGAACGCGGCGCGCCCGCCTAAGGATATCCAGATATTCAGAATGATCTACTTTCAAGTTTTTACACGTTTCGTAGCCTATGCAGTCCTTGTCTTTGCACGCGCCTTTCGATGCGTTTTTATCGCAGGATGAACAATGGAAGTTCGCGCTGGGGCCGCCTATATCGTGGATATAGCCTTTAAAATCTTTGTCCTTTGCAAGCAGCCCGACTTCCTCTACGATGTTATCGGCGCTGCGCTTTTGGATAAGCTTGCCCTGATGATAGGTTATTGCGCAGAACGAGCAGTTTCCATAGCATCCCCTGTGAGCGGTGACGGAAAACTTGACTTCCTCGATAGCCGGCACATGCTTGTACATCGGGTGCGGCGCGCGCATATATTCAAGGCCGTAGACGCTGTCCATCTGCTTTTCGCTCAAAGGATATGCGGGCGGATTTACGACGGCGTAGTGAACGTAGTCCTGTTTTTGGATGAGCGTTTTAGCAAAGAAAGGGTCGGTATTTTCATAAGATACCATAAAAGCCTTGCAATAGAGCTTTTTATCCGACTTTACCCTGTCGTGGCTTGAAAGCAATAAGCAGTTGCCGGCTTTGCCCTCTATGGCGTCCTTTATTTCCTGCGGAGCGGAAGGTATATCGGTTAAATAAGCCGTTCCCCGGATGTTTTTTAATTTATTGAGCGGAATATTTTTTTTCGCCGCCTCAAGCAGCTCTGTCATCGGGTTTTCGCCCATTCCATATATGATTAGATCCGCGGGCGCGTCGATAAGGATAGAATTCATAACGGAGTCCGACCAGTAGTCGTAGTGCGAGAGCCGCCTCAAAGAGGCTTCTATCCCGCCCGCGATAACGGGTACGTCAGGATAAAGCCGCTTTAGAGCCTTACAGTAAACTGCGACGTTCCTGTCGGGCCTTAACCCGGCTTTGCCCTCGTCGCTGTAGTCGTCGGAGTCGCGCCGGTTTTTGGCGACCGAATAATTATTGACCATCGAGTCTACCACGCCGCCCGAAACTAAAAAGCCTTTTAGCGGCGCGCCGAACCTTTTATAGTCGTTATCGTTTTGCGGCTGCGCCAAGACGGCAACGGAAAAACCGAAGCTTTCAGCGATACGGCCGATAACGGCGTGCCCGAACGAGGGATGATCCACATACGCGTCGCCGCAAACCAGCACAAAATCGGGGGCGTCGATCCCCCGGTCGTTGAGCTCTTGTTTAGTTACCGGCAAAAATCCCATTATTTAAAGTATGCGGTTCCCGCTTCAAAAATTTTCATATCAGACTGAATTTCAATATTTTTCATAATATTAGTGCCGATGCGCTCCGAGTGGCCCATCTTACCCAGCACTCTGCCGTCCGGACTCGTGATGCCCTCGATAGCATAGAACGAGCCGTTCGGATTATACGGGCTTTGCATAGTGGGCTTTCCCGTCATATCCACGTACTGCGTCGCAACCTGCCCTGCATCGATCAGGCGTTTTATGTCTGAATCTTTAGCTACAAGCTTGCCCTCTCCGTGCGAGATAGCGACGGCAAACACGTCGCCGGTTTTGACGTTGTTAAACCACGGCGATAAATTGCTTGCGACCTTGATATACGAAACTGTGGAAACGTGGCGCGAAATATTGTTGAAAGTGAGCGTGGGCGAATTTTCCGTCAATTCTTTTATTTCGCCATACGGAAGAAGCCCCAGCTTTATAAGCGCCTGAAAACCGTTGCATATCCCAATCGCTAGTCCGTCGCGCTTATACAAAAGGCTTGATACAGCGTCGGCCAGCTTTTTGCCGCGGAAGGTGGTGGCGATAAACTTACCCGAGCCGTCCGGCTCGTCGCCGCCGGAGAAGCCTCCCGGAAAAGCAATTATCTGGCTGGAGTCGATTATCTTTTTCATCGCATCCGCCGATTGCTCGATATCTAATGCGCTGCGGTTTTTTATGACGAAAATTTCAGGCTCCGCGCCCGCTAAGATAAAACGCTTTGCCGTATCGTATTCGCAGTTGGTGCCGGGGAAAACCGGAATAAAAACTTTCGGTTTTGCCGTTTTATTTTTGCTTATAATAATGCTTTTTGCTTTATAAGAAAGCGGCAAAACTTCGCCCTCGGCCGCCGCTTCCGGCGGATAAACTTTCTTGAACACGTCCGTAAACGCCTTTAAAGCGTCCTCTAAGGCGAGTTTACTCATTTTCGGACTCTTAGCCGATCCTGAAGATGCCGCCTCAAATGCGACCTCCGGAGTAGAAATAACCGTGCCCATAAGCTCTGGTGAGAAGTCTTTTAAAGCGTCCGGCTCGCTCAATGTAACGATGAGATCGCAAAGCGAGGGGGTAAATAAATCTCTGCTAATATGGTCAAATTCAAAGCCGAGCATATTGCCAAAGCACGACTTTATTATTGCAGACGCCGCGCCGCCCTCTTCGACCACTATCGCGGTTTTGATTACTTTTTTATTGATGAGGGTATTTAGCTTATTTAAAAGCTCCGTTACGAATTTATAGTCGGGGATATTTGCCTCTGACTTTTTCAGCTTTATGCGGTAGGCCTTTTCCCCCGCCGTTTTAAACTCGTTGGAAATTATATTGCCCGCGTCCGCTATGCCGAGCGCAAAAGAAATGAGCGTGGGCGGAACGTCGATATCTTCAAACGAGCCGCTCATAGAATCCTTGCCGCCGATTGCCGCTAAATTCAAGCCAAGCTGCGCCTCCAGCGCGCCCAGCAGCGCGGCGGCGGGCTTTCCCCAGCGTTTGGGGTCGGATCTTAAACGCTCAAAAAATTCCTGAAATGTGAGCCTTATGCTAGATAACGGCGCGCCCGCTGCCGCGGCTTTCATAACAGAGAGCAGCACCGAATACGCCGCGCCGGTAAACTGTGCCTCGCTCATAAGGTCGGGATTATACCCCCACGAGGCAACGGTTGCAGTTTCGGTCACGCCGTTTGTAACGGGGAGCTTAGCGGCCATTGCTAATGCGGGGGTAAGCTGGTATTTTCCGCCGAAAGGCATAAGCACCGTTCCAGCGCCGATAGTGGAGTCGAACATTTCCGACAAGCCCTTCTGGCTTGCAACGTTATACAGCGACAGCGATTTTTTGATTGCCAAAGAATAGTCGCCCGCGCCGACTGCCGCCTCTATTTCCGGCTTTAAAGCCTCGAAATACGAGGCGCGTTTTTCATTGATTTCGGCCTGCGCGCTAATCCTTACGCCGTTGGTATCGAGAAATTCACGCGCGATATCCACGACCGTTTCCCCGCCGCAGAACATTTTCATACGTTTTGTGTCCGTTATGCGGGCAACTACTGTAGCGTCGAGATTCTCATCCGCGCAAAGGCGTATCATTTTGTCCGCATCCTCTGCCGCAACGACGACCGCCATCCTTTCCTGTGATTCACTTATGGCAAGCTCTGTGGCTGAAAGCCCCTGATATTTTTTGGGGACTGCGTCCAAATCGATATCTAACGCCTCCGACAACTCGCCGATAGCCACGCAAACGCCGCCCGCGCCGAAGTCGTTGCATTTTTTAATTAAGTTTGTGCATTCCTTATTCCTGAACAGCCTTTGTATCTTACGCTCGGTGAGAGGGTTGCCCTTCTGGACTTCTGCGCCGCACGTATCGATTGACTCGTAAGTGTGCGCTTTTGAAGAGCCTGTCGCGCCGCCGCAGCCGTCGCGCCCGGTAGCTCCGCCGATTAAAATGACCGCATCGCCCGGCAAGGGCTTTAAGCGCACAACGTTTTCCTTTCTTGCCGCCCCCACCACAAAGCCGGTTTCAAGGCGTTTTGCCGCATAGCCGGACTGATATATCTCGTTTACTATGCCCGTTGCAAGCCCGATCTGGTTGCCGTAGGAAGCAAAGCCCGCCGCCGCGGTTTTTGAAATGACGCGCTGGGGAAGCTTGCCTTTGAGCGTATCGGAAAAGCTTGCGTTTACGTCCGCCGCGCCGGTAATACGCATCGCCTGATACACGTACACCCTGCCCGAAAGCGGATCGCGTATTGCCCCGCCCAAACACGTTGCCGCGCCGCCGAACGGCTCTATTTCGGTGGGATGGTTGTGCGTTTCGTTCTTGAACATCACAAGCCAGTCCTCTTCCTTTCCGTCCACTACCGCCCTGACCTCAACAGAGCAGGCGTTTATCTCGTCGGACTCGTCAAGATTTTTTAAATAGCCTCTTGCCTTTATCTCTCGCGCGCCCATGGTGGCCATATCCATAAGGCAGGGATATTTGTCCGTCCTGTTCTTATAGTGCTTTTCAAAAAGCTTTAAGTATTGCTCGTATGCGGCCTTAACTTCCGGGACGTCCGAATTTATAGTTATTTTATTGAGCTGGGTCAAAAAAGTCGTATGGCGGCAATGGTCCGACCAATACGTGTCGATGACCTTTATTTCCGTAACGAAAGGGTCGCGCCCTTCCTTTTTAAAATATTCCTGAACAAATGCTAAATCTGCGACGGTCATAGCAAAACCGCCGTTTTTGTGATAGCTTTCGATTTCTGCTTTTGAAAAAGAAATGAAGCCGTCTACCTTTCCGACCTTTTCAGGCGCGCTCAAAACCTGCTTTAAAGTTTTGGGCTTAGATAGCGAGCATTCGCGCGCCTCTACGGGATTTATCAGGTAGTTTTTTATACGGATAAATTCCTCGTCGCTGACGTTTTTAATTACGTACATAGCGGCGCAGCGGATAAGCGGACGGCTTTCAAGCGTAAGAAGCTGCACGCATTGCGCGGCCGAATCCGCCCTTTGATCGTACTGTCCCGGCAAAAACTCCACGCCGAAAATGCGCTCGCCGCTTTTCAGCTCTAATTCGTCGCACTCATAAACGTAATCGACCGGCGGCTCGGAAAAAACGTTGTTCTTTGCGGCTGCCCAAAATTTATCGTCCAAGTTTTCAACGTCATAGCGCAATATAAAGCGCACCTGACCTGCTAAAATGCCCAAAACGTTTTTAACGTCGCTTTTAAGCTTATCCGCATGAGAACGGTAGCTTTCCTTTTTTTCAACATAAAGCCTTCTGATCGACATAATATCCTCTTAAAGTTGTTTATTTTTTTGCAGTTGATTCTGACCGCAAAAATGCTTGCTTGCAAGGGCATTTTTGCGCCACCGACAAAGGTGCATACCCCGCGCTTTAGCGTAAAAAGGCGCGCCAAAGGCGCGAGGTGCAGGATTTATCCTGCGGTATGAATACCCTTTATT
>JAVBKW010000016.1:0-41302 GCA_031553855.1 Eubacteriales bacterium | reverse complement strand
AAGCTTTCTAATCGCCCTTGACTTTTTTTATATTTTCAGATTATACTCTTATATATGAATTCGATAATTTTCTCAATACTGTTTTTACTGCTTGAAAAGCGGAAGGTGAGCCGGACTTTCTTATGCGAAAAGTTCGAAATAAGTCCGCGCAGCGTAAGCCGCTATGTCGATGCGCTCGTCGAATGCGATATACCGGTCTTGTCCGCGCCCGGCAAAGGCGGCGGCTATATGCTGCCCGACGACTATATACTGGAGCGCACTTTCTTTACCGACAACGAACGCAAAAGGATAATATCGCTGCTCAACGCAACCGCAAAAAACTATGAAGATGATATAAATATGTCCATTATCGAAAAGTTTAATTCCTTTAAGGATCAGGCAAAGGATATGGCTTTAAACGATAACAGGCTGATAATTGACGCTGGTCCTTGGGGCTCCCCTCATATTTACAAAAACAAAATCGATATCATCAATAAATCTATGAACTTAAAGCAGACGCTGCGGTTTAAATATACCGACCGTAACGAAATATTTTCAGAAAGGTTTATAGATGCGTACAATTTAGTTTTAAAGCAAGGCGTATGGTACGTTTACGGCTGGTGCCATGAGCGCGAGGATTACAGGCTTTTCAAGCTCTCGAGGATGGCAAATATGATATTGACGAGCAAAACATATAGCCTGCGTCCCGATGCCGACGTTTATGAAAAGCTTAAAGGCCAGTTCGACACTCAAAACGAAGTTGATTTCGTGATTGAATTTTCAAATTTAGTTCTTCCGCAAATCGAAGAATGGCTTGGCCCCGACGCGATTTATGAGGACGGTCTTATGTATCGCGCCAGAGCGACTCTGTACGGCGGGAACGAGCTTGTTGCAAAAATCCTTTCATTCGGCTCAAGCATAAAGGTAATATCGCCCGCTGCGCTTAAAGAAGAGGTGCTTATAGAGTGCAGGCGCGTATTAGAATATGACTGATTGGAAAATTGACTCGAAAACTACCTAAAACACGGTACTATGTCAGACATAATACCGTGTTTTACACTATTTATTAATAAAATGGTAGATTTTCTTTGCGCTAAAAACTCTATGGACGTAATCGCGCGTTTCCTTAAAAGGATATTCATTAAGGCCTTGTGAAAGCCATTTCGACACGTTTCCCTGCCCGGCGTTATAAGCGGCTACTGCGTCTTTAGCGTCAAACATATCTAAAAGGTACTTAAGATAAAACGTACCCAGTCTTATATTATAGTCCGGCTCGGTCAATTTTTTCTCATCGTAAGTCACGCCGCAAAGCGAAGCGCACCACTCGGCGGTAGCGGGCATCAATTGCATAAGTCCTATTGCACCTGCCCTGCTTACGGCGTCTTTTTTAAATTTGCTTTCCGTCCAGATCACCGATTGGATAAGCTCATATTCAACATTATTACTTTGAGAATATTCGCGGATAATCGACTCATATTTACGCGGATATCTTATTTGAACCACTGCATAAAATCCGGTCAGAAAGATAGCTATGCCGGCCAAAGTTAACGATATTATTTTTTGAGTTTTTTTATTGATATTTTTTCAGCCTCAGCCTTTAAACGTAAGAATAAGCCGTAAATTTCCTTGTCAAAATCCTCAAGGCTGCCGGCATTATTCAGAACGAAATTCGCTTTTTTTTCGCGTTCCGCATCCGTCAGCTGAGCATTCAAAATTTTACGTGCCAGCTCTTCGCTAATATTATCCCTTTTTACAAGCCTTTGTATACGCAATACTTCCGGGCAAGACACCGTAACGGTCAAGTCTGCAAATTTATCAAATCCGGACTCAAACAAAAGGGGAACGACGGCGATAACGATATTTTTTTCACTGTTCCTTATAAGCTGCAAAAAGCGGCTCTCTATCAGCGGATGCGTTATCTCATTAAGCTTCTTGAGCGCGCTTTCATCATTGAATACTTTTTCCCTTAGTTTTGTCCGGTCCACTGCGCCGTTCAAAACAACATCAGCAAATGCCGCCGCAATCGCTTTTTCGCCAAAAGTTCCCGGCGCTGAAATTTCGCGGCTTATTATATCCGCATCGGTGACTGCGCATCCTAAGGCTACCAGCTTTTCGGATGCGTAAGTTTTTCCGCAGGCTATCCCGCCTGTAAGCCCTACTATAATCTTATTCATTACCATCCCGCTTTTTAACTAAAATTCAAAAATTGACTCTCGAAAAAACATATTTTCTGCATATTATGTCTGACATAATACTGAAATTGCGCCTTATTTGCAGTCAAACCACGTTTTTCCGCAACCAATATCTACTGTAAGAGGAACGTTAAGCGTGACCGCATTTTCCATCTCATCTTTTAGGATCCGCTTCACTTCATCAACTTCGTCCATAGCCGCGTCAATTATAAGCTCGTCGTGTACTTGTAAAATAAGCTTTGACTTCATTCCCTCAAGCGCTCTTTCAACGCCGATCATTGCAATTTTTATTATATCGGCAGCCGACCCCTGAAGCGGCATATTCATAGCGACGCGCTCACCGAACTGCCTGATATTATAGTTTGATGAATATAGTTCCGGAATCTTTCTCACGCGGTTCAATAGCGTTACGGCATAGCCTTTTTCTTTTGCTAAAGCAACGCTTTTTTCAAGATATGCTTTTATGCCGGAAAATCTCTCAAAATATTTACTTATATATTGCTTAGCTTTATAAGGAGCTATGTTTAAGTTTTTTGCCAAGCCAAAATCGCTTATACCGTAAATTATACCGAAATTGACGGCCTTAGCGTCGCGCCGCATTGCCGCCGTCACCTCGTTTTTATTTACGCCGAAAACCTCTGCAGCGGTTGAAGCGTGGATATCCTCGTTATTTAGATACGCCTGCGTCATGATTTTATCGCGTGAAAAATGCGCCATAAGCCTCAGCTCTATCTGCGAATAATCCGCTGAAACCAGAACGTTACCCTCTTTTGCTATAAACGCCGCGCGCAGCATTCTCCCCTCGTCCTGCCTTACGGGAATGTTCTGCAAATTTGGCTCAACGCTAGAAAGCCTGCCTGTAGAAGTTAGAGTCTGCTTGAATTCCGTACGCACAAACCCGGCCATATCCGCGACTTTTTTCAAGCCCTCAACATACGTGCTGTTTAGCTTTGCGTAAAATCTGTAATTTAATATTAATCGTGCAACGGGATATTCTTCTTCCAGTTGCTCCAAAATATCGGCTGATGTAGAAATATTTTTGCTTTTATTCGGATACGGGATTTTCATATCCTCAAACAGCACTTTAGACAATTGTTTAGGCGAATTGATATTAAATTCAACTCCCGCCAATTTATATATCTGATCGGTCAGTACTTCTTGTTTTTTATAAAACTCGTTCCCAAGCTCCGTCAACTTTGCTAAATCGACCCTAAAACCGCGCTTTTCCATTTCGCTCAAAATCTTTGTCAGCGGAAGCTCAACGTCGTAATAAAGCTTATGCATATCAAGCTTCTCGATTTCAGTAGCTAAAACGGACGAGATAAATAAAAGTCCCGTCGCGGGCTCGTGTTCGTCGGCGTCATAAGTCGTTAAAAGCTCGCCTAAAGTATCATATTTGACGCTCATATCCACAAGATACTGCATAAGCTTTACGTCGGTATAGTTGCGTATGTCTATTTTATTGACCTCCGGCAGCTTTTTAAAAACTTTATAGTCGAACAAAACCTTGAGTACGGCTTCATTTTCTAATACCGGGATAAAAGCTTTGACCGTATCGTTATAATCAAGCCCGGAGTCGATGAGCGAATAAGATATATTTACGGCGTATTCCGTGCCTGAATTAACGGCAAAATTAATTGAATTGCCAAAGTCCAGCGCAATCCTGCCCTCTTTTACGCCGCCCAAAATGGCCTTTAACTGGTCAATGTCCGAAATCACTTTAACGCTGGTCAATGGTTTTTTATTCGATGCACCGATATATTCCTGCCCTTGATCCAATGAAAACAATTCGTCTTTTTTTACCAGCGACTTGAAATTTAACTCCTGAAAAAACAGCTTTACCGCGCCGCTGAACGGAAAGTTATAGCGGCAGTCTTTTTCCGAAATTTCCAATTCCACATTAGTATCGATAGTGGCCAAATATTGCGAAAGATACGCCGTTTCTTTTCCCTCGTTCAGCTTTTCGTTCAGCTTTCCGGTTATTTCAGACAAATGCTCGTAAACACCGCTAAGGCTTTTATAAGTGTTTATAAGCGTGGTGGCAGTTTTATCGCCTATACCGGCGACGCCCGGAATATTGTCCGAGGCGTCCCCGCACAACGCCTTGTAATCGATTACTTGAGCGGGCGTGAGCATAAATTCCTTATATAACTCTTCCCTATTCAGAGAATGGACTTCCGAAAGCCCTTTTTTAGTGAGCATTACCGTTATATTTTCATCGATGAGCTGGAGAGAATCCCTATCGCCGGTTATGATATAAGTATGGACGTTCTCCGCTTTTTTTGCCATCGTTCCGATTATGTCGTCAGCTTCAAAACCCGCCTTTTCGACAACCGCTACGCCCATTTTATTCAAAAGCTCTTTTAAAACAGGCAGCTGAACGGCTAGCTCTTGTGGCATTTTCTTGCGCTGCGCCTTATATTCAGTATATTTAAGATGCCGGAAGGTCGGCTGTGGCAAGTCAAAAGCAACAGCCAGATAATCCGGCTTGATTTCGCTGATCGCCTTAATCAGCATAGTAGTAAAGCCGTATACGCCCTGAGTAGGCGTCCCGTTGTTGCCCGTCAGCGGCGGCAGCGCGTAAAACGCCCTGTTTATCAGACTATTCCCGTCGATCAGCACAAATTTTTTCATCCGTCCGCCTCCCGTATCAATCCACATTCAAAAAAATTAAAACTAAAATACTATAAACTACAGTATACAACATTTTTTGAAATTTAACAATTTATTTACTTGTCATTTTTTCTACTCTATGCTATTATATATAGGATAAATAAAAGGTTTACCCAACATGGCACGCTTCATTACCGCGCTTTCCTAACGGCTTTTTACTACGGGGTTTGAATCTTTTACTGCGGGTGCATTTGTGAAAATGAAAACAAGTTTAATTTTCTAAAATGCTTCTTACTCAACCAACCTTGCCGGTGTGGTGGAATGGCAGACGCGGCGGACTCAAAATCCGCTACCCTTAAAAGTGTGCTGGTTCGAGTCCAGTCACCGGCACCAACCCAATGTAATCCGAACCAGATAATCGTTACTAGCGATTGGTTCGGATTTACTTTTTTTATCAAATAAAAATAGTCCTGTATAAAGTTTTTTACTCTATACAGGACTATTATAATTATAATCATTAACTTTTATTTTTATTAATGCCTTGATTATCTATTTCTTTTTGGGCCTTCCATTTTTCAAACTCACGCTTACCTTCATCTGATTCAAAAAGTTTTTGAATGGCTGGCAATAAAGCTCTTGCCAATGCATCTATTTCGTGATCAGGAATACCTGTCTTATTTTTCTTTTTAGCCATATTTTTAAGCTTTAATCCTTACCTCCTTAAAAATTCTTTTTAACTATTCTTAATAAAACTTTTATTTAATGTTTTTGCTCAATTTCATTTTTAAAGCATCGTATCCTGCATAAATAAGTTCTACTTTGGTGAATCTGTTATGTTTCAAAAACTCATTTATTTCTTCAAAGTCTTTTCTTGGGATAAATGTGGAGAATTGGGCATTTTTCTCTTTACGTTCTTCCTTGTGCTCTTCTTCATAACGGCGGCGCATCTCACGCACGGGAGTAGATTCTTTCTTATTGTTCATTGCTTTAATCTCCTTATCTATCCGTTATGGCACACACAAGTACGCCTATGCAGTTCATAATGAAATGACCGAGTAGTAAAATGCCTACGAACAGAAACTTAATTGCTTTTCCTGCAAATCTTAACACTTTCATTTTTCATACCTCCAATTAATCCACATAGACCAATTCAGTTAGAATTTCGGTCTCTATCAGCTTTTGGATTTCGGTCTCTTTTTGCAAGTCGGATATAAAATCTCCGGTTTTCCTAAAACGCTCATTTTCTGAAAGTTTAGTGTACATGGTTTCATAGAGGTCTTCGGCTTGCTTGTCTATACCGTGAAGGTATTTAGGCAAGTCACCTGCCAAACTCCACAGCTTCGCCGGATTATGTTCTTCTAAATAAACCTTAGTCAGCGTTCCGTATTTTCCGTAAGTATGCGTCTTAATCGGCTCGACCTTTCTGTATTTAAGTATTTCTTTTACCGTCAGTCCTGCGCCGCTCTCTGCTTTCTTTACAATTTCGTCTCTGTCCATATTCATTTCCTCCTCTTTCAAACTTTACCTTGTAATAATAGTATATCGTATTACTACGAGTTTTGTCAATAGTTTTTTAAATATTCCCGCTACTAAAAATAGAGGTAAACTGGAAGTTTGCTTTGCAAATTATTCTATTTTAGCCTTACGTTACTAAAGCTGCTATTCCTTTTACTAAATACGGGCATGCAATCAATATAATAAAGATGACTACCATCCCTATTCCGTAGTTTATGAGCATACGTTTTGCCTTTTCTTTTTCCTCGTGCTTTTGCGCTAGGATTATCATAACGCCCATCGCTATGCTCCAGACTCCGGCAGTTCCTAAGAACACCCACCCCATATAAGGCGCATACTGGTTGAAAAGATATTCTACGTAGCTGGTAACTTTTTCGAACTGGTTGCCTAAATCATCAGCATATGAATGACCGCAAGTCTTACAAGTATAAGTCCTAAATGTTTTTCCGTCGGACTTGTTTTCGTCGGTTATTTCATACTCATGCCCGAAAGACGGAATCTCGCTTGAATACTCATAACCGCACTTTTCGCAGGTATGATGCCGCTCTCCGTTTTCGGTACAATTTGAAGTTTTTACTAAACTGCTGTTAAAGCTGTGTCCGGACGGACTTTCTGTTTCGGTAAAGTATTCGTAGCTGCAAATGGAACATATATATATTATTTTCGCGCTCTCAGTACAGGTTGACGGCGAGTTTCTTTCGGTGAACTGATGGCCTAAAACAGCTTTATAATTCTCTTTATACTCTTGAGAGCAGGTTGAACAAACATACTTTGAATAACCCTGTTCCGTGCAAGTGGGCGGTATATTTTCTATAAACACAAAATTGTGGTCAATCGCGAAATTGTAAGTAGTTTTTATGTTAAGCGGGTTTATAAGCTCTATAACATGATTACCTTCTGACCTGATCCATGAGTTTTTTGTATAAGCAGAGCCGTCTAGCGTTGCCGTCCATTTATCGTTATCCCAAGTAAAATATACACTTTTGTCTGTTGTGGAATTGACCACTCTCCCCTCAGGAACCGCTGCGCAAAGCGTTACTGTATAAACAGAAGTCGATTTTCCGTATTCATTGACAGCATAAAACGAATATTTTCCGTCTTTAGCTGTGAGCAGAACTGTATAGCTTTGGCTTACTGCCGTTTTCCAACCCTCGCTCTCATATTGGTAATACAAAGTTGCCGAGCCGTAATCGTCTTTTGCGGTTACTGTAAAACTTTTATTTGTCATACTTCCAAACGTTGCGCCGGTACAAGTAAGCGTCGGTGCGGTGCTGTTAAGGGTTATAGTATATGTATCCGAAATATTACCGGCATAGTCTACGCAATAGAAATAGTAAAGACCGTTTTCAAAAAATTGAGTTTCGTTAGAATATAACGCATACCCGCTTGTCTTTGGAGTCCTTACATAGATACTTTGCACTCCTGAATGAGAATCCGCAGCTAAAAACTTAATGGAGCTTTCTCCTGTTATATATCCGCTTGAAACAACAGACGATCCGGCATATAGAGTTCCTGTCGGCTTAACATTATCGTAATATATAGTATAAACTGGAGACATTTGCCCTGCATAGTCATACGAACGAAAGGTATATAATCCGCAGGTCAATGTCGGCGAAAAAAACGTACCGTAATAAATTGAATACTCAGTCATTGTCGGCGTTTTGTATTGAATATATCGCGTGCCGCAGTTATCGTTTGAAAAAAAAGTAAATGCTTGATTTGTATAAGCATTTGTTATAGCTGTGCCGCTTGAACTTGTATTAAATTGTCCTGTTGGCGCGACCGTATCTAAACACACAGACACGGTCGCGCTCGCATTTCCGGCAGTATCTGTCGCATAAAAATACCACCAACCGTTGTTTGTGGAAGTTGCACTTACAGTATAGCTTGACGATGAAGTAGCTGAATATGTGATCGACCCCGGTTTTTTATAATAGATATATTGAAATAATGGATCGCTTGCCGTAAATGTAATAGTGCTGCTCGTATAACTTCCACTTGAGATTGTACTTCCGCCCGCTTTTAATGTGTAAGTCGGCGGCGTTGAATGTATTGAAAAATAATAAATTATCCCGCAACCGTTTGATCCTAAAAATCTTTTACCACCGCAATTATATTCAAATTCATACTCTCCGTCCGGCAAAGATCTTGAAACCAATGTTCTAACGCCTGTTCCTGAAAGTTCTCCGCTGGATACCATTGTTGATGTAGTTATATTATATAAAGCATATCTTTGATGCTCAAAAGTTGCGCTTGAATCAATAGGATTATTACTTTGTTTTATATTTGCCTCTATCGTCAGATATGATATATTGAATACCTTATTATCCGATGCCGTACTTTCACCTGAATATGAATTTGAATAAAAATATATCGTAAAGTAATCAAACAAAAACGAGTCTTGGGTATATTGAATTGTGTCTGTCTTACTTATCATAAAAGGATAAGTAGTTATAGTAGTACAATAAACATTTGTAAGTATCAAGTATTTCGGAGTTGTTGCCGCTTCTGCAATCTGAGTTTCTTTTTTATCGTCCATATTGATTCCGGTAAAAATTCCCAGACATAAAAAAGATAACATAAGCAGCAAAACTCCTCTACGTTTGCTATTTTTCAAATTGAACCTCCTTTAATATATTTGTTGGATTTATAATTGTTGTATCCTCGTCAAAAAGTTTTTTTGCATATTCTCCCGCTATAATTTTCACGCACGTTCTAAGCTCTGTCGAGCCTACAAAAAACACTTGTCCCGTTACGGCTGAGATTATCATACGCTGTTCTTCTTCATTGAAACTGTCTCCGGCTTTATAAATATCTATGACGTCCTTCATATCCGGCGCGGAAAGCTTGAATATAAAAGTATACTGACTGTTCTTTAGAATTGTGGAAGTCTTATTCCTAAGTTCCTCATTCCCGTTCCAGTCCGCTATATTCTGCGTTGCCGGAATAAAACTGCCGTTATACTTTCGGATACGCTTATTCATCTGATAGAAGAAATCCAAAGCTATAGGAAATTTTGAATCGATGAAAAGGTGCGCCTCATCTGTCACAATCATAGTCCGTAAGTTCTTTCCGTTCTTGTTCATTTCTCTTGCGTTTATAACTTCCTGCTCTATAAATCTGAAAACCAACAACATTTGCGCATTAGCGACGACGTTGTTTTTATTTGCAAACAGCGACTGAAAGTTAAAGTCTATAAGGTTAGAATCTACCTGCAAGGTTGACGGTGCGTTCCAAATATCCGAATACCTGCCTTTTACAAACTTCTCCAAATACAATTCCGCTGTTCGCATATCCCGTAAAGTCAAAGCGTCCATAGTATCTTTGTTCTTACGTTTTAGTGTTTCTAGAAGGTCTGTAAATAGCGGAAAGTCTATAGCTGTCAGGTTTGTACAATCGGTCGTTTCGGTTATATATTTTCGCTCATAAGTTTCTACAACTAGGTTATTAATTAATTCTATGACATCACTTGACGCGCCGACTAATACAATCTTAAAGAACGATTCCAGCATTTTCAAGTGAGTATTGAAAGTAATGACCGGATCGGCGGGACTTCCGTCCTCTGTGAGTATCTTATATATATGGAAAGGATTGATCCTGCCCTCTTTAGCATTGCCTACGTCTATTACGTTGCCGGAGAGGTTTTTAGTCAGCTTAACGTATTCTTGCTCAGGATCAAGCACAATCACCCTTGTCCCCGTCGCCCATTCGTTTAATATAAGATTTTTCAAAAAGTAAGATTTACCCGAACCGGATTTACCTATTATCATGGCATTGGAATTTTGGTATAGATTGCCGCGTTTCCAGAGATTAAAGATAAACGGATAATTGTTATTCTTATTCTCTCCGAGCATGATCCCGCCCTCATCCATTACAAATGTGCGTACAAAAGGGAATACTGCTGCCAAACTTGAGCTGTTTATTCCGCGCTCATATTTAGAAAGCGTTGAAACCGGACTTATATTTGCCGTTTTAAAGCCTTCAACCTGCAAGCCGTACAGCGTAGATGGTTTGAAGTTGCCCGTCAGCATTGAACGGCGAACGTTCTTTTTATAGTTATCATCGTCAAGATAGTTATAGGCTGTTATTGTTAAAGCTACATCGAACAATGATTCATTCTCCGTTTGCAAGCTGTCAAGGAGTGCGTCCATAGTTTCGCGGTGGGTTTCTGCTGAGTTAGATTCGCTTGCCTTTTCGCTTAATATCTGTTTTGTTTCCATTTCAGATATACACTTATCTATGCGCTTTATTGCTTTGAATTTATCTACAGGCTTTAAGTGCATTACGACCTTTGTGTTTGGAATATTGAATAAATCACTACCCCAAGCATTTTTTACCCTTAACGGATAATCCGCTACCGTCAAAACAGAGCTTATAGTCCCGTCTATATTATAATGGTTAGCATGAAATTCTACGGTTTTAGGTTTGACCCATTCAAGTAGCTTTTCGTCCTCAATATCTTTTATTTCTCGCTCGTCAAAGTTTCGTGAAAAACTATATTTAAGGAATAAGGCTGTTTCCCTGAGTTCAAGAATTTTAGTAGTCAAACCGCACTTGCCTATTTCTGACGCTATGTTTATTGCTGTATTTTCAAGGTCTAGCTCGTTCCTGCCGTAAACTACTATGTAATAATCCGAAAGATATTGCTTACGGACGTTGTTGAGTTTATCTATCCTGTCTATACGCTCACGTAAAATTCCTTCCTTTATTTCTTTGATGTTTTCGGATTCTAAGCTATTATCTAAAGCAGATAATCTTTCAAATAAATCTCCAGCGAAATGATCCAAGTTTACAGGTCTGTCTATTTTAACAATATCCGCGCTCATGTTCCCGTCGAGCTGTTTTAGAGCGTTAGCAAAGTAGTTTATATCTATATTCTGCTGAACTATATCTTCGATCCCGAAATTTTTCTGTCCTATTTTAATAACCCTGCCGCAAAAACCGTTATTATATTCTATAACTCCGTTTTCCTTTAACGTCTTTAGCGATACAAGCGTATCTATCCTTTCTTTTTCGTTCTTAGCGTCAGTAGTATATTTCTTCTTAGCAAACAGGAACTTTATGTTTTCAAAGATACAAGTGTAGAATATACCGTCCTGTGTCGGCATAAACAAAACTACGCTTGCAAGCCCCAAAATTACAGCTAATGCCCAATTAGACGATGTTATAGCTATAAAGATGATTGCAAAGTCGACTAGTGCCACTATTATGTCTGACATACTATAGCATTTCCATACAGTATTCTTCACTTTTATCTTTTTTGGTATGATCCGCATATTTTAATCACCTCCCGATTTTTCCGTGTTTTCCGTGTTTTCTGTAGCTTTTGTGTCCGAACTTGTCTCGCTGTCAGCTTTCGTATCTTCATTTGCCGCGCTCTCGCCTTTCTTTTCCTCAGAATACTTATCCGAATTATCATCGTCTTTTTTATGCTTGTGCCCGGCGATCTTCTTGCCCGCGCCGACCGTTCCTTTTAGCATTTTACTAGCCATTCCGATCGTAGCCATACTTGCAAATCTTGTGCCATAGAACGCGCTTCTAAGGAAACTTCCACCGCCGTGCGCTTCCTCACCTGAGCCGAACAGCCTTGAAAATAACGTTTGCCCTGCCGGAATTACCATTGCTCCGCCTACTATCATAAAGATAAGAAACATAGAGTTGCCGAAGTTGCTTATATTGGATATTTTCATATTGGAAATAAGCGGCAATATAAGGATAAAGATATTAACGCTGAAAACCGTACCGTAGGCAAGCACTATTTTGTTCAGGAACGACTCCCTCCAGTTTTTAAACCTAGCCCCGTCGTCGAGCGCCAATGTTGACATTGAGATAGGCATTACTAAATACATAAAGACTATCTCATACACCCTTTTTGCTAAGTTTACTATTGAGATAATTAATGCAATTATCAATCCTATAGACGCTACCATTGAAGGAAGGTACATAAAGGTGTCGGGATTGACCATACCATTACACTTCCACGATGTGGGCCAGATTCCGAAAACGGCTGCGTTGTAGTCTCCGAAAATATCTTTTACAGAGAGCGTCGCAACGTCAATTTCCGCTACAGTATATCCGTTCAGCCAATCGCCCACACACGCATTGAACAGCGCGTTTGAAAGCTTTGTAGTATTGGCGACTTGAAATATTTCAGCTAATAACAAAAGAACAGCGTTAGAAATAAGGATTATTAAGATAACGACCGTCAGCATTGCCATAGTTCCAAGCAAGGATAAGAAAAACTTTCCAACAATCGTAGAAACCGTTCTGTTATTGGCCACCATATTCTTAACAAGGCCCGCTATAGCAAAAATACAGGAAAGCCCTACGGCTAATATAAATACGCACCAAAATATTGTGCCGACCGTTGAGTCCCCTACTATAAACTCGATTAAATTGACTTGTCTGCCGCGATAAGTTACCTTTGCTATGCCTGAAATAGCAGAGAAAATCTCCATTATTCCGTCTATCATTTTTAACAGCCAAAGGAACAACAGCAGCACAAGCTCTTGAAAAAATATTATCATTTAGCTTTTACCTTCTATAAATGTTTTAAGACAGGAGCGGCAAGTTGCCCTGCCGCCCCTTCTTAAAAGTTCTAGTTTTTTATGCGCCGATACCTACCCAAGCCGAAAGACCTTTTATAAAAAGCGGTGCGCCCATTGCGACAACGAAGATAATAATTATGCCGATAATGAGCGATTTGACCATATCCCTCGCATTAATTTTCTCCTCGTTCCGGTGTGCGATAGCGATCTTTATACCCACGTAAGCGCCCCAAACAACGACTACTGCCGCGAGCGCAAGGATTATGTATATCCAAAAGCTATCCATTAATTCGTTAAGACGTGTGATTATTTCCTGTAAGTTTGTATTCAAGCCTGAATCGGCTGCCATTAAATTGATCATATATTATTTGTTCTCCTGTTTTTTAGATTTTTTCTTGTTTTTTATTATAATAAAGGTTGTTACTCCGCCCGCTGCAAGCACTGACAGCACACAAAGTAAAATGATTGTAATGTTTGATTTTTTCTTCGATTCTTCTTCCGGATCATCGTTATTATTATCTCCGGTATCCGGTTCGATTGGTTCAACCGGCTCATCGGAATTATCCGGTTCTTCCGGCTCGATTGGTTCGTCCGGCGGTTGCTCTTGTTCAATAATGAGCGCAAAGTTTTTTAATACACCGCCTTCACTGTCCAAGATTATAACTTCATACGAGCCGTCAAGTTCCGAATAGTTTACAATGCCGTTTAATTCTATAGGCAGGTTTATTATTTCTTCGTTTTCGTCAATAAAGATAACCTGCAATGAATTTGTTTCATTCAGTCCGCAATCACAGCCGTATATTATAAGCAACAGCTTGTCCGACTCATAAAGTTCGGTATAAAGCTCTAAATTGTGCGTATGCTCATCCCCGCCTTCGTCTGGATCAGGTTCCTCGTCTCCGCCGTCATCTGGGTCGATAGGTATCAAGTACCCGTCATCACCGCTTATGCAAAAATCTGAAAGATAGCTATACTGACATATTTTACATGTATGTTTTGTATACCCTATAGTCTCTTTAGTCGCTGGTATTATCTCTTCGGTATAATCATGCCCTAACGGTTTAACATAGTTATCTATAAACCTGTCTCCGCAATCAAGGCAGACGTGTTCGTTATAGCCGTAAGACACACAGGTCGGTTTTATAAATACATTCTTATATGAATGTCCGGTCGGATCAGTATAATCTGCCGTATATGTGTCTCCGCAATGCTCACAGGTAAATTCCGTAGAACCGCCCGTCGTGCAAGTAGGTTCTTTTTCTTCGGAAATATACGAATGCCCTATAGCCTCAACGAGAGTATCCGTTTTTTCATAGCCGCAAGTTTCACAAGTATGAGTAGTATATCCTTGTTCGATGCAGGTCGGCTTGGTTACTATTTCCGTAAATGCGTGACCAAGTTCGTCTATATAACTATCCGTATACTCATAGCCGCATTCACTACAAAAGTATGTTGTGTACCCCTTTTTTGTACAGGTCGGTTCAATTATGACCGACTCATAAATATGTACGCACTCTATAACTTCTTCTGCACTTGCAGGAATTGCGGTAAATGCTGTTCCCATAAAGATTGCGGATAAGACTGATGCAAACAAGGTTATTTTGTTTTTTAGTTTTGCCAAAGTTCCTCCTCTATTTTATTGCTATATTTTGAATCCTTTTAAGCTCAGGAAGTGCAGTGTTAGAAACATAGTCCGCCAAGTTCTGAATCTGTTGTGCTATAGACGTTTTGTATTTTTTCATGATTTCATATAAAACAAGTGTCTTGTTTTCCAATCCGGCAGTTTTTACTGCCGTCAGGTCTTCCGTGTCTAACAGATCGGATAATTTGTCAATGCGTTGTTCTATGTCCTTAACCTCGTCCTCCCAAAGCTTATCCAGATTTTCAAGCCGTTGTTGTTCTTCTTTTTCACTCTCAAGCTCTAAATGTTCTATTTCATCTAATATAATGTTCTCCTCATTTTTATCTTTTTTGCCGGTAATATCGTAAACATAGTTTTCTTTCTCGAAAAGTACAGCCTCTCGCTTGCCGATGTCGGCTTTACCGTCCTTGAAATATATATTTTTCAGCTCATACGACGGAGTAAATCTCGACCAGATAGGCTCATACCCGCGAACGGAAATTATAGCGTCACCCTTTTCGTTGCCGTTTAGCCGCTCCAACATTCCGACCGTTATTAGCGGCTGATTAGTCGCACCCGTATTTGAGCTTGCCGGATTTTCTGCGTTCGTATTGACGGAAAAGTTCTTGACTTTCTTCTGACCGCAAAGCTCTGAAAATTCTTTCCTTGTTTCGGGATCGTCTGAACCTATAAATATCTTGACGTTGCAGTTAGTCTTAATAATGTCGCCTATTTCCCTGCCGTACTTTGCGGTAAGCTGAGAAAAGGATTGCAGGACAAACAGGAATCGCATACCGCGCGATCGTGCTACTGTTACCATACCTTCCATATTTTCAAATTTCGGGAGGTTCCCGAATTCGTCTAATACAAAGTAGGTATTGCGCTTTAATATAGCGGTGTCTTTCTGCTGACGGCGCAGGTTCAGATTTGCCTTTTCTACTAACTCTTTATATAATTGCGTTATAAAAAGCGTTACAAAACGATGTCGGGTAAATCTTTCGTCGGGAACTATAATAAAGACAGCGTTCGGTTCTTCATCCATATTGACTATATCTAAGTCGTTCTCGCTTGTTAATGATAGAATGCCGTCGTCGGATAACTGTTGTATGTAAGCGTTTACTTCGGACAAATAGCTTGTTAAGGTCTTATCTGATGTAATAAGGACGGTATTTACAAGCCCTCTGACTTTTGAAAACTCGTCCCTGCCCTCTAATAAATATTCTTTTAATGCCGTAGTATCTTCGGAACAGTATTTAGTTATGTTGTGGTAGATATTGAACAGCAGCAGTTGTTTCTCGTCGATTTTATCCTTAATACAATCCTCACACATTGCTAAAACGAGTCCGAATATAAGGTTTCTTGCACCCTGTTCCCAAGTCGGCTGGTCGTGGTTCATTACCGGACATATCGTATAAACAAGGTCTTGAGCGTTTTCATATATCTCGTCTTTTAATTCCTGTACTCTCGTCCGCGCGTCACGGTAAGATAAAAACACTTCTCCTGCACCGTAATACTTGCCGTCTTTATTTTGAAGATTATTTTCTAAGTCTTTAACAAGCCGTATTCTGCGTATAAGCACGTTCATAGGATTCCAACGCGCTGAGGAGTACGGCTCACGAAGGTCAAGCACCGAGATTTTATACCCTAAATTTTCAAGCTGTTTTGCGTGTTTCTCATACAACTCCTTTTTTGGATCGCTCACTATTAGACTAGGTTTTCCATTACTATGCGCTAAAACTTCTATGTTCTGATCAACGAATCCGGTCGTTTTGCCCGATCCTGTAGTGCCGACAATCAATGCATGAAGTTGACTGGTAGCGATTATTTCAACGTTATTACCCTTTTTCTCAGCGCCGATAACGATACCGTCATTGTGTTCTTTGACTGCGTTCCAGCTCGTGACGGTGAACTCTTTCATCTTTTTTAAGCGTTTAGCCGTCAGCCATTCAGTATCTTCGAGGTCGTTTTCATGCAAGGCTATATTCTGTGCGTCAACACGGTACATCATAAGGTAGGCTATGAGCAGCAAGCCGCTTACCACTCCTACCGTCAGCCAGTAGTCACGCGTGGATAATATTTCATTTATATTCTCCGCACCCGCCAAATTAAATAGCAGCATTATAAGGACGCCGACAAAGGTAAATACGAACAACCATAGAAACAAAGATAGCTTGCGGGATTTTTTCTTTTTATGCTTATATGCAGTTTTACGATTCAATTTTTGTAATAATCCTCCCTCTCATTGAGATAATCTTCATTCGCCCGTTCACGCTTCATTTCTTCCTCTATCTCACGCAAGCGATTCCGGCACTCACGCCCCAAAAGGTCGCTTTCTCTGCCAAAAGTTGATAAAAACTTTTTAAACATCCGGCTGGTTTTCTTATGTGAAATATTGAGTCTGCGCTTTAGCTTGTTATCGTTGACCTTATACCGCTTGTTTTTACTTCGCTCATAGAACTCCGGTTTTATAAATTTTGCTAAATTGATAACTAAATTTCCCTGCCTGAGTTTATAGTCCGCTTCAATTTCCTGTACGATTTTTATAGTTTCCGGATCGATTTTATAGTTATACTTTGGCAGGTCTTTCACCATATCTTCTGCCGACACATTCTTGTCCGTGAACGCATACGGTTTCCCGCAAATGTTTTCAATCAGGAGTTTCCGAGTTTGTAGCGCAACATCGAACTCCTTATCTGCATTGCGAGCTTTCCCGTCATAGTCCAAAAGCATAGTGACTATTTTGTCTACCCACCCACGATACGCCGCTATATCCTTGAAGCGTGACGCCTATAACCCGCTCCGCATAAACCGCACACCAACTTTCCGCTAAAAGCGTATAGCCCGGAATATCGCCCTTTGCCTGTTTCTGTAACCGAGCGAAGGTTTATACGCCGTGCCCGTTCCGCTTGAGCGGCATTCCATGTGGTACGGTCAACAATTGCGGGATGATTGTTCTCAACATATTTTTGCGGCGCCTGCCCGGTATTTAACACCCGCCTTTCAGATAAAAAGTCCCTCGCATATGTCTTTTGCAATAGCATATCGCCCACATATTTTTCATTTTCTAAAATGCTCATTATTGTTGATGTATGCCATTGCCCTTTTCCCTTAGGCGAACTGATATGTACACGTTCCGCTCTCGGAATTCTCGAACATAGTTTAAGGTATCTATAATATTACGGGCAAACCTCGCTATGCTCTTGGTCATAATTCTGTCGATCGCCCCGTTTCGAACCTGATCCAGCATCTGTTGAAACCCTGCACGATCCTTGGTGTTTTTCCCGCTTTCCCTGTCTGCGAATAATCCGACAAATACCTGATTCGGATTTTGCTCTATCAATTCTTTGTAATAATTGCTTTGCATAACAATCGAGGTTTCCTGCTCATCTTTGAGGGTGCTTACTCTGGCATAAACTCCGACCCGTTCTTCATTTTCGTTCACTTATAAATTCGTTCTCCTTTTCGTTCATTCTGACCTTTGCCATCTATGGGTTTGAAAATGCGTATAAAAAATACGATTATACCCGTCGAGTTACAACAAAGTATAAGCGTATTTTGAAACAAGTCCAGCGAAAACGGCCGTAAAGTTTTAAGAAAAAGTAAGTTTTTTCCAGAAACAAAAATGTTTGCTTGCAAGGACATTTTTGTAACGCCGACAAGCTGGCTTATCGGCAACGCCGATTGCTGAAAGCATAATTTGGGATTTATCCCAAATTAAAAGACAGCTTATTTTTTCTGTCTGCGGCTTCGAAAACTTTGCGGCTTATAACTCCGCAAGACAGCATCTTTAGTAAAATCGCTCTTGAATAAAGGTACTCAATCCTTATTAGCTAAGTTTGTCTGTGATTTCCATATTTCCCAATCTGTATTTGACGGAATTACAAAGTCCTCTGAAAACAGTTCTTTATTCCATTTATGAACCTGTCGAACAGAAGTAATGTAACTTTTTAGTGTTGACTCTTTAAAGCCTACCTTCTCAAGGAAATCCAATAATTCATAAACATGTCTATTAATAATTTGCTTTGCGCTACTTATTCCATACATCATATCCACAAAAACGGCAAGCTTTGAAAATTGTCCAAAATACATTCCTCCGGGAATGGCATCAAGTTCGTCTGTAAACTCACATAATAATTTATGCCCCTTTGCGCCTCTAAAACCTACACTATAAAGCGCCTCAAAAAATTCATTTTTATTAATATAATCATTCATAAAATTACAATCCTATAGTACATCTGAATATTATCATTTATCGTCGTTTGATATATTTATTGGCAAAACAACTTTATCGTGTTCGGTTTTGATTGACGTATCAGGTCTTTCTATTTCTATACTAATATTCATGGACATCATAATATTATAAGATCTTGGCGGAAGTTTAGGAACAACGCTCTCTCTAATATATTTCTTAACAGCATTTTTAAACTCTTTTAAAAAACTTGAGTAAACTTGTAATCTTCCAAATTCGTGCTTTGTGCTAAATATCGATAATTGATTAAATTGGTCTATGTCCCAGCTTGTTTCTAAACTCACCCTATTGCTATCACGTTCAAAGATATACCTAAAATCCATAAATGTATTACAGCACGCATAGAGATTATCCTTAAACCAAGTCTTGATTTGTTTATTGTTTGGAATATTTTCGCCTGATAATGTTCTCCAGTTATTATAAATTGCATCTTGTGTTTTGTTGTCAAGGTGCTTGAAAAGTGTCTTCAAATTATGACCTTGTTCAATTTCCCCTTTCTCAAATTCCATGATTGACTTCAAGTATAGCTCTACAGCAAACGCTTGATTGACTTGAGCTGCCCATCCGAACTCATTCTTTTCAAAATTGCCCCTAACTGAAAAACTATCGGCATTGTCAATTATATTCCAAAACTTGTCGCTGTTTTGCATTTCTAACCCCTCTGATTTGTCATTGGTCACATTAATAGATTTTATTGATTATCCGATGTATCATCAACTATTTCCATCGTTGTTATGCCTGGATGTTTTGTATGCTTATACCAATTCACTTTTTTGCCACCAAAATTACCGGTCTTTTCAAAAACTCTATCTTCTTCCAATTCTTGTTTACGTTTTTCATCTGCGGCAACTTCTTTCAATATCTCAGGGCTGACAATCCCCTTTTGTTGATTTTCGTTTTCTAAATAATATGCTGTGTTAGTAAGCAGTTTAATTTCCGTGAACGACATATTCTCAGCATCAATATGGACATGATTTTTTGCAAAATCTTTGGCAAATACACCTGCCATCATTCGACCATACACCACATCATTACGTGGACCGTCGTTCAATTCATTGAATACTTTTTGACGGTAGTAATCAAGACCGTTACCCTGAATTTTTAATCGTGGATACATCGCCACATCAAATGAAGTTGGATATGAATATTCATTTTCATAGTTTTCAATTTCATTGCATCTACATGAAATTGTTGAGACCAAATACGCCCTGTACTTTTCAACTGCATCCTTGTTCCGTTTATCAGTCAAGTCGCAATTTAAATACTCTATCGCTTCAATTTCTTGATGGGTTGGCATATATCGCCTTTCAAGAATATCGATTATTTGTTTTAACTGTTCTGTAGGTGATTTAGATCGATCAATCTTTTGTGATTTCCAACCACTTTTTGCATCGCTTATTTTCTTTTTTGCCCATTCGGTTGCGTAATTTAAAAGAACATATCTTGAATTGATGTAATTTTTCAATGCAGAAAACGGAAAAGTAAAAAACAAAGACATGTCAAATTTATTTGAATATATTGCCAAACCTAAGTGTGTTTCTGATTTTGCATTAACAGCAACCTGACTATTTTTCATAACATATGGTGAATAATTTATTTCGCCGTCTTCTAAAAATGTTCGATCAGCTCTGTCTCCTTTTGTAGTTTCAAATGGATGAGCAGCAAGTATTGATCTCAAATACTTATAAAAGACATCGTCAGCCGGTATCCGCTCGGCGACATCATCTGTAATTCTACCTATCTTTTCGTCATGCTGGACGATAAAACTTTCAGCAGTAGTAGCCCAATGCTCTTTTTCTTTGCCTTTAATTGCTTTTTTATAAATAGTATCATCTAATTTTGCAAGTAAAGCCTGAACAGCTGTTACTACAGTGTCAGCAAAAGCAAAAAAATTTATCAACTCATATTCAGGATGTTTAAATGTGCTACCAAATTTGTTGAGATATACAACACTGTCTTCCAATCTGTCCATCACTGCACATATTAAATTCCAATGTTCTGCTAACTTCTTACGATGTGTAAAAATCGGAGAACTGTTTATTACCTCTCTGAAATTTGTTATCACTTGTGGATCTAAAAATTTTGTCATCATTCCTCTCTTCAAAACATAATGGCCGTTTAATAATAGTTATAGTTTACTAGCGATAACACTTGCGGCTACGCCTACTGTAAAATCTTTAAGTATTCCGCCCAGCCCTATCAATATAGTTTTAAGCTTTCCTTTTTTGTTTCGTTTATTTGCGTCTTCGGCTTCATCAATCATTTCCAATAAGTCAGTTTGACCATTTTTGTTTAAATTAAAATTGTTAATTTCTTTACGTATTTCCGCAAAAATACTTTCAATATCATTAAACGAATTCGTCGTCATTTGCATAGAGTTTTGACTACCTTGTTGCAAGTTTTCAACGCTTCCATAATTGTTTATAATATTTGTAAAAGAAGTTGCCTCGTTTTTATCTCGGTTTGCAAAATAGTCCATCCCTTTCATTGTTGGCTTAATTTCTATATATTGTTTACATGTATCACTTAGAGTAGTTACTTCAAGTGCTGTAATCAAATTTCTCTGAAGTAAATATTCAATTTCAAGAGATATTTCCTTTGTCATTTTAAAATCAACAACATTCTTATATGCCTTTATTATCTTATATAAGACTTTTTCCCAAGAACTAAAGTCCTTTATTTCGTCCATTTCTTTCATAACAAAATAGCTCCGTCCCTTTTGTTCTATTCTGCCAAATACAGGCAACCCATCCCCCCATGACAAATCTGAAATATACCCATTAATTCTAAGTTCTTTTATTTTTGCTCTTATTCGTTTATCTTCTTGATAGCTTAAATTTTCTAACTTGTCCCTTAAAATTCTAGGATAATCACTTTCATTTTCCAAAATTTCTTTAAGTAGTTCTTCAGTTTCAAGATCCAAACATTTCATATGGTTATTCTCCGCAATTTCGATATATTTTTCAGGAAAATTATTAATATCCTGTTCAAGTTCTTCAATACAATTTTTTAGTAATTTCTCAATATCTTTTGTAAAATTATTCATAATGCGTCCTATTTAAATTTCTATCTTAAGCAGCTTTAGTGTTCAAAACTTCAACTAGTGTCCAACATTTACAATCGACATAAAAAATCTCACGATTGTATGCCTTACATGCGTTCTTCATCTTTATCCATCCATATACTTTATCGTATGAGTTCGGATCTTTATAGATTTTAACCCATTCTATATCGTCATAGGTTGAAATAGCTTTAAATGGCTTACCGCCAACATAATCCCAAATTTCAAATATATCTTGTAGTTCAGCATCCATAGAATCATCATCTTTATCTTCCATAGAATCTACTAATTTGATTTTAGCTTGAGGCTGTTTAATTTCAGTTGTCTCAATGGTTGTATTCTCTTGCTGCGTATCAGTTATATTTTCTTCTTGACTTATTAAGATAGGCTTTGGCGCACATGTCTTTAAAGTTGTTTTGCTATGTGCTTTTTGTTTGCTCTTTGCAACTGCTTTTATTAAAAAAATTAATAAAGCTATAAAAACTATACTGCCAATAATTGTTGAGATAATTATCCCAAACTTTGGCCAATTAAATGCAGTGCTAAATGATGTATTATTTCCAGTCTTTGAAAATGGCAAAGCGATTATAGGGACACTGCTTAGAAGCATTATAATAGATACTATTTTATGTAGCAGCCGACCACCCTTACGACCAAAACTAAAACTAAAAAAACTCCCAATCAACATAATAATACCTACTATGTAATAAGGAGCCAATAACTTTTTCGCACCAAACTTTAATATAGGATTGTTTGAAAGATTGATTATTCCAAGTAAAACAATACCTATTAATGCGCTTTTGATAACTTTTTTCATAATTAAAAACCTCTTTAAATTTTTACTTTTAAGCACCTCCTTTTTCTTTCATTTCTATTCCCTTCATTATCGGGTTATTTTTATAAATAATACAGGTCTTATAAAGTTGATATCATTGTACTATATAAATTTAAATTTTTCAATATCTTCCTGTTTTTTATAGAGTTTTCTAATATAAATTTAATTAATATATTATGCGAAAATAATTCTACTTCTTTGAATTCTTTTGATTTTATTTCAAAGACTTATTTTTCGTACATTACAAATTATCAAAACATTCTTTTAGTTCAACACATAAACCTCTCACTTACTTTTAGTTCGACAGCAAAAAAATAAAGACTAGTAGTTAGTCTTTTAGTGCGTTCTTGCCAATTTAAAACGGGTTGAACTCATAAAAAAGTTCAACCCGTTTTTTCCTATTGCTAAAATCCGATGCGGACATTGTTTTTTATGTTCACTTAACATCAAAAGAGTCCAGCACTTTTGAAGTTAAGTGAATTTAATACTATTTAATGAATAATTAGCAAAAAGTAAGAACAATTGGAGCAATGTAATACTATGCGTGACATAATACTGCTATTTTGCTTTTTTTTATCAAGAAGCATATTTTGAAATGAAAGCTTGCTTTCATTTCAAAATATGCGCCCGCCGCAAAAGGTTTAAAATCCCGCCGTCTTTTAGGCGGAACAAATCGCCGTAGGCGGTGGGTGCAGGACTTGCCCTGCGGTTAATACCTTTTATTTTTTAATGGGTTTTACTTTTTCTTTGCTTTCTTTTGCTTTGCCCTGAAGCTCGGGCACGGGCTCGACGTCATTTTTCGGCTTCTTCTTCACCACGCCTTTTTCATCATCGTGCGGCAGCTCATCGTATCTTCTCATTCCTGCTTTTGCCATAGTTCACCTCTTTAAGTTATTATGCCAATATTAGCTGAATACTATTCTTGAGTAAGAGCGTAGGCTTTACATTATTGCTTTAGGTGACGATGAACAAACGGTTAAAACTTTCGGCAAAGTTTCTTGATTCCAGAAGCAAAAATGCTTGCTTGCAAGGGCATTTTTGCGCCACCGACAAAGGTGCATACCCCGTGCTTTAGCGCGGAAGGCGCGCCAAAGGCGCGAGGTGCAGGATTTATCCTGCGGTATGAATACCCTTTATTTATGTATGTAATAGCACTTTTTTACAAGGTGCTAGGTATTGCTAGCCGCCCTTACCCTCATGGCAAACGCAGTCAATACTATCGCCGATGCCAGCATTAGCAGCAGTTGTTTCTCATCTATTATATCAATTACGTAAGTATCGCCCCAAGTGAGCCATTGTTTTTCAACCTTCATCAAGGTGTTATTGCCATTATCGTAAACATTATAATCATGGGCAAGAAATTGTCCGTCGATCTCATAAGGCAGATCACCGTAATAATAATCGTGCGTGAAAAATGTAAATTTTTTAACAAGAGTAGTTATAAACTTACCATTTATATAAATATCATAATGCGGCAGCATTCTGAACAATTGCTGCTTAATATATGCCACCTCATTATCTGCGCGGTCGTAAATATGCAGCTTTCGCCCTACTGTTAAAACTTCTCCGCGGCAATAATATTGATAGTTGCCGTCTTTATCACAGACGTCAAGCTTCTGCCCTATCGAGAATACTCTTTGTTTGATATAAAATTTCATAACCCTATTATATTAAATATAAATTTGCAAGTCAAACAGAATTACTTTTATTCATCGGACTAAAAATCTTAACAGTCTTTAAATTCTATTTTTGATTATTAGTTTAATATATTGCCAAAGGATTTTGACGGATGAATTTCTATGGGCTTTCCACGCTTTTTTTCCGTAAGTGTTTTTGATATGGTTGCGGGTGGTTTTGCTTGCGGCTGTGTGGCGGTAGACCCTGAGGACGTTTATATAGAACTGCCTCGGCGTCATATTGTTTGGCCGGATTATTAAATGCGCCATATCGAAAATTTCATAACGGCTCTCGTCTGCGGCGATTTTATCTTTATAGGTTTGATAAATAGGCGTTCCTAGCATAGGGATGAGCGCGTTTACCACAGGGATGATAGGATTGAATACAGACAGATTTTTAATGAGCGTATCAAAATTTTCACGTTTCCATTCGGGCATACAGATCACGCCGCCGGTTATTTCTATTTTTAATTCCGACAGCAATTGAAGCGCCTGACGGTTCTGCTCGGCGGTCGCGCGTTTATTCAGCTCTTTAAGCTCGTCGTCGTCGAAAGCCTCAAGCCCCAAAAAGATACAGGACAGCCCGTTTTTGTGGAGCCTTCTGATAGTGCTTTCGTTTTTGGATATCACATGAGTGGTACTCAATATGAAAAACTTCTTTTTGATGCCGTTCGCTTCAAGCGCGTCGCAAAACGCCTCGACGCGCCTGATATTTGCGGTAAAGTTATCATCGGCCAGCATAATAACATCCGCGTCCAGCCCCTTTATTTCGCCAATGACCTCGTCAAGGTCACGTTCCCAGTATTTGCCGTTTGCTGCCTGAGTACAAATACAAAAGTTGCAGCGGTTCGGGCAGCCGTAGCTTGTGCGGACAGAAGCGCATTTTCCCAAATATGCGTATTGATACTGCGCCCTGTATTTTGCGGTCTTTTCGCGCAAAGGCAGAAATTGCGGCAGATAGCATACAAACTCATAAGACGTCTTTTCTTTTGAGTAGACTCCGTTTATAGTTTTAAAATCCCGTCCGCCGGATTTTAGCATTCTCAAAATATCTGTGAAAGTGACTAATGGATTGGTTTTGACGACCGCATCAAAATAGTTTTCATCAAAAACGTGCGGGTTGACCTCGGCCATAATGCCGCCGACGATCGTAACGATATCAGGGTCGTATTCCTTTACTTTTTTTGCAAGAAAATTTATAATATTTATCGCGGTCATATACCCTGTGAACGCGACCATATCGTATTTCTTGTTCTTCAGCACCTTAATAATATCGCGCTGCTTATCCACAAGCATATCAAAAATATCCGATCCGACCTCTTCGCTTTCCGCATACGCGGCAAGATACTCAAGCTCAAGCGGTTCGACTATAGCATAATTCGTTAAATTAATGGTATCCTTATGCGCATAAGGCCTTACTAATAAAATATCCATATTCTAAATATAGCAAATAAACTGGATAAAGTCAATACTGATATGTTTTGGTAAGCGTTTTAGACGGCATAAATTTACTCACACCTATGTTTTTTCCGGCAAATATTGACTTAAAAGAAATATTGTGCTATCCTAATAACAGTCAAAATCATAATAATAGGCGGCTATATTTGATGCGCGTTAAGGTACTTAGCTCAAAATCTGAAAAGAAACAGTTTATCAAATTCATATACGGCCTTCATGATAACGATCCGTATTATTGCGATACGGTGCTCTTCAATTGCCGCGACCTGCTTTTTAACGCCGTCACCTTTGCCAAAAACGCGGTCACAGAGCCGGTGGCGGTATATTGCGGGCAGAGCATCGCAGCCGTCTGCATTCTCATCAAGCCGCAAAACGTTCCTACCCTTTTTATGGGCTGTTTTGAAGCGCAAAAAAACAAGAAAGCGGAAACGGATTTACTTTTTGATTACGCCGAAAAACGCGCAAAAGAATTAGGGGTAAAAAACCTTGTTATGGGTATAAACGGGCACGTCAGCCTCGGAACGGGAATTTTGCAAAATTGTTTTAATGAGGAAATTTCGTTCGACAGCCTTTACCATCCGTCTTATTATAAGGATTATTTTGATTTAAGAGGCTACATAAAACACGGCCTTTGCACTTATTCTAACAACCAATTTAAAATCCGCGCAACTCCTGCCCGCGCTGCCGGAGGATTTAGCATAAGGTTTTTTGATTTTAAGAATTATGAGCGCGATATCTCAATATTTGAGCGCCTTACAAACGACGCGCTAAAAGACACACTTTTCTATTTTGAACCGCAGGAAAAGTTTTTCTATGAGCTTTTTAAAAGCTTTAAATTGCTTTTAAAGAACGAAAACATAATTTTCGCGCAAAAAGACGGCATTGAGATAGGCTACGCATTCTGGCATCCGGACTTTAACAAGCCGCTTTGTTTCGGCAAAAAAAACGGAGCCTTTAAAACGTGGGCCAAAAACAGGACGTTTAAGCACTCAAAAGCAAAAATCAACGCGGTCGCAATGCAAAAAAATTACCGCGGCTCTTACGGCGCCGCCCTCTTAGCCTCCGCGCTTGATAAAGAGCTTGAAAAATTTTCGGAAATCGAAACCACATTCGTCTGGGACAATAACGTCAAAAGCGTAAACCTTAATCTGCGTAACGGCTTTAAGGTTAAGCGCAGATACACAGTTTATGAATATATTACGGAGTAGAAATGCATAAAAAATACGAAAGCGCGCGCAATCTGCCGGACGGCTGGGACGAGAAAGCCGGTAAAAACATTTATTTAAAACGTGATTTTTTGATTTTTTTAGAAGAAAAACAAAAGACGCACATGGACTATTATGCATTTTTCGACGATGACAAAATCGATTCAGTTTTGGTGTGCCATAAGTCATATTTTGACATAAATATGTTCTCACCCGGTAAAAAACCCTCGTTCAAAAATGTAAATACTGTCTATCATCCTGTTTCGATAAGCCGCCCGTCCGTCGTTACCGGAGAAAAAACCCATGCGGAGGTTGAGCGCATATTAAAAAAGCTTAAAGGCTGGAGCGCGATAATCAACCTTGAGAAAACAAGCAAATTCAAAGGCTTCAGCAGCGGATTTACTTGCCCCAGATGCATTCTTGACATCAAATGGAAAAGCTTTGAAGAGTATTTGCGCTCGCTCAGGTCAGGCTACCGCCGCCGCTACAATATCGCTTTTGCTAAATCCGCTCCGCTCACGCTCGAAACGCTCAAAGACAACTCTGCTTTTGACGAGCAAATGTACGGACAGTATTTGCAGGTGCTTGAAAATTCACGCATACGGCTGGAAAAACTTGAGCCTGATTTTTTCCGCGACAACCGCTTCAAAATAATTGTTGCAAAGCTTAACGAAAAAACAGTCGGATTCCTGCAGCTTTTAGAAAACGGCGACGAGTTGATTTTTGAATTTGTAGGATTCGAACACAGCTTAAACTCTGATTTAGACATTTACCACAGGTTTTTGCTGGAAATAGTACGGTTCGGAATAGAGAACGGATTTAAAACAATCGATTTTGGCCAAACTGCGGATGACGCCAAACTAAAAATGGGCTGCAAATATACTTTTCTTTACACTCATTTAAGGCACAGCAACCCCATAATCAACCTGGGAATAAAAATGCTTATCAAAAAAATGCAGTACCGGTTCGACCCCGACCCAAAATTCAACGTTTTTAAGGAAAATTAATGAATAATGAATATTTTGTTGATACGCCCGCGTCCGCATAAGGACACTATTAATTTGCAAAGCTTTATGATCTGTGAACCGCTGGAGCTTGAAACAGTTTCGGCGGCTTTAGAACAACGCGGCCATAAAACGACGATTGCGGATATGCTGTGCGAAAAGCGGAGCCTCAAAGCTTTTCTTAGAGGCGTCGATATGGTTTGCTTTACCTCCTACCTTGTTCACGCCGGTATAGTCAAAAAATACGCGGAAATAGTGAAAAACTTCAACAAAAATATCATTACCGTTGCCGGAGGAGTCCATGCAGAGGTTATGCCTTCGGATTTTGCTGATGCAAATATCGACTATATCATCAGCCGCGCCCCGCTCGAAACCGTTGTGTCGATTGCGGATAACGGCGGCCTTACTGATGAACTGCGCGACTGCGTATACGGCAAAAGCGTCAAGCTGAGGGATATTCTAACCGATACTGACCCGCCGTTCCCGGACAGGGAAAAAACTGCAAAGTACAGAAAGCATTACAACTATGTACTCCATTCGCGGTGCGCTACTATAAAAATGTCGTTCGGCTGTCAGCACAGCTGCGACTTTTGCTTTTGCCGGGAAATTACAGGCGGCAAATATTCCTGCCGTAATATGAATACGGCTGTTGAAGAAATGAAAAGCATCAAAGAAAAAAACGTTTTTATAGTGGACGATAATTTTCTTTCAAGCGTTGCAAGAGCAGACGAGTTTTGCGCGCTTTTAAAGGAAAACAACGTTGACAAGCATTTTATTCTTTTTTCAAGGACTGATTTTATCAGCCAAAATGAAGCCACTATAGAAAAACTGAGTAAATGCGGGCTGAAAGCCGTATTTATGGGGATAGAGTCGTTCAAAAAAGAGGAGCTGGATTCGCTCAATAAACGCACTACGGCGCAAATGAACGTAGCCGCCGTACGAATATTGGAAAAATACGAGGTCGAGAGTTATATGGGGCTTATATGCCAAAATGACTGGGCAAGGGAAGATTTTGACGCGCTGATCGAATATCTAAACGGCTTTAAATATCCGTTCATTAACCTCCAGCCCCTTATGCCCGTTCCCGGCACCGCGCTATATGAAAAAGAAAAGGACAAAATCGCGCTGCCGCGTGAGAAATACCATTTATGGGATATGGCGCATTTAGTGTATCAGCCCGAAAAAATCTCTGTGCGCGAGTATTATAAAAACATTCTGCGCGTATATTTAAAGACCTCCGCAAGCCCTCGTATGCGTAAGTACATACGAAAAAAGTACGGAATAAAAGTATATTTGAGGGCGCTTAAGGGCGCGGCGAGTATCGCGCTGCAATACTACAGGCTCAGCCGTAAGAATAAGGTGGACGTATGAAAAAGAAAATATTGTTTATCCAGCCGACTATTTATGACGAGGCCGGCAAACTTGTCAAAAAGAAAAAACTCTATTTTATCGGCCTTGCATATCCCCTGCTAGCCGCGATGCTCCCACCCGACTGGGAAGCTGAAATCTGCCTAGAAACGATAGAGGATATCCCTTATGCGACAGATGCATCGGTCGTAGGGATAGGCGGAATGGGACACGCAGCACGGCGCAGCGTCGAAATTGCCGCAGAATTTAAAAAGCGCGGCAAAACTGTTATTATGGGCGGGCCTATGGCGAGCCTTGCCCCGGATATCGCCAAACAATATTTCGACAGCGTTATGATAGGCGACGCCGAAACGGCGTTTTTGCAAATAATAAAAGATATCGAAAATAACGAGCTGAAACCCTTCTACAAAAGCCCGCTGACCAGTTTAACAACGCCTCTTCCCCGCTATGACCTTTTGATGAAAAAGAAAATCGGCGACTTTTTACCCGTTCAGGCGGGACGCGGCTGCCCCAACAGCTGCAATTTCTGCTCGATCTATTGCCTTTACCGCAATAAGTATTTAAAGCGCGACATACCGGAAGTTGTAAGGGATATTAAATATGTTAAAAGCCTTGGCTTTAAAAAATTTCTGCTGATAGACGATAATATAGTTTCCGATCCCGAATATATGCTTAAGCTTTGCAGGGAAATCAAAAAACTAAAAATGTCGTGGATGTCGCAATGCGCGATACAGATAGCCGACAAACCCGAGCTTTTAAAGGCCGCCGCAGAGAGCGGATGCTATACTTTAAGCTTCGGGCTTGAAAGTATACGTCAAGAAAGCTTAAAGCAGGTGCAAAAAGACTGGTGCGACCCTGCCGATTATGAACGCGTTATATCCACCTGCATAAACGCCGGTATAGACATAGCGAGCGAAATGATAGTCGGCATAGACACCGACACGAAAGAATCCCTTTTAAAAACCGTTGACTTTGTTAAAAAAACGGGCATAATTGCCCCGAAATTTTATATAATGACCCCTATCCCCGGAACTGACCTGTATGACGAAATGCTTAAAGAGGGCAGAATAGTCGAAAACGACGTATTTAATTTTACGCCGTCTAAAGCAGTCATCACGCATCCGCATATGACGACGGAGGAGATCACGGCAACGTATTGGCAAATATACAACAAGCTCTACACTGTGCCCGCCATAGTAAAACGCACCGTTTTCCGCCGCCAATTTTTCCGCCACCCAAAACGCAGCCTTTTTTACCTTATGGTAAACCTCGTCTACCGCAGCCAGATAAAACGCAAAGTCCCGCCGAATATTTTATAGCGTAAAAATTTATAACAAAGGGCTCTTTATTTGTTTAAATCGTTCTAAAGAAGGAGCAATAATGAATGTATAAAGTTTTAGCCGTAGGCAACAGCTTTTCTCAGGACTGCACCGCCTATATTGAAAAAATGACGGATCAGCTTTTTGTCCGCAATTTATACGTCGGAGGCTGTTCCTTAGAGCAGCACTGTAGTTTTATCAAAACCGGCGAGCCTGTTTATGACTATGAGCAGAACGGCGAGAAATTAAAATCCATATCTTTAAAGGACGCTCTTCTTTCCCATGACTGGAATGCGGTCACATTACAACAGGCAAGCCCCTTTTCAGGTTTGAAGGACACTTATTATCCGCATCTTACCGAGCTTATTTCTTTTATAAGAGAATATCTCCCTAACGCGGAAATAATTATCAATCAAACTTGGGCGTATGAAAAAGGCAGTCCGCACGATGCTTTTCCTACCTATAACTGCGATCAGAATCTGATGTTCAGCAATCTTAAAGACGCTTATGATTACGCTGCAAAAAAAGAAAATCTGCGCATTATCCGCACCGGAGAATTTATTCAGAAGCTCCGCAAAAAAAAGCCGTTCATTTATGAAAACGGCGGCCTCAGTCTTTGCCGGGACTCGTATCATCTAAGCCTGGAATACGGCCGCTATGCTGCCGCGCTTACGTGGTGCAGATTTTTTAACGCGCAGGTAAACGATTTTGTCCCCGATAATGCGGAAAAAGAAATTTTGAATATGATAAAACTTTATTAGCTTTTAATAAGCTTTCACTTGCTTTGTTAAGAGACTTTGCCCAATTTTGCTCCGTCAGCTTTCAATTATCTTTTCAGAATTTAAGACGGCATCGGCGGTTTCAAGCTCTGAAAGTTTTCGGTAAAGCTCATAATATCTGCCTTTCTTACTTAACAGTTCGCTATGAGTGCCGCGTTCGGCAATTTTACCCTCGTCTATAACAAGGATATTATCGGCTTTTTTTATCGTTGAAAGCCGGTGGGCGATCGTTATGCTTGTGCGGTTTTTAAGCAGCTCTTCGATCGCCGTCTGCACCATATGCTCGGTTTGAGTATCTATGCTTGCGGTCGCCTCGTCGAGGATTAGGACTCTTGGGTCGGCTATTATTGCGCGGGCAAAAGAAATAAGCTGTTTTTCTCCGGTTGAAAAACGGTCGCCGCCTTCCCCTGATTCGATGTCGAGGCCTTTTTCCAGCTTTGCGGCGATTTTATCGACACAGGTAATTTGCGCGGCTTTTTCAATTTCAGTATCTGACGCGCCGTCCTTGCCGTAACGGATGTTTTCGCGGATGGTGCCGGAAAACAGATGAGGCGTCTGTAAAACGTAACCGATATTTTGCGAAAGCCAGCCGAGCGAGCGGAGGCGGTAATCGGTTCCGTCGATAAGTATTTCGCCGCTTGTAGGCTCGTAGAAACGGCATAAAAGGCTGACTATCGTAGTTTTGCCCGCCCCGGTTTCTCCCACAAGCGCACAGGACGTATTTTTGGGAATTATTAAATTGAAATTTTCCAAAACGTAAGTATTACTGCCGGGATATTTAAAGCTGACGTTTTTAAACTCGATTTCGCCGTCCATTTTCTCCCAGTTTTCATATTTCGGATTAAATTCGTCGCCGTATTTTTCGATAACCTCCGGCGAATCGCAAAGGGTGAGCGGAGCGTCGAGAACAGAATAAATCCTTTCGACGTTTGCCTGATTTGCAACAATGTTCGTAAAGCATTGGCCTATAGACATCATCGGCCATACGAGCGAGAAAGAGTAAGACAAAAACATAGAAATATCGCCGAGCGGCATTGCGTCCGAATTTAAGGCCATACCGCCTATAGCTATGACCGCGGCAACTGCAAACGCCCCCACAACGCTTAAAAGCGAACGGTAAAATGAGCCGAAACGCGCATACGATACGGATTTTTTATAAAGGTCCCGGCTTTTTTCGTTAAATTCATCGATCAGTAAATCTCCGGCGACAAGCGTTTTTGCCGTCTTTGCGCCGGATATACCCTCGTTCAGCGCGCCCGCAAGAACAGAATTTGATTTACGGATGTGCCTGTTCATATTGAGAAGCCGCCTGCTGAAAAGAACGCTGATTAAAAGGCCTATCGGAATGAGTACGGCTAAGGCAAGCGCAATTTTCCAGTTGACTATAAACATCGGAATAAAAAGGCCGATAATATATATTAAAGCCCAGCCAAGGTCCAGCATATTCCATGCGACTGTTCCGGCTACACGCTCGGTGTCTGAAATAGTTTTCGCAACGAGATAGCCTACGGATTTGTCGCTATAATATGAAACGGGTAATTTTTGATATTTGATAAATAGACCGTTCCTTAAATCGCGGCACACGCAGACGTCCAGCCGCATAAAAACGCGCATGGCAACATACGTCATCAACGCCTGCAAGGATATAACGGAAGCGTAAAGCAAACCGAGCAGCCATAGTCCCTCGGTGGATTTGGGCTCGACGTTGTTATTGATTATCATTCTTTGAAAAACCGGAAGAAGAACGTCGAAAGCGGCCATTATCAAAATATTCAAAATGGCCAAAATAACGTATTTTTTATACGGTTTGTAATGCGGAACGAGCTTTTTCCATACCTTTAAGGAAAAAGACGGGCTCCTGCCGATATCGTCGTTATCAATTTCAGACACCCTGCCTAACCTCCTTTTGACTGCTATCGGTTAAAACCGACGCATAATTTACTAGAAAAGAAGGCGCATCGGTAGTGCCGCAACAGTTGGTTTTGCGCCGACCGAGCGTATATTTAATACGTGAGAGAGGCGGCAAATCCAAGCGTAGCGGAAATCCGATGATGAATTCTTTTCTAGTTTTCCATAAATCCGGCGCTAACCTGCAGGTCGTATATCTGTTTATACGCGCCGTCCTGCGCGATAAGCTCGCAATGCGTGCCGCATTGCGCTATCCTGCCCTCGTCAAGTACGATAACAAGATCCGCGCGCATAACAGTGGTGATGCGATGTGATATTATGAGAGTCGTGCTTGTGAGATTTTCGCTAAGCGCCTTACGTATTGCAAGGTCGGTATCTGTATCGACCGCCGAAAGGCTGTCGTCAAAAATGAGTACGGGCGGCTTTGTTATAAGCGTCCGCGCTATCGCAAGCCGTTGTTTTTGACCGCCCGAAAGCGTTACTCCCCTTTCTCCGACAAGCGTTTCATAACCCTTTTCAAAGGCAGAAATGCTTTCGTTTATGTGCGCGATACCGGCAAATTTTCTAACGTCCTCTTTTGTGGCGGAGGGCTGCGCGATATTTATATTCTCCTCGATAGTACGGCTGAATAGAAACGGCTCCTGTAAAATAAGGCCGATTTTGCCGCGAAGATACGAGCGGTCGATATTCTTAATATTTATTCCGTCTATCAGTATTTCGCCGTCCGAGACGTCGTAGAGCCTGTTAAGAAGATGCACAAGCGAACTCTTGCCGCTGCCTGTTCCGCCCACAATACCAAGAGTCTTATGCGCGCCTATTTTAAAGGACACGTTATCGATTACATTTTTATCAGGCGAATCGGGATAGGAAAAGGACACGTTTTTAAACTCTATTTCGCCTTTGATAACAGGCTTTAACGCATCGGACGGCTCCGGCTCCGGCTCCGCGCTCATGACCTCGTTTATTCTGCCGGTGCTGATCCTTGCCTTGCTAAGCTCGCCCAATATCCTGCCCAAATGCCGCACAGGCCATATAATAGTTTGATTGTAGAAAATAAACGCTAGAAACGTTCCTATACTCATCATATCCTTTGCAACGAACACCGCGCCCAGCAGCAAGACAAACAAGACCTGCATTCCCGCCAAAAGGTCGCCGCTGCCCCAGAACGCGCCCATCGCCTTGCTTAGACTTATCCATTTGCTTGAAACGCTTCCGGTTTTCTTTTGAAATTCTTCAGTTTCAAATTTTTGCCTGCCGTGAGCGCGGACAATCCTTACTCCGGTAAGGTTTTCCTGTAAGGCCGCGCTGACCGCACCCTCCGCCTCGTCGGCTTCCTGAAAGCGCGCTCCGACCTTTGCAAAATACGTAACGGAAACAAAAAATATGACCGGCAGGAACACCGCCGCGACTAAAGCTATCCACACGTTCATAAAAAACATCAGCACAAGCCCCAGCACGACTAAAATGACGGTCTGCACAAGCTCCACGAACTGCTCGGAAATAAAGCGTTTGACCATATCCACGTCGGAAGTGGAACGCTGTATGATATCGCCCGTCTGAATAGACTGATGCCATGAAAACGGAAGCTTTTGTATATGGGAAAACAGCGCGTTTTTCATATTGCGCGACACTATTTCGCCGCATTTCTGGGTGTAAAACCGCTGCACAAAAAGTAATAGATTTTGCAATACGCTCACGATTATGAGCGAAACAGCCAATACATAAATATGCGACAAAAACCAGCCGCGTCCGGGCAGACGCAAAAACAAGGCGAGCGCGGAATACGGCTCGTCTTTAAAAACGCTGTCGGCTGTAAAGCTTATGATCTGCGGAGTGATATAGTTTAAAACGGTTGCCAAAAGCCCTGTCAACAAAGCTGTCGCCAGTAACCTTCTGCCGTTTCCGACAAATTTAAAAAATGCCCGAAGTCCGCCGTTTTTATTTTTTCCTTTCGACATAGCAAATTGATTATAGCACAAAATAAAGCTGCTAACAATTGTTTTGGCAGCGAAAGCGAAAAAAGAGGTGTCTTAATAAAGCTTAATAAGGATCTTAAACGGGCTTAATAGCGCAATTCTGCCGCCTGTTATTCGTCGCTAACCTCTTATTGAAACACCCGGTTTTTACTTAGAGCCGAAAGACAAAACGCCCCTCTTATCTAATCGTTTATTCTATAGTTATTCCTGAAAAACGACGGGGTCACGCCGTTATATTTTTTGAATACGTTTGCAAAATATTCAATGTCGTTAAAACCGCAAAGGCTGGAAACCTCGTAAACTTTTAGCGTAGTCGTGCATAAAAGGCGTTTTGCTTCGGCTATCCGAACCTCGTTTACGCAATCTGAAAAGCCTTTATTGATTTTCTTTTTCAGAAGTTTACACAGATGCCCGCCCGAAATAAGAAACTCTTCGGCAACGTTAGCGAGAGTCAAACGCTTTGAATAATTATTTTTTATAAATATAAGCACGTTGTCTACAAGCTGATTCCCCGTATCGCTCGCCGCGCCCTTCTTATTGAGCTTGACAGGGCATACTCCGAACGTCTTACCTCCGCGCAGCACCTCTATAAGCGAACGGCAAGACTGCGAGGTGTATTCAAAAGTACAAATATGACAATGCGGCGGATCCTGATTTATGATGTCGTACGGCGTGCGCAGCGAAATAAGCATTACCTCTTTGCGGTTTTGAAGAAGCGAGCTGTACAGCACGCGCTGGACAAGCGTCAGATGAGAGTCGGCAAGGCACAAAATCACCTTGCGGTTTTTCACAAAGCCCAGAGTTTCGTTGAGGTTAAAATTCTTATTATCAATGCTCCTGTGAGGAATGTTGAATTCATCGCCGATCATTTTGGCGATATCCATTCTTTCGACGTTCGTATCCTCCGCAATAGAGTTTACATAATTTGTGACGCCGATAACTACGGTGCCGCTGTCGATTTCGAAAGGCTTTCCGCTGATAAGAGCAATGCCTGCGCGGCTTATAGAATTGGCTATTTCATAGTTCGCTTTAAAATCCGGCGCTTTTTCCGGCACGCTGTAACAATACTTTTCTTTGTATTTTAATATCCTGTTAAGAGCCGTATTGATCGTTTCCTCGGAAATAACTCCGCTTTGTACGGCGGAAATCAGAGCGTTGCGCACTAATAGCTGCCTGCCGAAGGTATGGCTGACGGTGACAATATCTGTACTTGCATTCACTGCGAACGTAGCAGCCTCTTCAAGCGAAAAGGTGCGAATGAGTCCGTCCATTTCAAAACAGTCGGTTATAATTATTCCCTTATACCCGAGCCGCCCGCGCAAAAGCCCCTGCAATATGTTTTTCGAAATTGAGGCGGGAAAATGGTCGTCTAAAGCCTTATACAGAATGTGTACGGTCATAACCGCGTCGGCGGTAAGGTTATTTTTATAAGGGACAAGCTCGCATAGCTCCAAATCCGTAAGGGTCTTGTTAAGCCGCGGCAGATCTAAATGCGAATCCACGTCCACGTCACCGTGCCCTAAAAAATGCTTGTAGCACGCTATAACACCCTCATTTTGAAGATTCGACGCGTATATTGAGCCGAGCCGCGTTACCTGTTCGGGGTCGTCGCCGAATGCGCGTATGGCAATAACGGGATTATTCGGATTCGTATTTACGTCCACACACGGCGCAATATTAAAATTTATGCCGAGCGACTTTAATTCTGAACCGACTATCTTACCCATCATTCCCGCCGCATTCGGATACTTAACGCTAGCAGAGGCGACCGCCATACTGCCAGGCACCGCCGTTACGCCCTCGTAGATACGTCTTACCGAACCGCCCTCCTGATCGATACCGATAAAGCAAGGCGCGCCGTTATACTCCTTTGCGATTTCCTGTATTTTGCCGCAAACGTCTCTGATCTGCCCCGCGCTCTTGATGTTGCGCGTAAAAAGAATGACGTTGCCGAAATTGTAACGCTTAATACTTTCAATGATATCTACGGCTTTATCGGACTGCCAGCCAACCATCATCATCTGACCTATTTTCTGCTCTAAAGTCATTATACCCATCCTCCAACTGACAAATTGCTGCTATTTAAGCTGCGGCTTTTTATTAGCCTTTTACAGCACCCGCAGTCAGCCCTTTAATAATGTGTTTTTGCAGTAACATATAAATTAATATTATAGGAAAAGCTACAAGCGTGACCGCCGCCGCCATTTTTCCGTAATCGTATCCGGTTTCTTTGGATGCAAGCCTGTTTAAAAGCAGCGAAACCGGGAATTTTTTTTCAGTTGTAATGATTATCATTTGAAGAAACAGATCGTTATAGCTCCATATAAATACGAAAATGCTTGCGGTCACAAGCGCGCTTTGAAGCATAGGAACAACAATAGTAAAAACTACCCTCATTATGCCCGCGCCGTCGATAAATGCCGCCTCCTCAACTTCGATTGGCAGACTTTTTAAAAATCCGGTAAGCAGAAGTGTAGTGAACCCTAAATTGAGCGCGATCTGCGGAAACACTACGCCAAGCTGCTCTCCAAATAGGCCTAATGCCGAAAGAATTTTGATTATAGGAAATAAAAGTGCGAATGCCGGAAACATCATGCAAGCAACTACAAGCATTTCTAATATGCCTTTGCCGCGGAATTTAAAGCGTGCAAGAACGAACGCCATAAGCGTTGAAGAAATGAGCGTGCCGATAACTACAAGCCCGCTTATAAGTAAGCTATTGCCGTAAGCTCTGAAAATATTCAGCGAGCCCTCAAAAATCTTTTTGTAGTTTGCGTCTGAAAACTCGAGAAATTTAAAAGTTAAGGGCTCAAAAACAATATCAAAACGGTTTTTAAAAGACGATAAAAATGTCCATAAAAACGGGAATACCGCAAGTGCCGCCCACGCAAGCAGCAAGATAAATATTAATATTTTAACAATTAAATTGATTATTTTCTTTTTTTTAAGTTTTTTAAAGTATTCTGCGTCCGCAAGGCTTTGAATACTGATTGAATTTAGAATATCTCTCATCTTCCACCTCACTGTATATCTTTGTTTTCACGCAAAATAGAGTTAGACAAAACAGAAACAAGTATCCCTGCCAAAACTATAAAAATTGAATAAACCGCGCTCTGGCCTATCCAGCCGCTTGAATAAAGAAAATTATTATAAGTACCCATAAATATAGTTTCGCGTGCAGGCGCGCCATGCGGCGCAATAGTGTGCGGCATATCAAAAACCTTTAATGCACCCGTTATAGCAAGTACCATAGTAGTGCGCAATACGTTCCACATCATAGGAAGAACGATTGAAAATGTGGATTTAAATGCGCTTGCACCGTCGATTTTTGCCGCCTCTATTATATCTTCAGGAATACCGGAAAGCCCGGTTAAAAATATTACAAAGTAAAATCCGATATATTGCCATAGCACCGGAATCATGATTATTAATAATGCCAAAAACTTTCCCTCAGGCAGCCAATTCTTGCCCGGCGTGCCGAAAATCTCCGAAAAAAGTCCTTTCGGCTGAATAAACATTAGGTACATGAGTCCGATCGCAGTTGCCGAAACAACTATCGGCATAAAATAAACGATCCGGAAAAACGGTACGGATTTCTTTAGATTGTTGACTAAAAGAGCAAGAATAAGCGCGATTCCGACTTGGAAAACAATAACGAACAAAATGAGAATACCGGTATTAGATAAAGATCTCCAAAAATCCGGACGGTCAAAAAGCCATTTATAATTTTCCCATCTTACAAAAACCGGCGACTCGTCAAGGACGTGCAAATATTTAAAAAAACCGTTATAAACATTTATTATCGCCGGATAAAACAGAAACACCGCGGCAAATAACAGAAACGGCAGCGCGAACAAAACTCCTGCAAGCAAATTCTTTTTATATAACATCCGTTATCACACTCCTTTTAAATCATTTTTTGCCGGAAAAGGCAGAATCTGCGGGACAAAGGCCGCCGTCCCGCAGACTCTTTCTTTCAAACTGATAAGTTTAAGACTCAATGAATAAACGACCAAAATATTTATTCAAGTATTCTTAGCCTTTATGCAAACGCGTCAATAGTAGCGTCAATAACACTTGCAGCGGTGATAGTTGAGCTGCGCAAGAAATCAGTAAGACCCGAATAGAAGGTGTTCTTTGCGGGAACATAAAGCCATTTGTCATCAAGCGGGCTGCAGGAGATTGCGCCGTTTATCTTTAGAATATCTTTTGTAGCTTTTGCAAGCGCCGTGTCGTTACTGGCTGACGCGCCGTTAGCGGCAAGACCGCCGTACTCAAGAACGTTGTCGCACTGTTTATTGACAAAATCAACCGCGAGCTTTAATTTATCTTCGTTTTTAAAGCAGTTTTTGCTGATCATCCAGCCGTGGAAAAATCCGCTCATAACATATTTACTTTCGTCAATATCAGTTGTTGCGGGATTATCGTCGATCGTCATCGTACGGAAAGTGTAATCGTTGGGTTTTGCGCCCGTATTTTCCGGCAGATACCACCCCCCCGAGCTCCAGTTTCCATCAACCATGAAATCTTTACGGCTGTTCCATATTTCGGCTTTTTCATTGCCGTAGCTGATGGTATCGGATTGATCGATACCTATCCCATCTACAAGATAAGTCTTAAGCTCATTAAGAACGCCTATCAATTCGGTCCTATTTGTATTAAACCATTCTTTTGTGGGTACAGACACATCCGCCCATTTTTTACCCATTTTCTGTAAACCGATATAGTTGAACCAATAGTGCGGTTCGCCGGCGGGATTTACGACCTTAGTATTCCCAAGCGCGGAAAGCTTAGTTTTTAGCGCGGAATAGGAAGCAAAATCAGTTTCTAAAAACGCAGCTTTCTTATAATAAAAACCGAACGTGTTTCCAAGGAACGCCAGCGTATGCGGGTCGCCGCTTACTTCAGGAAAACCTTCGCCGTAGTCGGGATATTTTTCCCGGATCGAGGCAACGGTGGCGAGCTTGTTTTGAACAGCTAGATTACGTCCGGGCGCAAAAACATACATAACGTCCGGCGCATTCTTTTCGACTACAAACTTTGACATAACAACAGTGTCAAAGCCTTCACCCGTAGCCTGAATCGATTCGTCCTCGACTTCAACATTAGGATGAGCATCCTTAAACTCTTTAACCCCTATCGCAAATTTGGATTTTAGCGCATCCTCTCCTCCGAACATAGTAAAGACTTTCAGAGTTTCGCCTTTTTTGCCGCAGCCAACAAATGCAAAGCAAGAACCTACAAGTGTTAAGCAAAGCAACAAAGACAGCAGTTTTTTCTTCATCATTATTTCCTCCTTGATGGAATATTTTGATAATTTTATTATAAAACAGCGATGTTTTATCGTAAATCCCAATATGTTGTCTTTTACTGTGATATATTATCATTACATTAAAATTTTGTTGTCTATTTGTATTTTGAACAAAATTGACTAAAAATATTTGTGTAAATTATCCTATCATTATTTGTTCATTCTAACAAGATTCAAGCTTTAATAATATATTTGATTATAATTTCATTTTTTAAACAAAAAAAAGATATGCCCTAAAGTGAGCATATCTCTAAAAGAAGTGGAACTAAATATTCCTATCTTGTTTTAAAGCAGAATTATATATCTATATTAATACAGAAATTCATAGATCTTTTTTTTGGAGTTTTTCTTCGATCAGTCCTAAGGCCAAATTAAACGCCGCGAGCCTTCGTATAAGTAAAGTCGATTGCGGCGAGCCTGTTTTTAATTTAGGCAGCACTTTTTCACATTTTGCAACCGTAGAAGATATAGCTCTATGCGCCTCTTCTAATTCTTCCCTTATATAATCGGCCATAAATAAGCACTCCTTTACAAGCATTATACGTTGATTCTGACCGCAAAAATGCTTGCTTGCAAGGGCATTTTTGCGCCACCGACAAAGGTGCATACCCCGCGCTTTAGCGTAAAAAGGCGCGCCAAAGGCGCGAGGTGCAGGATTTATCCTGCGGTATAAATACCCTTTATT
>JAVBKW010000042.1:0-3080 GCA_031553855.1 Eubacteriales bacterium | reverse complement strand
CACAGGCGACAGTGAGCGCTCCGCCCTGCGAACCGCCGTGCGCGTAGATGCGCGAGGTGTCCGCATGCGGCAAAGATTTAGCGACGCGCAAAAGCTGCACCGTATCTAAGAAAGCGTTGCGGAAATAAAGATTCGTCAGATTCGGGTCGTCGAAGCCGCGCATAATAAGCCCTGACTGCTCCGTACCCTTGACGGCAACATTGTTTTCACTTAGTCCGCGCTGGCCTCTTGAGTCCATTGCAAGCACGATATAACCCTGCCCTGCAAAAGCCGCTTTATCGAAAAAACTGCCGACGTTGCCGCCGTAACCGTGAAAAAACAAAATGACGGGATACTTTTTTGATTTATCCGAAGGCGAAACATATTGCGCGTGTATCTTTGAGTTTTTCACAGAAGTGAAATAAAGATGCTCGGCAACCAAACCGTTCATTATAATATCGGTTTTAACGGTTTGAACGTCGGGATCGGTACTATAAACTTCAGAAATTCCGGCGTCCCAAAACTTATCAAAATCTTGGGGGCAAGGATTTATTCCCTGATACTTTTCCAGCATAGCAACGGACATATCAAGCAGCGGCATACATTTTATACTCCTTGTATAATAAATTTAATCTTTAACAAGACTGTAAAAAGAGTTGATTATATTTGTTTTTTATTCCGGCTTCAAAGATAGGCGTTTTTAATAAAGGGTATTCATACCGCAGGATAAATCCTGCACCTCGCGCCTTTGGCGCGCCTTCTTACGCTAAAGCGCGGGGTATGCACCTTTGTCGGTGGCGCAAAAATGCCCTTGCAAGCAAGCATTTTTGCTTCTAGAATCAAAGCAATTCCGCCTACACTACAAAAGATATTGAAATCTTTCTATTTCTGATATTTTGCCTGTTTTGCGGTAAATACAGTAAAAAAGCAAATACCGAGCCAAACCCTAGGGGGTTTGGCTCGGTACGACTTGGTTGCGGGGGTAGGATTCGAACCTACGACCTTCGGGTTATGAGCCCGACGAGCTACCGACTGCTACCACCCCGCGTCAATGTTATTAAATTTGTCTGTTAAATTTTTTTTACCCTCAGTTCGGGTTATACTCGGCTAACGCCTCGTGTTTCATAGGAGCTTTTGGCGAGATGCTGAACGAGCTACCATCCCGCGTCATTTGTTGCTGTTTTTGAGCAAGCGCAATTATGCGTTTAACTTTGGGCGCGTTTAAATAATATAGCACATATAACGAGCCGTGTCAAGGATTATCCGCCGTTTGTTTTTCAATTCAGCTTCTAATTTCAGGGAGTAAATTCCCAAAGTAAGTTCCATAGTGGAATTTTGAATGGAAGTTAGTGCGGGAATTTACGATTTTAATCGCACCATTATGAGATTACTTGAATGAGCCAATTAGATTATAGCCAAAATTCAGTAAATTATAAGGCTGGAAAAAAAGTTTCGTGATTTAAAAATACTGCGGAAACTTTTGGCCGAATTTCTGAGGACGCTGAAAAAGGCGCTGATAGCGGCGGAAATTGGAACTTTCGACTAGAGACGAGTACGTTAAGGTACACTCAATCGTCCAAAACCCGCACTTTTCGCTGCTCTAAAGCACCCTTTTGACCACCCTCATTGAACCACTGCTAACTTTTTCTGCGGTCTTGAATTTCTGCGGTGATTGCATAAAAACTAAAAAAAATGGTTTATACTTGCTTTTTTTTGCAAAGAGATGTAAAATAGTATTGAGGAAATTTTTTCTTTTGTTTTTTATATTCAAATGGAAGAGGAGCATATAAAAAATGGTAAAAACATTTACTGCTTTCACTTGTGAAATCGACGACGTGGGTGCGGCTGTGCGCGAGATTTTGGAGGGGCTGAACCTTGCGGCGAATTTAAAAAAGAACGCCGTGGGGCTTATCAACTGTCATTCTGACTTTATAGAATCGGGCGTTGTGGCTGCGCTTTGTTCAAAACTGCCGTTTGAAACGGTGGGGACTACGACTATCGCCTGCTCATGCCCCGGTAAAATCGACCGGGCTTTACTGACGGTATGCGTTCTGACCAGCGACGAAATAGTTTTTTCGACCGCCCTGACGGAATCGATATCGCAAGAGCAGGAGGAGACTATCCGCCGCGCTTACAGTCCCGCTTTGGCAAAGCTGGGTGCGCGCCCGAAAATGGCTCTTGCCTACGCACCGCTTTTAAACCACGTGAGCGGCGACAGGATCCTAAGCGTTATGGATCGCGTGACCGGAGAGCTGCCGGTTTTCGGAACCGTCTCGGTGGACCACACGATAGACTACCACACCTCGCAGGTTATACATAACGGCAAGGTCTCGTCGGACTGCATGGCTTTCGCGCTTATCGGCGGCGATATCGAGCCGGAATTTTTTGTTGTAAATATTTCAGAGAGCAGGATAGTCAAGCAAAAGGCTATTATAACGGCCTCCGACGGCAGCCTTTTAAAGGAAGTAAACGGAATGCCGGTTTTGCGTTACTTTGAAACTCTCGGCATCTCGGAAAAAGATATCATCTCCGGCGCGAACGTTATCCCTTTTGTTATCGACTATAATGACGGCACCGACCCTATAACCCGCGCTATTTTCGCCCTCACCCCCGAGGGGTACGCCGTGTGCGGCGGCGAAATGCCGGTGAACTCGACGCTTTCAATAGGCTCTATAGACCACTCTGACGTTAACGCGACCTCTATGAGCATTGCAAAAACTATTGCCGCGCTCAACCCCTCCGGAGTGCTGCTGTTTTCATGCGTGGCGCGATACTATGTTCAGGGCTTCGACAATTTGTCGGAAATGTCTAACATTGCAGGCGAACTAGACGGCGTCGTAGAGTACCAGCTGTGTTATTCGGGCGGAGAGCTTTGTCCTATGCGCACGGCGGCGGGAAAATTGTTCAACAGGGTGCATAACGACACGTTGATAATCTGCGCCTTTAAATAAAACTGCCTCTTGATTCTGACCGCAAAAATGCTTGCTTGCAAGGGCATTTTTGCGCCACCGACAAAGGTGCATACCCCGCGCTTTAGCGTAAAAAGGCGCGCCAAAGGCGCGAGGTGCAGGATTTATCCTGCGGTATAAATACCCTTTATT
>JAVBKW010000043.1:0-35301 GCA_031553855.1 Eubacteriales bacterium | reverse complement strand
GATAAATCCTGCACCTCGCGCCTTTGGCGCGCCTTCTTACGCTAAAGCGCGGGGTATGCACCTTTGTCGGTGGCGCAAAAATGCCCTTGCAAGCAAGCATTTTTGCGGTCAGAATCAATTAAGGCGTTTTAAAAAAAGTGTGCGGCACTTTCAACTTAAAAATAGAATATGTAAAAGAGGAAAGGAAAAAGCGTTATGTTTAAAGTCGGATGTCATTTGTCTATCGGGAGCGGTTATGAGAGCGCGGCAAAAACGGCGAAAGAAATAGGGGCGAATACGTTCCAGTATTTTTCGCGCAATCCCCGCGGCGGGAGCGCGCGTTTAGTGGATTTAAAGGATATTGAAAAAGCAAAAGAGTTTTGCGCTCTTAACGGGTTTGCCCCGCTGCTCTCTCACGCGCCCTATACGCTCAACGCCTGTTCTTTAGATGAGAGGACGCGCGCTTTTGCCAAAGTATGTATGAGCGACGATATTAAAACGCTTGAGCATTTTAACGGCAGCTTGTACAATTTTCATCCCGGCTCGCATGGGGGGCAGGGCGCGGATAAGGCAATTGAAATTATTGCCCAGGTGTTGAACGGGATCATAAAAAGCGAGCAAAAAACAGTTATTTTACTGGAGGCGATGTCGGGAAAGGGCAGCGAGGTGGGCGGAACGTTCGAGGAGCTTGCCGCTATAATAAATAGAGTTGAAAACAATTCAAAGCTGGGAGTACTTATAGATACCTGCCATATTTATTCGGCGGGCTACGATATAGTGAACGGCCTCGACTCCGTTTTAGAAAAATTCGATAAAACCGTGGGATTAAAAAAACTTTACGCAATACACCTCAACGACTCCATGGCGCCGTTCAATTCGCACAAAGACCGTCATGAGCTTTTGGGCAAGGGCAGTATCGGGCTCGACGCTATTTGCAGGATAATCAATCACAAAAGCCTGCGCGGCCTGCCGTTCTATTTAGAAACGCCAAACGAGGTTGAGGGGTATGCCGAAGAGATCGCGTTGCTAAAAAGCTTAAGGAATCGCTGAATAAAATATTAAATTTGAATTATATTTACGTTAAAGCTTTTTTTTGCGCTTGCTAAATATGTTAAAATGAAGTATACTTAATTTAACGTTGTATAACGAAGGAGTGAATGAATGAGCGTATTTTTCTGCGACAGCAATTGTGAGCTCGATTACAACCGGGCTGACGAGCTGAAAGTCAGTTTGATAAAAATGCCGTATACAGTAAACGGCGAAGAGTTTTTTTATGACCTTGGCCGAAGCGGAAGCACTAAAGATTTTTTTGATAAGATGAGGGCGGGGGCGGCTGTCAAGACGCAGGCCTTAAACCAGAATGATTATATCGAGCATTTTGAACCTGTTTTAAAAAGCGGACAAGACATCATCTATGTAACCTTTTCACATAAAATGAGCGCGACCTTCGAATCTATGAAAATGGCTATCGAAGAGCTTAAAAAAACTTATCCGCAAAGAACTGTCAAGTGGGTCGACTCCTACGGAATCAGTATGGGCGCGGGCGAGGTGGTTTATCAGGCTGCGCTCAAGCATAACGCGGGCGCAACGGACGACGAGGTGATAAGCTTTGTTGAACAAATTCGTCAAAAAATGTCGTTATATTTTACCGTGGACGACCTTATTTATTTGAAGCGCGGCGGCAGGCTCTCGTCTTTCAAGGCGATGATGGGTACGATACTCAACCTAAAACCGATAATTTCTATGGTTGAGGGCGCACTCATAAGCCAGGAAAAAGAAAAGGGCAGAAAAAAAGCTATTTTTAAAATGGTTGAAAAGCTTGAAACCGACGGCTGCGATTTTTCCTACCCCGTCATTGTCCTCGACGCCGATAATTTTGCCGACGGCGAGATACTCAAAGAGCTTGTGCAGGAAAAATATCCGCAGGCCCAAATCTGGCGTTTGGATATAGGCCCCGTCATAGGCTGCCATTGCGGCCCCGATACGGTCGGCATAACGTTCTTTAGAAAATAGTATTTTTATTCTTAAGTAACTCTAATCACATTCTTGCTTAAGAAGACTACGAATAAACTTCATTGTTTCTTTAAATATTAAAAGTCAGAACAGAGGAACTCTTTTGAAAAGAATTATTGCCTCAATTTTAACGACGGTAATCGCGTTTTCGCTTACCGGCTGCGCGCGCAGATATTATGTCAGAGAGGAAGTCGTTTTTAAGGATTCCGGAATTTCTTTGCGTGCCAGCCTTTACGACGGGGACGTTGCGGGCGCGTTTGACGGAATGCTCGCGCTTTTAAAATCCTTTGACGAAGAAATCAACTTATCAAACCCCGAGTCGGTGCTGTCGCGTTTCAACAACAGCGTTGGAGCCGGAGTTGAAGTTGAGGTGAGCGGGCATACCTATGATATTATCGACCTTGCGCTCAAATATGAGGAAGAAACCGGCGGAGCTTTCAGTATTGCCGCTTACAATCTTTCAAAACTTTGGAATTTAGATACAGAGGGCGTAAAAAAATTCAATCCCGTAACGGGAGAACCTCTCTATTTTGCGCTTCCTTCGATGGATGAGGTAAAACAGACGCTTTCATACAGTAATATTTCCTGCTTTAACCGCCGCGCGGACGAGCAAACAGGAAAATATTATATTTCTAAGTCCGATGCCCGTTTTAAAATCGATTTAGGCGCGATCGCAAAGGGGTATTTTGCTGATCTTTGCTATAAGATGCTTAACACTTACGAGGTTGATTCCGCCGTCATAAATATTTCCGGAAACCTGATAGTTAAAGGAAAGCTTCAAAAAACGTTCGGGTCTAAAGATTGGGGCGTAAGGATCAAAACCCCGCGCGACAGGTTTGAGCTTGATCGCGAAGATATTTGCGCTTTTGAAGTAGAGAGCGGAACCTCGCTTGTAACGAGCGGCGATTATGAGCGTTATTATTACCACGCTTCCGGAATAATTCCCTGCCATATCATAGACCCGCGCACAGGCTTGCCCGCAGGCGTTGAATTTTCCGGCAGCTCTGATTCGGACAATACCTATAAAATGAAAGACGAGTGGCTCTCGAGCGTAACTATAATCAATAAATCGTCGGCAAAGGCGGACGCTTTTTCAACGGCGGCTTTCGTTATGGGCTTTGACGATGCCTATGAGTTTTTAAAGGGCAGGGAAGGCGTGAGGGCTGTGATGTTCACCGAAAAAGAAACCGGCGTAAAGCCGCTTCACGGAAGGCTGGGCATAGCGGGCGGCGTAGAATTTATCGAAACTAAAACATATTCGGGTTTTAAAAGTTATGAAACGGTAAAAATTTAATGGTGAACGAAAAGAAAATCGACGTTATAAAATCGTCCGGGCCTTTTAAGCTTTTAGACATTCTGATTTTCGGAGCGGTAACGGCGCTTGTCGTCGTCCTGCTCATTTTTTCATATTCAGGCCCTGCCGATAAAGTAACTGTGACCTATAACAATATAACAACCGCATATTCGATATATACAGATAATGAAATAGATATCGACGGGCTTTTGACGGTAGTCATCAAAGAACAGAAAGTGTTTGTGAAAGATTCCCATTGCCCGGACAAGGTTTGCGAGCATACCGGCGCTATAAGCCGCAAAAATCAGAGCATTATCTGCGCGCCTTACGGCATTATAGTCAGAATAACCGGCGGTCAGGACAGGTGGGCGGTATGAAAAAACCGGATACGAAAAAAATAGTCCGCACCGCGTTGTTTACCGCGCTTGCACTCATCATGAGCCTGATAGAAAACAGCTTTCCTCCGCTCCTTGCGTTTGCGCCGGGCGTGAAAATGGGGCTTGCCAACGTTATTTCGCTTATCGCCGTTATAATTTTAGGCGTGCCGGAGGCGTATATCATACTGCTTGTGCGCTGCACTTTAGGCAGTATATTTGCAGGCAACGTCTCGGCTATGATGTACTCCGTTCCGGCGGGGTTTACGGCTTTAACTGTTCAGGTTTTGCTATACCGCTTTGTATTTGCGCGCATAAGCCTTATGGCTATAAGCCTTTGCGGCGCGGTTATCCACAATATTACGCAGCTTTTTATAGCCTCGCTGATTTTAAAAGTAAATCTGTTGGCGGTTCTGCCGCTGACGCTTGCCGCAAGCGTTATCGCGGGATTATTTGTAGGGATAGTAACTTATATAACGGTAAGGTATCTTCCTAAAAAAGTTTATCTATAACAGCCAAGGAAAGCTCTGATGTAGGCCCGCCTAGATTTATCTTTTTTAGTTTCATTAGATTTTTTCAGATTTTTTTCAGATTTTTTAAACAAAATTTTCCGCATCCCCGTTATATGCTTGAAATAAATACGAAAACAAGATATAATATGTAATTAACAGTAAATTTTTTAATAGAGGGATATTTATGGAGTTTAATTTCAGCGAAAGAATGAACGGATTGGACGGCTCGGCAACGCGCGAGATTTTTAAGCTCCTTTCACGCCCTGAAATAGTATCGTTTGCAGGCGGGCTTCCGGCTAACGAATATCTGCCGATAAAGGAAGTCGGAGAGATTTGCGCGGAGATTTTAAGCTCGGATAAGGCGCGCGCCGCATTGCAATACGGTACTACAGAAGGTTTTTTGGATTTTAGGCAGGAGCTTATAAAGTACGTTGCGATAAGCGGAGTCGAGGCTAAATCCGTATCGGAAACGCTTGTCATCAGCGGCGGACAGCAGGCGATCGACCTTATGCTTAAAAGCTTTGTAAACAAAGGCGATTATGTGCTTGTAGAGGACCCGACGTACTTGGCGTTTTTGCAGATTTTGAAATCGTATCAGGGCAATGCCGTGGGCGTAAAGGCCAATCCCGACGGGCTGGATTTGGCGGACTTAGAGGAAAAAATCAAAAAATATAAGCCTAAAATGCTGTACGTCGTGACCACTTTTTCTAACCCCACGGGCAAAACCTATTCCGCTCAAAACCGTAAAGAGATAGCCCGCATCACGGCAAAATACGGCGTAATGGTGTTAGAGGACGACCCTTATTCAAAATTGAGGTTTTCAGGCTCGCCCGTCCCCGCTCTCAAAAGCTTTGACACTTGCGGCAATATAGTATACGTGACCAGCTTTTCTAAAGTCCTTTCGCCGGGCCTGCGCTGCGGAGTGGCGGTAGGCGATGAGAGGGTCATACGCAAAATGACGATATGTAAGCAGGGAACGGATCTGCATACGTCGAATTTATCTCAGGCAATAACGCATGAGTACCTGAAAAAAGGCTGCCTTATGCCCAATATTGAAAAGAGCCTGCCGGTATACCGTATGCGCAAGGCTGCAATGATGGACGCGATAGAAAAATATATGCCCGCAGAATTTAAGCATACCGACCCCGACGGCGGATTGTTCGTTTGGGGCGAGTTCGACGCCGATATCGATACGCGCGTGTATTTCAAGCAGGCGATCGAGCAAAACGTCGCCTATATTCAGGGCGCGGTTTTCTACGCAAACGAAGAGGACGGCAAACGCACGTTAAGATTAAATTTTTCCAACGAAAGCCCCGAGCGAATCGAGAACGGCATAAAAGCTTTGGGCGGACTGTACAAAAGAATTATCGGGAGAGGTTAAAAAAGAATGGCTAAAAATGTTTTAGATACGCTGTACGAAAGAGGCTTTATCAAGCAAACCGTTTTTGAGGAGGACTTAAGAAAGCTTTTAGATAAAGAAAGCGTCACCTTCTACGTCGGTTTCGATCCCACCGCGGACAGCCTTCATATCGGCCATTATATTCCCATTATGGCAATGGCGCATATGCAAAAAGCGGGGCATAAGCCTATCGCCCTTATCGGCGGCGGTACGGCGTTTATCGGCGACCCGTCGGGAAGAACCGATATGCGTTCTATGATGACTAAGGAAACTATCGAGTATAACTGCGAGGCCTTCCGAATGCAGATGGCGAGGTTTTTCCGTTTCGACGGCGACAATGCCGCGATAATGGTCAACAACGGCGATTGGCTCTTAAAGCTGAATTACATCGATTTTATACGCGACGTGGGAGGCTACTTCTCCGTCAATAAGATGATAACCGCCGAGTGCTTCAAGTCCAGAATGGAAAAAGGTTTAAGCTTTTTGGAATTCAATTACCAGCCTATGCAGGCATACGACTTTTTGGTCTTATACCAAAAGTACGGCTGCGCTCTGCAAATGGGCGGTAACGACCAGTGGAACAATATTTTGGCGGGAGCCGACCTTATTCGCCGCAAGGAGCAGAAAGACGCATACGCTTTAACGTTCACTCTGCTTGAAACAAGCGACGGCAAAAAGATGGGCAAAACCGCTAAAGGCGCACTGTGGCTTGACGCAAATAAAACCTCGCCTTACGAGTTTTACCAGTATTTCAGAAACGTAGAGGACGTTAAAGTCGAGGAGTGTTTAAAGCTGCTCACGTTCCTTGAATTAGACGAGATAAACGCGCTTTGCGCCCACAAGGACGAGCGCATAAACGAAGCGAAAAAACGCCTTGCTTACGAGGTCACCGCGCTTGTTCATGGGGCGGATGCCGCGTTAAAGGCCCAAAACGAGGCATTAGGGGCGTTTAGCGGGGATTCCGAGAATATGCCCACGCGGCAAATTGAGGCCGGCAGCGCCACCAGCATAATAGATATCCTTACTCTTACAGGCCTTGCCGCGTCGAAATCGGAGGCGCGCAGGCTCATTGAAGGCGGCGGCGTTAAGGTCAACGATTCTAAGGTTGACGCTTTAGATAAAACCGTTTCCGACTTCACCGACAAAGCCGAGTTCGTTATCCATAAGGGCAAGAAGATACACGAAAGAATCGTATTGAAATAATGGATGCTTATCTGTCTTTAGAAGATGCGGTGAGTGAAACGGTCGTTTTGAAATCGCGGTTTATCTGCTTTATTTATCAGATAAAGGACGAGTCCGACGCTGCGGCAAAGCTTGCCTCTCTTAAGAAAAAATACTATGATTCTACGCACGTCTGTTATGCCTACGCCTTAAAAGCGGATAACCTTTCGCGCTCGGGCGACGACGGAGAGCCTGCAGGTACTGCGGGGCTTCCGATTTTAGAGGTTTTAAAGGGCGGAGGCTACTTCAACGTTTTGGCGGCGGTCGTACGCTACTTCGGCGGCACTAAGCTGGGGGCGGGCGGGCTTGCACGGGCGTATTCGGATTCGGTGAAAAAGGGTGTCGCGGCAGCTAAAGTAATCAAGTATGAAAAAGCAGATATTTATTCCTTAAGCTTAGACTATGCCGACTTTAATAACAATTTAGAAAAGTTTAAAGCCGGCGGATGCGCGGTTTTAGAAAGTTCTTTCGGCGATATGGTGAGCCTTAAAATCGCCGTCACCGATACGGACTATTTTATGGGGCTTATCAGCAATATCACAAAAGGCAAAAGCTTGCCTGAATTTATAGAAACGGCGTTTATACTCATTAATTGACTATATCAAAAAACAAAAATAAAAACAAACTAACAAAAAAAACGGATCAGCTGATTAAATCAGCTATGGAGAAAAAATAATATGGAAAAAGAAACATTATGTATTCAGGGGGGATATTCCCCGAAAAACGGCGAGCCCAGAGTTCTTCCTATCGCTCAAAGCACGACCTATAAATATGATTCGACCGACGCCGTCGGCGATCTTTTCGACTTAAAAGCGGGCGGCTACTTTTATACGCGCCTTGCCAACCCCACCGTCGGAGCGGTCGAAGAAAAGATAGCGGCCTTAGAGGGCGGCGTAGGGGCGATGATCACCGCCTCGGGAATGAGCGCGACGATGATATCTATTTTAAACCTTGCCTCCTCAGGCGATCATATCGTTTCAGCGGGCGAGATATACGGCGGCACGACGAACCTTTTTGCAGTCACGCTCAAAAGATACGGCATCGATTTTACTTTCGTAAATATTAATAACTTAAAAGAGGTAGAGGCGGCAATAAAACCCAATACAAAGGCGGTTTTCGGCGAAACTATCGCAAATCCCGCCCTTAGCGTGATGGATATTTCCTCTGTTGCCCAGATAGCTCACAAGCACGGTATTCCCTTGATTGTCGATTCAACCTTTGCCACTCCCGTCCTTTGCCGCCCGTTTGAGTTCGGCGCGGATATCATCGTGCATTCATCCAGCAAATATTTAGACGGCCACGCCGTAGCGCTCGGCGGAGTTATTGTTGACGGCGGTAAATTCGACTACGAAAAGAGCGGCAAATTCCCCGGGCTTACAACGCCGGACGAAAGCTACCACGGTATAACCTATACTAAAAGCTTTGGGGCAGCCGCGTTTATCACGAAAGCCAGAGTACAGCTGATGAGGGATATGGGCGCATCGCCTGCCCCGATGAATGCGTTTTTATTAAATATCGGGCTTGAAACGCTGCATTTGAGAATGGAAAGGCATTCCGCTAACGCCCAAAAAGTCGCAGAATATTTAGAAAAGCATAAGGCCGTCAAAAGCGTAAAATACCCCGGGCTTAAATCCGACCCCGATTATTTAAGAGCGCAGAAATATCTTTGCAACGGACAGGCAAGCGGCGTCATCACTTTCGACGTAGGCTCAAGAGAAAAGGCGGTCAAGTTTATGGACTCGCTAAAGCTTGCCGCAATCGTCGTCCACGTTGCGGATGCGCGCACAGGCGTACTTCATCCGGCAAGCAGCACGCACCGCCAGCTCACCGACTCCCAGCTCAAAGACGCGGGCATAGGCCCCGGCACTATACGCTTCAGCACAGGTATCGAGAACGCTAAGGATATAATCGAGGATTTAGAACAAGCTTTGGCCGAAATTCTATAAAAAACTCTATTCGCGCTATTAAATCTGATTCGCATTTCATTAGTTTTGCTATAAAGCTAGGAGTCAGCGCGCGCGGCAAAAATAAGGATAAACGTGAAAGATAATTCATCGTCGCATACGGGCTACGTTTGTCTTGCCTCGTCGGTTACGTATGTGAAATACGCGCCGCTTTATTCGGCAATTCAACTGTTGCCCGCCTGCGCCGCGACTTATATTCCACTACTTTTTGCGACATTAGGAGGTCATGAGCATAAACGTGAAAGAAATCTTAGACACTCTTATGCCTATCAAAGAAAGTACGGGACTTGACGTCGATATTTATTCAGGCGGCGGCAACCTTATTTTCACGACGGGCGAAGAAAAACCCTCATATAAATATTGTCCGCAAAGCCGCTCTAAATTCAATAACGGCGTTATAATGGATAAAGACGCCGATATAACCTATTTTTCGCTCAGCGTTTTAGAGGACGGTGCGACGGGCGTAATAATGGGCTCGAACGAAGTAAGCCGCAATTATGCGGTTATGGTGGCAAAGCTGATAGAAAAGGCCGTGGCTGCGGGCAAGTCGGTTATAGATAAGGACGCGAAATTCCGTCTTTTATTCAGCGGCGAGATAAATCAGATACAATATGAATCCTTAAAAAGCGGATTTTTAGGCCAGCCTTTTAATTATTATGTGCTGTCTGTGATTACAAAACAGCAAAATAAACGCGCAGACCTGCTCACTTTTCTTCATACTATGGCCGAAAGCTCCGACATCATAGTGGACGTGGACGAAAAAACCGTAGCATATCTAAAAAAATGCGACGGTTATGAGGAATACAGTTCCGCTAACGATTTTGCTTATATATTGTACGAAAACATCAAAGAGGAAATGAAGATCGATATCAAGATCAACGTGGGAAGCTCGGTCAACAGCTTTGACGACTTGGCAAAAGCGTATCAGCAAAGCCTGTTCGCCTTCAATTTCGGCACTCTGCTCGACCCCTCTTCAAACGTGTATTCTTATAAGCAGTATCTATTAGTCAAGATGATTTCAGACATTCCCAAAGAGTCGCTGTCGCAATACATCGATTTGCTGCTCGATAAATCAGGCTCGGAAATTTTGAAGGATTCAGAGTTGACCGAAACGGCGGACGTTTTTATGAACAATTCGCTCAATATTTCAGAAACCAGCCGCAATATGTATATGCACCGCAACACGCTCATCTACCGCCTCGATAAAATAGAGGCTGCAACGGGGCTCAACATCCGTCATTTCAACGACGCGCTCACGTTCAGGATAATTACTATGCTTAATAAACTGGCGGGAAAGTAAGTTAAAAAAAGACGCGCATTAAACGCAGCACGTTGAACTCTTTTTTGTTTTACCCCAGCATTTTGACGAGCATACCCATTATATCGTTAGAAGCAATTTCTTTGACAGGCTTCAGCCCTTGCGGCTGGGGCCTGCTTTTATTTTTGTTGAGCGCGCTCATAAGGTTCACCATATCCATAGCCGAGGATTGTCCGCCGCGGTTTTGCATCATATTCAAAATACTTGCGGTGTCGCCCGCGCCGCTATTGCCGCTTTGCGCGCCGCTGCCGCTGCTCTGATTGCCGCCGTTTTTGTTGTTCATCATATTCATTACGGAAGCAACGTCTATTCCGCCGCCTTTATTGGCGCCGCCGTTCATCGCGCTTAGGATCGACGCCATCTGATTGTTTCCGCCTCCGCCCATTAAAAGCGGCAAAATCGAGCTTAAATCCATTAAAAAACTCCATTCCGCCGTATTGCGGCGGTACAATAGGTATGTAAAAGTGTGAAAATCAGTCCCGCCGGAGACGGACAACTGTTGGCAACCCGGCGACAGGCACGTATATAATATACGTAACTCAAGCCGGCTTTTAAAACGTAGTTCGTATACGGTGATGAATGATTTTTCACACTAATTTCCTCCGTATTCTTCACTATTATATATATGCCCGCATATTAATAATAGTAACAGGATTTTCATTTTACGGAGGTAATTAAAAATTGAAAGAATTAAGAAATTTTAAAAATACGGGTAAAAAAGCGGGGCTGGACGTTAACGACCCCAAGTTCAACGAAGCGATGTCAAAATACGGCGGGATGGGCGAGGATCAGCTTATCGACCAGCTCTTAGCCTCAGTACGTACTTCGCGTGCAAACGGTACATATAATCCCGAGCAGATGAAGTCGTACGTGGCTATGCTGCGTCCGCATATATCCGATAAGCAGTACGAAAAGCTCAGCAACATCATCAACATAATAAACAGCGAGAATGTGTAGGGTCGATCCGCTTGTACGGCTGTCGGCAGACAATAACGGCGAAACAAAATGCGTCGTTTTTGTCGATTCCTTAAGCGGGGCAAGACATGCTTTAACGCCGTATTATAATTCCGTCGTCGGCTCATACCCGTTTATTTCGGCTTTCGGCGCGCATATTTCCTTGTATGAATTAGACGACCTTATAGCCTTGCCGTGCGTCAAGGCCATCTCGTGCAGCACAAACGTTACCACCTGTAAAGTCAATCCGCCCGTTTCGGAGCTCTCATCCTTAGGGCCGCTGTATGAGTCGGGCGCGTACGGCGAGAACGTCGGCGTCGCCGTAATAGACACCGGCGCGGCCTCTCATATGGACCTTACCGTTCCCAAAAACCGCCTGCATTTCAAGGACTTCATAAACGGACGCGCTTTAGCCTACGACGATAACGGCCACGGCACCGCCGTCGCGTCTATCCTTTGCGGAAACGGGCTTGTAGGCAACGGTAAATTCCGCGGCATTGCGCCAAAGGCCGAGCTCTACGCGCTTAAAGCTATTTCAAACAGCGGCGAGGGCGGAGCGTTTGCTATTTTGGAAGCTATGCAATGGATTTTTACCAATAAGGACAAATTCAATATAAGGGTAGTTTGTATGTCGTTCGGCGCGGATCCCGTATTGAACGGCGTAGACCCGCTTTCAATAGGCGCGCAGGCGTTGTGGCAAAGCGGAGTAACGGTAGTTGCCAGCGCGGGCAACGACGGCCCGAAAAAATCGAGCATCAAATCGCCCGGCATAAACCCGTATATCATAACTGTGGGCGGGGCGGGGTTTACCGACGCCGGTGCGCTGTACATTCCGGATTTTTCCTCGCGCGGCCCCGCGGGAGATTTTAATAAGCCCGATATCGTCGCGCCCGCCGTAGATATAGCCTGCTGCGATAAGCTAAAAGCATATACATCTTTTTCCGGCACGAGTATGGCGGCTCCTATCGTTGCGGGCGCGGCTGCGCTGCTACTTTCTAAGCAGCCGTCTTTTAAGCCGGACAGAGTGAAAGAAATTTTGCTGGACGGCGCAATAAAAATCCCGTTTGAAGGTTTTGAGGCGGGAAGGGGATTGTTGAATATACAAGAAATCGACGCGCTTTAGCCTGGGGATGTCTCAATAAGGGGTCATATACGGGCTTGAGAGTGTCAAAATGGCTTTAGCCTGAGTATATTTAGATACACTCCTGTCGCCATTTTGCCACCTTTTACCCGTCTCTAACCCCTTCTTGAAACACCCTATGGATTTTATTAAAGCCGTGAGACAGCCCCAGTCAAGCGTGTCCGCAAGTGCTGATGAAAGCTTTCCATTTTTTAATACTTCTTTCCGGCGATTTCCCGTATTGCGTTTAAGAAAAATTCGACTTCAGCGTAGGTGTTGTCTATGCCGAACGAGGCGCGTACTATCCCGCGCTCAAGAGTCCCTAAAAACCTGTGCATAAGCGGGGCGCAATGCAGCCCTCCGCGCACGCAGACGTCGTACTCATCCGAGAGTATGCCGCTCACTTCAACAGAGGAGAGTCCCTCAATATTAAAAGCGGTAATAGAATTGCAGCAGCCGGGCGGATTGTATACGGTGACGCCCGGCATTTTTTTTAATTCCTCTGTGCAGAATTTGCACAGGTTGCCCATCTTTTCCATGCGGGCTTTCTGATTTTTTTGCGTCCAAATAAGCGCAGCGTTAAGGCCTGCGATAGCGGGGGTGGGAAGGGTGCCGGACTCTAAGCCCTCAGGCAATTCTTCAGGCTGATAAACGCTTTCGCTGCTTGTGCCTGTGCCGCCGAAAATGTTGGGTTTTACATCGGCGAAACGGCTTATCGCGAGCGCGCCGACTCCCTGAACGGCGTGTAAGCCCTTGTGCGGGGCGATAGATAGCAGGTCGATAGAATAGCCGTCCAGCAAAACATCGCCGTATCCGACGCTCTGCGCTCCGTCCACAAGAAACAAAAGCCCCTTACTCCGCGTAAATTCACCGATGTTTTTTACGTCCGTTTCTGCGCCCGTCACATTCGAGATATGGGTTGTTGCCACCATATACGTGTTGGGGCGCAAGGCATTTTTGATATCCTTCAAACTTACCGCCCCGGAGGCGTCGGGAGCGAGTACCGTCAGGGAAATAAGCCCTTTTCTTTGCAGCTCAAAAAGCGGACGGATAACTGAATTATGTTCGCAGGCGGTAGTTATTATATGCCCGCCTTTTTTCACCGTTCCGAGTATTGCCGTATTGAGAGCCGCCGTACAGTTGAGCGTAAAAACCACTCTTGAGCTGTCGGGGCAGTCTATAAAAGAGGCGAGCCTTGAGCGCGCCTGATGAACTAAAAGCCCTGCCTTTGTAGACATAGAATGTCCGCTCCTGCCGGGATTTGCCGACAAATACTTCAGCGTATTTGCAACGGCGTTTATAACCTCTGGCGGCTTAAAAAAAGAAGTAGCGGCGTTATCTAAATAAGTCATAAAACCTCGCACCGGAAAAAAGTTTCCTTAATATAATGATATTATGAATTCCGCAAATATGTGAGCTGCGGTTATTAATATTCTATTAGTTTTATGCCGAATAAGAACAAATTCAGGCCTATTTTGAATACAAAAGGAGAATTTTAAGATGTACTACATTTATTCCTTCCGTTCGCGGAACCAGAGTATGCGTTTTTTTGAAGCGTTGAAAAAGGAAAGGATCCCCTCAAAGCTGATTTCCACTCCGCGCGCCGTTTCCGTAGGCTGCGGCCTTAGCGTCCAGCTCTCGCCCGACTTTATCGACGCCGCCGACCGCGTATTTCATTACACAAAGTACGACACCTACTTAGGGTTATTTCTTTTGGAAAACGGAGGATATGTTAAGAGGATAAACCGTTAAAGGACTGCAGCTACAGATACATCGCCACAAAAAAGCCCGAACCTTTAAAAAAAAGTCCGCACCTCTGAAAATTAGCTATTTACATTCTTATGCGGTTGTGCTAAAATAAATAAAGCGAAATTCGGAGGATTAAATAATGGAACAGATCAGCGGAGCGCAAGCTGTAAAGCTTAAGCTTAATATAAAGCGTACCCTTTTAGTCGGACTTGCTTTCTTCTCGATCACAATGTTCTGGGAAGTTTACGACAGCCTTATGCCGCTTTTTCTTTATGATTTTGAGTTGAGCGGTTTCTGGCGCGGCGCGGTCATGGCGCTTGATAACCTTCTTGCGCTTGTGTTGCTGCCGTTTATGGGGCTGTGGTCGGACCGTTTTCCTATGAAACTGAGAAACAGGTTCGGGCGGCGTATGCCGTTTATCGTCTGCGGCTCCGTTTTGGCGGCGGTACTGTTTTTGCTTGTGAATTTTGCGCACAACGCCTCGATGCTCGGGCTTATGATGGCAGCCACCTCGTTTGTGCTTTTATGTATGTGCCTTTACCGTACTCCCGCAGTCGCACTTATGCCGGACGTTACGCCCAAGCAGATAAGAAGTCAGGGCAACACCGTTATCAACATAATGGGAACGATAGGCGGAGCGATATCGCAGGGGCTGATTATGATCCTCTTAAAAACTAAGGAAGTAGGCAAAAACGATATCGGCCTTCCGATTTATAATATTCAGGGCAATAACTGGATTTTGATTGCTATAATTTGCGCGCTTATGGTCGTTTCCACCATTATTATGATAATCAAGGTCAAGGAAAACAAGTTTGTCGAAGATAAGTTTAAGCTCCTGAAAGCGCACGGCATAGAAGAGGATGAGAGCGAGGGTCAAAAAGAAAAGGTTTCAACAAAGAAAGCTTTAAGCTCGCTTAGTAAGTCACAGCTTATCAGCCTTTTCCTTATCCTTGCGTCGGTGTTTTTATGGTATATGGCCTACAACGGCGCGAAAACACATTTTTCAACTTTTGCAATGAAGGTGCTGGGGCTAGATAAATTCTCACTGCCGCTTATGATAGGTATGGGCGCGGGGCTTATCGCCGCTGTGCCCGCAAGCATAGTCGGAAAAAAGATAGGCAGAAAGTTCACTATACTGATAGGCGTTCTGCTGCTTATTGCGGGCTTCGGGCTGGGGTCGCTCCTTATAGCTTTCGCGCCTGCAAAAGTAATTCAGATATCGATGTACCCTGTGTTCGTTTTTGTGGGCTTCGGCTGGACTACGATCAACGTCCATTCCTTTGTTATGAGCGTCGAAATGGCAAGTGAAAACACGACCGGCGCGTTCACGGGGCTATACTACACCTTCGCTATGGCGGCGCAGATCATAACGCCAATGCTAGCGGGCGTCATTATGGAATGGAACGCAAAGCTTTTGATGGTGTACGCGTTGATATTCTCGGTTTTCGCGCTTATAACGATGTTTTTCGTTAAGCACGGCAACGCAAAGGACGGCTCGCCCGACGCCGCCGCTCCGATAATAAAAACTGACGCCGCTTCAGATACGGAAGAAAACAATTAGAAAATAATTGAGTGAACTATTAACATAAGCAAAAATTATATCATAATGAATGACAAAAAAGCCGTTCTTATGATATAATTTTTTTACTATGGACTTGTCACTGGCAAATGAAATACTGCGCGCGCTTGAGGACGCATACCCCGACGCCAAATGCGAGCTTGATTTCCGCTCGCCTTTTGAGCTGCTCGTCGCCACGATTTTAAGCGCGCAATGCACCGATAAAAGGGTGAATGCTGTCACAAAAGTACTGTTTGAGCAGGTCAACACGCCCGCCGGGTTTGCCTCGATGAGCTATGAAGAATTGCAGCCGAAAATCTTTTCCTGCGGCTTTTACAAAAACAAGGCGAAAAACATTATCGACTGCTCAAAAGAGCTGCTTATAAGATTCAACGGAAAAGTGCCTTGCGGTTTTAACGAGCTGCTGTCTTTGCCGGGCGTCGGAAGAAAAACTGCCAATGTAGTTATGGCAAACGCTTTTAACGGAAATACTATTGCAGTAGACACCCACGTTTTCCGCTTGAGCCGCAGACTCGGTTTTTCCTCCGGCAAAACTCCCTACGACGTTGAAAAGGACCTTATGGCTCTTTTAGACGAAACCCAGTATTCAAAGGCGCATCATCTGCTTATTTTTCACGGCAGGTACTGCTGTAAAAGCAGGTCGCCGCAGTGCAGTATCTGCCCTGTGAGCAGTCTTTGCAAACATTTTAAATCTTCTATATAAAGGTATTTTCTCTTATGAACGAAATTTTATTAAAAAGAAAGCTTGCGGTAAATGTTACCGAATACGTAATAAAGGCGGAGCGGGTCGCTTTAAACGCTAAGGCGGGGCAGTTTATAATACTGCGTGTAGACGACGAAAGCGAAAGAGTGCCGTTCACTATCTGCGATTCCGATAAGGAAAAAGGAACGGTAACTATTTTAGTGCAGGAGGTGGGCTTTTCCACGCTCAAGCTCTCAAATCTTAGCGCCGGCTGCTTCATACACGATTTTGTCGGCCCTTTGGGCTGTGCGACCGATTTGTCAGAGTATAAAAATATCGCGCTTGTAGGCGGCGGAATAGGAACGGCGGTCATATATCCGCAGGCGAAAGCTCTCAAAAAAGAGGGAAAAGCCGCAGACGTTATCGTGGGCGCGCGCAATAAAGAGCTGATAATGTATGAGGAAGAGTTCCGCAAAAGCGCGCGTGAATTGTTTTTGACTACCGACGACGGCTCCTATATACGCAAAGGCTTTGTTACCGACGTTTTAAGCGAGCTGATAGAGCAAAAAAACTACGACTGCGTTTTCGCCGTTGGCCCCATGCCTATGATGCGCGCGGTCTGTAATTTAACAAAACAGTTCGCTATTCACACAGTAGTCAGTATGAATTCGCTTATGGTAGACGGTACGGGAATGTGCGGCTGTTGCAGGGTTACGGTCGGGGGAGAATTGAAATACGCCTGCGTCCACGGCCCCGAGTTCGACGGGCACCTTATCGACTGGGACGAGGCGATAAACCGTACAAGAGCCTACCGCGACGCCGAAAAAGACCATCTTTGCCGGCTGACGGGCGAAAAAAGATGACGGGTTTTTAAATTTTTGAGGATTATATTATGGCAATAGAGAAACAATACAGAAATAAGGCGCGCGAGGCCGACCCTAAAACAAGAGCGGCGAATTTTGAAGAGGTTTCGCTCGGGTTCGACCTTGAAACCGCGAAGAAAGAAGCGGCAAGATGCTTAAAATGCAAAAATGCGCCGTGCAAAAACGGATGTCCGGTGGGGGTCAATATCCCCGAATTCCTATCCTTACTTAAAGACGGCGACGTTTACGCCGCCGGAAAAATCATTAAATCCACAAATTCCCTTCCCTCCGTCTGCGGCCGCGTGTGCCCTCAGGAAAACCAATGCGAAAAGCTTTGTATAAGGGCGAAAATGGAGGGCGCGGTAGCAATCGGGACTTGCGAAAGGTTTGTGGGCGATTATATGCTCGAAAACGAAAAGGTAGAGCAATGTTCCGTCCGCACCGGAAAAAAAGCGGCGGTCATAGGCTCGGGGCCCGCCGGGCTGACTTGCGCGGCGGAGCTTGCGGACGCGGGAATAGAGGTAACAGTTTTTGAGGCTTTCCATAAAAGCGGCGGCGTGCTTGTGTACGGCATTCCGGAGTTTAGGCTGCCCAAAAGCCTGGTTCAGGCGGAAATAGATAACCTTACAAAAAAAGGCGTTAAAATCGAATTGAACACAGTCGCCGGAAAAACGATCACGTTTGAAGAAATTTTGTCCGATTTTGACGCGGTGTTTATAGGCTCCGGCGCGGGCTTGCCTATGTTTATGAATATCCCCGGCGAAAACCTTAACGGGGTTTATTCGGCAAACGAATACCTTACGCGCGTCAACCTTATGAAGGCCTACCTTCCCGGCAGTTCTACTCCTGTGCAAAAGGGCAGGAAAGTCGCCGTTATCGGCGCGGGCAACGTGGCAATGGACGCGGCGCGCACGGCTCTTCGCTTAGGCGCGGAAAAGGTGAGCATCGTGTACCGGCGCGGAAAAGACGAAATGCCTGCAAGGAAGGAAGAAATACACCATGCCGAGGAAGAGGGCATAGCTTTCGAGCTTTTGACTAATCCGGTGCAGATGACAGGCGAAAACGGTTGGGTAAAAGGGCTTGAGTGTGTTAGAATGGAGCTGGGAGAGCCGGACTCAAGTAAAAGGCGCACGGCGGTCGAAATAAAGGGCAGTAATTTTGTGCTTGAAGCCGATATGGTCATCGTCGCGTTAGGCACAAGCCCGAATCCCCTTATCAAAAGCAGCCTGCCGCAAATTGCCGTCAATCCAAAAGGTACGCTTATAGTGGATGAAGATATGATGACGAGCGTAGACGGCGTTTACGCCGGAGGCGACGCCGTAACAGGCGCGGCGACAGTCATTCTTGCAATGGGCGCGGGCAGAAAGGCAAGCAAGGCGATAATTGAAAAATTGCTGCAAAAATAAAAAAAAGTTGAGTAAAAAATGTTTATAGACAGGGCAAAAATTTATATAAAAGCGGGTAATGGGGGCAACGGCTGCGTTTCTTTCTATACGGAAAAGTTTATTGCAAACGGCGGGCCCGACGGCGGCGACGGCGGCAAAGGCGGCAACGTCGTTTTAGTCGGTGAGGCGCGTAAAAATTCGCTTCTTGACTTTCAATATTCCCAGCACTACCGCGCCGAGGACGGAGAGCGGGGGTCGGCAAAGTTTTGCCACGGCAGGAACGGAAACGATATGCTCATCAGAGTTCCCTGCGGCACTATCGTGCGCGATTTTGAAACGGGCGGCATAATAGCGGACTTATTCAACGACGGCGACAGCGTAATAGTTTTAGAGGGCGGAAACGGCGGCAAAGGCAATTCCCGCTTTAAATCGTCGCGCCGCCATGCGCCGCATTTTGCCCAGACCGGCGTAAAAACCGAAGAAAAAGCCATACTCTTAGAGCTTAAAACTATTGCGGACGTGGGTCTTGTGGGCTATCCTAACGTAGGAAAGTCTACGTTATTGTCCGTCATATCAGCGGCAAAACCGAAAATCGCAAACTATCATTTCACCACGCTTTCGCCAAATCTGGGCGTAGTCAAGTATTACGGCAATTCTTTTGTCGTCGCCGATATTCCCGGCCTTATCGACGGGGCGAGTCAGGGAGTCGGCCTTGGAACGGAATTTTTGCGCCATATCGACAGAACGCGGCTTATAGTGCACGTCATAGATATCAGCGCGTGCGAGGGGCGCGATCCGGTCGAGGACTACCGCAATATAAATAAGGAATTAAAAACCTATTCAAAGGGCCTTGCCTCGCTCCCCCAGATAATCGCGCTCAACAAAAGCGATGTCGCGGACGAGGAAAAAATCAAGGAATTTAAAAAGCGCGTAAGAAAGCCGTCGGTTTTAATAAGCGCGGCAACGCGTTTTGGCGTGGACGAGCTTATTGCGCTTGTTTATAAAACCCTCCAAACTCTTCCGCCCGTCAAGCCCTTAGAGTTCGAGCCGTTTAAATATGAAAAGCGCGACACTCAAAGCTATGAGGTAACGCGCTTTGACGACGGAGCCTTTCTCGTTAGCGGCGGTATGATAGACGAGCTTGCCCGTAACGTCATTTTAGACAACCCCGACAGCTTCGTCTACTTCCAAAAACGCCTAAAAGACGAGGGCGTCATAAAGGAGCTGAGAAAAGCGGGCGCAAAAGACGGCGATACCGTACGTATACTGGACATCGAATTTGATTTTATCGATTAGCTGTTCCAAATATGGGGTCATATACGGGCCTGCGAACCGTCAAAGTGGCTAAGTTGCGTATTTAAATATACGCGCCTGCGTACTTAAAAAATCCTAATCACTTTCAAAACGAAAAAATCTGTAAGGAGCTAAGCTTGTGGCAAAGAAAGAAAAAATGAACGTGGCAGTGTTTGGAGGGAGCTTCGATCCCGTCCATAGCGCGCACATCGAGATAGTAAAGAACCTGAATGAGGCGTTTGATAAGGTCATCATAATGCCCAGTTTCATTTCTCCGTTCAAAACGCGCGGAGCGGCGGCGGATAGTAAACACAGGATGGCAATGCTTGAAAATGCGTTCGGGGATTTTGCGGGCGTCGAAATATCGGATACCGAGATCAGCAAAAACGATATCAGCTACACTATCGATACTATCCGCAAGGTTGCCTCAAAAAACAAGGGCGCGGGGCTGTATTTTGTAATAGGCTCAGATAACTTGAAAAAGCTGGATAAATGGCGCGATTTTAAGGAGCTTAAAAAGCTTACCTCTTTTTATGTCGTAAAGCGCAAAAACTTCCGTCCGGACAAGGCTCTGCTTGCAAAGCTTAAGAAAAAGGGCGTGGAAATAGAATTTGCGGATTTTACAATGCCCGACGTTTCCTCCTCTCTTGCGCGCGTTGCCGCAGCGTTCAACGACTCCTCGCTTTTGGGTGAGAAGAATTTTGAATATATCAAGGCCAACAAGCTTTACACCGATTACGACGGTATCGTCGCCGCTTTTGATAAATTCAATTTAAAGGAAGAGCGCCGCGCCCATACGTTCAGAGCGGCCGAGGCGGGCATCGCGCTTGCCAAAAGAAACGATGTCGACGTTGTTAAAACAATCAAAACTATCCTGCTTCACGATATAGGAAAGTACGCGGACGAAGAAATCATGAAAAATAACGGCCTTACCTTAGACGCAAAAGCAAGGTCGCTCCCGCCCGAAATTATGCACGCGTATGTGAGCGGGGTCATTGCAAAAAAATATTTCTCCATTAAAGAAAGCTCAGTTATCAAGGCTATCGAATCACATACCACAGGCTCGCTCAAGATGGATAAGCTGGCTAAAATCGTGTTTTTGGCCGACTATATCGAAAACGGCAGGAAGTTCGACAATCTTGAGTCCATAAGGCGCGAATGCGAGATATCGCTCGACCTTGGAATGGAAGCCGCGCTTGCAAACTCGATCGAATATCTGACGGCCGAGGGTAAAGAAATCTATTACCCCACGTTAGAGGTGTACGAAAAGTTCAAAAAAACGAATGAGCTTAAGCTTGAAAAGGAAGCGGAGAAGCTGGCAAAAAAAGCCGAAAAGGACGCGCTTAAAGCCGCAAGCCTGAATAAATCTCCGTCCGCAGCCGCGCCAAAAGCCTTTGTTAAGGCAAAAAACCTTGAGCCCTACGACTTAGCCTACACTATCGCCCAGCTCATCGACGATAAAAAGGGCAGGGACATCGTGCTTGTAGATTTAGAAAACAAGACGATAATCGCCGATTATTTTGTTATCGCGTCTGTTATGTCAACTACGGCGGTGCGCGCGCTAACAGACCATATCGACGAGGCTCTTTCTAAAAACTACGGCATCGAGCCGCTAAGGCGCGATATCGACCCCTCGTGGTCGGCGGTAGACTACGGCAGCGTTATCGTCCATATCCAGCTTGACGAAACGCGTAAGTTCTACGACCTGCAAAGATTATGGTCCGACGGCACGAACGTTAAGCACTTCGGGGCCAAAAAATAATGGACTTTGAAATTCGTTTTATAGAGTTTTTGCAATCTCTATCGAATCCTTTCCTTACTTTTTTGATGCAGGCTTTGACCTACCTTGGCGACGAGCTGTTCTTTATTGTTGCGGCGGTAATTATTTATTGGTGCATAAACAAGCGTTATGCTTATAAATTCGTCAACATTTATCTTGTCAGCGCGGTTTGTACGGAGGGCTTGAAGAGCATTTTTAAGCGCGCCCGCCCCTATGATGCGTTTGCCGGCAGAACTCCCTCGATAGGAGAAAAAACCGGCGGCCACTCATTCCCCAGCGGCCACTCGAACAGTATTGCAAATATGAGCGCGCAAATCTATATCGCCGCGCGCAAAAGTAAGTATAAGCGGGCCGCGCTGATTACCGGGATATTACTCACGCTCACGGTTATGCTGACGCGTATGTTTTTGGCCCAGCACTATCTGACCGACGTTTTAGCCGGAGCCGCGCTCGGAATCGGGCTTGCCGTGCTGTTTAATTTTCTTTTTGAGCTGCTTAAAGACAAAGAAGACAAAATCTTTATCGTAGCCGCGCCCCTTTGCATTATCGTATTTATTATATTGTTAGCTTGCGGGGTTTCAAACTCTATGCCGCAGGTTTTAAAGGTCTTAGGCGCGTACACCGCATTTACTACCGGCTATTATTTAGAAAAAAGTTTTGTCCGGCTTGAAGTAAAAAGCGGCAAATGGTGGAAATACGTTTTAAAAGTCGTTATCGGCTTAGGCATAACCTTAGGAATAAAAGAGGGCTTAAAGCTGGTTTTGCCCGAAGATATTGCCGCGCTCCACTCTTTTTTAAGATATTTCCTTATAGCAATCTGGGCGGCTCTCGGCGCGCCCGCAGTTTTTAAGCTGCTTAAGCTATAAAATCCTCCTTGCCTAAAGGTTTCGCGCAGCATAAAAAATACTTGCTTTCATATAATGATAGTGATATAATAATATCAACTTAGGGGCGGGGCGCAATTCCCCACCGGCAGTAAAAGTCTGCTAAGGATATTTTAAGTTTGGTCGGATGCAACCATCGTTTCCTTAACTTAGAGTGTCCCCGACGGGGTGGAATTCCCCGGCCGACGGTAAGAGTCCGGATGAAATAAGTATAATAAAAAGTGTTTTATTTTTTAACGCGATTTTTATGCGTCCCTTTGAAAATTTTTTTAGAGGGGCGTTTTATTATGTCTGAATTAAATAAAAGCCGGTTAGCGGAAAGTGAAAACACTCAAACTCCCGGCCAAATCCCGGCAAAAGAAAAAAAGGCAAAACAGCCGTTTTTTACAACGCGTTCGATAACTATGATGGCAGTATTTACGGCGTTTGCCTGCGTACTGTACATCGTGCCGATATTCCAGTTCAAGCTGCCGGTGATTTTCCCCGGTTTTTTAGAGTTTCAGTTTTCCGATCTTCCGGTCCTTTTGTGCGGCTTTATGTTCGGCCCGCTCCACGGCCTTATAGTTTTGGCCTTGAAAATCGCGATCAAGCTGCCGTTCTCATCGTCGTTCTACGTTGGCGAGCTGGGCGATTTAATAATAGGCTTGTCGTTTTTGCTGCCGTCCTCGCTTATTTACAGGTTTAAGCACAATTTCAAGGGCGCGCTTATAGGTTTGAGCGCAGGTATGCTTTTTTCAACGCTTATGGCCGTAATCGTCAACCGTTTTATACTCATACCCTTATTTGTAAAGCTGCTGCCCTTTTTAAACGGCGACATCAATAACCTTGTCGCCTCGCTTGCGGCTTTATACAAAAACATAACGCTGGATAATTTTTATGCCTACTACCTTTGCTTAGGAGTTATTCCGTTCAACCTTCTGCGCGGACTGATCAGCGCCGGGATAACGCTGCTCGTTTATAAAAGGCTCAGCCGTTCTGTAAAGTCGCTTTTCAGCAAGGAGCGCAAAAAAGATAAGCAGTCACAGTAAAAGTTATTTTTCATTTATTCGCTTGCAAAATGGCGGCAATAAATGTATAATTTTAATAATGAAATGTTTATGCCGCAATAAAAACGAAACGGTAAAGGCCGGGTTTGATTTTGGCAAGGCTCTCAAAGGCGGCGCCGTAGTGCTGCTTGAGGGCGATTTGGGCGCGGGCAAAACGACTTTTACAAAAGGAGTCGCTAAAGCTTTAAAAATAAGTGAGGACGTTCTAAGTCCCACTTTCACTATCATGAACGAATATCAAGGCAGATTAAGGCTTTGTCACTTCGACGCTTACCGCCTCAAAAACGGAGAGGAAGCGGTGTTTGCGGGGGTTGCGGAGAATATCGGCGAAAAAAACACCGTCTGCGTGATAGAATGGTTTGAAAATATTTACGATATCCTGCCCAAAGACGCTGCTAGGGTGAGCATAAAGTATGTTGATGAAACAACGAGGGAGATAGAAATAGGATGACAAGCAAGCAAAGAGCGGCGCTGCGCGCGCTGGCAAGCGTTTTAGACCCCGTTTTCCAGATAGGAAAGGGCGATATAACCCCTAATCAGCTCGAGGGGCTGGAGGAAGTTTTAAATAAGCGCGAACTGATAAAAATCAGCGTTCTGCGCAACAGTCCCGTTTCTGCAAGCGAGGCCGCCGCGATAATATCGGAAAAGCTCGGCGCCCAGACGGTGGAAATAAAGGGCAGCAAAATTGTGTTGTACCGCTATTCTAAAGACAAAAACGTTAAACATTTAGAGTTTTAATTGAAATATTTAGCTATAAATACGGCGGGCGCTTTTGTGGAAGTTGCCGCCGTCAACGGCCAAAAGGTTTGCTATCTCTATGAGTGCCAGAATAGAAAGGCGAGTGAAACTCTTTTATCGCTTGTGGATTCGGCGTTGAACCAAGCCTCCTTAGAGCTGAAAAACGCCGATTTTATCGCCTGCTGTATAGGCCCCGGATCCTTTACCGGTATCCGTATCGGCGTGACTACGGCGCGCGCCTTTTGCCAGGCGATAGATTTAAAGACGGTTTGTTTCACCAATTGCGACGTTTTGGCATATAACTATATGGGCGGCGGCACAACAGTTTGCTTTTCCGACGCGGGCAACGGTTTTATCTACGCGGCGGTTTATACGGACGGCTTAATAAAAGACGCACCTGTTTGCTTAAAGGCGCACGAAACGCCCGAATACGTTAAAGCGGCGGGAGAGAACGTTAAGGTGGTCTGCGAGCAAAACGTCAAGGATATTTTCAGCGGCTGCATAGTTGCAACGCCCGGTGCGAACGCACTCACAAAAGCGGTTGAAGAAAACTATAAGAAAAACGGCGGCGTCCATTACTCCTGCGTAACCCCGCTCTATATACGCCTCTCGCAGGCCGAAACGGAATTAAAATAGAGGCTAAGAAAAATGGTAAGATTTGCCGATTTAAAAGACGCGGGCAGTATCGCGGAAATGGAAAAACAGTATATCGAATGCGCCTGGACGAAAGAGATGATAGAAAACAGCTTTAGCGAGCGCGGATATAAGTTTTTTGTTTTCGAGTCGGACGGAGAGGTTGCCGGATATTGCGGAGTAAAAACGGTTTTTAGCGAGGCGGAGTTTCTCAATATCGCAACGCGCGCCTCTTTTCGCTCAAAAGGCGTTGCGACCGCGCTTTTAAATGCCGCGCACGAATATTGCAAAAGCGAAAACTGCCGGTTTATCGAGCTTGAAGTCAACTCTGAAAATGCCGCCGCCATATCCCTGTATGAAAAGTCCGGCTACAAAACCGTGCGCGTCCGCAAAAACTATTATAAAAGCGGGGATGCGCTGATAATGCAAAAATCATTATGTCAAGAATAAGACAGGTTTTAAGTTTTAAAAGTTCAGCTAAATTGTAAGGAATGTAAAAAATGGAAATAACCGTAGAGGGGATTAAAATTTTTTACGAAAGAAACGAGGGCGAGGGAGAAGAGTTAGTAATACTTCACGGATGGGGCGCAAACAGCGACGTTATGAGAACGCTTTACAATAACGCCGTCCAAAGCGGCAGAAACGCGGTCGTATTCGACTTTCCGTATTTCGGTAAAAGCGAGCCGCCGCCGCCGCACTACTCGGTGTACGATTACGCGCATTTAACGTATAAGTTTTTAAAAGCTCTCGGCATAAATACTGCGGCGCTTTTAGGCCATAGCTTCGGCGGGCGTATCGCAATAATACTGGCGGCAAGCTACCCTGAGTTTGTGAGCAGGCTTATATTAATAGACGCGGCGGGCGTTAAGCCCAAAAGAGGCCTTAAATACAAATTCAAGGTTTTAAAATACAAAATCAAAAAACTGCTCAGGCTTAAAACCTCCAATGCGGGTTCGGCCGATTACCGCAGCCTGCCCCAGAGTATGAAAGGCGTTTTTGTGCGGGTAGTCAACGAAAACCTTGAATACCTTATGCCGCAAATAAAAGCTCCGTCGCTGCTTATCTGGGGGCGGGACGACAAAGACACTCCGCTGTATATGGCTCAAAAGATGAATAAGCTCATATCGGACAGCGGCCTTGTCATACTCGAAAACGCGGGGCACTTTTCTTTTTTAGACAGAAGCGATGAAACTAATATTATAATCGACGCATTTTTCCGGCCTTAAAATCAGGAGTAAAATTTATGGATATATACGAAATATTAATACTTATATTTTCCTCGGTCATAACTTTTTTAGCGTCCTATAAAATTTTTCAGATATATCAGCTTTCCGGCTACAAAACAAAGTCGGTCGTCGCTTGGTTTAAAATGACGGGCTGCGATTATTTACTTCGTTATTTTGCGGCCGCGTTCCTTTCCTTTATAGGAATGTTCGTGTTTTTAGGCTGCTTTTCCAAAACTGACGGCTGGCGGTATCTAGGGTTTGTGTTCTATTTTTTGTTCGGCGGGATGTTCATTTATTTAACGGCAGCCGAGCAGAAAAAAACGCCTCTTGTTTTTACGCGCAGGGTCATACGCTGTCTGGCAGTATTTTTTGTTTTAAACGCCGCCCTCACTTACGCGCTCACATTCCTTGTACCTCTGTTTGAGGCGGATTATTCGCTTATGGCAATAGGAATGTTTTTAGTTCCTTTCATCGTTATTTTGAGCCATATCATAATGCAGCCTGTCGAAAAGGCTATAAATAAAGGCTATATCAAAGAAGCTAAGGCCGCGCTTACTAAATATGACGGCCTTATTAAAATAGGTATCACCGGGAGCTTTGGCAAGACTACCGCAAAAAACATACTTTCAAAAATACTGGAAAAAAAGTATACCGTCGCATCCAGCCCCTCCAGCTTCAACACGCCGATAGGGCTTGCAAAATTTATAAACGGCGGTTTTGAAAAAGGCACAAATGTTTTTATAGCCGAAATGGGCGCAAAAAACATAGGAGATATTAAAGAGCTTTGCGATTTTATCGAGCCGTCGGCCGGGCTTATCACGTCGATAGGCGAGCAGCATCTTGAAACCTTTAAATCCTTAGATAATATCATAAGCGCAAAGTATGAGCTTATCGAGTCGCTGGGCAAAGACGGAGTTGCTTTTTTCAACGCAGACGAGAACGGAATTATTCAGCAAATGTACGACAAATGCGTTTGCAAAAAGTACTTAAGCGGGGAGGGGGGCGACGCCTATTACAGCGGCGTTAATATCTCTTTGGAGGGTACGTCGTTTGATATGACCCTTTTGGGCCAAAAAATAAGCATAACCACGAAGCTTTTAGGCGCGCATATCCCCGGCCTTATCTGCCTGTGCGCTTTGGCCGCGTTAGATTTAGGAGTAACGGCAGAGGATATTGCGGCGGCTTGCAGCGAAATCGAGCCCGTTCCGCACCGTCTTGAGCTTATCTGCCGCGGCGACACAGTTGTGCTGGACGACGCCTATAATTCAAACCTTGCGGGCGCGAAAAACGCTTTGGAAGTTTTGAGTAAGCTTGAAGGAACGAAAATCATCATCACTCCGGGGCTTGTCGAGCAGGGCGAAAAACAGCCTCAGTTAAACTTTGAGCTAGGACAACAAACCGCTAAATACGCAGACGTCGCCTTTTTTACGGGTTTCAACTCTAAGGATTTAAAAAACGGCGCGATAGCGGGCGGAATGGAAGAAAAAAATATTTTTGTAGTCGAAAAGCTGTCGGACGCCGTCGAAAAGACGTCCGTATATACGGGCAAAAAAGCGATACTTTTTGAAAACGACCTGCCGGATAATTTTTAAATTATGGATAAAATGCAAAGAAAAAGAACCGTTTTGATAACGGGCGGCTCAAGGGGAATAGGTAAAGCGGCCGTCAGGGCTTTTGCGCAAAACGGTTATAACGTCGCTTTCTGCTATAAAAACTCCGAAGAAGCGGCGGAAGAAGTTTTAAAAGAGCTTTTGGATAATCAGATAAACGCGCTCAAAATCCAGTGCGACGTTTCAGATATGCAGCAGGTTCGCAAAATGTATGAAACGCTTAAAAAGCATTTCGGCTTTGTAGATACTATAGTCAATAACGCAGGTATCAGCCATTATAAAATGTTTTTGGACGAAACCGAAAAGGATTTTGACGAAGTAATAAGTCAAGACCTTAAAAGCGTGTTCAACGTTTGCTCGGTCTTTTGCCCCGATATGGTGCGTCAAGCTTTTGGGCGCGTGATAAACGTTTCCTCCGTCTGGGGGCAGGACGGCGCGTGTATGGAAACGCTCTACTCGGCAGCAAAAGCGGCGGTAATAGGCTTCACAAAGGCTTTGAGTAAGGAGCTTTGCATCAGCGGCGTAACAGTGAACGCGGTAGCTCCGGGGCTTATAGATACGGATATGAACGCCCGCTTAAGCAAGGAAGAGAAAAACGCCTTTATCGAATCCATACCCGCCGGGCGCATAGGCACGAGCGAGGAAACGGCGGCGGCGATATTGTTTTTGGCACAGCGCAGCAGTTCCTATATTAGCGGACAAGTTCTCGGCGTCAACGGCGGCATGCGCTAAACTAGAAAAGAATTCATCGCCACTCTTACCGCTACGCTTATTTTTGCGCCTCTTTAACGTATTAAATATACGCTCGGTCGGCGTCAAAACCAACTGTTGCGTCACTCCCGGCGCGCCTTCTTTTCTAGTAAATTATGCGTCGGCAAAAAGCCGATAGCAGGCTAAAGGATTAAATGACATTCATTTGTAAATAATATAAAATATCCAAAATGTGTTTTTAAAAGGAGATCGATAAAATGAAAAAAATAGCCGAAAAAGTCGCGCTGATAGCGCAAATTTGTATAACGTTTATATTCGTTCTGACGAATATTTTCATGCTCACCGGCGTTATAAAAATCAACGACGCGTGGCTGGAAAACAACCGGTTTGTGGTCGTCATCGTCATCGTGATGGCTGCCGTTTATTTGGGGTTGTCGCTGTATATGGTGTATATGCACTTTTCAGAAAACAACGCGCTCAAAAATATTTTACTGTATTCAACTCACGACAACACCGTCCGCGCAGTCGGCAGGGTCGTGCGTAAAACCGCTAAACAGAGCGCAAAGCTTGTAGAGGGCGTAAAGCTTAAAGGCGTTCAGATCCGTCCCGACGATAAGCTGGGCTTTAAAATGAAAGCGGTCATAGCTTTAAAGGTCGACAACGCCGAGTTTTGCACCGACAAGCTCCGTTTTGTTTTAGCCGACAGTTTTAAAAATATTCTGGGCTTAAAATTCAGTACGATAGACTTTAAAATAGTCAATATGCAGTCTGCCTACGCTCCCGACGTTCAAAAAGCCGAGCAAGAGGCGCTTAAGCTGGAAGAGGAAAGGCTGGCCGCCGCCAAAGAGGAAGAGGCAAAGCAGGCCGCTAAGAAAGCCGAGGATGCGCTGAGCGCTATCGGAAAAGCGCAAAGCTCAGAAAATCCCGCCTTTGAATCGGACGAAGAGACCGCCGCCGCTCAAGACGATTCTCTTAACGATTCCGTTTCCCTTAACGAAGATACGCTAGAGGACTCCGAAGAAAAACAGCGAAGGAACCTCAAAGCTTAAAGAAGAGCTTATTAAGGCTTGAATGTTAATATCAGGCACTATATTATAGCTAAACAGTTTATAATTAGTTAAGCATTCGGAAGCCTTTTTTGGGTCATTCCCGCAAAAAGAACCGTTTTATAAAATAACCTTTTTTGCGAGGCTGGCATCAAAAATTCAACCGAATGCTTATAACTAATTGTAAACTGTTTCACTATAGTAATACCCTCTTGCAAATAACAAAAAACTAAAAATCCGCTTTTACCGCAATCGGCTGTCCGCTTGCGGGAGTTTTGCGGTAGACAAATCAGTTTTTTATAACTCCGCAGTTTTACCCGCAATTTTATTTTTTGTTTAAGAAAACTTGAAGCCTTAAGCATTTGACATTTAATAATCTTTACTATATAATAAAAAAGCGTCTAAAATGCCTTTGGCATTTTGCCGCGTTAGCGACTGGCGCGATACGCGCCGCTTTTTTTGCACGGCAGGAATTTGCCGCAAAACGGCAAGGCGCGATTTTCGCGCTTATCGTGAAACGATGATTCCTATAGTATAAAAAAGCGTCTAAAAATAGTCTTTTTACATTAGGAATTTACCGCAAAAACGTTAATTCCTTTAATCTAAAAGCCTCTAAGCGGAGGTGGCGGAATGGCAGACGCGCAGGTTTCAGACGCCTGTGGTTAATTCTCGTGTGGGTTCAAGTCCCATCCTCCGCACCACAACACATATCCGTCCTAATAATCGGGTGGGTATGTGTTTTTTTGTGCGGGTAGGTGGTGACTTGCCAAAAAATGGCTTTTAAAAGCAGTTGTAATTTGACTAAATTTAAAATGGAAAAACTTAAAGTTCAGGAAATTATTGCAAAAACAGATTATATAGTGTATAATGTAATGTATAAAATAAAGCGGGAGATTAGTATTATGAAAAAAATCAGCAAGGTTTTTATACTGTTAATAACGGTCCTTTTCATTTTCAGTTTAAGCGCCTGCCTTGGGAAAAATGATGATGCAACTCCGATAATCTCGACAACATTATCTAATTTTACTATGAATTTAAACGGAGCAAAAAAACTTGCCCTTACTACGTATGCGGAGTTAGTTAATGAGACAAGTCAAAAAAGGAATGCATTTGCAAGTGATACTTTGAATGTTTCTAATGAACAGGATGAAAATGAAAACGCCTTATCTACGAAGAAAAAGAATGATGAAAGCATTGTTTTTGTTAAGGTTGATGAAAGTGAAAATATAGAAGAAGTTGTTTTGTCGGAAGACGAAACTGATGATGATCCGGCAAAGACTATAGATGAGTATGAGCTTGAAATATATAAAATGAGTGTATTTGGCGATTTTACTGCCGTTTCCTATATTTCTTCTTATTGGCGTGAAACTCAACCCGATGCATCGCAATGGACCTATAACGGAACGGTGATTTACAATCGTTTAAAAGTTAATATCAATGATAATTATTCATATCAGAACAACGACGTTATTAATAGTTATTTAGTGCATAACTCCACCGGTAAAATATTTTCGACAGAAGAAATTACCGGTTCATCAGGAAGCTTTCATACTGCGCAGAATTATAACGGCAGCGATATAAATGATGGTTTTTTGCATGTTTGTCAGAAAAATTGCGGCAATGCCTGCAATTGTGAAGATAAAATATGGTATGATGTTTCGATAAACGCAAACGGGGAGCTTGAGCTTAAGGATCTGTTGCCTAACAAGGATTTTAAAGTTGAACATGCGGTTAAAGATATTTATGGATGGGTATATGTAGCTAACTCAGGCGTAGAAGAGGTAAATGAGCAAAAACATATTATTTACTATAACGGCAACGGATATATGGATGGTGAAAACAATAAATATAAGCTTGCCTCTAACGGAAAAGTCTACCTTAAATCCTCAGATATAATACCGCAAGCTGTTTATTCGGGTTATGCGGCTGTAATGATCGACGGAGAGGAGAAGGCTGTTTCCCGAAATGACGCTTTTGATTCTATTCGAGGCGATAGCGGTTACATGATAGACGGGGTATATTATTATAACGGGACTCTTGCCAAAGGCGCAGACAAATTTACAATCGGGATCGATTGTGTGGATAAGCGGGTTTTGGAAGTTTCAACCAAAGGATTGCCTACTTATACACATGAGACTTACGGGGAGCTGACATATCTCGATAATCTTTATAACATAGAGGATTTTTACTCGGCAGAATATCGAGTATGGACCGGCCGAAATCAAAACACGGGAAAATGGGAACTGTATTACATCCGTAATTCTGAGTATATGTTTGATGAAGATACAACACTGGAAATAGCTGAATGCGAATTGTTGTTAAGCAATTTTGTTGAAACGAGCAGCAGTAAATACCGTTATGCGCAAGTTACCAGCGAAGGCACAACAGTATATGCTATCGTTATGGGCGACAACGGAAAACCTGAAGCAATCGAATACTCTAATTCAATTTTTGAAAGCAAGATGATCACTATTCAGCCCTTAAACTAACGATTTAATCGAATTTATTGAAGCGTTTTTTTAGTACCGTTTAGCAGAAAAACTAAAAGCAGAAAACGTCATAATATCTTTTTTATTATAACTGCCGTTAAATAGTATTTGTTATTACAAAATACGATTGAGCAAACACGGGCAATTCGTTCCAGTTTTTCTTTGTTTCTGCTGAAAAAGGTTCGTTTTTTACAATTGTTTGTATTGCCCAATACATATTCGGCATTAGATCATTCCCGATTAAAAGCAGCTCGGGTTTAAATTTTCCTATGCTGTCATAGCCGGTCCCGTCTTCGCTAAAAAGATTCCTTCGCTGCATCTGAAAGCTGTCCAGGATAGTATCTGTGTACCGGATATAGACAAAATACTGCGGCATAAGCGAAACGCTTTCAATAAGCGAGTGTTCGTCAGATAAAAATGCCTTGTAGCATTCAAAACCGCCGTCAGACTCCGTTGTTATCGTATATCCGGCTAAGGTATTGCTTAGAATGGCGTCGCGAAATACAGCGTAATGAGGATATTTTGTCAGATCATCTACGGTGATCGACGTGCGCGGATGAGTGGATTGGGTAAGCTCGTCATATTCTTTATCGTTTTCACGGTTTGTTAAGATCAGCTGGCATATAAGCGCGGCATTTATTGCTACGCTGACCGCAATAATCACGCTTAGTATTATAGTCAGCGGCTGCGGCATATTTCTGGTTTTGCCTTCGCCTTTAAGCCTGCGATTTAAGTATCGTTTATTTAATAAAACAAATAAAATGTAAATTCCTGCGCCTAAAACTATCAACGCTCCGATTATATACATATATGCAAAATTCAGCATAATTTAATTCTCCCTTATAGACCTATGAAATTCTTAAACACATAGTAATAACTTCTTGTAACATCCGCTTTGATTCCGGAGCGCAGCGTTAAATGGAACCGCATGCTTAACCCGTGGCTGATTTTTTCGATAGAGGACTTTTGTAATATTGCAGACTGGCTTATACGGATAAAACCGGCAGGCCTCAATAAATTTTCCAAATCTTCTAATGTGTATTTGAGTTTAAAGGCCCCCGTTTTTGTGCGGGCGATAATATCGCGGCCATAACTTTCTATAAGAAGAATGTCATCTAAATAGACCATAACATCATCATTATTTGATCGGCCGATCAAATATTCGGTGACGATATTGTCCTCAATAAACGAAATATTACTATCCTCTGCAATAGTAAATCCGCCGTCAATAAGCATTTTTTCATATAAAGACCGATTTTTTTCAGTACAAATGAGTCTGATTTTCATATAAATCCTTTTCGCGAAAATTAATTATCTTAATTATATTATATATTTCAGTAAGAACGCAGTCAATATTTTTTGATTATTCAGCACTTTTACGCGTCTATTCTGCACTATTATTTTTTGTGCTTCTTGCAGGATAATATTTACTAAAGGCCTTTAATGCGCTATAATGGCCCTATGACGGATTTACATTTGCATACGTATATGAGCGACGGGTCGGACAGCCCGCTTGAGCTTCTTGAAAAGGTCGAAAAAGCGGGAGTAAGAGTTTTTTCAATTACCGACCACGACGATTTAAGGGCGAACGCCGTTATTTTGCCGGCAATCAAAGACAGGGTCGGCAACCTAAAATTTATTACGGGCAACAAAACGAAATTACAATTTTGAAAGAGTTATTGTAAAATTACCAAAATGCTGCCGGAAGGATTGTAAAACGGCGGTATTTATCCGTTCAAACAATTGTATTTTTCGCTTATTTGCGGTAAAATAATAGAGAAAAGAAATGCGGGAGACTTGCAGTTGTATGAAAAGAGACTTTGCGGTTGAAACAGAGAAAAGGGTTGCGTTTATAAAAGAGTGCCTGAAAAACGCGGGAGCGGACGCGCTCGTTTTTGGCAATTCCGGCGGAAAAGACAGCGCGCTTGCCGGCATCCTTTGTAAAAAAGCCTGCCAAAAAACCTTTTGTATCGCGATGCCGTGCGGCGTAAAGCAAAACTTCACGTCAGATATGTCCGACGCCGAGCTGCTTGCAAAGAAATACGATATAGAGATGCTCGTTCTAGATCTCACGCGCGTCAAGGACGACCTTATAGATTCCTTCTCCGGCAATTTGCTCCTTTCCGATAACGCGAAAATCAATATCGCTCCGCGCCTGAGAATGACGGCTCTCTACGCTGCTGCCGCCTCAAAAAACGCGCTCGTCGCCGGAACCGGAAATGCAAGCGAATATGCGGTCGGCTATTTCACAAAATGGGGCGACGGCGCCTACGATATCAATCCCGTCGCCGACCTTACCGCAACGGAAGTTTTTGAATTTCTGCGCTTTTTAAATGCGCCCGCATCTATAATAGACAAGGCTCCTAGCGCCGCCCTAAAGGAAGATCAGACCGACGAAAAGGAAATGGGGCTGACGTATGCCCAGCTCGATTCCTACCTTACTACCGGCTCTGCGCCAAAGGATGTCAAGGAAAAAGCCGACGCGCTAATTTCCCGCTCCGAACACAAACGCCGCCCGCCGCTGAGGTTCGGCCGGAACTAAACCCCGATAACATTTATTTTTCTCACCGGCCGCAACGGCCTTTTTAATTACAACTAATATTCAACCAAATATCGTTACATTAGTCTTTTCACTTATAAATCTTCAACCGCCGCACCGGCTTTTCCGGACTTTTCAATTAACATTTTTTTTAAAAATACTGCTTTTAATTGACTATATATATGAAAAATGCTATAATCGCTTTTGTGCTTAACCGTGTTATCTTAAAGATAGCTGCATAATAAGTTATTGCAAAAACGGTCAAAATCCGTTTGCAGTTACAAAGCATTGAAAAACCCGTTTTGCATTTATCACACTTTTTCAGAGTATCCGGTTCCTTGCAACGTCTATTCCTTGCCCTGTAAAAAAAGACCCAAAACTAAAATACTTGCGTGCGTAGTTAAATGGATATAACGGCCCCCTCCTAAGACTATGGTATATTGCTTCTCGTTACTTCAAATCTGCTTTAATTCCGCTGTTTTTGCCTGTTTTTTGTTCGTTTTTTACTCTTTCAAAAATCTTATCCATAGTATCTTCCATAGAAAACGCTTAAAACTTTTATTTTTATATATTTTTGTTTGATTGCTTCCGTAGTAAAGTGGATATTACGAGCCCCTCCTAAGGTGTAAGTCTATCCAAGAAAAGAGGCTAAAAAGTGCTAAAAAACCTTGAAAAAGTGGCGATTTTGAGGTAAAATAGAGTAAACTTGACAACTGAATATTCGCCAATACACCCGCAGTACACCCGAAGCGCATTTTCTTGATTTTGCGGCATCAGCCAAAAATACACCCGAAATCGAATTTGCCTCCGTAGTTAAATGGATATAACAGTCCCCTCCTAAGGGACAATTACAGGTTCGATTCCTGTCGGGGGTGCCACCAAAACCGCTGTTTTTCAGCG
>JAVBKW010000015.1:0-62953 GCA_031553855.1 Eubacteriales bacterium | reverse complement strand
TTTTCCCGCTAAATGTTCCATAAAAACCATCCCAATTTGATACTCTTATTATACCATTTTTGGTCAATTTTTGCAACTTAGTGCGGGTTATTTTATACCGCTTTTATTAGAGTTTTTCCCCAATCTGCCGCCCCCTTGTGTTGCGCCTCAAAGCTATCGTAATCTGCACAGCTGAAAAAAAGGCATTTGGCTCTGTTTTAAAACATCCAAATGCTTTTTTAAATAAACTTCTATTACTCCCGCTTACGAAAAAAACAAAAATATATTAATTGTTTAAGAAATTTCTTTAAGGGAAAAGAATAAAAATAGGCAAAAAATATAAAATTATTTGTACAATACAAGAAAAAGATATGATATAATTGTTTAAGAGGGCTGTGAAAAAATTCCAATTAATTTTAAGCTATGTCTTTTTTCTATTAAACGCCTTCTTTTCTTGCACATGGCGGTGCTATAACAGTGGCTCTAATAAGCAATTTTTTTCTAATACAAAAATCTGCCCGCCTAAAGCTGGTCATAAGGCTTTAAATAGCGCCCTAAAATCACAGTCTTGTTAAAACCGGTTTTAAAACCGGTTAAAGGCAGCGAAAAATGTCCAAAAAAATATCTGTTCGTCGTTCATTAAAGCTTTATTTTGCTTTATTGGCTGTACTGGCGCTGACTGCGTTTGTTCCGGCTTTTTATCCTTATGCCGCCTCCGCCGAAGAAACGGTGCGGCTCAGGTTTTCAAACGCAATCGACACAAATGTTTATACCGACCGTCTTGTGCGCGAGGTTTTTAGCCGTTTAGGAATAGAGGTTTCCGTCGCAAGAGAGGATATGAATACCGCCTTAAGCGGAGCCGACGCGGGCATTTACGACGGTATATGCAGCCAGTCTGAAATTGTTGCCGCTTCATACGACGAGCTTATAGCGGTTCCGGTCGAGACGGCAGTTACAAGTTTTTACGCGCTTACAGTTTCCGGAGATTCGGCGCAGTACGAAGAGTGGCAGGATTTCAGCGGCAAAAAGGTCGGCACGCTTACGGGCAAGACGTTTATTGAAAGCGCGCTTCCCGGCGATATCGCCGCGCACATCAAAAAGCCGAGTATGTCTATATTGTACGAGTCGCTAGAAAAAGGCGAATGCGACGTTATAGTCATCACCGACACCTCCGCAAAGGCTGCGGACAAGCTTGTTATGCCCGCAGGTTTTAGTTTTGCGGGGTTAACCGCTTCGCTTCCCTGCCATATTTATCTTAATAAAAAGCACGCCGAGTGGGTTGCGCCTGTTGCCTTTGAGCTTGATAAAATGAAGGCGGACGGGTCTTTGGACCGCATAAAAGAAATGAAACCGCTGCAGGAGCGCGAGGAAAAAAGCGTGTTCTACCTTTCGTCATTTTCATCAGAAGTGCCGTGGGAGCAAAACCTTGTAAAAGGCATAGGAAACGTTTTAGACCGCCACGGCGACATAATGTACCACAACATCGCCTTAAATTCTTTCCGAAATACCGACGCCGCGCTGCAGGAGCTGACCGCTCTTTCCGCTATGGCCGTAGACTTTATCAATACGCCGCCCGACGCCGTCATAGTTTCGGACGACGAGGCTATGAACTTTCTTATGTGCAACTACAATTCTATTTTGTCAAACGACGTTCCGGTCATTTTTTGCGGGATAAACGACAATGCTCAGCTAATAAGGCAGAACTTTGAAAGATACAACAATTTTCAGGGCGTTATTGAAACGGTTTCGGCGGCCGAAACGGTTGAACAAATGCTGAAATTGTTTCCGAAAACCAAAGAAATTTACGTCATCAACGACCACACTCTTTCGGGCAGAAAATGGAAAAGCGAGATCGAACGGCAACTGTCAGAGTTCAATAAGGAACTCAAAATTACCTACAACGGCAGCGATTCCGTTGACGGGCTTTTAAAGGAGGTTGCCGCCCTTAATTCCGATACGCTTGTTTTGTGCGGCTCGTACTATCTGGACTCCGACAGTTTTTTCAGCCCGCAGCCGCTGTTTCAGAGCGCGTTGTACGAGGCGTCCCCCGTACCCGTTTTCGGGCTTTTAGATACGTCGAAGGGCTACGGCCAAATCGGCGGGAAATACTTAGATTCCGTCAAACACGCAGAGGCCGCCGCCGAAATAGCGGTCCGGATTTTGCGTTCAGGGGATATGGAAAGCTTCACTTTAATTGAACGCGCTTCAGACAGCCGTTTTGTTTTCGACCGTAATATTATGAAGCAGTTCGGCATAAGCAAAAACAAGCTCCCCAAAGGCGCGGCATTGCTTAACGACAGAGTTTCTATCCGCGAGGCGGATCCAGTTTTCTTTTACAGCGCGGTAATAGGCCTTTCCGCACTCGGCATCATCGTCATCCTTATGATAGTTTTCCTTGTTTTGTTAAGGCGCCGGAACTTCAAGCTGGAGGCGGCGCGCGAGGAGATGAGGCACTCAAACGAGCGGGTAACGGCCGTCACAAACCATCTGCAAACCATCCTTGAAACCGCGCCGATCGCCTATTCGCTGCTTGTGGACGACGTAGTAGTCGAAAGCAACAGATATTATAAAACAAACGTCGGGACTGCGGAGGGGCAGAAAAACTCCACTAAATATGCCGACACCAGCCGCTATTTTTACTATATCGACGAATGCCGCAAAAAAGGTTTTGTGGATAACATTTACTGGCCTATTACTAAAAAGAACGGGGAATATGCAAGGTTTTTGTTCAATATCGCCATGACGGAATGGAACAAAAAGGAAGCGATCGTTTTTTGGGGCGTAGATATTGAGCAGCTTGAACAGCAAAAGGACGCGCTCAACCGCGCATATTTCGACCTTCAGGAGCTTATCGGCAGCACGCCTTTGCCGATTGCTTTGCTATCCCCGGAGGATAAGAGCTTTATATACGTCAATACTTCCTGGCGCAAGCTTTTCGCCATTCCCGAAATGCTAAACCTTGACAACTTGAGATGGAACAATAAAAGCGTGCTTACTGTAAAGCCGATGACGGATCTGATCAATAAAGCAATGACAACGGACGGTATTTTTTCTAAGGAATGGGAATTTGAAACCTATGAGGGCGAGCGTTTTGCCGCGATCGTATACTTCAAAAAAATTATTTACGGCGGAAAGGAATGCCTTGTCATCACTCACCGCGACTTAAGAGAAGAAAGGGCGAGAGAAAAAATGCTGCAAAATGCGGCGGAAAAGGAACGTGAAGCAAACAGCCTGAAAAGCCATTTCTTAATGAATATGAGCCACGAGATCAAGACGCCTATGAACGCTATCATCGGTATTTCCCAGCTTGCGAAAAACAGCGACGGCGCGCCCGAACTTTTTGAGTCGATAGTGAAGATAAACCAGGCGGCGTCGGTTTTAATGAACATAATCAATAACGTTCTCGATTTATCGCTTATCGAGGACGGCAGAATGGTTTTAAAACCCGAAAAGTTCAGCCTTACCCAGTCCATTGAATCGGTGGATATGGTCGTAGGCGTCGCAATGGACAAGAAAAATTTAGGGCACTCTGTAAATCTGGACGGTATTGTCCACGACGTTGTTTTTGCCGACAGGCCGCGATTGGAGCAGGTCATGCTTGCGCTTGCCGATAACGCGCTCAAATTTACGTCCGGCGGCGGCAAAGTGTCGCTCACCGTCAAGGAAACCGGGGAAGAGGGCGGCGTTGCCTCCTACCTTTTTTGCGTAGAAGATACGGGCGTGGGCATACCGCCTGAAAAAATGAAGAAGCTGTTCCGTCCGTTTGAGCAGGGTGACGACAGTATCACGCGCCAGTACGGCGGGGCGGGGCTGGGCTTGAGCATTGCTAAAAAAATAGTGGAGCTTTCAGGCGGTGAGATTTGGGTCGAAAGCGAACCCGCAAAAGGCAGCAAGTTCTTTTTCACGATGAAATTTGATATCGCTAAAGACTGCGCGCCCGTTCAGGAGGCTCAGAGCGCGCCGCAGCAGCAGGATGATTTTTCAAACTTGCGCGTACTTCTTGTTGACGACGTTGAAATAAACCGCATAATCGCGTCCGAGCTGCTCTTAGATATCGGTATTACCGCGGACGAGGCTGAAAACGGCAAACAGGCCGTAGAAATGGTGCAAAATTCGGAGCCGGGCTATTACGGCCTCGTCTTTATGGATATACAAATGCCCGTAATGGACGGCTGCAGCGCGGCAAAGGCTATCAGAAACCTCGAAAACGCCAATAAAAACATACCCATTGTAGCGATGACGGCCAACACTATGCCCGACGACGTAGCGATGATACTGGAGTCGGGTATGAACGACTATATCGGCAAGCCTGTCTTTTTAGAGCAGCTTATCGAGATAATAAAGGGTATTCATACCGCAGGATAAATCCTGCACCTCGCGCCTTTGGCGCGCCTTTTTACGCTAGAGCGCGGGGTATGCGCCTTTGTCGGTGGCGCAAAAATGCCCTTGCAAGCAAGCATTTTTGCGGTCAGAATTAAAAAAAGCGTTTAAATAGATTTTTGTAAGCTTATATTGATTTTTCTGCCCTTTTCAGCGCCAAAAAAGAGGCAAAGCTAATTTTGACCCTTTAAAACCTCTGTAAAAACCCTCAATAAAAGCAATAAACCCAGCAATAAAAGCACTTTAAAATCTGCCGCTAACTTGTTGACAAACCCACATTAAAATCGTATAATGATATAGCTTTTAATTTCGAGGTGTAGCGCAGTTTGGTAGCGCACTTGGTTAGGGACCAAGGGGTCGTCAGTTCAAGTCTGGTCACCTCGACCAAAAAGTAAGTAAAAAGACCGTCAGTTTTGGCGGTCTTTTTTACGCTATTCAAGTCCGGTCGCCTCGAGAATAAAAAATGAAAGTTGCCCTTCTTTTTGCGGTTTGAGAAAACTTAAAGAAAGGGCGCCTATTGACAATAAAGTGTTTTTATATTAGAATCTAAGCATAGTAAATCGTTGAGGTGCCTATGAATACAAAAGCGCAGTTTATTAAAGTTATTGAAAACGTTAAGCGGATATACGGCGGCGGAGGGATTTCGCTTATTTTGGGCATTATTCTTGCGCCGGTTTTACTGCCCGTTTTTTTAGTTATGGCCTTTTATATCTTGTTAATCCGCGCTTTTCAAGTTCCGCTGCAGCTTATCGATACGGTACTAGGATTAAACCAGCCGTCTGTGGTTAAATGCATTTTGCTTTTATTTGCATACCCGCTGCATATTTTTAAATTTTTGGTTATTCCTTCATTATTGTTCGTATTCGGTTTTTTTAATTTTATGTTCAACGGTCTCTGCCTTATTGCCACGTTGAAAAAGGCTCCGTGGGTCGAAATCGTTTTTTTGCAGACATTCGGTGAATACAATGTTCAGAGCGGACAGAAAACTGATACTGCCGCAGATGAAAGCATGCAATAAAAATTTTAAAAGGGACTGTCTTATGAGAAAAAAACTCGTGAGAACAGCCCCTTTTAAAATATATTACAGTTTTCTAACCTTAATGACTTTAAATTTTTGCCCGGTATTTTGAGCCGTGGCTTTAAGCAGTTTTTCTTTGAGCTTTTCTTGACGCGCTTTTTTCTTTTCGACGCGCTTTAAGAGAAGGTCGCGCAAAATAGTGCTTGCGGCGAACGCGGCAAAAAATCCCGCAAGCGCGCCGAGCGCCATAAAGAGGTAGAATTGACCGTAAGCAAGGTAGATACTTAGCAGCAAAAAAGCGGTAAAGGCAAGCGCGCAAAAGAGAAAGTCTAAGATTACCGTTACCGGGGCAAGCTTAGTCTTTTTTGCGAGCAGACGCTGCAGAACGTAGAGGGCATACGCCGCCAGCCCCAACCCGAAAGCGGCTAAAAACAGTAGGAACTGCTGTTTCATCTGAAGAGCTTTTTAAGTACGGGCTCTTTTGCCGCCGAATATTTCAGGCCGTTTACGCTGCCCTCAAAGCTTAGCGTGCCCGCTTCCATATCGTACTTGCTTATTTTTAAATTTGCGCCCTGAACGCTTAGCCCGCCCTCGCTTGTCTCTAGCAGCAGGGAGGACTCGTTTGAGGATATCACTTTATTAACGCCCGTCAAAAAAGCTTTCGAGCGGTTTTCTATAGTTATGGTATGAGTCCTTTTCTGTACGGGGGGTTTTGGATTATCCATCTGTTTTGCCACCTCTTTTTTAAAGTTGCGCCTAAATATTTGATCAGACGTTTATCGATATCAAAATACTTGCGATAACATTCGTCTGTATAAATATATTTGCCGCCGCATTCTTTTATGCCTTTTTACGGCAAAAAACCCCAAAAGTCTCGCAAGGGGATATTTGTTGTTAATTTCGGCACAGCATACCCCTGTTTTTGCGGATTGACTTAAGCTGATTAAATATGTTATAGTTTAAATATTATTTTTGAATAGATTTTTTGCATTATGACGGGGAAAATTTGCAGACATGATAAAAGTGCCGGATAAGCTTAAAAAAATATTGAAATCGAAGGGTTTTGGCATCGCGCTTTATACTGTGCTGCTGCTTTTTCTTGTGTATTGGATCCTTTACACGCTTGAATTCAGTTATAATTTTACCGGCATCCGTCCCCAAAACATCAAAGCGGAAAACGGCGTATATGATTTTAGCGGTATCGATCTGGAAACGGCAGAGGGTGGCAAAAGGCTCCGCGGAGATTGGCAGTTTTACTATAACAAATGGATCGTTACCGACAATCTTATCACGGATGAGCCGGACGGACTGATTTATGTTCCGTCAAGATGGACGGGAATGCGCTTTAACGGCGCGGCTCTTTCCCGCGAAGGCTTTGCCTCCTACGCGCTGGTAATGCAAAACGTAGGCAAGGGGCAGAAACTTGAAATCCATGAAACAGGCTGCGACACGCCGTACCGTATTTTTGCCAACGGCGTGTTGATAACGACCTACGGAATAATGTCTAAGGACAAATCCGAAACGCGTATTTCTTATGAACCCGAAAACGTGAACACATACATCACAACAAAAACCGAAGACGTTTTGATCGTAGTCGAGGTAGGCAACGCGGGCCTTGGCGGGCTGAACGACTGCCCAGTCGTCGCTATGCAGGGCAGCGGGATCAAATTTGCAAGGTCATATTTTAATAAAAACTTCCCGCTGTTTTTTGCCGGGATAGCGATTTCCTTTACTATCATCAACCTTATCATGGTGTTTTCTCTGTTCGGAGAAAAAAAGGAATGGACGACAGTCGCTTTTTTGATTGCGGTGTTCCTGCATTATTTGTTTTCTAAGAATATTTATTTTATTTTGAACCGGTTTACAGGCCCGACGCCGCCTATCTTGTTTTACATATTGAATATCTTCAGCAACTGTTTTATGCTGCTCTCTTTTTTATTCCATCTTCAGCGCGAAAAGGTCACGGACTTTTCTAAAAGATCGCGCAATATCCTTGCAGCCTTGATTAGCGCGTTATTTCTGGTTTACTATCTGATGACGGGTTCATTCTGGCAGGTGATACCTTTCGTTCTTTTACTGGCGGTTATGGCGGTAATTTTGTACAGGATTCTGCGGTCAATGCAGAAAGGCGTTAGGTTTTCTTTTATTTATTCATTTTTTATGATGCTTTCGATGGTCGTTTTTATTTACGAGGGGATGGACTTTTGGTCGGCTATGATCTTCAGCAGCTCTGAACCGCCGTGGATGCTTGTTACGACTATCTCAATAATGATGAGTATCATTTATTTTGTCCGGATGCGTCAAAATACCGTAGGCGCGATGAAAAGCATTCAGCTTGAAAAGGACTACACCGATATGCGCCACGCGGCAATGCTTGCGCAAATCAAGCCGCATTTTGTTTTCAACGCGCTCACAAGCATTCAAAGTATGTATCACGAAAGTCTGGAAGAGGGCGACACCGCGCTAAACTATTTCAGCAAGCATTTGCGTTCCAACATCGAGTCGGACAAGCGCGACCTTATCCCCTTTGAAGACGAGCTTTTGAACATCGGCAACTATTTCGAGCTGGAAAATATGCGGCTCAAAAACAAGGTGAGGCTGCTGTTCGATATCGAATATTTTGACTTTGACGTACCCATACTTTCGCTTCAGCCACTAATCGAAAATGCTATCAAATACGCTAAAACCGAGCTTATTGAGGACGGATATATACAGATAGTCAGCCGTTTGGAGGAAAAACGCATTGTTATCGAAGTCAATGATAACGGCATAGGCTTTGACGCCGCGGCAATTAAGCCCGAATCCAAGGGCCTTGCAAATATTATAGAACGCTTTAAATACAGCTTAAACGCCGAAATTGTGATCGACAGCGAAATCGGCAAAGGAACGGCAATAAGCATTTTTATTCCGTATGCGGAAAAAACGGCGGAAATTGACGAGTAATGGTGATCACTGAAAAAGTCATTACTGTTCTAAGAGGGCGATCAAAAAGGTGCTCAGAGTGGCGAAAAGTGTGGTTTTTCGACGATTGAGTGTACCTTAATGTACTCGATAGAGTCGAAAGTTCCAATTTTCGCCGCTATCAGCGCCTTTTTCAGCGACCTCGAATAATGTCTGTTTTTCGACGCTTTAACGACGGTTGTTTTCTTATACTTTATTAACAAAACTTCAAAAAAGCAGCTCGCGCCTGAAATAACCTGCCTTAAAATGTATTAAAAATGTGGAGACGTTACATATATGAACATTATAATAGTCGATGATGAAATGGCAGCGCTGTCCACCTTTTTGTACGATATAGTAAAGGATCATACGATAAAGTATAAGCTTTTTTTAGATGAGAGCAATGCCGCGATAGATTATGTTTCAGCCAATTCGGTAGACGCGGCGTTTTTAGATATCTGCATGCCCAATATGGACGGCGTAGTTTTGGCGGAAAAACTGATCAAAGTCAATCCGCACCTGCAAATCGTATTTATTACCGGCTTTTCCCACGACATAGATAATATCAAGCGGCGGATAGGGGCCAATCTGCTGGGCTTTTGCAATAAACCGTATGATAAGAATCTTATGATGAACTATATCGAAAAGGTCAGGCAGCTTGCGCAAACCAGACGCGATATTTCTATCCGCACTTTCGGCTGTTTTGATCTTTTTGTCAACGACGCGCCGGTAAAGTTTTCTTATTCTAAAAGCAAAGAACTCCTTGCGCTGCTGGTAGATAAGAACGGAGCATATTTGCCCTTAAGCGAGGCGATCGCCTGCCTTTGGCCGGATAAACAGTCCGAATTCGCAAAAAAGCTCTACCGCGACGCAGTTTACCGACTCAGGATAGTGCTCAGAGAAAATAACCTATTGCATCTTATAACAGTTTCGCGCGCGGCGATCGCCATAAATAAGGAAAACGTCGACTGCGATTATTGGAACTTCTTGAAGGGAGAAAAGGTTTTGTACCCCGGCTCCTTTATGCCCAATTACGATTGGTCGCTTGAAACGCAGTCGCAAATTGAAAATTTGCTTAAGTAAACGCTAAATAAATACGATTAAAATTTCGGCAAATTCACTCGAAATATTTATATCAAACTGGTCTGGTAATCCTTGACGAACAGCCTTTTGCCTTTTATCGTTATTTCGTGGCCTTCGTTTTCTAAGGCGGCTTTTTGCTTTTCAAGGCCGCCGGGGAATTTTTCGTTCAGCTCGCCGTCTTTTTTGACTACGCGCCAATAGGGCGTAGGGTTCAGGCCGCCGCGTTCCTCGTGAGCGTGGGCGCAGATGTTGATAAATATTCCGGCGGTGAGCGGGCAGGTGAACTGGGCGCCGTATTTATCGGCAAGCGTTTTGCGTATAAGCTCGGTCTGCATCAGCTTGCCGTGCGGAATAGTTTTGATGATATCGTCGTAGTCTTTTGGCGGCGCAATGAGCATCATAGTCCCGCCGTACCGCTGTACGCTGCCCGGCTCTTCAACGGCCACAATTTTGGGCATATCCTTAGTGTCTTTCAGTTTTTCATTAAAGGATTTTTTCATAATCAGCTCCTGACTGTTAATAGATTCATTCTACAAAATTTGACGGTTAATGTCAATATGGCAAACGCGATAGGAGCAAAGATAAATGAATTCTGCGCGGGTATTCGCGTTTACCGGAATCCGGAACCGCTCTTTTGCCTTGACTTTAATTCTGGCGGTATAGTATAGTTGTTGTATCGTTAAGGAAACGAGGAATAAGTTCAACATTTCCTTAAATAAATATCTGTTCAAGGAGTTTTTAAAATGAAAATCAATCCGTATTTATACTTTAACGGCAACGCGTCGGAGGCGATCGCTTTGTATGAGAAGGCATTCGGCGGCAAGGCTATAGTGGCAAAATTCAAGGATGCGCCGCATTTCGATAAGGCTTATACCGTTCCGGCGGGAACGGAGGAATATGTAATGCACGCGCGCCTTAATCTCGGCGGCGAGGCGATAATGTTTTGCGATACGCCGCAAATCAGCAGCCCCGGCGAGCAGGTGCAGCTTATGATCATGTTCGACAGTATCGATCTGCTCCAAAAAGCTTTCGGCGTGTTAAAAGAGGGCGGAACGGTCACGATGGAACCGCAAAAGACGTTTTGGAGCGAGTGTTTTGGCTCGGTCAAGGACAAGTTCGGCGTGTGCTGGCTGCTATCTTATGAGAACGAAGCGCAAAAAGCGCAAGCTTACGGAAAATAAAAGGTTTTAAACCGCAGGGCAGAGCCCTGCACCCGCGCGGCAACGCCGCGCATTCCGCAGCAGAGACTGCGGGGTTTTAAATCTTTTGCGGCGGGCGCATTTATGGAAATGTAAGCAAGCTTCCATTTCCCCAAATGCTTCTTGATAAGAGCGGCGTGGCTCACGGCTATAAGCAAAATCTATAGGGGTGTTTTAAGCGGCCCGTTATTGAGACAGCCCGATTCACAAAGTCGCCGCAGGGAACCAAGCGGCAAAAGCTGTGCTAAAAACGGGCTGAAAAAGCAGTCCGGTTTTTTTGCTGCGGTTTAAAGAAAGTATTACCGAAAACTTTGCCGAAAAATACCTGAAACGGCCGAATCATATTTATTCATCGTTTCATTAATTTGATTGCTTTTTAAAGGCGTTTAATGTAAAATAGAAGAGCTAAGGCAAAAAGCGGCGTTTTAAGAAATCGTATTTATTAAGCGTTTTTTAAAAAACGAGATCAATACTAAAAGCGCGTTTTAAGCCTTTAAACTGTTTATTTTACAGGAGTGAATATGGACATCAAAAAAATGCTGAGCGAGGAGTTCAGCCTCAAGTACGAGTACGCATCCAACATTGTCGACCTTATTGCCGACGGCAATACTATCCCGTTTATCGCCCGCTACCGTAAGGAAATGCACGGGGAGTGCGACGACCAGGTGATACGTGAGCTTGCCGACCGCTTGACTTATTTAAACAACCTTGTAGCCCGCAAGGCCGAGGTGCAGAATTCTATCGAAACTCAAGGAAAATGGACTGACGAGCTTAAAGCCGCCCTCGAGGCCGCGCTCACGCTCACGGAAGTCGAGGATATTTACCGCCCGTATAAGCAAAAGAAAAAGACGAGAGCGTCCGTCGCTATCGAAAAGGGGCTTGAGCCTTTAGCGCAAATCATTTTAGCGCAAGAGCTTAAGGAGGCAGATCTCGACGCGCTTGCCGCCCCTTATATTAATGAAGAAAAGGGCGTGCTTACCACAGCCGACGCTATAAACGGCGCAAAGGACGTTATCGCGGAAAAAATATCGGACGACGCGAATATGCGTAAGATCCTTCGCCAGCTGCTTTATGATGCGGCAAAGGTCGAATGTAAGCTCGACCCCAAGGACGAAAAGAACGAGAAAAAACACATTTATGAAATGTATGCCGAATATTCTGAAAAGGTTTCGGCAATACCTGCGCACAGGATACTTGCCATCAACAGGGGCGAGAACGACGAGTGCTTGAAGGTTTCGGTCAAAATCGAGGAAGAGCTTGCGCTAAATAAGATCAAGGCGGAATTTAAAAAGGACAGCGCGTTTAATATGATAATGGACGAAACTATCGCCGACAGCTTTGAACGCCTTATTTTCCCCTCGATCGAAAGGGAAGTGCGCAATGAGCTGACGGAAAAAGCGTCCGAACAGGCGATAAAAATGTTTGAACTCAACTTAAAGCCGCTGCTGCTCCAGCCGCCGCTCAAAGGCAAAGTCATTTTAGGCCTCGACCCCGCCTACAGAACCGGCTGCAAGATCGCCCTCATCGACGCAAACGGCAACGTTTTGGACCATACCGTCATCTATCCCACTCCGCCGCAGTCCAGAGTCGAGGAAGCGAAAGCGACGCTTAAAAAGCTTATCGATAAGCATAAGGTAGACGTTATTTCTATCGGAAACGGAACGGCGAGCAAGGAATCGGAAATTTTCGTCACAGAGCTTATCAAGGAATGCTCCAGGCCTTTAAGCTATATAGTGGTCAACGAGGCGGGCGCGTCGGTATACAGCGCGTCAAAACTGGGCGCGGAGGAATTCCCCGACCTCGACCTCACCGCAAGAAGCGCGATCTCTATTGCAAGACGCTTGCAGGATCCGCTTGCAGAACTCATCAAAATCGACGTCAAATCTATAGGAGTAGGGCAGTATCAGCACGACATGCCGCAAAAACGCCTCACCGAAGTGCTTACGGGAGTTGTTGAGGACTGCGTAAACAGCGTCGGAGTTGACCTTAACACGGCATCCTACAGCCTGCTCTCGTACGTGTCCGGGCTTAACTCCTCGATAGCCAAAAATATTGTGGAATACCGCAAAAAACAAGCGTTCACAAAGCGCGCACAGCTTTTAGAGGTTTCAAAACTTGGGCCTAAAGCGTTCCAGCAATGCGCCGGTTTTTTGCGTATACCCGGCGGACAGAGCGTACTGGACAACACCTCCGTCCATCCCGAAGCCTACTCTGCGGCCGAAAAGCTTTTAAAGAAGTTCGGCTATTCCGACGCGGACGTGGCCGGCGGCAAGCTCATCGACATCAAGGATAAAATCAGAGCCGAGGGGGCAAGCAAGGTCGCTGAAAGTATCGGAGTAGGCGAACCCACTTTGGCGGATATGGTCGATGAAATCGTTAAACCGGGCCGCGACATAAGGGATTCGCTCCCTCCGCCCGTACTGCGTGCCGACCTTATGGATATCAAGGACCTTAAAGAGGGTATGTACCTTTCGGGCGTTGTGCGCAACGTTATCGATTTCGGCGCGTTCATCGACATCGGCGTCCATCACGACGGACTTGTGCATATTTCGGAAATTTCGGATAACTATATCAAGCATCCATCCGAGGCGTTAACCGTAGGCCAGCAGGTGCAGGTGCGCGTTATCGCCGTAGACGCAGCCAAACAACGCATAAACCTTTCAATGCGCTCGCCCGACGCCGTCAAGCCCGAAAAGCGCGAAAAACCCGCGGAGAAAAAGCCTTTCGATAAAGATGCAAGGCCGTTTAACCGCGACGACCGCAATAATAACAATAACCGCGCAAACTTCAATAACAACAATAACCGCAGCGACCGCGGCGGCTTCAATAGCAACGACCGTCCCGCTCCAAAAGAGCAGTCATTAGAGGACGCTTTAAAGGCTCTCCAAAGCAAATTCAATAAAAAATAACTTTATGAAAAGCTGCCCGATTGATTCTGACCGCAAAAATGCTTGCTTGCAAGGGCATTTTTGCGCCACCGACAAAGGTGCATACCCCGCGCTTTAGCGTAAGAAGGCGCGCCAAAGGCGCGAGGTGCAGGATTTATCCTGCGGTATGAATACCCTTTATTTCGGCAGCTTTTTTTGAGCTTATCAACAATTTCAAGTAGTCGGCAAACTATAGCGAAACAGACTGCAATTAGTTAAGCATTCGGAAGCCTTTTTTGGGCCATCCCCGCAAAAAAAACACGCTTTATGTGCCTAAAAGCACATAAAAGAACCTTGTTTGCGAGGCTGTCATCGAAAATTCAACCGAATGGTTATAATTAATTGTAATTTGCTTCACTATAATATTCAACCAATTACCGTTACACAAGCAATTTCAATTAATAGTCCGAAAATCCCCATAAATTCCCACATTAGCTTATACTCAAAGCTCCACAGTGGAACTTACTTTGGGAATTTACTTCCGTTTTTTCTCCGTTTTTTCATTTTTGAGGAAACTTAAATTCTGTTGACAAAAAAACTTTTGTATCATATAATTATAAGGCTCTTCTCATAGAGCAGATCCCCGGCGTCGAGGTGTAGCGCAGTTTGGTAGCGCGCTTGGTTCGGGACCAAGAGGTCGCGTGTTCGAATCCCGTCACCTCGACCAAAACAAACCTATGCGAACTTTTACTTCTTTTCAGGCGGTTTCGCTGCGACGTTTAAGTTAGAATAGGCAAAAAAGAACGAGCTTTTATCGGCTCGTTTTTTCATTATTATTGTGAGTTGTAAAAATGGGTATTTCTTAGATAAAAAACATATAAAATTATCAAAAATTTTGGCTACAATGACTTATATTATTGACACACAAATTTAGCTATGGTATAATATATATAGTATAGGTATAACCTATTACTGGGCGTGAGTCCGATATTATAAGTGCAGATTTAGTTTGTAACTATCCTGCAACTTGAAAAAGTCTGTCTTTTCTACTCTGTGAGTATGTAAAAGATGGACTTATTTTTTATAAATAGTCAATCAATGTTACCGCTTTTTTAAAGGCAGTTTCATTTAAAATTTTATTATCTTCTTCATAAAGTTTAATAAGTAAATTCCTAAATTCATCTTTAGTTAAACGCAATTCCAAATAATTGTACATTAGCAAGAGACATTTATCTAAAGGTTTTAAGCTTTTTTTCAACTCTTTTTCTATTTGAGCTACTGCGTTTGTTTTTGTTACAAGTACCTTATCGAAATTCATTGCTTTAAAATCTTTCCGTTTCTTACTTTTAAAGCATTTAATTTTTTCACTATCGTTTTGTTCTTTTGTAAACTTATAGTAGAATAACGGTATCCAATGTGTAGGGTTGAAATGAGTTAAGGTCCATTGATAAATTTGATCAGGTGTATATCTGTTTTCACGTTTTAAAACATCAATAATAATATTTTTCGCAGGATATTTATTAGGGCTTTCTATTTCAGATCCTAACGCCACCGCAACTTCGTCGCTTTCACGGTTTTCAAAACTTGAAACGCATTCAAGAACTGTAGTTATTTTTTTATCGTTTCCATCGATTAAATTTTTGAGTAAGCTTTTATATTTTCTGATTTCCTGCGGAGTTGCATAAGGGGCAAACTTATTTAATAATCTGTAAACCAAAGTATAATTATCTGTTTTTACAGTAGTTATTGATAAAGTTTTTATGCCGAATGGTATAACCATAGTTCCTACTTCAAAATCTTTATTACATTTTTTAAAATCAATTAAGATTAAGTTGTTTTTTAAATCATCAATTTGCTTTATAGTTAGACACTTTACCAAATCATCAAGAAGTTTTCTAATATTCTCATCTTCCAATGAATAACCAATAAATATAATAGGCGATTCGGCGACTACAGTAAGCAATTTTGCGACTGTTAATCTACGCTGATCAAAATTTATATAATCTTCTTCTGTAAAAACTAAGGTACTAGGCGCTAGTATAGAACCGTGAATTTTATATAGCTCTGCGGAAGTGAACGACGAATAAAAATAATCACTTTCATGAATTATAGGAGTTATTTTATCGCCAGCTAAATATTCTATAAAAACATCATAATTTGTCGTAAATATGCATTTTACTTTTTCTACTAATTCTTTAAAAATTGTAAGTTCAGTATTTAAGTAACTTTCTTTTTTTAAATTAAGTGTTTCGCTTTTAAACATTTTTGCTAAAAGTATTTTAAATAATGATATGTTTTCTTTCTTACTAAAAGACAATTCGTCATTATTAAAAAGTTTGATATTTTCCTTTAAATTATTTTCAAACTCCGTTTTTAAATAACTTCCTATTTTCTGATTTGCTTGACCTTCCGTGTAGCCTTGACTAAGAAGATTAGCTTTCATAGAGTGAATAATCGCAGAATTTAAGCCAATTATTTCAGCAATATTATCTAAAAGCTCAATCCAATTTGGATAGTTTTCTATATATCTTTTACTAAATCCAGAGCCAATAAATAATGAGGGCAATCTTTTTTTCCCTAGAATAATATTAAAAGGCTTAATATTAGTTATATTCTTTTTCTCCATTATTTTCACCTCTAAAGCAAATATAACAAATTTTTGAAATAAAGTCAATTTATAAATTTAAAAAGGACGGACGATCACTCGTCCGCCTCAAGTTGTAATCTAATATTATATTTTTAATGAAAAGTATTCTACGCTGCAAATGAATATTCTTTTTGCTTTTTCATGATTTCATTTATTGCCGATTTTTTTATTACGCTTTCTACCTTACGGCCATATTCGAAATACTTAATCAATTTTTTGTCTGACGCCGAATTTCCTCCATTTGCTTTATAAACGTCGGTGTCTTTCGTAAGCGGTTATAGTCCTTTAAACGATATATAAAATTATTTTTTAGGCAAATTATGCCCTGTGCGATCCACCATGCTGCAACGAGTTTATTATTAAAAATGTCAGGACACAAGCCTATTGCCATTACTCCGCTTTTTCTAATAACCGCCGATCCCACATATTCAAAATCAAAACTGTGAATTTTAATATTGTTTTTCTGGGAATATTCTAATAATTTCTCGTAAACTTTATCAATATTTTTAATTTTCATATTACGCACACCTCAAATTATTTCTGCGCTCACACTCATTCTGAGCAACCACTTGATCTTTAAATAGATTTTCCGCTTTTACATACCACTCATAATCAATACTTTTTATATAACATAAATATTTATCATCATCGTCGTTTTTTATACATTTTACCTCACCATAAAACATAGCGATAAATGTTTTATCCGGCTGCTGAGTAATTATGTAAACCCGGTCATATTTCTTTAATTCAGTTTTAACCATTTGCCACGCTCCTGTCGGCACCGTATTTATAATCGCCCCATAGACTTGTCGGCGCTTTCCTTGCCTCTAGGATCGCCCAAATTGCCTCTACAATGTCTAAGTACATTTCAGGGAGAGAAGTGTTCGGATTCGTTACGATTCTGACCTCGCCGGTTATAAGGTCTTTTGAGAAATATGTTGCCTGATCGGTATGCCTTGTGTAGTACAGGCGGATATTGTTTTTAGCTAAAGTTTCCTTTAGAGCTTTTAAAAGTTCACTTTTCATTGATATTTTATCCGGGCGGAGCGGCGGAACTACCCAATCCGCTCTGCGCCGGCGGCGGCTTACGCTGCCAAAACCTCCTTATTTTCTTTGTAGTTGATTGATACTATGCTTTCTAAGCCGTATACGAGCGTTACAGGCTTATCAGGTGTTTCGTCCTTAATTGCTCCGAGCCTAATTAGTTCAGCCTTTGTGGTGGGCGTGCCATCCTCTAGGAAATATTCTGCTTTCATATTGTTCGGATTCATTATCTGAAGGTAGAGTTTTGCCGGGTCTTTCTTATGCCTTACGATGCTGTCGTGCTCGGTGTGCTCAAACCAGTTTGACTGGACACCGCCGTTTCCGGCGATACGATCCTGCGCCGCCGCCACGTTTGCGTAGTTAACTCCCCATTGCGCCGTGAGCGTTGTGTGCTTGATAAAGCGGATTCCCTTTAGCCCTTTTTTCTCGGTCCGTGCTTCAATAGCAAAGATTCTGCCGTTTGCGATGTTCTTGCTTAATACTGCGGATAATGTCATTTTCTTTTACTCCTATAAAATATTGATTTTTCCGCCGCGTTGTGGTATTATAGAAGTACAGGGGCGGCGCAAGCCTGTTCTTCCTGTCAAGTGAGATAACCGTTGCTCTTGGTCGGGATAGCGGTTATCTTTTTTAGTTGCCTCCTTAATCAACCTTATAATACTATTTTAAACTATTTCGTTTAATTTGTCAACTATTTGATTAAACTATTTGATTTATTTTTAAATATTTTTCTTGACACATTAAATTAAATAGTTTATAATTAAATCAATAAACACAAAAGGAGAGAATCTTATGACAAACGCCCAAAAAGTAAACATGGCTTTAGCGTATAAAGGAATGAGTTTGACTGATTTGGCAAAACTTATTAATACAAGCATACAGAATTTAAGTCAAAAAATTAAACGTGATAGTTTATCGACTGATGAACTTGAAAAGATAGCCGCCGCTCTCGGCGGAGCATATACTTTTGGTTTTGAGTTCCCTGACGGCACAAAAATATAGGAGACTTTTATGTTTGAAAAAATCGATAAATATAAGGCGGCAATCGACGTTCTACGTCCGTTTGAGGGCGAGGTGCTGGAGCAGCTCAAGGCTTATTACCGTGTGGGCTTAACGTGGTCATCTAACGCTCTTGAGGGCAATACCCTTACTATAAGCGAAACAAAGGTGTTGCTTGAGGATGGACTGACCGTCGGCGGCAAGCCTTTGCGCGATACCTTTGAGGCGCTCGGACACGCTCGCGCTTATGATTTTATGTTTTCGCTGCTTGGACGCAGGACTATTACCGAATCCGACATTCTCACAATGCACAAACTTTTTTACAGCGGCATCAATACCGCAGATGCAGGCGTATACCGCAGGAAATCCGTTTTTATTACGGGCTCTGAGTACAGCGTGACTAAAGCGGAACGCATACCGGAAGAAATGTCCGCGCTGATTCAATGGATCAATAAAGAGCGGGACTATTATCACCCCATCGAATTTGCGGCGCTGCTGCATAAGCGTTTTGTTTTTATTCATCCGTTCATAGACGGAAACGGACGGCTCGCGCGCCTGCTGATGAACGCGGCCCTTATTCAAGACGGCTATATGCTCGCCGTTATTCCGCCGATATTAAGACAGGAATATATCAGCCTTTTGGAAAAAGCGCACAAGGACGATAAGCCATTTATTGAGTTTATCGGCGACAGGGTTTTGGAAACGTCAAAAGAGATCGTCCGGCTGTTACAGATTGAAATTTAGCGGCGGATGTTAGGTTTTGTAAGGTTCTACCTTAATAGCACTTAATAGGTACAAAAAATTGTCTTTACAAAACCTCTTAAAAAATTTATACTAATAGTGATTGTCTGCCACACTTGTTAGTGTGTCGGCGGAAAGAAATCGGGGATTACATCTTCCGGTTTCTTTTTATTATTCATCCGAGCTTCATCCGAGCTTCGATGTTAAATTTACTATTTTTCCTTTGTTCGCCCTTTGTTCGATTTTTTACAGCATTTCGGCTAAACGAATTTATTTCGCTTGCTTCCCGCTTGTTTCATGCGGGCTTTTCGCTTTGTTCCCGCCTTGTTCGTTTCCTATTTTATGGAGTCGAAATTCTAAATCGCTCTTGCTTCGCTCTTGGTTCAACTAAAATATCAATCCTTTTTTATAGACTCCGAAAACTCCGAATATACAGCTTTTTTTCATATTTCAATAAAAACAAGTCCTTTTTTATAGCTTCGGAAAATTCGGAAATTGCCTCCAACCTTGATATAACCTTGACATTCTTGACCCTTTTAGGGAGTCGGAAAATCAGAATATTCGTTTCAACCTTGCTAAAACCTTGCTATTCTCGAATCTATAAAAACCTGCTTTTTGAAAACTTCTCGGCGTTCATTCGGCGTTCAATTATAAAATCAGTAAAATTTATTACAAGGAGTCCCACCAATGTTTGAAGAAAAGAAACCGCTCAAAATGGATAATCCCACCGACTACATAAAGATTTCCGAAATAGCTAAGTTTTTTGACGTTAATGAGGATGACGCTCGAGTTTTCGTTAAAAGCGCATACTTTCCCAGCCTTAAATTCGGTTCAAAAAACTTTATTGTTCCGCGGGTAGCGTTTATGAAATTCATTACCGATCCGGATAAAATTATCGAATATAAATTACGCACTTATTATAATGAACGGGAGTTAGATACAATTTTGAAAAGCAAGGAGAGAATTGACAAAGCACGTTAGTTGTGATATAACAACTATATGAGTAATAATGAGTTATTTCAATCTATAACGAATATCGATAATCCGGCGGCAGATATTATGCTTGCGCTGTGGCAGAACAATAGCGGTATAATTCATCAGTCTTTGTACTACTGGAAAGGCTGCGGGCTCGCCTATGAGGATTTAGAGCAGGAAGCTTATCTTGCTTTTGCGATTGCAGTCCGGCGCTATTTAAAGTGCGGCGGAGAGTGGACCTTTTCTACTATTCTTACCAAAACCATAAGATGGTACTTTATCCGCTATACTCATCAAAACAAATATTTATCATGCGAGCTCACGCAGCTTAATGAACCGGCTCATAGCAGCGAGGATGATTCAGTCGAAAACATTGAGCTGATCGCAGATGAATCTGATATGGAAAGCGACGTGCTTGATGATTATTCTAATTCGGAAATGGGGTTGGCTTTTAAGAAAGCTCTAGTAAGCCTTAGAGACGACCAAAAAACGGCATTGACACTAAAATACTATAAAGAGCTTACGACTGCGCAAACCGCCGCCAGAATGGGAATAGAGCCGAAACAGGCGGCGTCCCTGATACGGAACGGGCTTAGGGTATTGCGGCATCCCAAAATATCCCGGCACCTGCGTCATTTAAGCCAGTTTGAAGATTATTATGTTGCAGGCTTAAGAAGTACAAGTTTTTCGAGTTTCAAGAATAAACAATCCTCTAGTCAGGAATTATATTTAATGTGGAGAGAACAACAGCAGCTTTTAAATTCTTATTGCGGCGGTTCTTTTACAGGAGAATAATTTTATGTCTAAAAAATCAGACACAAATAAAGAAAAATATTTTGACGGAGTTATTTATACTCATCACAAACCTAAAGAGGACTACTTTGCGTTGAAGACGCATGGCACCAGCATGATAGATAAAGGACTGCTAGACGGCGCTGTTGTAATTGTACGCAAACAATCGTGTGCGCAGAGTGGAGATATTGTTGTAGCATTGCACGGCGATGAGGGAATTGTTAGAGTTTATCAAGAACAAAATGGCATAAAAATGCTTGTATCAGCTGATAGTAAAAATGATGTTTTAATAATTACGTCTGAAACAAAAATAGAAATAATCGGTAAAGTCATTGAATCTCGTAACTATCATGATTAAAATTAGGTAATTATTTCTTAAATGAAAAAGCCCGGCAGTAAATTACTATCGAGCTTTTTGTATTGTCTTGACATTTCTATTAAGAGAATGTTAAAATTTTACAAGAGGTGCGAGATGAAAAAACGCGGGACTATTATTTTGTTATGTATAAGTTTAGCAATCATTGCTTTTTCTTTAGTTGAAATTATAGGATGGGCTCATGCAATATCAAGCACCAAAGTAGGTGTTCAAGATATACATATAATTTTTTTAAATGAGTCGAAATCTTTTCGGACAGCCTTTGGTATATTTTTTCCGTTATTTTCTCTGTGCTTAGTTTCTATCACATATTGCGTAATAAATCTTATACGCTTACATAAACTTAAATAACCAATCGCAGATTTTTTCTTCCTTAATCGCACCATAAACATTTCGGTACAATATCGGCCGCTGATACAAATAAGACGTTTCGTCATCATTATCAGTTACAAGCGCAACGGATTTTAATTGTTCCACTTGGGTATCAGATAAAGTTGATAACCACGAATTGAGCCTTATAGCGCCGTTGTCATAATCGAACAACTGTTCTGCATCAAGATTTACACCATTATAGTAAGTAGAAATAATATATTCAGGCTGAACTACAGGCTCGACAAACTTAGTTATTTCTTTATTTAATGCGATCCACTTGCATCCGGTAGGATCAACGTTAGAATTTGTTTCCCATAGGTAACGAGAAAAAGAAAACCTATCTGATCCAGTCTCCAAGATAGACGATACAACAAATAACATTCTTTCCCCTGCATCTTTTAAAGCAAAGAAGCTGGGGATTTTTATTATTTTGCTATTTTCAGATAAATTATTGCTTGATCCGATAACATTTTTTTGAAAGTCTATTAAACTTGTAAATGGTAAACAATAAATATCGTTTCTTGTCGATGCGTTATAACTTGCAGAGCTATCTTTAAAAACTTCGGCTATATCGATAGATATTTTCTGTGCCCTGCCGTTTAAATCGCAATAAGAATCGTTATTCGGGAACCAATAAGCAATACTGTTATCTTTCGTACTCGTGCTGTTATTGGAACTATCGCTAATAATTACATCCTGCGCACTGCCTGAACTGTCTATCATTTTTTTGCGAGACCAGTTAGAAAGTGTATCTTTAAAATTGCCATTTTGTATGTACGCCGCGCCCGGAGAGAAATTATCCTTGCAATCAAAAGACATTGATAGTGTAGATCCTACAGGCAGCGAAGCAACCGGCAAAACAACAGACACGGAATTTCCCTCGTTTGCAAAAGGTTGATCGGAGTAAAAAGTAACTTGAGCCGAAGTCGGATAATTTTGTTTCTTTTTAAGTATGTACTGCCACAATGTTTTTTTGCCGTTATCCGTTACCCAATTAGATGCGACTATTGGCGCATTTGTTTGATCATACTCCGTATAAACATATAAAAATATCTTTTGATTGATATAACGGTCGCTATACTGCTCAGGGACTCTATACCATCTACTTTGAGAATCGAGCCCAATGTACTGACTTAGCCTGTTAAAGTCTTTCGTAAGGGAAATATGCTGCGTTATAAAATCAGGGCAATATTCCGTCTGAATTGTGTTAATATAGTATAAATTATCTATTCTATAAATCTCGCCCGGCTGATGAATTTTTGAGATATCTTCAAACCAATCATCAACCTCGTAAACAGTATTAGACTGACGAATCAGCTCGCCATAGTTTTTATTACCTAATTTATACGCTTCAATAAAATACTCGCTTGCTTGTGACCTCTGCTGATACATAGGATACTTTGATATAGAATCGTTTAAAAAATACTTTCTCAGATCCGGTCGAACAGAGGATATTTCGCTGTTTACAATAGGAACGTAACTTATTTCATAAATATAATTACTGGGATTAATAGCATAGCATTGTTCTTTATTTGAGTTCGGCGAGAACGGATTTTTTGGCGTTCCGTCCGAATCCCTGTTAAAAGCGGCCCACAAAAAATTCTTTATCGCATAGCAGTTAGTGTTATTTAAGTTAGTGGGGTCGTCGTAGGCTTCAGGACATTTATATTGAAGGCCTTGTATTCTATTACTGCCATGAGTATAGTATAAGCACATTCCTTTATTCGGGATAGTGCCCTCGTACTGGTTATCACTCGTCCTGTCAATCGTGTAGAATCCGGAAAGCATATTGTAAATTTGTTCGCTAAAAAATAAGTCCGTAGCCTCTGCCCACCCTTTTGAGGAATTAGTTATATCGTAAACGCGTATTTTTGCTACTCTGTCAATATCATATTTTGTTCTTAGCGCAATGTTATCTACGCTGTAGTGGTTGGTTTCGTTATCAGATGACGGATGAATTATTTCCGTAAGCAATCCGGTAGAGTTTACGAGGTTCTGGTATTCAGTCTTTATTTCTGTTACAAATTCGCTCATGTGCTTAGAATTGTAAATAGAAATCAAATTTCCGTAATTGGTTTCGGTATCGCCGCCAAGTTTCTTTAAGTGAATTACAAATGACGGAGAATCCGGAAGAGCTTCTATTTTGGGGATTCCGCCCATAAAATAACATAAGAATTGTATTGCCTGAAATAGTGATTTCTGTGCAAAACTTACTTCAGGCACTATAGTTTCTAATGCAATTTGTTTTACATCATCATCAAACTGGAACGGCAACTTATTGTACAGCTCTTGCAGGGTTTCGCCGCTATCCTGAACATTTAGATAGCTGATTTGAAGTTTATTTAGCATATCATAAGCATTGTAAGGCGGTGCGGATTTTACAAGCTGTTTTTCGGAGTAATCTGATTTGACAGCCCTGATGCTATATTCATAACTTAAATTGAATCCGCTGCTAGAAATAGGCAGCATAAAATTTCTATTTCCGGTATTCTGCTGTATTTCTATCTGTCCGCCAAATGTAGGATTTTCTTCAGGATCAAATGTGGATAAAAAAGATCCATTTGAAACCTTAAACATCTTAACATATGGATAAGTCACAAATCTAATTTGCTTATCGTAATAATCATCTGATAATAAATCAATTGTGATACTATTTACGCTTGAGCCGATATTGTAGTTGTCTATTTTGTTTGTATTAAAATTATAATAATTTGGATATTCTGGAGAATCTGTGTAATAATTAATTCTATCCATACAACTCGTGGGGCATTTGGAATTTATTTCAGTAGCAAGACCTAATCCCTCTGTGTCATTATCTGCACCAAACCATTTTATTCTATCATAGAAATAATCATAAGAGCCCTCTTTATTATAAAGCGTAGACGCTCCATTGTGGTATGTTCTTGACTTTTCTATGCCATTAACATACATTATAGTTACCGTCGATAACTCTTTTTCGCCACGCCAAAAATAGGACATAATTCTTTTTCCTATCCACGCAAAGCCTGTAAATTTAAAATTATAATAAGATAAATCCAAGTACATTTGCGGAATATTGTAAGTAAAATTATAGGCTGTATCCGACTGTGCCAACACTATTGGAGTATTTCTGTCGGGGTTTAGTTTTCCGCCACCACGATTAGTCACTATTCTTCCGGATTGCGTGACATTTTTCATTTGATTAAAAGCATCTGCATTAAGATTTCTTGTTTCTTCCGTGTCTCTTTTCGTCCTATATCCATTGGAATAGATCTGCTGAGTCAACCCTTGCGGTATAGATCCGTAATATCTTATCAGCGTATCGTCCAAAAGCCACGTTAGTGAGCAGTTTGGTAGAATGATCGCTTGCGCAGCCGCCGAAGATTCAACAAGATTAAGCTGATGAATCCAAAAGTTTTCTGATAGGGACGGCCTGTCGACAATATCTGTTTCTAAAACATAATCTAAGCGCTTTAAAAGGTGCGTTTCTTCTCCCGCTGCATCGTCATAAATATCAATAAAAAAACGTGTGTACGGTGTGTATTCTTGTTCAAAATTAAGTAATAGCGAAACCTTACATTGAGCAAGTGACTCATCAAGCGTTTCTCGCGTTAGCACATTACTTATCAATGTTTTGGGCGAAAAAATGGTCTGTTTCATAGAATTATTTTCATAAACTGAATTATAAATTATAAACTTCATTATCTTAGTCTCCCTCCGCCGTAAACAGCCGTTCCGCTGCGCGCTCTGTTATAGTCCACATTAAAATCATCGATCTTAAGATTAAAATTGTATTCTCTGTCAAATTCAGCTTTGGCGGTCAACTGATTAAAAACCAAACTACCGGCAGTAGAAATTCCGCCCAACAGCGCCCCCGGAACACCAAGAGTTAGTCCGCCGGCAATTGTAGAAGCTCCCACAGATTTTAAAGCATTTATCCAAAACATTGTATCTTGGTATTTTTCAATCACGCTAGCCGCAAAATTTGAATCGCCGGTTTCGTATACAATACCGCTTAAGTGATAGTCTATGGCTTTTTTTGATGCGTTAACGATAAAATCAGTCATATTTGAAACAACCTTTGTCGCTAAGACATTTTGCAAAACCATATTGTTTGCGGAATTATTGTCATCGATGTCAAATCCGTTATTTTCAGGAGCTTTAAATCCTGAAGCGACAGAATCCGAATTATCGGAAAAATATCCGTTTTCGACAATATTAACAGTCAAAATTTTCATTTAGACCTCCGAAAAAGCGTAAGGCTGTAATGTCACAGAAATAATATTAGGCTCCGTCATAGATACTGTGCAATCCGCAGCGGCACATACCAAAGTATAATTTTGAGTTAGACCGTTTGGAGTCGTAAGTACAATCGGGATCAGGTTATTGTTGGCATAAGCATTATTATCGCCTGATAGATGATTAACAACTAAATTATCAAGGCATTTTCCTAAATCATTTATATACTGGTATATCGTAAAACTTATAACTATCGAACTAACAGTATTTCTAATCCCTGAAAGCTGTAGATTCGGCTGAGATAAAGATTTTGGCACTGCAGTATATGCTATTTTTAAAGTGTTGAAGGGGACATTGAACTCTTGCTGAGTGTCCTGTCCCGGCACAGTCATTTTCATTTTTAGAGAATAGTCACTTGCTACAGATAAATTTTCAGTCAAATTAAAATTTAAGGCGACGGTTGCTATAAAAGACTCGCCTATTTCTGATGAAGTCAAGACTTCAGTTACTTTAAGCGGGGACATTAGCATCATCATTGACCGCGAAATATTTGGAATTTGATACCTTTCGCCGACCAATGATATAGCAATTTTATTTATCAAATATTCCAGCAATTGAATTTTCGATGTCTGGGCCCAGAACATAAGAGTTGCGCTGAATGCCTGAAAGTCAATATTTTGATTGAAAGTTCGTGCGTTAGAATCAATCGAAACAAGACAATACGAATCATCCAACGATTGCAAAGAAACAGGCTCGGTTTTGCTTTTTAAAGCTTCTTTTAAAAGTTCTTCTTTTTTGCCATCGATGCGCCGCTTATAGTCGAAGTATCGTATATTAAGAATCTCACTAATTGATTTACCGGTCCATTCGATATTCTGATAATTTAAAACTTCATCATTTTGTATTATCAATTGTTTAATAATTTCTATTAAATTCTGTGCTCTTAAATTAACTTTAGACATTACTACCTCCATATCCAACCTTTTTCATCCATAATTGTTGCCTACGCGAATACGGCAATGCCGAGTTGACTGCAAGTGAATTCTGACTTTTAAAATCAGGATTATAATTTATGTTTTCAAATAGCATTCCGTATATTTTAAGCTTTTCCATAGGATCTTTCATTGATTGCAAATATCCAATTGAAGGAACGGTTGTGTATATTTTCGAGTTCCTATTAATATTATTAATTATGTTTTCTCTATTGTCATAGAATCCTTCAAAAATCCATTTAACTGAACGCAGTTGAGCCGCCGCCTTATCTGTTGAACTTCCTCTTAACGCAATACTATTGCCGATTATAGAGCCGTTCAGAGCCTTAGAGAAGAACTCTAACGCTTTGCTAAAGATTTTTTCATCAGATAAGGCTTCGTTTGAAAGATCATTTTTATCAAACTGTGGGAACATTCCGGCAAGTGAGGTATTCATAAAAAAATCACGCATAGTAAACCTGTTATTATAAATACTCATTTTACCTTCCTTAGTGGCAAATATTGAAAAGTCTGAACTTTTTTAGGAAAATATCCATATGCAATTTGAATATCTGATTCGACAATCCATAATTCATTTTCTAAAGATAATAAATCTCCCGGCAATATCTGCTCCAAACTATTTGTTTTTATGGTCATAAACTCGCCGTCTATTATTAACCCCGGTAAAAACTGTGACTCAGTTCTAGTTTTAGAGGCGTCTTCAATCCAGCGAATTTTCGAATACGATTTATAATAATTGTTTTGATATTTTATGATATTTTCATCACTCGTTTCGGCGATGTTTTCAACTGTATATCGCCTAAATATTTTTGCCCGCTCGTGCGGAGAAAACATTGTAAATTCTGTTGTTTGCATTATATTTTACCTCCGTTTATAATACTTTTCGTAAGGGCAAGTATACACGTGCCATATTTCTTATGTAAGTGAGATCTTCTTTCTCAATTCCGCTTTCGACCATCCACAATTCCGCTTTTATTTGCAATAAATCACCGGGTTGTGGTTCGTTGGGATTGTATTCACTGTGTCCATGATATTTTATTGTCATAAAAGCTTGTGGAGTTATAGCTCCGGGAATAGGCTGAAAAACTGCGGATGTTCGGTTAGATGCTTTAACATATGGAAGATTTAAGCCAATTCGTTTGTAATAATTGTTTTGATATAAAATTGTCTCGCCGTCTGTTAGCGACACGGTTTCTGTCGGAGTAAAACGCCTGAAAATTTTTGCTCTCGGATTAAATTGAGATCCCTCTATAGGTGCGTGAAACATATTAATAAGTCTCCTTTAAATTTTTATAATCAACGGTTTCGGAATTGAACGTAATTTCGGTTGAGTAATTGTCTAAGTCAAAACAAGATTCTATGTATTTAACAAGTGTTGCTTCTATTATGATGGTTCTTACCGATTGCGGAATTTTAATAAAATAGAATTTTTTTGTATCTTCATCGGTCAGTATGTCTCGGATTTCTTTAGGTATTTTATTGGAATCAAAATAGATTTTTAAAACATTATTAAAATGTGTCTTCTGATTTTCGCCGCTAAGTTCATAGCCTATTATCGGAACTTGCAAATAAAGCGGTTTTCCTCTCGCGTTCTGCGCTACGGCAAAATTGATGATTATTTCAGTTTGTCCCATTGTGATTTTCTCCTTATATTTTTAAAATTTTTGTTAACTCTCTTATAAAATGGTAGTACCGTTCACTATTCAGGTCGGCGGCGGAAACACAGCTTTTAAAATATTCGTACTGTTTCCATGTACCTTTGCGGAGGCGGCCGCACATATATTTCCGTGCTTCTTGTAAAATAGTATCAATTCTCATGCTCTCACCATCATCAGAACGGCAGCTGATCCTGTACCGGCGTTAAGGTTGCAAACGTCTTTTTCTGGGCGGGAGCGGTTTTATTGCCTGTTTCTTTAAACGTGAACGTGCAGCCGGTATATTCATACTCAAAATTTTTCATTCCGCCGTGTCTGTTTTTTGCAAGCTGCAGGAAAACTTTTTTCACTTCCGCCTCGCGCGGATCCTCCGTAAGCAGGAAACCGATAACGTCCGCCTCTTGCTCGATTTCGCCGGAGCCCCTTAAATCGGACATAAGGGCTTCCTGTGCTTTTCCGTCCCGACCACGCTCCATTTGTCGATTCGGCTGACATATCGCCAATACGGGCACGTCAAGACGTCTGGCGATGTCCTTGATCGCTTTTGCTGTTTCTCCGGTTTCTATAACGGGATTATTGAGGCTTCGCGGCGGCTTCATCTTTTGGAGATAGTCAATAACGATAAGGTCGAGCCCTTTCTGCCGTTGCAATTTCTTAGCCTTTGCAAGCACTTCCTGCGGCGTGATATTGCATGTGTCGTCTATAAAAAGAGAGCCGTTGCTCAAAGCCGTTCTGACTTTGTTGAGGTCGTCTATGTGGTTCTCAATTCCTTTGCCGCTTAAAACCGTTGTCGTGTCCAGCCCGCCGCCGATGCAGTATAATCTCTGGGCAATCTGATCCGCCGGCATTTCGAGCGAAAAGAATGCGCAGGTTTTATTTCCCTTGATAGAAGCGTGATGCAGGACATTCAGAGCAAATGCGGTTTTGCCGACTCCGGGGCGGGCAGCCAGAACATACATAGCCCCGCGCCGCAATCCCCATAACGCGCGGTCGAGTCCGTCAAAGCCGGTACGCAATCCAAACGGCTCATATTCGCCCTGAGAGGCTTTAATAATGCGCTGATATTCTTTGTCGGCTGCGGCGGATATAGGCTGTAAATCGTTTTTAACGCCGCTGAGCGCCATTTTAGAAATACAGTTTTCAAAGTCCGATAATAGTTCCGCTGCCGGTTTTCCTGTTTCGGTCTGCTCTTCAACGTATTTTGAAAACCGCATCAGCTTTCGTTTCTGCGCAAGATCCCGGATGATCCCCAAATAGTGAGTATAGTTCGAGGAACTCAAAACAAAATTCGTCAGTTTAGTCAGGTAGCCGAGCCCACCGGCGGCGGACATATTCCCGCTGCGCTCAAGATTATCTGTTAGGGTTACAATATCAATATCGATGCCCTTTAGGTGCAGCTCCCGCATCGCCGTGAAAATGTGCTGATGGCATTCTTCGGCAAAATAATCGGTTTTAATAGAAGTCAGAATTTCATCCGTAGCTTCCTTTGTGCCGCGATCTTCCAATACGCTGCCGAGTAGACAAATTTCTGCTTCAACATTAGATAGATTCATTTTCACCTCCGAAACCCATTAATTCCGCTAACGACGCCCGACCCGGCGGCGGCTCGTGCTCATCGTTCCACCGCTCGCCGTTCAGCCACGTCGCCGGTAACGGAATATATTGCTTATCTATCCCTTTAGCCGCCCATTCCTCATTAGCCGCCTCAAGCCCCTTTAAAATCTCGCTTGCCTTTTTCACGATCCTGTCGTTTCCGGCAATCCCTCTTAAAATCTTGTAGTAGGCTTTTTCTGCCGGGGCCTTTCCCTGATGCCGGGGATAGAGCTTGTAAAATTTATCAAAACACTTAGACTTGAGCTCCACAGCCGGTATATGTAAGTATGAGTTTTCTGATAAGGTTGAGGGAGTAGTTTCGTTTGAACAATTTTGTTTAAAAGGAACACTCTCACCTTGTTCATTTTGAACAAGATTATTATATATATCTATATCTTTCTCTATATCTATGTGGACTTTTTTTGGACTGATTTTGGACTCACTTTGGACATTGTCCAACTGTTTTTGCTCCTCTCTTTGGCCTCTTTTTATCTCGGCCCACTTGGTTTCAGACCCAACTAAATCGCGCCAACCGACAATTTCAAGAACACCGTTTTCGTCCGGAACGACAAGCTCCATTTGCTTAAAAAGTTCGAGCGCAATGACTACAGTATTGTAAGAAAAATACTTGCAGTCACGCTGAATTTTTGCCGCATCATAAGGCATAACGATCTTTCCCATTTGCCGCTCCAGTCTGCCCTCCGTCTTAATTGTCATTAAGCAAAGTTTTTGATAGAGCATTACATACTCGGCGCCGTTTTTTTGTCCCATAAGAAAATCAACGGCATCTGAACTCATAAAAGATTCCTTAAGCTTGATCCAGTAAAATTTCTTTTCTTCTGCCATAAAAACCTCCTATGAGTTTTCCCACTCGGTGAGCGGGTCGTTGCGTTTTAGTATTTCGGCAGCGCGGCGGCTGTTCTCGGCTTTGGCGTGGCGGCAAAGTTCCATATATTCCGCAGCCTGTTCTTTGGTCAGTTCCGGCTTAGGCGAAAGCAGCAGATGCCCTTTGCGGTCAGATAAACTTACTACCGGATATTTATGAGCAACTATGCTTACAAGGTCCTGTGCCGCGCGGTCGGAAACATTAAGCTCGCGGCGGATATCATCGCGGGTCGTTCCGCTTTTGAGCATAAAATAAACCTTATTGAGCCGTTCCCGCTTTTCCGGCGTTAGCTTTTTGCTCATTTTTTCCGTCTCCTTTGTTCTCGTTCCAGAGATCGCCGCAGTTTTCCGTATTCTTTTTCGCTTAAAGTGACGCCATACATATCGCGTATCTGTTCAATATCGATTTCCGCAGATATTAACCCCGCTATGATTTCAGAAGACTGGGCAGAGTTTAACGCAATAGTCAAAGCGTTTTTTGCGGCGTGTAAGCTGCGGAAAAAATCGTCTTTTATATTTTCATTAAACGTCATTTTATTTAAATACGCCTCTAAGACTACGAGGGCGGCGTTAATTTCATTACAAGTCAAATCAGCTTTTGGCATTTTCTCTGTCTTGCCTCCTCTCCAAAATTTGAGCAAGCTCATCCGCCGCTCCCAAATCTTTTCCCGAGGCGATAAGCTCCTCAAGGTATGCAATATACCTGTCCTCGTGCTTTTCAACATAAGGATTGATAAGGTCGATAATCAGCAGGGCAAATTCGTCCGCTTGCTTTTTACTTATCGTTATTGACACAGCTCTCCGCCGCCGCTCTTTCTTCAGCTAATTTTTGAGCGCGTCTTTTCCAGTAATCGGCATTGGTTTGTTTAATTCTATCTTTGTTTTTTGCTCTCCAGTCTTTATAGTAATTCTTTTTTACTTCAGCCGCCAATTCTTCAAGATTTTGATTACTCATACTATCCTCCAAAAATTTCTTTTCTTTTTCTCTTGACAATGTTAAGATTTCTTGCTAATATAATTATAGCGCAAGAAAAACATAAAAGCAAGATAAAATAACATAATATTTAAATTGCAAGATATTCTAACATAATGGAGATTGTTTAATGGAAGAAGTAAGTAAAGTTTTAGGATATGACGGTTTTTTCGCATCTCGACTAAGAGAATTGATGAAATCTTCTGAAATTACCCAAAAAGATCTCGCCGAAAAAATTGGAATTACTCGGCAAGCAATATCTCAATATATGGATGGGAGCGTTCAACCTAATGTTGAGAAACTTTTTAAGCTTGCTTCTTTTTTTAAAGTAAGTACTGACTTTTTATTAGGGAAAACAGATTCGTTGAGTAAGAAATTAGAACCAACAGAAATTAGTAATATGTTAGGTTTATCTGAAAATGCGATTCTCAAACTTTCAAATGACAAGCACAGACTTTCTATTGACGGAAGAAAAGGCGAATTCAGTTTTTATTTTAATGATTTTGTAAACATCTTTGCCGATGTTGAAGAAATAGTGGTTGATGGAATAACCTACTGGGAGCATTCGGTTTATCAAGACATCTTGCATTTTTTGCAGTATAAAAAAATTAAGCCGAGTAGTGATGATCCAGAAGATACCAGCATAACACTTGTAGCTTTTAAACGTGAATCAAATGAAAATGGGCAACATGGAAAGTTAAAATTCTATAAAAACCTATACTCGATTGATGAAGAAGAATTGATGACTGTTTATTTAATCCAAATTCAAAAGTATCTTCAAGCATTAAAAACCAAACTTGAACAAGAAAATTATTTTGAAGATGGCGGCATTTCATATCGAACAAAAAATAAAGTTATAGATGATCAGCTTAATGAAATATTTGAGCAACAAGAAATTGAAATGCGTGAAGCTGAAGAGTATTTTCAGAAACAATTTGAAAAAAATATCGAAGAAAGAAAATCCTTTTTCATAAATAAAATGATCACAGCCGAAGAATACAGAAACCTGAAAAGCTTGGAAGATAAAACTATTGCTATATTACCTGTGAGTGAATATGAAAAACTTACACCCAATGAAATGTCAGATTACTGTTTTTTACATCACCATATAATTATAAAAAATTAATATGAACATAGTAATTTACGCACGCTTTTCCTCTCATAGCCAGAACGAACAAAGCATAGAGGGACAGCTAAAAATTTGTTATGAATACGCCCGCCGCAACAATTACACAGTTATCGGCGAATATATCGACAGGGCTTTGACCGGAACGACCGACAACCGCCCGCAGTTTTTGCGTATGATCGAGGATAGCGCGAAGAAGCAGTTTGAGGCGGTGCTAGTTTATCAGCTTGACCGTTTCTCACGCAACCGTTATGACAGCGCCACATATAAAGCAAAGCTGAAAAAGAACGGTGTGCGCGTTATATCAGCAAGAGAGAATATTTCCGACGACGCAAGCGGGATCCTGATCGAGGCGGTACTGGAGGGAATGGCGGAGTACTATTCGGCGGAACTCGCACAAAAGATACGCCGGGGAATGGAGCTTAGTGCCCAGAAATGCCTGTACGTCGGCGGCTCGGTTGCGCTTGGGTACAAAGTTAATTCCGACCGAACTATGGCTATAGACGAAACCACCGCCCCCATAGTACGCAATATATTTGAGATGTACGCGGCGGGACAAACGGTTACGCAAATCAATGAGTATCTGAACGCGCAGCAGGTCAAGACGATTCGCGGCGGTTTTTATAATAAAAACTCGCTGCATTGTATTTTGAAGAACCGGCGCTATATCGGATTTTATACTTACAACGATACCGAGATCCCCGGCGGCGTTCCGCAGATCATATCCAATGATTTATTTTATAAGGTGCAGAGCAGAATGGAAATAAACAAAAAAGCTCCCGCGAGAGCGAAAGCCAATGAAGAATATTTATTAACGACTAAATTATTTTGCGGACATTGCAGGGATATGATGGTAGGATATTGCGGCACGTCCAAAAACGGCAAGCGGTATTATTACTACATCTGCAAAAATAACCTTAAAAAAACCTGCGTTAAAAAGCTCGTTGATAAAAAGTTTATTGAGGACGCGGTAATCGCCAAATGCCGCGAGTTCCTGCAAGATGACAAGCTGATAGAGTTTATCGCGAAATCCGTCGTGGCCGCCGCCGAGAAAGACGCTGAGGCGCTCAACCTTAAACGGTTACAGAAGCTATTGAAAGAAAATGAGAAAGCCGTAGATAACCTCTTTAAGGCTCTGGAAGCCGGCGCCGTGATCGAGCAGATAACAAAGCGGATTCAGGAGAAAAACCTTGAACGCGCCGAGCTTGAAAAACAGATCGCAAAAGAGGAGTTGAAAACAAACATCCTAACCGAGAGGAAAATAATATTCTTCTTAAAGGACATCCGGGATAACTGCGCTAATGACCTCAAGAGCCGCAAGGCACTTATAACCGTTCTCGTAAATGCGATCTACCTATATGACGAGCCGGACGGCACAAAGAAAATCACTTATGTTATAAACGCAAGCGATAAGCCCGTGGAAATCACAGAAACTCTGCTAAATAACATCGAAAACCACGCCGCAACCTGTTCTAATATTGACGATTGCGCTCGACCATTTTATACGAAAAAAGACTCACTTTGCGGTGGGTCTTTTCTCATTTTGCGGTCATATAGAGGTTTAGGGTTTCCGCCTCGCTTTGGTTTAGTTCTTTTGTAACGTGGGTATAAATATCGGCGGGGGTATTGCGTTTTTGGAAAACTTAAATCCTAGAAAATATTGATTTATCCGCCGCGTTGTAGTATTATAGAGGTGCAGGGGGCGGAGAAAGCTTGTTCTCCCTGTATTTGTTAGAGAACCGCTGCTTTGGGATGTTCATATACTTTTGGTTTTGATTCCAGAAGCAAAAATGCTTGCTTGCAAGGGCATTTTTGCGCCACCGACAAAGGTGCATACCCCGCGCTTTAGCGTAAGAAGGCGCGCCAAAGGCGCGAGGTGCAGGATTTATCCTGCGGTATGAATACCCTTTATTTCCCCGACGGCACCAAAATATAGGAGAGAGTTATGTTTGAAAGAATAGATAAATATAAAGCGGAAATCGACGTTCTGCGTCCGTTCGAGGGCGACGTACAGGCTTATTACCGTGTGGGATTAACATGGTCGTCTAACGCTTTAGAGGGCAATACTCTTACAATAAGCGAAACAAAAGTGCTGCTTGAGGACGGGCTGACTGTGGGCGGCAAGCCTCTGCGCGATACGTTTGAGACGCTCGGACACGCCCGCGCGTATGACTTTATGTTTTCCCTTTTAGGACGGCGGACTATCACCGAAACCGATATTCTCACAATGCACAGGCTTTTTTACAGCGGCATCGACACTATGGACGCGGGCGTATACCGCAGGCAAGCCGTATTTATTACGGGCACGGAGTACAGCGTGACAAAAGCGCAGCGCATACCGGAAGAAATGTCCGCGCTTATACAATGGGTCAATAAAGAGCGGGACTATTATCACCCCGTCGAATTTGCGGCGCTGCTGCATAAACGGTTTGTTTTCATTCATCCCTTTATCGACGGAAACGGGCGGATCGCGCGACTTTTAATGAACGCGGCGTTAATTCAGGACTGATATATGCTGGCCGTTATTCCGCCGATACTGCGCTCTGAATATATAAGCCTTTTAGAAAAAGCCCATAATGACGATAAGCCGTTTATAGAGTTTATAGGCGAAAGAGTTTTGGAAACATCAAAGGAAGTTGTCCGCCTGCTTCAGATCGATAATTAGGAGCGCAATATTATGGCCGAAACTAAAGTTAAATGCATTAATTGCAAGAAAATTGACGAGGTTGACTTCAATCGGACCAGCTATTTTTGTAAATTTTGCGGGAAAAAGAATGATTTAGAAAGTGCAAGCTTTCCTGCATTTTAAAAGCTATGGGTTTTTTGTATACAAAGGTTAGTTGTTATAGTATAATTATGTTATGGATGATTTTAATAACAATTTTCATTTTAATAATGATTCGCATAACGGGCAGAGGCGGAGAACGCCCGGAGAGATTGCGGCGGAGTATACTAAGCTTATTGTGCCGGAAATGAGTGCGGAGCTAACTAAGTATGAAAGCTACGTTAAATATTCGTTTGCAGCTGTCGTGGCGGGGTTTATTCTGTTTGCGCTGGGCGGATTTACGGCGGTAATGACCGAAGGGCGCACGTTTGCGGTTGCCGTGATCGGGTTTATTTTGTTTGGCGCGGGCGGCGTGCTGTCCGGAATAAATACGGGCAAAAAGCAGGCTATCGCTATGTACGTAAGCGCGCTTAACGAGATAAAGCTCAAAGAGGTTTGTTATTTTAGCGAGCTTCATATAGGGAAAATCTCGGGCGACGGGGTTGCCGCCGCTGTGATCCAAAGGCTTATCGACACAGGGAATTTGCAGGGTTATGAGATAATCGGAGGACGCGCCGTTGCAAAGGCCTCGCTCGCTCTCAAGCCCTCCGACCTTTCGCCCCCGGCTTCGCCCGCTCAAGGGCAGGCGTCGGTGGTGTATATCCGCGATGAGCGCGAAATTGAAACCAAATGCTCAAATTGCGGCGCGGACTTTCAGGCAAACGAAAAATTCTGCAGCTACTGCGGAAAGCAAAGGAAAATGTAGAAAGCCTTATCAACAGGCTTTTTAAAACGGAGTTAGATAAAGGGTAAACACAGCCGCAGCAATAGCCTAAAGTCTCACGTCTTTGGCGTGGATTTTGCCGGTATAGTGCGCGGTTAGGCACCTATGTTTGGGCGGTCGCACAAATCCTTTTGTGCAAGCGCAAGCATTCTTGCTTTTAGATCAAAGGTTTTTAAAATGCTGCTTGCTGCTCTTTTTTGTTTTATCAAGTAGCATTTTGGGGAATAAAGCTTGCTTTTAATCCCCAAATGCGCCCGCCGCAAAAGGTTTAAAACGCCGCAGCTCTGCTGCGCAAGGCGCGCGGCTGCAGGGCTCTGCCATGCGGTTTAATACCTTTTATAAAAACTTTTGGCTAAAATATTTACATTCATTAGAGATAATAGTATAATATAATTGTAAAAAAACATTATAAGGGAAAATATAGTATGAAAAACAAGTTTTTATTAATGGTACTTGCGTTAGTAATATGCTTTTCCGTTTTTACCTGTGCAGCGTGTTCGCCTAAAGATCCGGGAGGGGACGGCGGAGGCCAGATCACTCCCGGCCCTGATGATGACGATGACGACGATGAAACTCCGATAGTTGTTGAGCCGAAATTAGAGGCGGCAACAAACTATTTTGACGGGGCAAAAACAACATACACGGCAGCACTAAAAAACGAAAACAACCAAACAAAAACATTTAACGAGCTACTAAATAGGCAAATAGAAGCATTTACTCAAGACATTTTGGTTAGATTGGTTAAAACTTATGGAGAACTTGATAATTCAAATTATTCCATATCAAATTTTAATGGTTTAAACATTAATCTTTCTAGTATTTTAATTGATTCACTTGGTGCAGTTAATTCCACATATAGATATAATCACTCTACTGGGGGGTATTGCCACAACGTAGAAACATTTAATATAGATTGCGTTGGATGTTATGCCGTTTACATGGGTGGCGGCGCACATACAAATACAATTTTTAAGCAACGCAGAACAATTGAGGGTGGATTTAATTATAACTCAGGATTTAGCGATACATTGAACACAGCAGAGAAATGGCTTTTAAACACAAACAATGTTGAGAATGACTACCTAAATACTTATTTAAGCGTTCATTTAAACACTGTTAAAACTGAAGTTGCAAATGTGTTGGCAGGCACAACAAGCCAAACATATGAAGCTGCACTAGAAAAAATTGGCCACCTAGGCTTTAGTGCAACCGACAAACAAAACATTATAAACATGGTTAAAACAAAAATTATTGGCAATGCAAACACAACAAGAGATCAGGGCAGGAAACCAGGGGTTACTCAAATAAATCCCATTTCGATACCTATAACTGATGATCAACGTATGTTTAAAAACTACGAACTATTAGTTCCTGCAATTGTTGAAATGGCAATTAACCACACTTTTGATGGTACAACTAATAAAGCATATCCATATGCTTCTAAAACCGCTGTAAGTAATTTAAGCTTAGCCGACCTTGCTTTAACTTACAATAACTATGAAACAATTGTTTTAAAGCCAAAAGCAAATGCGCCGATAACTAAGCTGCAATTGCAATTTGGAACAGAGTTTGGAGCTAGCGGTGCTTACGACATTTATTTTACAGTTAAAAACGGGACCGGCACTGTTATTAACAACAAGTTGATTACTCCCGAAGAAGGCGCAGTTACAATTAATAACACAGGCACAAAATATTTGTTTAACTTAGCTGCAAATGCAACATCCTCTTCTACTTTGGCTAAATATACTGGTGATGCTACTAATTACGGAACAACAACTCCGTTCACAGCCGAGGGCAGTGAAATGGGAACAATTAATAACGGAAATAGCTATATTGAAATTAAGTTTGTTCCTAAAACCAGTGCAATCAGCTTTAAGGTTAGTGTTTCCGGATATTACGACAAAGTACGTTAAGACTAAAAGCGGCACCGGAGAAGCCAATTTTTAAAGCAAAAAAATCAGGGAAATTGTTCAAAATATTTATTCAGCGTTTCCTTAAAAGGTTTTTAAAATTAATTTTAGACAAAAGGAGTTGAAAGTTTATGCTGATAGACGAGTTTAATAAGGCTAATATCGAGGCGATGAAGGCCAGGGATATGGTGAGCAAGAATATTATCGGGATAATTAAGAATAAGTATATGCTGCTCTCTATCGAAAAGAAGGCGGCGGGCAAAACCGCCGACGACGCGGATATGACGGCGATAATACAAAAAACGTCTAAAGAGCTTGCCGAGGAATCGGAAAACTACCTTAAGGCGGGTAATCCCAAAGGCAGCGAGGAGGCTCTCAAGCAAAAGGCGTTCATAGAAAAATTCCTCCCCGCCATGATGAGCGCGGAGGAAATCAAAAACGTGATAGCGGCCCAAGAGGATAAATCGGTGCCGAATATTATGAAGCTCTTTAAATCTCAATATGCAGGCAAATGCGATATGAAGCTGGTGGGCGACGTTCTAAAAAAAATGTAGGCATTTTCGCCTACCGCCTGACGACGCGCCGGTTTAGCCCTCTAAAACATAATCGTTTTCTTTTATAAACGCCCGTGTGTAGACGTTTGAACCGTTTGTGTATATATTTTCGGTGGCGTAGTCGTGTATTTTTTTATTGCCGCTGCCGTCAGTTTTTACGCAGTAGAGCTTATAGGCGTCGTCGGTATTGGAATAATACACCTTATCGTCTGAAATATTGAGAAAGAACGGTTCGTTTGCCGTAACAAGCTGCGCGTCTGTGCCGTCGGTTTTCATCGAATAGAGCCTGTATTTGGTTACACCGTCCACTTTCACCACGGCTTTGTGGAAGATGCGCCCGTTGTAAAACGCGATTGCCGAGCAGTTTTGTTTTAAATCCGCGATCTGAACGTCGTCCGTACCGTCCGTGTTTATCCTCATCAGCTTATAGGAGTTATTTTTGTAAACCTGGTAATAAAGCCTGCCCTCGTAATAATGCACGTACATCGCGCCGCTGACGGGCAGGGCGGTATCGGTGCCGGCCAAAAAGTCGAGCTTGCGCAGCGTGTAACCCTCTGCGGCGGCGCAGTAGTAAATATGGCCGTCCGCTACAATAAGGTTGTCCGCATCGCGCTCTGTGACCTTTTCGGGCGTTCCCCCGGTTATGGCAACGCGGTAAAGAGTGCGGAAAAGCGGCACAACGAAGTAGACATACTCGCCCGCAACGTTCACTTGAGCGGCGCGCATGTCGCAAAGCTTAACCGTTTGGCCGTTCATTGTTTTATAAAGCGTGTCGGAATCGGAGGCGTTTGCAAAGTATACCGCCTCGCCCTGAAACGCCATTTTCCCTCCGTTAGCAAGGTTTGCCGCGCTGTTTCCCACGCTGTTGGCCAAACTTAAGGGCGTGCCGTCGGACAAAACCGCGGTCTTTTGAGAGGGATCATCATCGTTATCATCGTCATCATCCCCGTCGTTTTCACCGTTTTCGTCCTCTTTCCCGTTTTGGCCATCCTGCGCGTTTCCGTTGTCCGAGCCGCCGTCGAAAATGGCGTCGCCTCCGTTATCGGGATTTGCGGGCGGGGAGCAGGCAAATAATAAGCAAAACGATAAAAATATTATAAATACCGCATAAAAAAACTTTTTCATACAATTAATTTGCACAAATATACTGTATAATATGTAGCCGGAAATATTCAGCGTTTCTTTGCTAATAAATTATGCGTCGGCAAAAAGCCGACAGCAGTCAAAAGGAGTAAAAAACAAATGGAAAACGTGATCGACAGCTACATTGAAAGCTGTGAGCAGGAAAAAAGGGCCAAGCTGTACCGCATTCGCGAGATCATCAAGGCTGCCGCGCCGGAAGCGACCGAAAAACTGAGCTGGCAAATGCCGACTTTCTACCTTAAAGGCAATCTCGTGCATTTTGCCTCGCACAAAAGCCATCTCGGCTTTTATCCGGGATCCGAGCCGCTCGAGTATTTTAAAGATAAACTTACTTCCTACCACACGACTAAAGGCGCGGTGCAGTTTCCGTATAAGGACGAGCTGCCCGAAAGCCTTATAACTGAGATAGTTAAGTTTTGCGTTGAGAGAAATACTAAGTAAGGGAGACCGGAAAATTATGACGCTTTTTGAAACGATTTTCAAACGCCGTTCTGTTCGCAGCTATGATATGGAGCCGTTGAGTAAAGAGGAGCTGGAGGAAATACGCAAGTTTTTGGACTCCGCCGTTCAGCTTAAAGGCTGCAAGGCGGAATTTGCGATAGTTGGTAAGGATAAAATTTCCTACAACCGCGCTCCGCACGCGGTGCTGGCCTTTTGCGAAAAGGATACAAAGCAATATATAAACGTCGGTTACGTGCTGCAAAAGCTCGATTTGTTTTTGCAGTCGGCCAATTACGGGTCGGTCTGGCTGGGTATGCCTAAGCCTTTGGATAAGGAAAATAAAGAAAATTTTGCTATTATGCTTGCTTTCGGGAAAACGCAGACGCCTATGCGCGGCGGCGAAAGTGATTTTAGCAGGCTTGATATGGACGAAATCGGCGGAAACGGCAATACTGTGAGCAGGGCGGTGCGCGTTGCTCCGTCGGCGACGAATTCCCAGCCGTGGACGCTGGCTTTTGAGGATAATAAGGTAACGCTGAATTATTTCGGGCGCGGCGCGTGGAAACCCATACTTAAAAGGAAAATGAGCAAAATAGATATCGGCATCGCGCTCTGCCACGCAGAAATCGCTCTTATTGAAGACGGCAAAAAAATAACCGAAACCGCAGCCTTTGAGACAGGCGATGGTTTCGGCGCGCAAATAGTTTATAGTTAAATAACAAAAAATAAAAAAAAGTAAAGACGTTTTTAGGCGTGATTTACAGCCAAATATGGCCGAAATTATTAAAAAGTCTTGTTAAACAACAAAAAACAAAAAAATTAAATACAGGGGGAAGAAAATGAAAGAAGTGCTTATGTTTTATATGGAGAATTGCCCTTATTGCCGCAAGGCGGTCGAGATCGAGCAGGAATTGATTTTAAGCGATCCCAAATATAAGGATATCGTCATACGGCGCGTGGACGAGGTGCTAAACCCCGAATTTGCCGACAAGTTCAACTATTACTATGTGCCCACCTATTATGTGGACGGCAAAAAAATTCACGAGGGCGCGGCCGCCGCCGCCGACATCAAAAAGGTCTTTAACGCGGCTTTATAGTATAAAATTAATGCGGGCAAAGAGCGTTACCGCTCTTTGCCCGTACACCATAAACGCAATAGTCTAAACTAAACTAATAATATTACTGCTTAGGCGCGTTGTTATTATTTTTTTGGTTCTGCCCCTGATTATTATTAAATCTTCTGCGGGGGCGGTTTTGCTGCCTTTCTTTTTTGGGCGCGTCGAAAACGGTCATAGGATAGGGGTGATTTTCTACTACCGTTACGGTTTTATTGATGAGCTTTTCAATATCCTTAAGGTATTTGCGCTCCTCGCAGTCGCAGAACGAAACGGCGGCGCCCTCCTTTCCGGCGCGCCCCGTGCGGCCAATACGGTGGACGTAGGTTTCCGGAACGTTCGGAAGCTCGTAATTGATAACAAGGGGCAGCGAGTCAACGTCGATGCCTCTTGCTGCTATGTCGGTGGCAACAAGCACGCGCAGCGAACCGTTTTTAAAGCTTTGCAGCGAGTTTTGGCGCGACGACTGCGATTTATCGCCGTGCAGGGCAAGCGCGCGGATGCCCGCTTTATTCAGCTTTGTGGAAAGCTTGTCCGCGCCGTATTTGGTGCGGGTAAAGACGAGAGTTTGGGGCTTGCCGCTCAAGGATTTTAAATACCACACTAAAAGGTCCTGTTTAAGGTCCTTATTAGTCATGTATACGGACTGGGTAGTAAGGTCTACCGTCGAGGAAACCGGCGCGACGGCGATATTTACGGCGTTGTCTAAAAGCTTTTCCGTCAGTTTACGCACTTCCGGCGGCATCGTAGCTGTAAAAAACATTGTCTGACGCTTTGCGGGAAGGAACTCTATAACCTTTTTAACGTCGTCGATAAAGCCCATATCCAGCATACGGTCGGCCTCGTCAAGCACGAAAACCTCGATAGAGCTGATTTCGATATAGCCCTGATATAAAAGGTCTAAAAGGCGCCCGGGCGTCGCTATCAGGATATCAAGGCCGCCCTGAAGCTCCTTGACCTGCCCGTATTGGCTGACCCCTCCCATAACCACGCCGTATTTAAGCGGGGTGAACCTGCCGTAGCTTTTGAACGAATCGTATATTTGCAGAGCCAATTCGCGCGTGGGCGTAAGGATAAGCGAGCGCAGCGGGCGCACCTTTCCGGGGTTTTCCCTTGAAACGAACGACGACTCGGCCGTTATAAGCTTTTGAATGATTGGTATCGCAAACGCGGCTGTCTTGCCCGTTCCGGTTTGGGCGCAGCCTAAAATGTCGCGCCCAAGTAGCGCGGGCGGGATCGCCTGCTGCTGGATAGGCGAGGGCGTAACGTACCCCTCTTCCTTAACTGCGTCGAGTATGCGTTGATTAAGCTCTAAGTCTTTAAATTCCAAAATATTTCTCCGTTTGATTAAATGATTTGATTTATTGTTTGATTTATTTTAAGTGAACAGCTTTATAAATTCAGCGTTCCTAAAGCAAGACTTAATCACAGTCTTGTTAACCTTTTCGATTATATCACAAATAATCAAAAAGGTTAAATCGTTTAGGAGTGTTTTTATAAAATTGTTACGCAAAATGCTTTCGCCTTTACATTCCTAAATTTAGCTTTTGACCTTTTTGCTTTTTTATGCTAAAATAACTGAAGTATAAATATTTATGTATAAAAGAAAGGAACAAAACTGATTATGCCAAGGTTTAATGACATTGATCTGAATAATTGGAAAGATTCGGATGTAGAAACAGATAGTCTGTGGATAATAAACAGCCGCGATAACTCCGGCAAACACGACGGCTTTTATCACGGCAATTTTGTTCCGCAAATTCCTAGGCAATTGTTTAAGCGTTATACTAAAAAAGGCGAAACTGTACTTGACCCTTTTATGGGAAGCGGCACAAGTATTTTTGAAGCTGAAAGCTTAAACAGAAAATTTTATGGCATCGATATTCAGCGTGAGCTTGTAGAATATGTCAGAAATAAAATAGACAAAAACCAGGAAAACATAATCTGCGGGGATTCTGCCAAGCCTTCAAGCTTTGCATCTATAAAAGAAAAAGTACAATTTGTTATTTTGCATCCGCCGTATTCTGATATTATAAAATTCAGCGGAATAGAAGAAGATTTATCTAATATTTCAAAGCTTGAGGACTTTAGAGAGCGGTTCAAACTGGTGTTAAAAAATAGTTTGGAAGTTCTAGAAGACGACAGATATTTGGCAATCGTCATCGGCGATAAGTATTCAAACGGTGAATGGATACCGCTCGGCTTTTATTTGATGGAAGACGCAAAGAGTTGCGGATTAAGGCTTAAAAGTGTTATAATAAAGAATATGGACGGCAACCGCGCCAAGCAAAATAAGGAAGCGATATGGAGATTCAGGGCATTATCCAGCGATTACTACATATTTAAGCACGAATATATTTTTGTTTTTAAAAAGGAAAAACACAAATGACAAAAAACGATTTATTTATCAAGCTTGCTCATCCCGATGCGGACGGTTTTAGCCGCTGGGTTTGCGTTACTGAATTTGTCGGCGAGTATTCGCCCCTTGTTTTTGGGAACGGAGCCGATTGGGCAAGGCGTGACGGACAGCTGGCAAAAAAGTATAATATAGAATTTGATAAAAGCTTAACAAAAGGAAACCGTGTTGACAGAGTCAGACTTAACGGATTCAAAACCGAGGCTGCTTTTGATCAGTATATCCGCGCGGATATTAAAGCTTACTATAAAAACAAAAATTGCGTAATGCTGGGTGTTAACGGAAATTCCGCAAACACTCAAATAGAAATCGACCATAAAGACGGCCGGAAAAATAATGAATCAGTTTCTAACGCAGAAACGCAAACAATAGACGATTTTCAGCCGCTGTGCAAAGCTGCAAACGATATAAAACGGCAGATATGCAAGCAATGCAGGATTACAAATAAAAGATGGAACGCAAAAAATTTAAAGGGCAACCCGTATCCTTTTTACGAAGGAGACGAAGAATGGACAGAAGAAACCGGCTGCAAGGGCTGCTATCAATATGACCCGGTTGAGTACAGAAAAGAGAGCGTAAAGCGGATCGTAAGAGAAGTAAGCGGCGATATTATGCAAAAGCTTTATGGAAACGACGAGGAAAAGTAAAATGAATTATATTGGGAGCAAACACTCGTTATTAGAATTTTTAGATAACGCGATAAGCAGCGTCACAAAAATGACTGACGGTGTTTTTTGCGACCTTTTTGCCGGAACAGGCGTGGTCGGATTAAGATTCAAGCAAAAAGGATTTAGTATAATATCAAACGATATCCAAGGCTATAGCTACGCCATAAACAAACATCAGATTGAAAATCATACTCCTTTGAGCTTTGAAGGCTTACTTAATGAAATATCTCAATTAAGAACTTCCGATATAGAGAAAAGAAGTCAAATCGTTTGCGACGCGTTAAATTGTCTCCCTTTGACCGAGGGTTTTATCTACAATAACTATTCTGCCGGCGGCACAAAAGGACAAGAGTTCGAAAGGCAGTATTTTGCAGACGTTAACGCGAAAAAGTGCGACACCATCCGCGCCAAAATCGATGAATGGAAAAGAGCAGATTTGATTAACGAAAACGAATATTGGTTTTTAGTCGCTTCGCTTCTTGAATGTGTAGATAAGGTCGCCAATACGGCGTCCGTATACGGAGCTTTTCTTAAAAAAATAAAAAGGTCGGCTCAAAATGAATTTGTATTAAAACCCGCGCCTCTTTATTTAAACAAAAAAAGCCACAGGGTTTTTAATAAAAACGCAAATGATCTTGTTAATGAAATTGAAGCGGATATTGTGTATATTGATCCGCCTTATAATCACAGACAATATTCCTCTAACTATCATATTTTAGAAACGATAGCTTTAAATGATGAGCCCTTGATTAAAGGTAAAACCGGTTTGCGTATTGAAAACACAAAAGCTTCCAAATATTGTTCAAGGCAGCAGGTGAAAAAAGAGTTTGCGGATTTAATAAAAAACATTAAGGCAAAGTATGTTTTTGTAAGCTATAATAACGAGGGGTTGCTTAGCGAACAGGATCTAAAAGAGATTTTATCCGTTCGCGGAGAGTACGGCATACACAAAAAAGAATATAAGCGTTTTCAAGCCGATTTAGAAAAAAACCGCAATATAGGGACTAATAAAACCATTGAATGCCTGCATTATGTTAAATGCTTTTGATAGATAAGGTTTAGATTTCTGCTGTGGAAATTGTTACGCAAAATGTTATGCGATTATATTTTGCAATAATATTTTACAGCTTTTTTAAGAGCCGCTTGTTTGACTTTTTGTATTTAAAGTGATAGGCTATTTTAGTACTTTGGCACAATTATTATTAATGCGGCCGGGGTGCTTTTGAAAAAGTGAGGCGGCTATGAAAAAGAACTATAAACTAACTCAATTTGCCTGTTTTGCGGGTATTATGAATCAGGCAATTTGCACAAACGTCACGGCGATATTATTTGTGCCGCTCGCGGGGCTTTACAATTTGAGCATATGGCAGCTGGGCCTGCTTGCGGGAATAAATTTCGCCTCGCAGCTTATTGCCGACGTTATCCTCACTTTTATAATGGATAAATTCAGTTTCCGGCCGCTTGTTTTAACGGCTGTCGTACTTTCGGGAATAGGTTATATCCTGTTTGCCAGCGTTCCGTACGTCCTTAGCGTCTCGGCTGTTTATATCGGTTTTGTGATAGCGACGGTAATATTTTCGTTCGCCTCGGGCATGCTGGAGGTGCTTATATCGCCGATAACGGAAAGTATGCCGGGGCCCGCGGAGAAAAAAGGGCCGATGATGGCGCTGATACATTCCTTCTACGCGTGGGGGCAGGTGATAGTCATACTCGTCACGTCGCTGTTTTTAATAACGTTCGGGTATGAAAAATGGAATATCATTATGTATATCTGGGTGGTAGCGTCTTTGGCCGCGGTACTGCTGTTCTCGATTGCGCCGCTTGAAAAAAAGCAGCCGCAGGACAAAAAAAAGTCCGGCGTTTTTTTCTCGCCGTTTTTTATCGTGGCGTGCCTTGCCATTATGATGGGCGGCACTACGGAGGTCATTATAAATCAGTACGTTTCGGCTTTTGCGGAATTATCTCTGGGGCTTTCAAAAATAACGGGCGACCTTGTGGGCATGGGGCTTTTTGCCGTACTGCTAGGCGTGGGCAGACTTTTATACGGGATAAAAGGCGAAAAGGTGAACATGAGTAAGGTGCTTGTCGTTTGCTCGGCGGCGGCGGCGGCGCTGTTCCTGATTGCGGGACTTGTGCCGGTCAAAGCCGTTTCGCTTACAGCCTGCATACTTTGCGGGCTTGCCGTTTCGCTTTTGTGGCCGGGTACGCTTGTTGTGACGAGCGCAAGGTTTCCCTCGGCAGGCCTATGGATATTCGCGGTTTTAGCTATATGCGGCGACTTCGGAGCAAGCGCGGGGCCTATGGCCGCTGGGTTTATCGCCGAATCCGCCGGGCTCAACTACGCGCTCGCAATGTGCGCCGTTTTGCCGCTTATTGCGTGCGTGTGCCATATTATACTTGGCAGGAGCGCGAAAAAAGCCGCGCCGGACGCCAGCGGCAAAATGCTCGGCTAAAGCAGCCTCTTTATCCGCATTATAAACTATAACTAATTGTAATTTGTTTCAGGAATTTGTTTCACTATAAAAGCAGCCGCAGCCGCAAAAAATAATCCGGATGTGTCGAAAAAGAGCATAGATTGCGGTAATATAATATTTTGCAGGATCCTTTCATACTTATTAATAAGAGTGTGATTTTAGTAAACGAATTTAGAGCAAAAACGACCCTCTAAATTCTGTCGGCTAAACTCATACTCTTGTTACAGTAGTACTCTGTAAAATCAATTAGTTGACTTAAAATACGGCATCTTTTAAGCAATAAAAAGTTTTTTTTCTTGTAGGTAGCGCTGCTACCCCCCCTGCAAAAACAAGACTTTTCCAATCTTAAAATCTGCTCGCCTTTAAGTCAGCCATAAGATTTTTCAGAGTAGTAGGGAGGATTTAATGGACGCGTACAAGCAGAGGGCTGAGGAAGTAATTAAATCTTTCGGTTCGGACTCAAAAAGCGGGCTAGACGAAAAGCAGGCGGCCGAATCGGTCAGAAAGTACGGCGCAAACGTGCTGACAAAAGCAAAGCATAAAAGCTTATTTATAAGGATCGTCGAAGGCTTAACGGAGCCTATGATGATCATTTTACTGGTTGCGCTCGTGATAACGCTTTGTGTAAACATTATCAAGGTGTTAAAGGGCGACCGTTTCGACTACGTCGAGTGTATCGGGATAATAGTTGCAATAAGCCTGTCCGTCACCCTCACTATCGTTATGGAAGGGCGATCGGCAAAAGCGTTCGAGGCGCTCAGCCGCATAGGCGAAAACGTTCTTATAAAAACGATCAGGAAAGGCGTTTTGCAAAATATTCCGCAGGACAAGCTGTGCGTGGGAGATATCGTCCGTTTTGAAGTCGGCGATAAGATACCTGTGGATTGCCGCCTTATAAAAACCTCTGCACTTGAGGTGGACGAATCGCCGCTCACAGGCGAAAGCGTTCCGGTAAAAAAGAACGCCGACTTTGTTTTCGAGGGCGTAAAACTGCCGCTTGCAGAGCGCAAAAATATGGTGTACGGCGGCTGTTATGTGGCCGCAGGTTCGTGCGAGGCCATCGTCACAGGGGTGGGGGATTCCACCGAGATAGGAAGTATAGCCAAAGAGCTTCGCTCCTCTGAGGGCGATTTAACGCCTCTACAGCGCAAGCTCGATAAACTCGGCAAGAAAATCGCCGTTTTAGGCGGTGTCGCGGCGGGGCTGGTGTTCGTAATCCAGCTCGTGCTTTTGGCGTGGAAAAACGGCATAAATTTTGAAAGCGTTCAGGAAATTTTCATCACAAGCATAGTGCTGATAGTCGCCACCGTTCCCGAAGGTTTGCCCACTATTGTCGCCGTAAGCCTTGCGCTGAACGTCATCAAAATGGCAAAGCAGAACGCTCTTGTGAAAAAGATGGTCGCCTGCGAAACGGTGGGTTCAGTCAGCGTTATCTGCTCGGATAAAACCGGAACGCTCACCGAAAACAAGATGACTATTTCCTATATTTGTACGGCAAAGGGCGATATAACTCCGGAGCATCTCACAGACCCTTATATTATTAAGAATTTTTGCATAAATACGAGCGCGAACGTGAACTTGAATCCCGACAAAACCTACACCTTTATCGGAAGCCCGACAGAATGCGCCATGCTCGTGGCGTATAATAAAACCGCGCCGACAAAAACCTATCTTCAGGTGCGGAGCGAGGCGCGCGTTTTGTATTCATATCCGTTCTCATCAGAAAAAAAACGTATGACGACCGTTTTGAGCGAGGGCGGACAAGCCGTCGCCTACACCAAAGGCGCGCCCGAAATCATTTTAGAGATGTGCGAGGCGGACGGCGCGCTCAAACGCCGACTGCTTGAAAAGATTGCCGGTTTTCAGGCGGACGCTAAGCGCGTTATAGGCCTTGCCCACGGAGCGGTCAGGAACGTAAACTACGAAACGGGCAGAGATAAGGTTGAAAGCAGCCTGATTTTCGACGGGTTCGTCGTCATAAGCGACCCTGTGCGAAAAGAGGTATATGATGCGGTCGAGCAATGCCGCGGCGCGGGAGTCAAGGTGAAAATGCTTACTGGCGACAACGTCGTGACGGCAAAAGCGATAGCAAGAGAGCTGAAAATCATTTCGGATAATTCCGAGGTCTACCACGCCGACGATATCGACAGGATGTCGGATGCAGAGCTTATTAAAAAGCTCGACCATATCAAGGTCGTTGCGCGCTCGACCCCCCTCACAAAGTTGCGCGTCGTGCGCGCGCTCAAAGAGAAGGGCGAAATAGTTGCCGTAACAGGCGACGGGATAAACGACGCTCCGGCCATTAAACAAGCGGACGTGGGCATTGCTATGGGCATTGCGGGAACGGAGGTGAGTAAGGAAGCGTCCGATATCGTGCTGCTCGACGACTCCTTTTCCACTATCGTCAAATCCGTTCAATGGGGCAGGGGCATTTACGAAAATTTCCAGCGGTTCATAATGTTTCAGCTGACGGTCAACCTTTCGGCGGTGCTTGTGACGATAATCTGCATTTTCGCCGGTACCGACGCGCCGTTCAACGCGTTGCAGCTGTTGTGGATAAACCTTATTATGGACGGGCCGCCCGCGCTAACGCTGGGCTTAGAGCCGATTTCAGACGACCTTATGCAGCGCAGGCCGATCGAAAGGAACGCCTCTATAGTCACAAAAAGGATGATGTTCAGGATAGTTTTAAACGGGATATTTATAGCCGCGTTTATGATAAGCCAGGTGATAAACAACTTTATGAACGTGTGGGTCGAAAAGGAAAGGACCGTCATTTTCACGCTTTTCGTCGTCTTCCAGCTCTTTAACGCGTTCAATGCGCGAGAATTGAAGGAAGAAAGTATTTTTTCAACGCTGCACAAAAATAAAATTATGCTCGCCGTTATGTTGATAACCTTTGCGCTGCAAATCATTATAACGCAGTTCGGCGGCCGCGTTTTCAACACTGTTCCGCTCGACTTTACCGACTGGCTCAAAATACTCGGCTCAGGGCTTGCGATAGTTCTTTTCAACGAGCTTTATAAGCTTATAATAAGGCTGATTAAACCCGCCGTTCGAAGGAATTTGTGAAATGATATTCATCAGTGATATGCTGTAGTGGGGGTGTCTCACGAGAAAAACTCGTGAGACAGCCCCACCCCTTAAAATTTTATGAGTATATGTAAATATATAAAAGGCGGAGCGTAAACACTTTGCCTTTTTTCAATTTTATCGGAAAATAAAAACGTGCAAGATAATTCTTCGTCGCATACGGGCTACGTTTGTCTTGCCTCGTCGGTTGCGTATGTGAAATACGCGCCGCTTTATTCGCAATCCAACTGTTGCCCGCCTGCGCCGCGACTTATCTTTCACTACTTTTTGTGACAAAAGGAGGTCATGAGTATAAAAATACAAAAAATAAAATTTAAGGCAGATTAAAAAAAACTGTTGACAAATGTATAATCGGAGCATATAATAGTATCAAGACCCCACCCCCAGAGGGGTAGGGCAGGGAGAACAATATTATGGCAGAACATAAAAATCATAATCGCGACCATGAGTGTCAAAAGGGCATATCAATGCGCCTTGCAACGATAGAGGGGCATATCAAGGCAGTCCGTAAAATGCTCGACGAGGATAAAAGCTGCGTAGACATCATCAAACAACTGATGGCTATTGAAAGCTCCGTTAAAAAAGTAGGGATAGAAATGCTCAACAACCATCTCAACACCTGTATTATAGACTCTGCAGGCGATGAGGATAAGGTTATGGAGCAGCTGAAAGAGTTCAGTACGCTATTAAAAATGTACATATAAGGGCCAACTAATATGGAAAACAACGAAAAGGAAAAGAAAAACGGTATCAGCCTGAATAAGGCGGCGGCTTTTAAGGTTAAAATGCCCGCAAAACAAACAGCGGCAAAAAAAGAAAACGAACAAAACGCCTGTGCGGAAACCGGCGGTAATGAATGCCGCTGCCATGAAAATAAAATTGAGCCGGTAAAGGCTGAAAAAAGCTGCTGCCGTTCACAGCAGCCGCAAAGGGAAGAAAAGGAAGAATGCCGCTGCGGCGGCAAAAATATGAAAGAGCATCCTAACGCTGAAAAAGAAAATTGCTGCGGCACGACCCCGAAAAAGTCCGGTTATGAAAACTGCTGCGGTACGTCGCCGAAAAAATCCGGTTATGAAAACTGTTGCGGTACGTCGCCGAAAAGTAAAGAAAACTGCTGCGGCACGTCGCCGAAAAAGGGCGTAATGTTTGGTTCGTGGATCACCTTAGGCGTTTCGCTGATCTCTTTGATTTTGAGTTTGTCCCTGCATGGCGTGCTTCACGACACATTTATGCGCTATATAGATTTAGGCTGGATAGCAGTCTTTATTTGCGGCGCGCCCATTTTTATCTCGGCATTTAAAAAGCTGCTAAAAGGCAAAGTAACGTCGGGGCTGTTGATATCTGTGTCGATTCTGGCCTGTATCGCGCTCGAAATTTTAACGCTTACAAACGTCTTAGGATCCGACGGCCACGGCCACAGCTATATTTTTGCCGCGGGCGAAGTCGCTTTTTTAATGGCGCTCGGAGGAGTTATCGAGGATATCACAGTTTCCAAGGCGCGCTCGGGCGTTGAAAGGCTCGTGTCGCTTGCTCCCGTTACGGCAAAATACAGGTCGGGCAATGAAATAATCGAAAAGCCGGTGAGTGAAGTTAAGATCGGCGATATCGTAGTCGTGCTGCCGAACGATATTATAAGCGTGGACGGCAAAATCGTTTCCGGCTCTACGGCGGTAGACGAATCTGTCATGACGGGCGAATCCGTGCCCGCAGATAAAAAGGCAGGCGACTGCGTTTTTGGCGGGACGCAAAATAAGTACGGCGCAATAGAAATCGAAGTCACAAAGACAAGCGACGAAATGGCCGTAAGTAAGCTCAAAAACCTTGTAGAGGAGGCGGAGGGCAAAAAAGCGCCCATCTCAAGGCTCGCCGATAAATGGGCGTCCTATATTGTGCCGGGTGCAATCATTCTAAGCTTTGTCGTTTTCCTGCTCACCTACTTTATTTTTCCCTCCTCAAAGGGAGACGTGTCCGAGGCCGTTTTGCGCGGCGTGACTATGCTTGTAGTTTTCTGCCCGTGCGCGCTTGCGCTTGCCACCCCCACCGCCGTTGCGGCAGGGCTCGGAGCCGGTGCAAAAAAGGGCGTTCTTATCAAATCCGGCGCCGCGCTTGAGGAGCTGGCTAAAGTAAAAACCGTCGCGTTCGACAAGACGGGCACGCTCACGGAGGGGCGCATTGTCGTAGACGGCATAAAGTCCTACGGGGCAGATACGGGCCGTGTAGCGGCATTTGCGGGCTCTTTAGAGCGTTCCAGCGAACATCCGCTGGCAAAAGCTATTGTTTTATACTGCGAAAAGCTTATAGAATTGCCGCACGCAGCAGACGTAAAATCTCTTATGGGAACGGGCGTCGAGGGCGTTATCGGCGGCAAAAAAATAACCGTTTGCAGGTGGGAATATCTTAAGGAAAAGGGCGTGGAAAATTGCGCCGGTGAGGCGGACGCGCTGGGAGCTTTTTCGGAAGGCAAAACTGTAGTTGCGGTGATTGAACAGGACGTGCTTATCGGCCTTATCGTTTTATCCGACGTTTTAAAGAGCGGCGCGGCAGAGTGCGTCGATGGCCTTAGAGCAATGCGGATAAATACGGTTATGCTTACGGGCGACAATAAGTATTCGGCGGCGGCTATCGCGGCTAAGGCGGGCATAGATAAATTCGAGGCCTCGCTTATGCCCGAGGATAAGCTCGGCAAAATAAATCAGTACAAAGAAAGCGGTAAGGTCTGTATGGTGGGCGACGGCGTAAACGACGCTCCCGCGCTCGCCGCGTCCGACTGCTCTATCGCGATGGGCGCGCTCGGCAGCGATATTGCGATAGAAACCGCCGACATCGCGCTTATGAACAGCGACATTAAAAACGTGGAAAAGACGGTGCGGTTCAGTAAAAAGGTGCTTTCAACCATTAAAATCAACATAATAATGTCGATGAGCATAAATGTCTTGTCGCTGATACTCAACCTTTTCGGGCTGCTCAATCCCGTTATAGGCGCGCTTATTCATAATTGCTCAAGCGTACTCGTGGTTATAAATTCCGCGCTGCTTTTAAACAGATGGGAAAAAAAGAGCCGGAAAAAATCTCCTGCCCCGACTGAAGAAAATTAACTAGCATGTGATTAACCAGAAAAGAACTTATCGCTGCTCTTGCCGCTACGCTTGAATTTGCCGCCGGAAGCCGCTTTTTAAGCATACGCAAAAAAAAGGACAAAACGTATTCGTTTAAAAAAATTGGATGCGTTTTTCTTTTTGCCCTCTATATATTTGTAAAACCGGGGGTGATTGTGTTATAATCTAAACTAAGAAAAAACAAAACTAGAAAAGAATTCATCGCCGCATTGCCGCTACGCTTGTTTTTGCCGCCTCAGTCACGATTAAGATACGCTCGGTCGGCGTCAAAATCAACTGTTGCGCCACAGTGCCGCGGCTTCTATTCTAGTAAATTATGCGCCGGCTGACCCGGCTGCAGACAAAAGGAGTGTTTGGAACGTAGAATGAGTAGTAAGATAGCAATTGCAGGATATGGAAACTTAGGAAAAGCAATAGTGGCAAATTTAAAGAATTTTCCCGATTTAGAGCTGTGCGCGATCCTTTCACGCCGTCCCGGGTCGATCGATTCGTCATTTCCGGTATATGATTATAACGATGCCCAAAAGCTGAAGGGCAAGGTAGACGTAATGCTGATGTGCGGAGGTTCGGCAACCGACCTTCCTGTGCAGTCGCCGCAAATGGCGCAGCTTTTTAATATCGTAGACAGCTTTGACACGCACGCGAAAATCCCGCAGCATTTTGATGCGGTGGACTCAGCCGCTAAAAAGGGCGGCAACCTCGCCGTTATTTCGGCGGGCTGGGATCCGGGCCTGTTTTCGCTGATGCGGACGCTCTTTTGCGCGGTACTTCCCGCCGGGCAGGATTATACGTTTTGGGGCAAGGGCGTAAGCCAGGGCCATTCTGACGCGCTGCGCCGTATAAGCGGCGTTGAAAAGGCGATTCAGTACACCGTTCCCAAAGAGGACGCGCTCAAAGCGGTAAAAAGCGGCAAAAACCCTGTTTTAACAACGAGAGAAAAGCATTTAAGGGAATGCTTCGTCGTCGCACCGCAAATAGAACGGGCGCGTATCGAAAGCGAGATCAAGGCAATGCCCAACTATTTTGCCGATTACGACACGGTAGTGCATTTTATTTCCGCAAAGGAGTTTGATGAAAAGCATACCGCGCTGCCGCACGGCGGTTTTGTTTTCCGCTCCGGCAGCACAGACGAGGTAACGAGGCATTTGATTGAGTTTTCGATAAAGCTCGATTCCAACCCTCACTTTACCGCCTCGATACTCCTTGCCTACGCAAGAGCCGCCGCCGCAATGGCAAAAGAGGGAAAAAAGGGCGCGTTTACCGTTTTGGATATACCTTTTTCATACTTGACCGGCTTAGATAAAGAAAGCCTTATGAAACTGATTTAACAGTCTTGTTAAATTTAGAAAGAATAATTTGATTTTGGAGAAATAAGTTTGATTACGGTAGTCGGCCTTGGAAATGATAAAAACGATCTGACGCTAAAAGGGAAAAAAGCCATTCGCGGGGCGGAGGTTTTGGCCGTCCGCACTTTTCTGACTCCCGCGGGAAAAGCGTTCAAAAACAAGGGCGCGGTTTCATTTGACGCACTTTTTGAAAGCTGCAATGACTTTAACAGTTTAAGCGTTCAAACCGCTCAGGAGCTTATAAAGCTAGCAGACAGCGGCAAAAACGTCGTTTACTGCGTGGACGGCGACGGTTTTTCCGACAGGTCCGTTATCGAATTGTGCAGGCTTTTGCCCGAAACTGAAATAATTCAGGGCGTGACTGATTTCGGCGCGCGAACAGCCTCAAGCGGGGCGGCGGTGTTCGACGCCAGCGAGGTCATATCGGCCGCGCCGTTTTTTGACACTAATTTCGCGCTTTGCGTTATTCAGCTCGATAACGCTCTTTTAGCGGGAGATATCAAGCTGTATCTGCTGGATTTCTACGCGCCCTCGACGCAATGCGTTTTCAGCTTTAACGGCAAGAAAACGCCGATCACGCTTGAGGATCTGGACAGGCAGAAAAAATATAATTTTTCAGCGTCGCTGTTTATACCCGCGCTTGAGCCGTTTAATAAGGAACGCTATTGCTTTGCCGATTTAATGAATATTATGCGCCGCCTTACCGCGCACGACGGCTGCGAGTGGGACAAGGCGCAGACGCACAGCTCTATCCGCATAAATATGATCGAAGAAGCCTACGAGGCGGTCGATGCGATAGACAGCGGCGATATCGGCGCGATGATCGAGGAAACCGGCGACGTTATTTTACAGTCGGTTTTTCACAGCGATATCGCGCGCCGTACCGGCGAATATACGTTCAACGACGTTACCGACGCGCTCTGCAAAAAGCTTGTGAGCCGCCATACGCATATTTTCGGCGAGAATAAGGCCGAGAATGCGGCGGACGCGCTGAATTTTTGGGAAAAGGCAAAGGCGACGGAAAAAAATCAAAAAACCCTTGCCGATTCGCTCGATTCTCTGCCGTCCGTGTTTCCGGCTTTCTTAAAAACGCAGAAGGCTTTAAAAAAAGCGGCCAAGGCGGGGCTTAAAATAGACGCGCAAAACCTTAAAGCGGAGCTTCAAAAAGCGATCGAAAAAAACGACGCGGAAAAAACGTTGTTTTACTGCACCGTTTTTGCAGTTTCTCTTAAGGCCGATCCGGAAGCGGAGCTGAATAATATCTGCCGCCGGTTTATAGAAAAATGTAAAAAAACGGACAGATTCGACTTAAAAACGCTGGAGCAAATGATAGAATAAGCTTTTAGGAGAGCTAAAAGATAGAATGGTTTTTGATTTAAGCCCTGCGGACGGGAAAGCGCAGGCCGGTGAAAAAGCGGCAAACGCTATAAGGCCGCTTAAAATCGGCAGCGTCACGCTTAAAAATAATTTAATACTCGCGCCGCTTGCGGGCTTTACCGATATCGCTTTCCGCCGTCTTTGCCGCGAGTTCGGAGCAGGTCTTACGGTTACGGAAATGGTCAGCGTAAAAGGGCTTTGCTATAATAATGAAAACACGAAAGAGCTTTTGTCGCTTGCCTCTAACGAATCGCCCTCATGCGTGCAGCTGTTCGGGTCGGATCCGGAGTTTTTCCTACGCGCTCTTGAAAGGCCGGAGCTAGAAAGGTTCGGCATCGTCGACATAAATATGGGCTGTCCGATGCCTAAAGTTACTAAAAACGGCGACGGCTCGGCTCTTTTGAAGAACGTTTCAGCCGCCGCAAAAATAGTCGAAGCGATCGCAAAAACCGGCCGCACAGTCACGGCTAAGATCCGTACGGGCTGGAACGAAACGCAAAAGGACGCTGTGAGTTTTGCAAAAGCAATGCACTCTAGCGGCGCGGCGATGCTGACTGTCCACGGCAGGACGGCGGCGCAGATGTATTCGGGGCTTGCCGACTGGGATATTATAGGAGAGGTTGCCGCGGCATTAAAAATCCCGGTGATTGGCAACGGCGACGTTAAGTCAAGGCTTGAGGCTCAAGAAAAAATCGAAAAGTACGGCGTTGCGGGAGTAATGATAGGGCGCGGCGCGATCGGCAACCCGTGGATATTCTCAAAAAATCAGGACAAAGACTTGCCCGGAACGGTTTTAAAGCATATAGACTATATGCTGGAAGATTTTCCCGAAAGCTATACCGTCGCGAATATGCGAAAGCACCTGCCGTATTACCTTAAAGGCGCGCGCGGCATTAAGGAGCTGAAAAACGACATCAACCGCATCACAAAAGTTGACGTTTTGAAGGAGCGGCTGCGTCAATCCTTACTTTAACGGCGCCGCTAAAAGAGGAAAAAAGGCCTTTGCTAAAGCAAAAAAAACTGCTGCTTTTAAAATTTCTTTACGCTATAAAATTTTTTGGCATTTTTAGGAGGTTATGATTTATTATGTTTTATTCGGCCGATCCGCTGCTTATCGCGCTTATCCCGGCAGTCTTAGCGCAATATATAATCACTCTTTTCTGCCTTGTCAAGCTGCTTAATTTAGGCGTGAAGAGAAAAAAGTTCTGGATATGGAACTTTTTTATACTGCTTGTGCCATTTATCGGAATAGGCGCATTTTTAGTTTGCTATTACGCCTTTAAAAAAGAGGTTTTTTCCGACGCCGCAATTTTTTCCGCGCCCGTAAAACCTGAGCAATTCGAAAAAGAAGATAACGCGCCGCAAAAATCTGAACAAGGCGGAGAAAATGAGAGCGCACAAACAGATAACGCATCGCAAAAAAACGCAAACACACACCGTATTCCCGTAACGCAGCAAGTCTATGAAAAAATTGTTTCGGGGCAAAAAACTGTCGAGGCGATGGCTGCGGGCGAAAGCGGGCTTAAGTTTAAGCAGGGCGATACTATCATATTCCGCTTAAACGAAATCGAGGATAAAACCGTTGAGGCGGTGGTTTTGAACTCCATCTTATATCCTTCTTTAGAGGACCTTTTAAAGGATTATCCGCTTTCTTCTTTGGGCGCGGCGGATAAAACGTTCAACGCGCTTTTAAACGAGATGCGTGAAAAGTTTTCTCCAGAGCAAGAGAGCCTTTACGGCGCGGCGGCAATAGAATTTAAAGTTATTTAATGAGCATGTTTTTTTACGTTTAAGGAACTACCGCATAACCCCTTCTTGAAATAGGCCTCCGCACATGTTTACGGCTTTAAAACAAAGAGACTGTCTAACGAAATTTTTCATCAGACAGTCTCTTTTTGTTTGCTTTTGGCGGCTTTACTTTTTCGCGTTTACTGCGTCCTTAAAGCTTTTTCCGGGCTTAAAGCTCGGAGATACGGATGCGGCGATCTTGATCTTTTGCTTGGTCAAAGGATTAATACCGTCGCGTGCGGCTCTCTTCTTTGCCTCGAAAGTACCGAAGCCTACTAAAGGCAGTTTGTCGCCGGAGGCAAGGGTTTCGATGATGACCTCTTCAGCTGCGTTCCAGGCAGCTTCCGCGTCCTTGTTCGTCATGCCGCATTTTGCGGCGATCGCTTTGATGAATTCAGGTTTGTTCATTAAACTAATTTCCCCTTTTGTTTTTTTTATGACCTTATACCTATTATAGCCTAATTATCGCCAAAAGTAAATAATAAATACAAAATTTTTACAATTATTATTAAATATTTAAAAAAAGGTAAAAAAACAACAAAAACCACGGCCAAAATGCCAAAGCAGAGTAACGCATATATGGTTTAGCTTAAAAAACGACGGCAATAACGGCGCTATAAGCGCAAAATATTCACAATTTCAACTTCAAAAACTCACCCGGAATATTTTTATCACCCCGAAATTGTCCACACCTTTAAAAAAGTTAGAGTTGCGCCGGATAAGAGAATATGATATAATGGATTATATATCCAAAAATCGAAGGGGGACGGAATATATGTTATATTGCGAAAAATGTATGTCAACGCACTATCTTGACAGATGCCCTTTTTGCGGGAATAAAAAGGTAAGGGAAATCAGGGAAAACGACGCCGTATTTTTAAAAACTGAATTTTATCCTTACTCCGGTATGCTTGAGTCCCTGCTTAAAGATTTCGGAATTCCTTGTTTAGTTTTAAGGAACGACAAATTCCTGGCTCTGCAGGCGTCTTTCCGTACAGAGAGCGGCGAGTTTAAATTTTTCGTCCCGTACGGCGCCTTGGAAAAAGCAAAAGAGGTTTTAAAGGATTTTTTTGACGATGACGATGACGACGATGACTGCGAATATGACGACAACGGGGAAAACAATGAGCAACACGATGTGGAAAACGACGAAGAAAAATGAAAAACAATAAGCAAGCTTTAACCCGATGTTTTAAAGACAGAAACTATAAAGACGGCCCTTAAATCCTTATTTTAAAAACTGCCTTGAACTGCCGGTTCAAAAAGAATATTCAAAAATAGTCAAAAAAAATGCTGAAAAAATGTTTAAAAAGAAAGACGGAAACAAATATCCGCGCGCCTTTTTCCTTGACAAAAGCCGATATTTTTTATACTATAGAAAAAACGCTGTTTTGCATTAATTTAAACGCACTTTTTATGATATCGGAAGCGAACGGCAAAAGTTTTTAAAAAAGCTTTATAAGAAACTTAAATTCAAATCTGTTTTATGGGGTATTAGCGCAGTTGGTAGCGCACCACAATGGCATTGTGGGGGTCAGGAGTTCGAATCTCCTATGCTCCACCACTAAAAGTCTTATACGCACCCGGATTCCATTAATACTTTTTCGCTAACTGTAGGATATCGTAGTTATTCATCGATTTTTTAGTTAAATGTATATTAAATAAAAAGGGGTATTTTATGAAAAAAAGAGTTTTAAGCTTTCTGCTTGTTGTTTTGGCTTTTTCCTTTTCGGTTGTTGCTTTGACGGGCTGTCTTAGCGATGAGGAAAAAAAAGTTGTCGGGAAATATGAGTTGACTGATATAAGCGTCAACGGGTTTCCCAATATAACTACAAGCACATACGAATATTTTACTATCGAGTTTAAAGATAATAAAAAATGTCAGATAAAAAGCAAAGCCGGCACTACGGTTTATGATGCCGAAGCTTCGTGGAAGATAAACGGCGACGGAGAAATTGAGGTTATTACAAGATCTGGCTTTGCAACCGCTACTGAAATATATACATATTCTGATGACATTATAACCGGAACGAATGAATCTGTTGTGGACGGCAGAACCATTACAATGACAGTCAACTTCGAAAGAATAGTTTCGGAATAGTTTTTTATACTATACTAAACTACTAAAAAATAGACGGTGCACAGAAAAATCTCTGCGCCGTCTATTTTATCTATTGCAGTAAAAAAAAGACAGACATACGGTTTTGCAAAGGCCGTTTTTTTTGCTGCTGCAAAGGCCGAGAATAATATTCTGACACAACAAGCTTTGGTAATGAGAATAAAGGCAGCATTTTTTATATTTTTTAAAGAAAATAAAGGCAGCATTTTTTATATTTTTTAAAGAAACTCGATGATATTTCTCCTTTTGCTGACCTTTCAGGCGGCGAGGGGAGTTTTTTTGCATAAAAATAAAAATTTTTGCATAATTATAAAGTTTTTGTTGTGTTTTTTGAATAAAAGTGATATAATAGCATAAAAAATTTGCCAATAATTTCCAATATTGCCAACAAAATATATACAAAGGAAGATAATTATATATGTTTATGCGTGTGAGCGGGAGGGTTTTGCTCAAGATTGTCCTGATTGCATTATTTTGCGTTATGTTTGCGGCGGTTTTGACAGGATGTTTTGAAGAAGAGTTCTATGTGTCTTTGGTGGCGGTCGAGTCCGGCGGCTTGCACGAGGGCGAAGACTTGCCAAAAATCAGCCTCGAGGGCAAAATAGACGGTACTGTCGAGTGGAGCGGGGAAAATTCTAAGATCCTTGCCGGCACGAATAAATATAAATTTATCTATAAAAACGCAAACAACGAAGCCTTTGAATATTCCTTAACGCTTAGCGCGTCCGCCCATACCTCGGACGGCTCAAACGATTGCATCGTAACTGAACCCGGCTGCACAGCTGCGGGCGAAATAACGCGTCATTGCGATATTTGCGATACGGACTTTAAAACCGAAACTATTGCTCCCTTAGGGCATAAATTCACACTAGAGCATTATACGGGCGGCGACTGCGCTAAGAGAGGATATACCGAATACTTTTGCGATGTGTGTGGAGTTCAAAAAACTAACGAGGACGGAACAAATTTTGTTGTTGAGGACGCTCATCTAAGTGAGCATTCTTATATGGCCGTCCGCATAGAAACAGGCTGCGGGGAAAAGGTATGGATAGAGTATAAGTGCAGCGTCTGCAACCAGTTTGAACAGGAGAACGGCGCGAATAAAAAGGAAATTTTAGACGAGTACGGCCCGCATAGTTTTACTAAAGCCGTCCATAGCAACGGCTCATGCTGTGAAAAAGGATATACAGAGTATTTTTGCAATAATTCCGGCTGCTCGCATCAGAAAATGAATGATGAGGGTGCGAAATATAAGGTTGACGACGAGGATTTTGGCGCGCATAATTATTCTTTAGCAATCCATTATGACGGAACATGCTTAGAATACGGCTATACCGAATTTAAGTGCAGTATTTGCGCGGAATGGAAAATGTCCGGCGGGTCAAGGTTCAGGGAGGCAGACAGCGCGTACGGCGCACACAGATTTGCGCCGATCCGCGTGGAAACTGACTGCCGTCACAACGCATACTTAGAATTTTTGTGCAGCGCGTGCAACCAATTTGAGCAGGAGAACGGCGGGAATAAAAAGGAAATTTTAGACGAGTACGGCCCGCATAATTTTACAAAAGCCATTCATACTGACGGCACGTGCTGTGAAAAAGGATATACAGAGTATTTTTGCAATAATTCCGGCTGCTCGCATCAGAAAATGAACGATAACGGCACAAAATATAAGGTTGATGATGAGGATTTTGGCGCGCATAATTATTCTTTAGCAATCCATTATGACGGAACGTGCTTAGAATACGGCTATACCGAATTTAAGTGCAGTATTTGCGCGGAATGGAAAATGTCCGGCGGGTCAAGGTTCAGGGAGGCAGACAGCGCGTACGGCGCACACAGATTTGCGCCGATCCGCGTGGAAACTGACTGCCGCCACAACGCATACTTAGAATTTTTGTGCAGCGTGTGCAACCAATTTGAGCAGGAGAACGGCGGGAATAAAAAGGAAATTTTAGACGAGTACGGCCCGCATAGCTTTACACGCGAAGGAGTTGCCGTAAAAGGGGAGGACTGCGTAACGTCCGGTTATACTCAAACGCTCTGCGCTTATTGCGAAGCTGTCAAGCCCGGTTCGAGGATAGAAACTCCCGGCGCAAATTTCGGCGAGCATATATATAAAGAAACTCCGGACGCGGTGAACGGCGCGGATTGCACAAAATACGGATATACGGCTATTTATTGTTCTGTATGTAATGCTGAAAAGCCTAATTCGCGCGTAGAAACTCACGGCGCAAATTTTGGCGGCCACATATACAAGGAAACTGCGGATGAGGTGAACGGAGCGGATTGCACAAAATACGGATATACGGCGATTTATTGTTCTGTATGTAATGGAGAAAAGCCTAATTCGCGCGTAGAAACTCACGGCGCAAATTTTGGCGGCCATATATATAAGGAAACGGCGGACGCTGTGAGCGGAGCGGATTGCACAAAATCCGGCTATACGGCGATTTATTGTTCTGTATGTAACGGCGAAAAGCCTAATTCGCGCACAGAAACTCCGAATGAAAATTTTGGCGGTCATATTTTTAACGATTTGCGTCATACTTCGGGCACCTGTTTAAGCTACGGATATACCGAGTATTATTGCAGTGTCGCCGGTTGCGGAGCGCGGAAAACAGAGGCCGACGGAATGACGCCGTTTAAAACCTACGACGATACTTTTGCAGATCATATTTTTAGCGTAGAAGTGTTTAACAAAGGGAATTGCCAAAGCTACGGATATACGGAATATTTCTGCGCCGTATGCGACGCGCAAAAAACTAATTCCGACGGAACTGTCTTTATTTTTGAAAGTTTAAATTACGGCGCGCATTCATATAAAACCGTCCGCATAGAAACGGACTGCCGCAATAACGTATATTTAGAATTTAAGTGCAGCCTATGCAATCAGTTCGAGCAGGAAAACGGCGCGAATAAAAGGCAAATGCTTGATGAGTTCGGCCCGCATAACTTCACTTTAGCCGTCCATATCAACGGCTCATGCTG
>JAVBKW010000041.1:0-29733 GCA_031553855.1 Eubacteriales bacterium | reverse complement strand
AACCGTTTTCACGGTCTTTTAAATCTGTTACGAGGGTAAGGACATAGCATTCTACCACTTCCCGGCCGTCCTCGTCATAATAAAATTTTGTCTGCATCATCTGCCATTGTTTTACATCGAATTCTTTGTCTGTGAGTAATTCATAGTATGTTATGGGGCGGGAACAGACGCGTGTTACTGTGATTTCCTTTCCGTCATTATCCGATTTTAAATTATACGCCCAGTACTGATATCGAAAATTTTCAATATATCCGTGGGTTTCATCCATCCAATCTAATCGAAACCACCGTCCGAAAATAGGCGCGGATTTTAAAACAAATTCGTTTTCCGCTTTTATCTCATATATATCGTATATCTCGGGAATAAAAACTCCCGTGCCGTCTATAAAGGCAAGAGCTTCAATGATTTCATTAAATTCTTTTTCTCCCAAATCCACCACTTCTACCAATGTGGAATTTTCCGTCTGATAGTCGGACTGAACTGTCGTTTTCATGTTATTTGTCTGGACTTTTGTCGAGGAAAGCGAAAAAGACGAAGCGAGTTTTTCTGCATCGGGAAGGTATTGCGCATTTGCCGCTCTTGCGCTTGCCAAAAAACCTTTTTTGAAATTATAGTTAAAGCGCAGTCCAAAAAATAAACCTGTGCCGCAAGACACTGTAAAAATAGAGCACGCCAAAATCGCCGCGATAAGACGTGAAGGCTTTTTTTTCATTACGGGAGATTTTTTTGCGTCCTTTACTTTAACTGTAGCGCCGGCTTGTGAAGAATGAACGGGCGTATCAGCCAAAAATTTAATTTTGGCGCTCATATCCGGTACAGCTATTTCAGTTTCCTGACAATCAGCCGACCGCAAAAGTTTTTTCAATTCTTTATCTTTCATATTGTCAGCTTCCTTTTTTTATTCATTCTGTATTTATAACGAATCTACCTTGTGTTTTTGTGATATTTTTCGGAAAAATTTAATTTTGCCTTTTTTAGCAGCAGCCGCACCTGATTGACAGTGAAATCTGTTTTTTGAGAAATTTCATGCAGTGTGTAATCGTACTGCCATAAAAGAAGCACTTCGCATTGATTACTGTCCATTGACTCCAGCGTTTGGCGCACATAATAATCCTCCGTCAAAATGCCGGATGCCTTGTTTTCAGCTCCGCCGTTAGCCGGACGCATTGCAAAAAAAACGTCTCCGGGGAAAACTTCATTTTTACGCTTGCGCAAAATATCCAGCGATTGGTTAATGACGATGGTGCGCAAATACCCGTTAAGGTTTTTATCGTTTTTTACAGTATGTATTTTTGTAATAAGCTTTAAGAATGTTTCGCTCACGGCATCTTCAGCAAGCATTTTGTCTTTAACATACCCATAAGATATAAGAAACAGTTCTTTATACGTTAAAAGCATCAACTCCTCCAGGGCTGACGATTCACCGTTTATATAATCCTTAATAAGTTTTGCAACGCTTTTCTTTTCGTCCGGCACGCGCACATCCTTGAATGTATTTTAGCCTATTATACTATTATAACGTATAATCATATTATAATTTGTGTTTTTTTCAAAAATTTTTTTATAAATTTACGACAACTCATAAAACAAATTCTTTTAAATCAATTCCTGTCGTCAATGATCCTTAATCCGTCGAGATGCAAATCAGATTCTACCGCTTCTATATCGCATACGTCAGAATGAAAGTGAACATGCTTAAAACCGCAAAAGTTTTTTTGAATAGGTGAAACAATCAAATCAAGTATCCTGCGATAAATTTATAAAATAAGAAAAATCGCCTATTACTAAGCGATTGTGTGGTGGACGGGGGTGGATTCGAACCACCGAAAGCGGAGCTGGCAGATTTACAGTCTTAGTACGTCAAGCTCATTTATGCTGAAATATGCGTAAATGAGCTTATTTATTGCGTTTTTTTTAGTATTTTTCTAAAATAGATGCTTAGTTAAGATGAGATAAAAAGGAAAAATGGGGGAACTTTTATGGAATTGTGGGGGAACTTTATATTTGTGTTTTATTTAACTTTTTATATATTCAATATTTATTAGAATATTTTCTGTTATCGCTGTCGATTACTTTAAAAAGATTCGCCAATTCGTTATTTGAATAATTATTGATAAATAAATACAGTATTTTGTTACTCCAAATAGTGGTGCAGTTGATATATTATAAAATTTATAGATAGCCGAAGAAAGGGACTTGACCCTTTACGTCGTGGACACCAGCTCCTATGGGGTCCCAAGGCCCTAATTTTTAACATTTATTATTTTTTAATAATGCTGTTATTTTGAGATTTTTTGCAATAACAAGACAAATAATGATGATATTTTAGCATAGATGAGTTTATGAAGAAATAGATGATTTGCAAAATTCTACAATTTTTTCGAAAAATTCTTAAAAATACTTACTGAATTTAAGGATTTTATTAATTTATCGATTTTTACACTAAATTAAGTTAAGCTACCACCGTTTTTAGCTACATAATTTCAGCAGCATGGCAGAAGGCTTTGTTTTTATGCAGATTAAGCGCGGGATAATATGATTTTTGAACAACAATGTCAAAATATTTTACATGTGTAATGGATAGCGTTTTAAAAAAAGCAATGCGTATTGACAGGAGGAAATTATGTTTTATAATAGAATCAAGAATAGTTGAGAATTTTTACAGGAGTTTCAAATTGATAAAATTACTTGCAAAACATTATTTTGAAGATATTTGCCTGCTTTTTGTAAGTTTAGGAAAGAGCGCATCTTTGGTAATTGTGCCGAACGGCACAGAAAATAACATTTGTTTGGACAGCTTTCATCAGAATGACAGCATGATCCAATTGTGTTTAAGCGGCGATTATTTGTTCAGGAATTATTCGCCGGGGCAAAGTATGAAAAATTCCGAAACAGTTCAGACTCTTGAATATCTAGGGCAGCAGATTATTGAAATCGATGATAAAATACAAATAATCACAAAATTTGAAAATGACAAAGGAATAGAAGTCAATAATTACATAACTTACCAAAAAGGCTCTGAGGCGTTTGAGAGCAAAAATGTACTGATAAATAATTCCGGAAATAAAGTCTGCGTCGAAATGTTTGCGTCTTTCTGCTTGTCGGGGCTTAACCCGTACGAAAATAAAGCTGAAGAGGATTTGATACTGCATCGCGTACGCGGTAACTGGAGTGCAGAAGGACGGTTAGAAAGCCGGACAATGTCGCAGGCAGGGCTTGAACAATCATGGGCAGATTACGGTTTAAGGCTGGAAAAATTCGGCTCAATAGGTTCTATGCCTATTCAAAAATTTTTCCCGTTTTCTGCTGTCGAAAGTCAAAAAAGCGGCGTTACATGGGGCGCTATGATCGAAGCTCCGGCTTCATGGCAAATGGAGGTATACCGTTATAACGACAAGATTTCGCTTTCCGGAGGAGCGGCCGATTTCGAATACGGACATGTTAGGAAAGATGTGGAGCCGGGCGGGATACTGGAAACATTTTCTTCGATCATTTCCGTATGTACAGGCGGAATTGACGATATTTGCAGCCGGCTCACTTCAAGGCTCGGCGAGCGCACAGAAGAAAATCAGAACGATAAATGTTTGCCTGTTATATTTAATGAATATTGTGCATCTTGGGGGAATCCTGATGCCGAAAATATTAAAGAAACTGTAGATGCAATAAAAGATTTCGGTATAAAGTATTTTGTTATTGATGCCGGTTGGTACAGGGACGGAGAAAATAACTGGGCAAACAGTGTAGGCGACTGGAAAGAAAACAAAAAATATTTTCCGGAAGGGCTTAAGGAATCCACGAACTATATAATAAAAGCGGGAATGATTCCCGGAATATGGTTTGAGATGGAAATTGCTGCGGATAAGTCTGAAATTTTTAATAACGACGGATTGTTCCTTACGCGCGACGGCAAAAAAATTATTGTACAGGACAGAAGCTTTTTCGACTTCAGAAAACAAGAGGCGCTTGATTATCTGGAAGAAAAACTTATTAAAATGCTCAAATATAACGGATTCGGATATATAAAGTTTGATTATAACGAATGCTTGGGGATAGGGTGCGACGGCGCCGAGAGCTATGGCGCAGGACTGATAGAGCATATCGGCGGGGTTATGCGGTTCTACGAAAACCTTAAAAAAGCTGTGCCGGGGCTTGTTATTGAGGTTTGCTCGGCGGGAGGCCACCGGATCGAACCTAAATTTATGTCGCTTGGCAATATGGTATCTTTTTCCGATGCTCATGAATGCTATGAAGGAGCGGTGGTTGCGGCCAATATTTTGAGGGTTTGCCCGGCAAAACAAAATCAGATATGGGCAGTCGTAAAGAAAGAAGATTGCGAAAGAGAGCTTGTCAACACGATATCCAAAGTTTTTTTCGGCAGATATTGCCTTTCGGGATACATACAGCGTCTGCAAAAGTGGCAGATAGAAAAAATCAGAGAATCGATTGATTTCTATAAGTCAGTTTATAAAATAATTGAAAACGGCAAAGCTTACAGATTCGGAAACGAAAACTTGCAATACCGGAAGCTTGAAGGTTGCCAGATCGTCTGTAAGCTAGAACAAAACCTTAAAAAAGTATTAATGGTAGTCAATACATTCGGCAACAGCGAAAAAATTATTTTCAATAATCCTATTCTGAATGGTTACAATATAGAAAGGGTATTCAGCGGAAAAGATGCTGTGATCGAATTTAAAGAGCATCTTGAAATCGAAATGCCGGACTTTTCGGGCTGCGTAATATCATTTTCGCAAGGAGGGTAACTGTTATAAAATTATCATCTAAAGAAATATTGAACGGATACAATCTTAAAATCAAAGGTTATTATTCTCAGTACTGGAATAATTACTCTATGAATTTTCATAAGCACGAGCGCATCGAGATAATGTATGTTGCCTCGGGGATATGTAATATCCTTATTCTTGATCAAAACGAAAAAGAAACAAACCTTTTGTTGCGCCAGGGCGAAATGATAATGATAGACGAAGATGTCTGGCATAAGTTGTGCATTGGAAACGAAATCTGTAACATTATAAATTTAGAATTTACTTTAGAGCAAAATGTCGATTGCTTTTCTATAGGCGCGTTGGCGAAAAAGTCAAAAAGTTTTACACATTTTTTGGAATCGTTTAAAGATTATATTTTGATTTTTGACGACGGAGAAATATTAAAGTCGATCACAGGCATCCTGCATGAGCTTGGCGATAAGCATTTTGCAACGGATAAAGAGTTGTTTCTCAACCTTATGTGCACAACGCTGCTTCTAACAATGTCCAGAGTATACGAAAGCAGCGAAGTCGAGCTAAGAAAAGTAGTGCATATCAAAAAAGCGATAATGTTTATTCAGGAAAATTACACAAAACCGTTGAAAATCGAAGAAATATCACAATATGTGAACATTAATTCGTCATATTTGGAGCGGCTTTTTAAAAAATCCATAGGCGAAAGTATAGTTAACTATATCAATAATTTGAGAGTCAATAAAGCAATCGTGCTTATGGATGCGACGCCTTTAAGTATTTCCGAGATATCTCAAAGCGTCGGATTCGGGACAAGGCAGCAATTTAATAATTCGTTCAAAAAAAGAAAAGGAATATCTCCGCAAGAATACCGCAATAAAAACAGTCAGAATGTTTTATGGTTCGGTTTTACCGGAGATTATAAGCATAGTGAGAAAAAGAACTATAAAGAGTAAAAATATATAATCAGGGAGGCCGTTAAGGGGAAAATAATGAAAAAGTTTGTAAGTATAGTTATTTCTATTTTTATGGTTATGATATTTTTCTGCATTACAGCCGGCTGCGAAAAGGAGGAAGTCGATCCGGTGGAGTATAAATTAGAAACGTCCGAGCTTCCGTTCAGGGATGTTTGTGTTTTAGCCGATAAAAAAACTAACCGCTATTATATGGTCGGGTTTCAAAAAAAAGCATCGTCCGCGCAGCAGGTAGTTTGTTATCAAAGCAAAGACCTTAAGATGTGGGGCGGCCGGACTGTAGCGCTTGAAAACGACAGCGAGTATAACGACAGCTGGGCGCCTGAGCTTTGGCAATATAAAGGCGGATATTATATGTTCGCGACGCTTAGCATTGCAAGCAATCTGGGCGATAAAAAAGCCTGCTATATTTTAAAAGCCGATAAGCCAAACGGCCCGTACACAATGCACAGCGAGAGGCTCACCACAAGTAAACTATCGTGCATCGACGGTACGCTCTATGTTCAGGACGGAGTGCCTTACATGGTTTATTCGGAGGAATGGATCCCGAATGAAGAAGTGCCGAACGGCAAAATGACGCTGGTCAAGCTTAAAGACGATCTTACGGGAATAGATACCTCTTATGAGCCGCGCGTCATATTTACCGCGCTCGACAATACTATGAGCGCCGACCCTATTACCGACGGCCCGTGGCTTTACAAAGCTAAAAACGGCGAGCTCGTTATGCTTTGGAGCAAATATAAGAACAATAAATACACAATAATTCAAGCGCGCTCTCAAAACGGGATCGAAGGCCCGTGGACGCACGACGTCGAACCGCTGTTTTCCGATGACGGCGGGCACGCTATGATATTTGAGGATTTTTCAGGCAATTTAAAAATTGCTTTTCATGACCGGAGCCAGAATAAAGGAAATGAACGTCCGGTAATATATGATTTTATAGATAACAACGGCGTCTTGTTCATAACAACTGAAAATTAGATAGGAGGGAATATTAATATGGAAAAAAACAAAAGGACCGATTATTTCAGAGTTTTGTATGCAGTATTGATTTCGGCTCTCCTCATCGTTTCAGCAGCGTTGTGTTTTAATAAAGCAAGTGATTCTTATGCAGAGGAAGCTTCAAAAATTGCCAAATATTATTTTGGCGGTGAAAACGGCCAATACGAAGGCGACATAGACAATTCTAAAGGCATCTGGTCGTACTATGCAACTCCAAACAACGAAAGTGCCGAGGACAACAGTTCAGAAACGGCTATAGAGAAAAAACTGAATATGACGCATTTTAATCCTGCTAACGGAGCGGAAATGTCGTACTTTATCAATTTTGAGGATACGGGCGGATTCGGGATATTCTTATGTGGCGAGAATTCAGGAAAAGTTACTCCTGATTGGGTAGGGAAGCACGACCCTCTGATAGGTCTGACGATGCAGGCGGACGGAGAGCTGCGCATCGATATAAAAGGAAAGAAGCTCGCTCCGGAGTCGGCCGGCTCAAATTTAAGAATTTTAAAAAATAATGACAGCGGTTTTATTCAGACCGTGGCAATTACATCTCTTATCGAAACCGACACTTCAGTGACTTCGATTGGGGTAGAAAAAGGCGATATAATTTATCTGCATTTATCCACACTGAATAACTATTATTTTGACGGCGTTAAAATCGAGGCGCAATTTTCGTTGAAATATTCCGGCGAACTGGATATGAGTTTAGTTAATGATTGCACCTGCGACGATAACGGAGAGTGTTCCCATACCGCGGGTACCTGCGATTGTCCGGATGAATGTTTGTGTCAGGTCTGCAAAAGCATCACCAAAAAAAGCATAGGCAGCGATTATAAGGTCTACGATTCTGTGGGCGAATTCAGAGGCATCCAAGGCGAGAGAGGCTTTAATTACGTGTACGGAAAGGTAGCGGACGGTATTACGGGGGTCGTAGATTTTCCTCAGTATAATCCGGGCTTCGATTTTTACGACGCACCCGATATCAGCCCGTATCTTATATTCAGGCGCAGCGGCTCGGCGTGCCCCTCAAAAGGAACCGACAACTTAGATTATTGGACGGGCTTCTGTTTCACCGCTCCGTCGGACGGGGCGATGTCTGTTAATCTTGAATGGATGTTATCAAGCGTATTCGAAAGCGAGATAGCGGGCGCGGAAGGGATCCTTAGGGTATTTAAAGGCGAAAAGGAAATATGGAGCTCCTATTTTGACGCGTACACTTTCGGAGAGGATGAAATTGCCCAAGCTCTTAATTTCAGCTACCTTACAATGACGGAAGGCGAAAGGCTGTATGTAATGGTCGATCCGGGCATTACGCCTTATTTCGACGCTACTACTATTTACGGCGAATTTAAGTTTGCGGCTGAGGAAAAAGAAAAAGCATCCGGCGGTACTGAAAAAGGCTGCGGATGCGGCGCAAACATAACTATAGAATCGGCGGCAATCATAGGCGCGGTTTTTGCGGTAACGGCAGTTTTCGCGGTAATTTTCCTGAGGCGTTCCGGAAAAAAGAAGGAGAATTAGAAAAAATATGCGCATTGCAAAAAAAAACGGCGGCATTTCCGCTATAAAAAAATACTGGATTGTATATATAATGGCGGCACTGGTACTTGCATTCTATTTTTTATTCTGCTATGCGCCAATGTACGGGATCCTTACAGCGTTTAAAGATTATAAACCGCTCTTGGGAGTAATGGACAGTAAATGGGTGGGTTGGGAAAATTTCAGGCTTGTATTTTCGCATGATCTATTTTGGCAGGCGCTTAAGAATACGCTCATAATCAGCCTTTTGAGGCTCACTATCTGTTTCGCGGTTCCTATTATACTTGCTCTTTTTATTAATGAAATGCGCGTGAATAAGATACGCAGCGTTTTTCAGACAGCTATTTATTTACCCCATTTTATTTCGTGGGTCGTAATAGGCGGGCTTGTAACTATGTTTTTATCGCCCAGTACCGGACTTATAAATAAAATCATAGAGTTATTCGGCGGAGAACCAAAATATTTTCTGATGCTCGAAAGCTCATTTTTACCGATAATCATTCTGACCGATATCTGGAAAAACGCAGGCTGGGGAACGATAGTGTATCTTGCCGCGATCGCGGGCGTCAACACCGAACTGTATGAGGCGGCAAGAATAGACGGCGCCGGCAAACTGAAACAAACGTTTGTAGTCACATTGCCGGCAATGATGCCGATCATTTCCATGATGCTTATACTGGCGGTCGCAAATATACTGAACGCCGGCTTTGATCAGGTACTTGTGTTCCAGAATAATTTTAACGGTACGTTATCGAGGATCTTAGACACTTATATCTATGATCTGGGAATCAAGGGGCCGTATAAAGGAGAAGCGACTGCAATAGGTCTGTTAAAATCTATCGTGGCTTTGATCTTATTGCTTGGAGCGGACAGGATATCCAAAGCTATGGGGCAAAAAGGTATTGTATAGAATGGTAACTGTAAAAATAAAAAGTAAATACGACCTTGATAAGCAGCCGGTCTGGTTCAAGATATTTAATTATACTCTGTTTGCGGCGCTTGCAATAGTTATGGTTTATCCGTTTTGGTATGCTTTGCTGTGCTCGGTAACGCCGTACACCGAAATAATGAATAAGACCATGCCGCTGATAGTCACAAAGCTTGATTTTTCGGCTTATACTCAATTATTCGAAGAGAAAATTCTTAATCAGGCATATAAGGTAACATTTTTTACAACTCTTGCAGGGCTTGCCTCCTCAATGGTTTTTACTATTATGGGCGCGTATGTACTGAGCATTGAAAAGCTGCCCGGGCGCAAGTTTATTATGATGACTATTATGATAACAATGTTTTTTTCGGGCGGGATCATTCCTATGTATGTATTGCTTTCAAGCCTTAAGCTTACCAATACCTACGCGGTTTATATACTTCCGACGCTTATTAATACATTCTATATGCTTATCATCAGAACGGCTTTCAGAGAATTGCCCGAATCGCTGAGCGAGGCCGCGGAGATTGACGGCTGTAATCACCTTCAGCTTCTTATTAAAATCTTTATACCGCTTTCTCTTGCCACAATAGCGGTCATAGCGCTATTTACATTAGTCGATAAATGGAATGAGCTGCATATCGCGCTGTTTTATGTTACTGATTACAAAAAGATGACACTGCAGGCAACACTGTATTCAATGTTCAGCGTTTCAGATTCTGTTTCTCCGGGCGGCTCCGGCGACAGCATCAGCCTCGTATCAGAACAGGTCAAATATGCCGCGGTCATGATAACCATACTTCCGATAATATTTATTTATCCTTTTTTACAAAAGTATTTCAACAAAGGCGTTCTTATAGGTTCAATAAAGGAATAGAAAACAATTCATTATAGGGGAATAAAACAATGAAAAAGATAATGTTAAAAATCATAGCAGTTATTTTGACGCTTACTGTCTGGCTGCCGTTGGCGGGCGCATGCAGTCCGAAATCTCCCGACGAAATAGTATATTTGACGCGCGGCGACCGTAAGGAAGCCGAGGCGCTTGCCGACGATCCTGTCGTTAAGAATATCGAAGAAAAATTCGATGTAAAATTCAAATTCATATTTGAACCATCTCCGACTATTTTGGAGGTTTATCAAACGCTGAACCAGTTTATGGCCGACAAGGACGTTCCCGATATGATGCTTCTCAAAACGGATCATCCGCTGCCTTATGACGCGATGGAGGATCTTGTTGAAAGCGATTACCTTGTGGATTTTCAGGAGTATGTAAAGGGGCGCGAAACAGAATTTCCTAATATCACGCAACGAGTAAGCGACCCGGACACCGATGTTTTCAAGGCGTCAAATAACAAGCTCTATATGCTTCCCAGAAGCGCGTATTTCGATCATGTTTATATTTACAGGCAGGATTGGCTGGATAAACTGGAGTTATCTGTTCCGCAAACACATACGGAATTCAAAGACACGCTCATGGCTTTTAAGGATAACGATCCGGACGGAAAAGGCACGACAGGCTTGGCGCTCACGTACGGTTTCTGGTTCGACCACATTTTGGCGGGCTTTACAGGCGTTCAGTCTTTCTATTATGAAGCGGACGGACAAACCCTGCGCTCTGTATGGGATCCGGCAGGAAGTAAATCGGATAAGATGATGGACGGACTTATTTATTGCAGAGAGTTGTATCAGGAAGGCTTATTATACAGAGATATTTTCACTTCCGTACCCGACCGCGACGAAAAGCTTTTGTTTGAATCGGGTAGGGCCGGCGCAATACTGACGGGCATGGGAAATATCAATCAGATCTACGAAAATCTGAAAAAGAATTGCCCTAACGCTGAAATTTCTTTCGGGGTATGGAACGGCCCCGAAGGGCCCGCGAGAGTTCATCAGAGGGTGCCGTATTTTGAAGCGACCGCGGTAAACGCGAAAAGTCCGAACGCGGGTAAGATCATGCAGATATTGGAATACCTTATGACGGAAGAGGGCGATGCGTTGACGCGCTACGGTATAGAAGGCGTTCATTATACTAAGGATGCTTCAGGCAATATGGTGTACGATAAAGATTCGAAAAATTGCAAGTATTATGTCCGTCCTATCAAACATCCTTTAAGAATGCTGGTCAATCAGGTCAACTCGTTCGACGAGGCTAATATCAACGAGCCGTGGGGCGCGGCGGCAAAGAAAGCGGACGAAGAAATTTGTCTTGCGAATGTCGGGGTTTCAAATCCGGCGGACGGTTATTTTTCAAGACTGCCCAAACGCATATCTGCCGATATAGGCAGCCGGCCCGAGCTCAAAGCGCAGGAATGGGAAGCATATTTTATTACAGGACAAAACAATAAAGGCGAAAGTATAGCGCTTGATGCTCCGACTTTTCAGATATGCTGGAATGAACTTAAAATCCAAAAAATGCATACGCTCGCAAGCGAGTACCAAAAGCTGATTGCGTAAAGGACGAAAAATCAAAAATGGAAAAAGTCAAAATTTTTGCCGACAGAAATTTTAAGATAGGGCAGGTCGAGGACACTATGTTCTCATCGTTTATCGAACATTTGGGAAGATCCGTCTACACGGGCATCTACGAAAAAGGGCATAAAACGGCGGATGCTTCCGGATTCAGAAAAGATGTTTTAGAGCTGATCAAAGAATTGAATGTTTCTGTTGTGCGGTATCCCGGAGGGAATTTTGTGTCGGGCTATAACTGGCTCGACGGGATAGGCCCTGCCGGTAAAAGGCCGGTACGGCTTGATTACGCATGGCGCACGACTGAAACAAATGAGTTCGGAACGGATGAATTCATGGCTTGGTCCAAGGCGGCCGGACTGGCGCCTATGATGGCGGTCAACTTAGGCACCGGATCGATTCAGGATGCCGGATATCTTGTCGAGTACTGCAACCATCCCGGCGGAACTTATTATTCGGATTTAAGAAAACAACACGGAGCAAAAGAGCCTTATAAGGTGAAGTATTGGTGCCTTGGGAACGAGATGGACGGCGGTTGGCAAACAGGCCACATGAACGCGGAAGATTATTCTAAAAAAGCACGGGAAGCAGCAAAAATTATGAAATGGGCGGACAGGGATATAAAAATCATTGCCTGTGGCAGCTCGTCTGATGCAATGGATACCTTTCCCGAATGGGACCGGACGGTATTAGAAAATCTTTATCAGGATATCGATTATTTATCATGTCATCAATATTATTTTCTTGAAGATAAGCCCGAGGATTTTTATGCCAGTTTTCTCCGGATGGATAATTTTATTAGCAGCTTAAAGGCGACCTGCGACTATGTAAAAACAAAAAGGCGCATGCCAAAAACCATGATGCTGTCGTTTGACGAATGGAACGTATGGTATATGAACAGTTATAAACTGCCCGATTGGGATCGGGCGCCGAGGCTTTTAGAGGATATCTATTCGCTGGAGGATGCCGTTGTCTTCGGAGGCGTCATGAATACTCTGATAAACAATTGCGACAGGGTGAAAGTTGCCTGCCTTGCGCAGCTTGTCAACGTTATTGCGCCTATTTTGACCGAGCCCGGCGGCGCGGCAATAAGGCAGACGACCTTTTATCCGTTTAAGTATGTTTCCAATAACGCAAGGGGAACGGCGCTTAAAGCTATTACGGAGTGCGGCCGATTTACGAGCAGGTACGGCAGCGCAAATATAGTGAGCGAAAGTATAGTCCATGACGGTAAGAATAACGCGGTTTCGGTGTTTCTGTGTAATTATTCCGATAAGGCCGCAGACGTCGATTTGGAAATCAGAGGATTCGAAAACTTAAAAGCCGCCGAGTTTTATTGCATGAGCGGAAACGATATCAAACTAAAAAACACAATTGAAAGGCCTGGCGCGGTAAAGCCTGTTTCTAAAGATTTGCCTGCGGTCAAAAACGGGAAATGCAATATAAAAATTCCGGCATTCAGCTGGAATATGGTTAAATTCAGCGTTTAAACATTGAAGAAGGTGGGAAATGAAAATCAAACATGCCGAATGCTATATTAAAGGATATCCAAGGCCTCAGTTCGTAAGAAAGGATTTTTTACTGCTTGACGGCGATTGGGATTTTTGTTTCGACAAAGAAAATACCGGGGAAAAAAACGGATATTTTAAAAGCATAAAGAAGGAACGTAAGATCCGTGTGCCTTATAGCTATCAGTCTGAGGCAAGCGGTATAAATTCAGAGGAGTACTGCGAATGCGTATGGTATCAAAAGGCCTTCGATTTTAGCGCGAAGCTGCAGGATAAAGAAAGAGCGGTACTTTATTTGGAAGGCGCGGATTATCATACAAAGGTCTGGATCAACGGAAGCTTTGCGGGCGAAAATTCCGGCGGGTATGCCAGATTTTCTTTTGACATCACTGATCTTTTGATAAACGGCAAGGCTGACATCATAATCAAATGCAGCGATAGTTATTGCTGCGGCCAATCAAGAGGAAAGCAGAAGTGGGAAGAAAAAGAATATGCCTGCTTTTATAAAGAAACGACCGGTATCTGGAAAAGCGTATGGGCGGAATTTGTAGGAAACTGCTGCATTAAAAGCGTGAAAATGATTCCGGATACGTCATCGCGCAGTATTGCCCTAGAATATGAAATAGACAATTTTACGTCAGGGATCGAGGTGCAGGCGGAGATAACATTAAAAGGAAAGCCTGTAATAAAAAGTGTTGTTTCGCTTTATAAAAACAATTATTCCCACTCTTTAAGTCTGGAAAGTCCGGCTCATTTTGATAAAGTTCTTTTTTGGAACGCGCACTCAGCTGCTATTTACGACGTTAAATTCACTTTATTTAAAAACGGCGCGGTCCTAGATGAGGCCGGCTCGTATTTCGGGCTTGCCGGCTATTCGGTAAAGAATAATTATATTATGGTCAACCAGCACCCCGAGTACCTGAAAATGATCCTTGACCAAGGATACTTCGCAAACGGCTGGTACACGGCTGATGAGGATGAACTTTTAAACGATATCCTTATTTGTAAGGAACTCGGGCTTAACGGCATAAGAAAGCATCAGAAGATCGAAGACGAAAGATTTTATTATTACTGTGATATTTTAGGTATCTACTGCTGGCTTGAAATGCCTGCAATGTATGAATTTAACGGAAACTCGGCTTTTAATTTTTTAAATGAATGGGAACGGGTGGTAAAACAGTATCAAAATCATCCTTCGATCATGACATGGGTGCCGTTCAACGAATCGTGGGGAGTACCTTCCATAAGAAACAGTATTCCGCAGCAAAATTTAAGTATAGCAGCATACTACATAGCTAAAACGGCGGTTCCGAATAAGTTTGCAATAGCAAACGACGGATGGGAGCATACAATAACGGATATTGTGACCACGCATCATTACGCGGCGGACGGTAAAACGCTGGAATCACTTTACGGCGATCCGGATTTAAGCCTTTCGGACAAGAGATCTAAAGCGCCCGCATACCGTCAGATGTTTGCAGACGGATTTAAGTATGAAGGACAGCCTGTCATGCTGAGCGAATTTGGCGGCGTTTCTTATAAAACAGATATAAGCGACGGATTGTTTTTATACGGGGATATTGAAACGAACGAAAAAGAGTATTACGAAAGGCTTTTATCGCTTTTTAAAACTATACGGGAAAATCTGCTTTTCAGCGGATACTGTTTAACTCAGCTTACCGACGTTCAGCAGGAAATGAACGGGATTCTGGATATAAAAAGAAAGCCAAAAATAAGTAAAGAAAAATTACGCAGTTTATTTTCTATATAAAATTTGTTTTTTAAAGGAGAAGAAGATGAGAAATAAGAGATTTTATTGTTTGGGAATTTTAGCGGCTCTAATGTTAACAGCAGTTTTCAGCGCCGTTTTTATGTTCCAAGGTGCGGCGGAAGTCCATGCCGAAACATATAAGCCTGTTGAAAAGCATCAGTTCGGGAGAGCCGGCGGTGAATTTGAAACCGATATCAATACAGACGGCATATGGTCTTATTATGCCACCTCTCAAGGCTGGCCTGCAGACGGCGCAACGCCCATAGCGGATAAACAGAATGTTACGGATTATAACAACGGATCGTTCGGTTATTCTGCCGGCGGCGCTATCGGATTCACCATTGTAGTAAACGGTGATAACGGCGGAAATCTTACTCCGGATTTTCAAACAATGAAGATGCCGCTTGTCGGCCTTGAGATTCAGAAAGCCGGTTCGCTTATGATAGAAATCGCGGGAAAAAAGCTTGCTGAAAGCGGTTACGGTACATACCTGCGGTTCTATAAAAACTCAGATGCGGAATTTCTCGGCGAAACGTTTATAGATAATGTTGCTGATACAACGGGAATATTAAACAATATTACGGTCAGTCAAGGCGATATCATATATATGTATGCGCTTAATCAAGACACTTATTTTGCCGGCGCAAACGTTCGTGTGGACTACACTGTCAGCGCCGGTGCCGGAACAAGAACGGAATACCCTTATGGGTATCAATTCGGCGGCAGCTCAGGCGAATTTGAAACCGACGCAAATAATACCGAAGGTATCTGGTCGTATTATGCCGCACCTTCGCCTTTTGCTGACAATAAGCTTGTCGCGCAGCGTAGTGAAACCACGCCTATAACAAGCAAAGTGAATGTCAACAATTATGATAACGGAGTTTTCGGGTATTCGGATAACGGCGCTGCCGGTTTCAGGATTGGAGTTCAGGGCGGTTCGTCCGGTATTTTATCGCCTGATTTCAACTCCTCCGACCGTTATATGCCGCTTGTAGCTTTAAAGCTTGAAGCGGGCGGCTATCTTTCTATAAATATCAAAGCCTCAAAATTAGTAAGCAGCGGCTATCCGACATATTTGCGTTTTTATAAAAATACAGACGCGGGCTTTTTGGATGAAAAAATTGTAGATGCGGCGGAAGAACAAATATTTAATATAAGCGCTGTAGACGTGAGCGAAAACGATATTATATATATGTATGCGCTCAACGATGACACTTATTTGGCCGGCGCAAAGGTGGCCGTTAAATATTCCGTTGTCGATCAGCTTCCGGTAAATGTAACGGAGGTTCAGGCGGTCAATGCAGGTAATTTAAAATACGGAGATACGCTGCCGTCACTCACCTGTAACAGCGGTGACGTCGACGGGACGGCGGCTTTGGACGCGGGGCAAATCCTGTTGCCCTTAAAAACAGAATATAACTGGATCTTTACTCCTTCCGACGCTGAAAAATACATGTCGGTTTACGGTACGATCACGTTAAATGTAAGCCGTGCCGGCAGAGTTAAGCCGGTTGTTGAAATTGAGGGTACGGACTACGCCAGTATTATGATAAAAAGCGTTCTTTTTGCACGTTTCGGCATAATCAAAACGGCTGATATCGGAACCGGAAACATCGAATGGCAGGACGGGAATATTTTTAAAGGGCTCGACAGCGAAACGTCTTATTCGTTGTATGTGAAAATAGCTCAGGACGATTATTATAACGAATCGATAAGCGAGCCGGCAGCAGCCGTCACAAAAAGTGCGGACACAGCTGCGGAAGATCATCCGTACAGATATATTTTCGGGGGCGAATTGGGCGGATATGAAACCGATACGGATAATTCTTCAGGTATCTGGTCGTATTACGCAACGCCATCAGCGTTTGACGGTGCAGGGTTTCTCATCGCGGGCAGAAATGAAACGACGCCTATAGCGTCTAAGCAAAACGTTACAGATATTGTGAACGGAGTGTTCGGGTTTTCGGCGGGCGGCGCTGCTGGATTCAGGATTGGAGTTAACGGGATTTCTTCTGGCATATTGTCGCCGGACTTCAACTCTTCAAACCGTTATATGCCGCTCGTTGCGCTCACAATGCAGGCAACAGGCTCACTGACTGTCAATATAGACGCCAATAAGCTTGATGCTTCAGGCTATGGCACATACTTACGTTTCTATAAAAATAACGATGAAAACTTTTTGGGAGAAGTGCTAATTGATTCCGCTTTAAAGGCATCATATACATTGTCGGATTATTCATTCAACGTTTATCAGGGCGATGTGATTTACATGTACGCGCTTAACGAAAATACTTTTTTTGCGGGAATCGAGGCGACTGTTTCATATACGGTCAACAAATCCGGCCTTGCTCCTGTAAAAATTACAGCAATACAGGTTACCGGTTCCGACAACTTAAAATACAATGATCCTTTGCCTGCAATGACATGTGACAGCGGCAGCGCAGCCGGAACGATAGCATTGGATGCAGGTCAGGTTTTAAGTCCGTTAAAGGGCGAATATAAGTGGACATTTACGCCAGAAGACACCGGAGCATATTCCACTGTGTTCGGAACCGTACTTTTAAACGTAAGTAAAGCCGACAGAAATAAGCCGGTCGTTGAAGAGAAATCTGTAAAAGCATTCAGTATTGAGATAGAAGAGGTCAGCGGAGCTTTATATGGTATTATAAAGACGACGGATATTGGCAGCGGAACAGTCAGTTGGCAGTCCAGCGCAGTCTTTACAAATCTCGACAGCTTGGTTTCTTATACGTTATACATAAAAATCGCTCAGAATGACTACTACGAAGAAATCATAAGCGACGGATCCGAAATAGTAACTACTGCGTGTTACCTAATAACATTTAAAACAGCGGGGCAAAATGATGTTGTGCTTAAATTCGACCCCGCCGATAAAAAAAGCTTTATCTTCCCTGAAATTACCGGAAAAACAGGGTACACTGCGGCTTGGGATAAAATTGACTTGACCGGTATAGATACGGATACAGTTATCAACGCTGTATATACAGCAATATCCTATAAGATCAGCTATAACCTGAACGGCGGCAGCGGTGCGGCAGACGCAAACTATACTGTTGAGGATTCTGTCACGCTTCCGGCTGATATAACACGGGACCAATATACTTTTAAGGGCTGGTATGAAAGTTCCGATTTTTCAGGCAACCCGGTAACTGAAATTTCTAAAGGTACGACTGGAAATAAAACATATTACGCGAAATGGGAAAAAAATGCTAAGAACGGTTGCAAAGCTGTTGCGGATTTCTCAGGAATAGGATTTGTTTTTACCGGTTTGATCACAATTGCTCTTTATACGGTGATGACCAGAAAGTTTGCAACTGATTCGCTTGTTAAGAAGGAAAACAGAAAAAAATGAAAGCTTTGACGCGGCAGGAAATGATCAACGTAATCGAAGGTAAAGGCAAGGTATCAAGAATTCCCTGTATAGCGCAGTTTTGGATCCACTCCCGCCAAAACGATGTGCAGACCGAAGAATTATGCAGAAAATATCCGCTTGACGCCGATATACTTCATGTCGATCTGCCGCATAAGTGCATCGCGCCCGAGGGTTATCCGGAGTTAAGATGGGTAAAAAAAGAGCCAAAATTAAGAGGCGTATCCTTAGACAATGACGCCGCAATCGAAAACATGGAGGAAATCGATTCGATTCTTGCGGAATTTCCGTCTCCCCATTCAATAATTTTACCGGACTTTGATTTAAGCTCAGACAAGTACAGGATCGGACATATATGGTTTTGGCTGTTCGAGAGGCATTGGGAATTGCGCGGAATGGAAAACGCGCTTACAGATTATTATTTCTATCCGGAGGAAACGCACAAGCTGTACAGAAAACTTACGGATTTCTATAAAGCGCTATTCGTACGGATGCATGAAAAATATAAAGTAGACGCCTTTTGGGTCACTGATGATTTAGGAACTCAAGCCTCGGCATTTTTCTCGGAAGAAATTTTTAAAGAGTTTTTTTATCCGTACTATAAAGAGACAGCTGATTTCTGTCATCAAAAGAAATTACATTTGTGGCTTCATTCCTGCGGAAATATCGAGTTGTTTTTACCGCACATAATAAAGGCCGGCATAGACGTGATCCATCCTATACAAAAATATGCGATGGATTATCAGAAAATCGCAGATAAGTTTGGCGGACAGATCACTTTTTACGCCGGATTCGATGTCCAGCACACCATTCCATTCGGAACCGAAGAGGACGTTAAAAAAGAAGTCCGTTACATGAAAGAGGTTTATTCTAGAGATGACGGCAGACTGATAATAGGCATGGGTAACGGTGTAAACGAGATTTGCCCGAACCTTATAAACGCGTTTTTCGAAGAAGCCTTTTCGGAATAAAACTGCTATTTCCTTTTTATTTTTCTTTTCAGCATTATTATCGTAAATTGACAAATTAAAAATTTGATTTATATAAAATATTGAGAAGATTATGCTTTTGGATAGGATTGAGATAAGATTATACATAATAATTTCAGGAGGTGCACTATAGTAAAAGCAGGAATGAGAAGATACGATGAGCTGCCGTACGATGATGAAAAAGGCGTGGTAAAGAAAAACCGAAAAATGACGTTGAACCGATGTCTGAACTTCAGGGCAAGGCAAAAGAAAGCAAGAAAAAGCGACGCCTATTAGAAAATAGATTTTTTGAAAGCCGGATTAAATATACGATCCGGCTTTTATTTTTTGCTTTATAACAATTTATTCATAATAAAAATGCCATAATATTGGACTATAGTCAAGCGAATGGACACAAAAAGACAAAGAGCATAGATATATTTTATATGTATTAGCTTCTCTGACCTAGGTCAGAGAAAAAATTTTTTTCGGCTTGGTTTGGCGTAAGATAGGCATTTGCCGAATGAGGACGTTTGGAATTGTAATATCCTTCGAAAATAACAAATGACCTTTCAAAATATCGCGATATCATGACGATAGATGATTTACGCGAGTATTTAAATATCAGTTGCAATACCGCTTATAGCTTTTTAAAAAGTAACAATATTAAGTATACGAGAGTCGACCGGGTATATATCATATCTAAAAAGTCTTTAGCTGAGTGTTTTGGGGTGTCGGATGGCAGCGGGTAAATTACGAATTAAAAAAGAATTTTACTATGTTGTTATCAGCTATGCTAACAATGAAAGCAATAGAAAAGAAAATTTGATGAAAACCCTAATCAATTTCTTGCTGAGAAAGATTCTCCGTCAACAGATAATCTTTCTAATACTAATCATGGCGAAATATCAGCTAAAACTTCCAAAATGCTGTTTGGCGACTATCTTAAACAATGGCTGGAAGGCCACAAACAAAATATTGAAGAAAATACGTATTTTACATATAAAAATATTATTCACAAAGTAATTGCGCCGCATTTTGACAAGAAAAATATTATGTTAGACGAACTTACGGATAGGGATATAAAGGAATTTTATTCAGAGCGGCTCGAAACTGTTAAGAATAATACTGTCATCAGATATCATGCAAATATCAGGAAAGCTTTGGATGATGCTTTTATAAACGGATTAATTCCGGTAAATCCTGCCGCGAAAGTTAAAAAACCTAAAGCGGAGTCGTTTATCGGAGACTATTACAATGCCGCGGAGTTACAGAAGCTATTTGAGCTTGTGAAGGGAAAGAATAATGAATTTCCAGTACTGATGTGCGCATATTATGGATTGCGTAGAAGTGAAGCTGTGGGCTTAAAATGGTCGGCGTTTGATTTTTACTATAATACGTTAACCATAAAACATACAGTGGTTAAAGTTTCTACGGGTAAGGGCGAACGCAAATTAATCAAAAAAGACAGAGTTAAGACAAAGAAGAGCTATAGAACACTGCCGCTCATACCGGAAATCGTCAAGCTGTTGACAAAGATTAAAACAGAACAAGAAGCGAATAAGAACTATTTCGGAGACAAATACAATAAAAAATGTACAGAGTATGTATGCGTAGATAAGCTTGGCAATATAATGAATCCGGATAATATAACAAAACAATTCAAATTACTAATTAAAGGCAGCGACTTAAAAACAATCCGTTTACACGATCTCCGGCATAGCTGCGCAACACTTTTAAGACGTCAGGGCATACCTTTGGAAGATATTCAGCATTGGCTGGGCCACAGTTCGTTAACACGACTGAAATGATTTATGCACACTTTGACAACATTATCCATTTAAAGTCCGCAGCAAGCATAGGCGAGGCATTACAACGCGCGACAGACATAAACGCAAACGATGCGCAAGAAAGTGATATTTTTGAAGACGAGTATGAAGATAATAACGATATTTTTGAAGATGATTCAGAGCGTGAATGGTATGAAGATGATGAAATAAAAACAAGGGATTTTGAGATGTAAAATATTTTTTACATAGCCTAAAAAAACGAATTTTAGTGGGTTTTAATGAGTTGAAAAAAGAAAAATGGGGGAACTCTTTTGGAAAAATGGGGGAGCTTTTGAGCAAAAACAAGAATTTCGTACTTTTTATGAGATTTTGCATCGTCCAAAAAATGGACGGAAGACTTTTTTTGGGGAACTTTTGGGGGAACTGCAGAAAAAATCTCATTACTATATATAGTGTTAGGCAAAAGAAAAAACCACAATATATTGTGGTTTTTGTGGTGGACGGGGGTGGATTCGAACCACCGAAAGCGGAGCTGGCAGATTTACAGTCTGCTCCCTTTGGCCACTCGGGAACCCGTCCATGCTATTAAATTGTCTGATTTGGCCGCTAGATTTACAGTCTTAGTACGTCAAGCTAATTTATGCTGAAATATGCGTAAATAAGCTTTTTTATTGCAGTTTTTTAGTATTTTTCTAAAATAGATACTTAGTTAAGATGAGATAAAAAGGAAAAATGGGGGAACTTTTATGGAATATTGGGGGAACTTAATATATGAATTGAATTTGTTTTAAAATACCACGTAATATCAAGAAATAGCTGACAATATGGACAAGTTTGAATATCTGTCAATGCAACAAGACAAGATAGCGACGCAACAGTAACCCTTTATTGTGCTAAGATTGATAGAGTCCTAATGTGAACCACAGCTCCTGGCAATGCGCACTATTTGTCATGCTTGGAAGATTCTAATGGCGCTGCGGCACTTAATACTGCGTGTAACGCACTCTAAGTCACCAGCCACCACTTCAAGTGGTGGTTTGTTTTTAGCCCTATAAGGGCTTTGTTACTGTTCCACCCGAAGGGTGGGTATCGCAAACTTTGTTGCTTGCCGCCGCTAGAATGCGGCTCCGTTTCTATCCTCTTTCCTGTCTTCTTCCGCTTGTTCTTCTATATACTTTTTTATCGCTTCTTCGGTTATGTTGCCTATTGTTGTAACGTAATACTCTCTTGCCCAGAACGCTTTGCTCCATATGTGTATGTGGTATCCACATACTGCTCCTTCTATAAGTTCTACCTGTTTGTATTGACATAGCGTCTTTATTATGTCCCGTATGTCTTCTTTCAGCGCTCCATACAGTTTCTTTTGCCGGTATTTCGGTATCCATACTATGTGATATTGACATTTCCACTTCGTATGTGATAAACTTTGATTGTCCATTTCTTGGATGCCTCCTGTGATTCTTTAGTTTGGTTTGCGATACCATTACTATTTTATCACAGGTGGCTTTTTTCTTATCCCTTTCGCTTCCGCTTACTCTATTCTCCCCAGCTTAGCTGGGGGTTTAGGTTATTCAATCACTTGATAATATTGGTATACCGGAAGGAAACTTAGCTTTGTCACAAACGATAATTGCCATCTGTGTAGCTTCGAAAGATAACAGAGTAGCTGTAGAGATGAGTATGGCAATCGACGATGTGCAAAATCACTCCGATAACAATATTCCAGCGTTCTTAAAAAACCATATAGAGGCAAGTTAAAAATATAAATATCCGCACGATTATCCCCGCGGTTGGGTCGAACAGCAATATCTGCCTAATTCATTAAATGATCGGAATTATTTTAAAAGAGAATAAAAAAGAATTTAATAATGAGTTATTTAAAGGCACTTTATCGAATCCGACTCGGTTATTAAAGCTACGGTGCAAGGGACTCGCGCTGTAATTATTTCTACGGCTTCAGATATAAAAAAATCAAATCTTACTATAATAATTTGTAGCAAAGGCGCAATTATACAGCAATAATAAAGATAAAAAGTTTAGCTAAGACATTGAAATAAATCAACAAAAAATAAATTAACGTTTAAGGATAATATTATGGTAAATTTAAAAGCTAAACCGTTTAATTTGACTGACAATCAAGTCAAATGGATAGAAGACACCATTGCTTCTATGTCGGAGGACGACAAGATCAACCAGTTATTTGTTCATCTGACGGGCTGCATAGAAGAGGCGGATGTTAAAGAAGAGCTCGATCATATCAAGGTGGGCGGAATACGTTTTAATCCCAAGAGTAAAGAAGAAATGTGGGAAATGACTATAATTTCCAAAAGCATTCCCGTATTCCGATTTTAAGCGCGGTAAACGTTGAAAAAGGTGGATTGGGCGCAACCTAAGACGGAACCCACGTAGGCCCTGAGATGAAAGTTGCGGCAATGAATGATCCGTACTACGGCTATATGCTCGGTAAAATCAGCGGAATTGAAACCAAAGCAACCGGCTCGAACTGGGCGTTTTGTCCTATTGTTGATAATTGTTAAGGACTGGCATAATCCCGGAATCGTTACGCGTGGTTTCAGCGACGATCCCGACAAAGTTCTTGCTTTTTCCAAAGTCCGCGGCATTTGGGAAAGCGGCATTCCTTGCGCGATGAAACATTTCACCGGCGACGGCTCGGACCGAGCGCGATCCGCACGTCTGTACGAGCTTAGGTGACTCGGAAAATTGTTTTATTAATAAATTAGATTCTTTGTTGCTCGCAATCGGCAAGCGTTTAGACTTTTTCAAAGTGTGCGGATGCAGGATATCCGATCATGGTTTTGAAACATTCCCGACACGGTACGCCGATAAAAAAGAAGCGGAGAAATTATATTCCGACCGTGAAAACTTAAATTGCGAACAAAAAGACGCATTGCGGGGCTTTTTATTTGTGTGGCTTGCAAAAGAATACAAGAAACGTAATATGCTCATGCAATGTCATTTTCGTAACGAGAAATGTCAACCGTTCAATGTTCGGTTTGCTGGGCAGAGATATAGGCTATGATGTTATCGGAAAAGAAGTTTCCTCTAATAATTTAATTACTTTCCTGAATCGGTTAAATGATAATGAGCGCCCTGAGATAATTCTATATACATTGAACCCGCAGAATTTGCAAGCTTTAGCTTCTATCACCGGAGCATTCCGAAACATCAATTTTTTTAGGCACTAGATGACTTGTCATTATTCTTTCAAATATCTCATTATAAATACTTTTGCCGAGATGTGTTGTCAAATCTTTTTCCCAAAGGCGCTGTCGTGTCTATTTTTTATAAATAAAAAGATTTACGCTTATAAAGTAAACAGTACTGCTCCGGCGAATGATAATATTACGCCGATTATAATGCTTGTTGTAAGTTTTTCCTTGTATATAATTGTGCCCGAAAGGCTCATAAGAACTATCATGCCGCCGGTCACGATTGGATATAGGACTGATGAATCCATTGATTTTGCGGCGGTAAGCTGGGCGAGGCTTCCGGTGCACGAAATCAGTGCGGCGATTAACACAACGATTATGCTGATAAAGGTGCGGTAAACCGGTTTCATTTTGCTGAAAGCAAGTTCAGTTCTGTTCATATCAACCAAAGCAGGTGTTTGTTCTTCAGATATTTGATCTTCAGTAATTTGTTCTGAAGGTTTTATGGGAGTTTTTTTGAGTTTCATGTACAGTACATACGACAGATACACAGGTAAACTTATTGAAAACTGAAATATTCCTGACCAAATAAGAAAGCTGTTTGTGTCGATAGCCGAGCTGCTTTTTTGATGAATGACCGAAACTACGCCGTTCATTCCGTTCAATATAAAAACACAGAGGCAAAGTAAAAGGAAAATAAGAGTGATCCTATTCGATTTTTTTTTCTCAATTAAGGGAACAAACAGCGAAACGGTCAAGATTGCCATTCCGGTTATTGCAAAAGTGGAGGGTGTTTCTCTAAAAAATATTATGCCGTAAAGATAGGGCAGAAGCATTCCGCCAAGCATTAGAAACATAGAGAATATCGATACTTTGCCGTATTTATAGGCAAAAATATTAATTATATTATGTACTACAATAACTGTTGCCAGAAGCAAAGCCAATAACAGTGCAAACTTATTGATTTGCAGTTTAAATCCGTTCAAAAATAAAGGAAAAATTGTCATCGCTAACGAATTGATAACTGGAAATAACAGCGTTGATTTTAGACCTGTAGCAAAGTGTTTTTGGTAAAACTTTATAACCGTAAAGTTGACGGCAAAGGCAAAACATGCATAAAAAGCTAAAAAATAGTTTAACATAATTCTCCTTGAAAACGGCGGTTATCATTTTAACAGTATTTTAATTTTTATTGAAGTCGTTAAAAATATTTTATCATAATTAAATGAAAATGTGTTCGTAAGTAAGCGTAGAAAAAAATGAACAAAGTTAAATGTGCGTTTTGAAAAAACATTAATTAATTTTGATTATATTCCCATAATAGCTATTAAAAACCGTTTTATATGTTGACAAAAATGAACAAACAGCTGATTTCAAAAATTACTAAAAATATTGACAAACAGAGTTCAGACGGGTAATATAAAGATGATATCGGAATACTTTTGCAAACATATTGCAGCAGATATGCTATCCTTTGGAGCAAGTGCTAAACCTGTAAGCTTGTGAATTATTTTAAAACGGGGAAAATAAATGAAATATTTAGATTACGTTAATATCAGGCACGGAACGGCAAGTCAACCACGGTTTTCTAACGGAAATACACTTCCGCTAACGGCTTTACCTCATTCGATGACCGCATTTGCGCCGCAAACAAGCTGCGAACGGGGGAATTGGTTCTATCATCCGGAGGACCGGAGTATTGAAGGAATCCGTCTGACGCATCAGCCGAGTCCGTGGATAGGTGACTTTTCGCATTTTTGTTTTATGCCGCAACGTGACGGTGTTTTTGTCAACGAGCATCTGCGTTGGTCGGGATTTAAACCCGAGGATGCCGAATTACATCCTCATTATTTGAAAATAAACTTTTTGAGATACAAGGCAACATTGACTCTTGCACCTGTGGACAGCGGAGCTGCAATAGAGCTTGAATACGAAGGCGACGCAGCGCCGCAGTTTGCAGTATTGCCTGGCGCATTCAAAGGCGAAATTTTTATTGATAACGAAAAAGGCGAAATACGCGGATACACTACGTCAAAAACAATGTCGCCAAAAAGAGGAGATTTGCGTATTTATTTTATATTTCGGTTTGATTGCTCTTTTGATCCTCAAAATACGGTTTTGCACAGTACTGACGGAAGCTTTCATAAGCAACAGTACCTCAGTGCAGACGGCGCAGGCTGTAATGTTACGCTTTTACAGAAGAAAGCGACAGCTTATCTTACAACTTCATATGTTGGATACAAGCAAGCCGAACTGAATTTGGAAAGGGAATTGAACGGAAAATCAGTTTCGGATATTTGCAAAGCGGCTGAAAACATATGGGAAAATACGCTGTCTTTAATTGAGGCAGAAGGTGAACCTGAACAGCTAAAAACTTTCTATTCCTGTATGTACCGTGCTTTTTTATATCCGACAAAATTCTATGAAACAGATCAGGACGGAAAACCTTTTCATGTAATACCTGAAACAGGCGTGATTAAACCGGGAATAATGTATGTCAATAACGGTTTCTGGGACACATACAGAACGGTTTATCCTTTATATTCAGTTTTGTGCCCTAAAAAATACGCTGAAATCGTAGAAGGATATCTTAACTTTTTCGATGATACCGGATATCTTCCACGTTGGATTGCTCCGGGTGAACTAGGCGTAATGCCGGGTACATTAATTGAGGCTGTTCTTGCTGATGCCGTTGTAAAAGGGATTGTTAATGAATCAACGTCGAAGCGGATATTGCAAGCCGTAATAAAAAACGCTACTATTCAGTCGGCAAACTCAGATCAAGGGCGTAAAGCGGTTGATGATTATAAGAAACTTGGATATATTCCGAAAGAGAGTACTGTCGAGAGTGTAAACGAGACTTTGGATTGTGCTTTCGGAGATTTTTGCATTGCCCGTATTGCTGAAAAAACGGGGAATGAGAAAATAATGTACGAGTATGATTTACGGTCAAAGAATTACAAAAATATTTTTGATCCTGTCAGCGGTTTTATGCGGGCTAAAGATATAAACGGACAGATGAGCGCTAATTTTGATCCGTATGAATGGGGAGGGGATTATACCGAAGCCAGCGCATGGCAAAGTTCTTTTGCAGTGCAGCACGATCCTGAGGGATTAGCATGCCTTTTTGGTGGAAAAGAGAAGTTAATTGAAAAACTTGATAGCTTTTTTGCGGCTCCTCCCGATTACCGTATCGGCGGATATAAAAAAGAAATACATGAAATGACTGAAATGGCGGCGGTAAACTTCGGACAATGCGCTATATCAAATCAACCCAGTTTTCATATCCCTTATTTATACAGTGCGCTTGGTGATCGCAAAAAGACAGAATATTGGGTAGAAAAGCTTGTAAAAGAGGCATTTAGCAGCGGCGCGGCAGGCTTCCCCGGCGATGAGGATAACGGAACGACAGCAAGCTGGTACATCTTTGCCTGTATCGGTTTTTATCCGTTATGTCCCGGTAAGGCTGAGTATATTACAAGTAAACCGTTGCTTGAAAATATAAAAATTAAAGGTAAGCCAATCGGCAGATTTGCTGAAAATTTGATAAAACATAAAGAATTGTTTTCTTTAACAAGTCTATAAATTTGACTAGATTACTTTCAGAAAGTTGAGTCAGATTTAAATGCTTTGACAAATTTTCTTTATTTTTAACTGATTTAAACAGTTTTTTAAATCAGATTACCGTCTTCTTGTTTTAATATGCCGGACAAATATGAACAAGCAAAAAATATTCTTTATTGACATTGTTGTTAGTTCAAAATATAATTTAAAATGTTACTGATGTTGTCAGCCGGAAATTACGGTTAAATTAAAAACAACATTAAATTCGAGGGCAAAATGAAAAAGATTAAAATAGGTGTGTTCGGTGCTTTCAGAGGCGAAATGATGATGAAGTTTTCTGCCGTTTTTGACAAGACGGAGCTAGTTGCCGTTTGTGACAAAAGCGATGCGGCCATTGATTATTGTAAAAAGACAGCCCTTGAACATAATGTGTCGGTTAAGTTCTATAAAGACTTCGACAGCTTTATTCAGCACGATATGGATGCGGTAGTATTAGCTAATTATGCTAACGAGCACGCTCCTTTTGCAATAAGGTGCCTTAAACAAGGACTCCATGTTTTAAGCGAGGTGCTTCCTTGCCAAAGTCTTGCCGAAGCCGTTCAATTGGTAGAGGCAGTTGAGTCCAGCGGCAAGGTGTATGCTTACGCTGAAAACTATTGTTATTTTAAATCTGTTTTAGAAATGAAACGCAGATATGATTCAGGTGATTTCGGAGACCTGTTATATGCAGAAGGAGAATATATTCACGATTGCGGAGCATTCTGGCCGTCTTTGACATATGGTGAAAAAGATCATTGGCGCAATACTATGTCGGCTAATTTTTATTGCACTCATTCGATCGGTCCGATTATTCATATGACTAAATTAAGACCGGTACAGGTAGTAGGATATGAAACAATGCCCAGTCCGCATATGCTTGAAATGGGTGACAGAAAAGGTGCGGCTGGTATGGAAATTATAACTTTAGAAAACGGTGCGATTCTACGCAGTACTCATGGAAATCTGCGCAAAGATAGTGTATGGTACAACGTTCAAGGAACTGTTGCCGGTGCAGAATGCGACAGATACCGCTCGCTTGACGTAGTTAGGGTTCACACGTCCGGAGGTATTCAAACGGTCGAGCCTGAACCTTTTTCTAACGATAAAGCTGCAAAACTCATAGAAGGACACGGCGGCTCTGATTTTTATACGATGTATTATTTTATACAAAAAATTCTCGGCGAGCGAGAGGGCGCTGAGTCTACGGATATATACGAAGCTTTAGATATGTTTTTGCCCGGATTACTAGCTCATCGTTCTGTTTTAAACGGAAATATTCCCGTTAAAATTCCGAACCTTAGGTTAAAAGCTGATCGTGATTTATGCCGCTTTGATATCAGCTCTACCGATTCTAAATCTGCAGGTATTATGTTGCTGCCTATTTCATCGAAAAACATACCGGATATACCGGACGAGGTTTATGCACGTGTCAAAAAACAATGGCTGGACGGCTTAAAAAAATAAAAGCTGCAACAATATTATTTAATTAAATACATCTTTCTTAAGACTTAGTCCTTGTTCCGTGCGCGATAATACGGAAGTCTTTTTGTGCGGTCAATTTTTGATATAATATTTGAAACAGGTGACGAATGTGACCATAAAATTTTTTTAATAAGTTTTAGTAGTTGAAAAAACTATAAGAATTTAACAAAAAATACCATTAATTCAGTATTTTTTTAGCAGAAAACTATATTTTTTACTAAAAAATACCGATTATTCATTTTATTCATTTTTTTATTAATATGACAAATATGAACTAAGGAAATTTTTATAGTATTGACATCGATATGTTCGGGAATTATACTTATATCACAGTAAAAAACATTCAACCAAGAGAAAAATCTTTAAAATAGGGAAAATGAAATTTGGAATTCAATGATT
>JAVBKW010000038.1:0-19999 GCA_031553855.1 Eubacteriales bacterium | reverse complement strand
TTGATTCTGACCGCAAAAATGCTTGCTTGCAAGGGCATTTTTGCGCCACCGACAAAGGTGCATACCCCGCGCTTTAGCGTAAAAAGGCGCGCCAAAGGCGCGAGGTGCAGGATTTATCCTGCGGTATGAATACCCTTTATTGAGTAAAACATTAAAACGTAAGGAAATACTATGGATATTCCGGAACAAAACAAGACTCTTTCAGAGCTGGCAGCCGAAATCGAAGCTTTAAAGATCGAAAACAAAAAGCTTCAGCGCAAATACGACCAGCTTGAGCTGACGGCAATGCGCAGTACGCACGTTATCCAAACGATGACAAACGTAGAAAAGGCTATCTCTATTGAAAAGTCAAGACTTGAAAAGTATATGAATCTTATGCTGGAAAACGCGCCCGACTCCATAATTTTGCTAGACGGAGACGGTAATTTTGCCTATTGCTCCGACACTTTTTTAAAGCTTTTCGGCATTAAAAACTTCGGGCTCATTAACGGCAAGCATTATTCCGAAATCCTTTCCCGTTTTGTCGGAAACGAAAAATATGAGCTGCTGGAGCAAAAGCTTGCCGAGTCGTACGAAAAAAAATGCACGGTTAATTTAATTATGCCGCTGGATCTTAATCTGAAATCCGACCCGCGCAAATACAACGTCTGCCTCACTCCTATGCTGGCCGACGGCGGCAAGGTCGAGGGAACTATGGTATTGCTTATCGACCTTACCGAGCTTTATATGGCAAAGGAAACGGCTGAAAAGGCGAGCAACGCAAAATCCGATTTCCTGGCGAATATGTCGCACGAAATGCGCACGCCGCTAAACGCCATAATAGGTATGGCGAGTATAGGCAAGGCGTCGAAAAGCTACGAAAAAAAGGATTATTCCATAGACAAGATACTGGACGCGTCGCAGCATCTATTAGGAGTTATAAACGACATCCTCGATATGTCTAAGATCGAGGCTAATAAATTCGATATTTCCGCTTCAGACTTTTCTTTCAAAAATATGATAGTAAAGGCGGCGACGGTCGCGAACGTGCGTTTCGACGAAAAGAAACAGCATTTTTCCCTCGACGTTGACGAGGCGATCCCTGAGCGTATCATAACCGACGAACAGCGGCTTTTGCAGATAATTTCAAATCTTTTGTCCAATGCGTCAAAATTTACTCCGGAGGGCGGCAATATCTCGCTTTCCGCTAAGGTTATAGAGCAGTCCGCAGATAAGGTCACGCTGGAATTTAGGGTAAAAGACAACGGCATCGGCATTTCAAAGGATAGCCAGTCAAAGCTTTTCCGCTCGTTTGAGCAGGCGGACAATTCTATTTCGCGCAGATTCGGCGGCACGGGGCTGGGCCTTGCCATCTGCAAAAACCTCGCCAGAATGCTCGGCGGCGACATTTGGGTGGAATCGCAGCCCGAAAAGGGCTCTGAATTTACCTTTTTTATCGTTGCCGATAAATCGGATCAAGACGTATCCGACTCCGCGCTTCCGAATGTAAACCTTGAAAGCTTTAACGGCCGCTTCGCCGGAAAAACCCTGCTGCTGGCAGAGGACGTCGCGCTTAACAGAGAAATAATCGAATCTCTTTTAGAGGACACCTCGATAAACATAGTTACCGCCGAAAACGGACGCGCCGCGCTTGAAGAGTTTAAAGCCGCGCCGCAAAGATTCGACCTCATTTTTATGGACATACATATGCCCGACATGGACGGCTACGAGGCGACAAAATCCATCCGCGCCCTGCCCGGCGATAAGGCAAAAAACATTCCTATCATCGCGCTGACCGCCACCGTTTTTAAGGAAGACATCATGCGCTGCCTTGCCTGCGGAATGAACGAACATATCAAAAAACCCATCGATATCTACGAAATACTGGCCTGTATAGACAAATATACTAAATAAAAAAGGTGTCGCTTCGCGCCGCTGCCCTCGTCTTGCAACTCGGCTTTTTTCGCGCTTTCTTGAAACAGCCTACTAACACAATAAACAAAAAAAAGGGGCTGTCTCACGAGTTTTTTTCTCGTAAGACAGCCCCTTTTTGTTTTGGGTTTTTATATGGCTCTTATCTGTATTCCGTTTGCGAGACGCTTGTCAATAGATTAGCAAGCTTACTCCGCTTCCTTATCTTCCTGCTCCTTTTTTTTGCGGAACCAGCTTACTTTGCCTGTGCGGATATAGAAAAAGTAGAACGCGGCGCATCCTGACAGCAGGATGACGGCAGGCAGAGTAATTATCAGCCACAGTAATGACCCGCCGCCGCCTTTATTTACAGTTGCTTCAAACGCAGTATTGGCGGCCTCTAATGCGGCCAAAGCGTCGTTTGCCGCTTGCTGGGTTGTGGGAGCCCCTTCTATATACGCTTTAGCCGTGTTGAGCGCGTTTGTAAGCGAGTTAACGTCTTGCTTTGAATATTGGCCTTTTTTGCTGCCCGTTTGAACGCTGCTTAACGCTGCTTGTATCTGGGCAATTTTATCGCCTAGCGCTGTGCCGTCGATAACAGTGACCTGCACGTCGAACGTCTTTGGATAATAGTTTGCCGTATTTTCAGGCGTAAATACTATCACGTATTCGCCGCTTGACTCTACATTCCCGTTCGGCGTCTGCCACGTGTAAGTCCCGTCTATCGCCGTTGTGCCGGGTATAATTGCAGGTAAGGCCGCGCCTTTCCATATTGCCGGTATCGTCGGGTCGGCGCTAAAGGCGGATATTGCCTTTACTGTAACGCCCGCCACCGGTATAAAGCCGGTGTAACCGCTTTTTTCATATATGACGCCGGAGACTGTTCCGTCCTGTCCGCCCAGACCCCAAGCGCAGCTAAAGCCGGTTGTCGCGCTCAAATTAGCGCTCGGTCCCGCGTCAAAAACATTTGCGGCGGAGGTGCAGTTGATTTCAACAGAATTTCCTGTCTGAGAAAGATAGCCCTCAAAAATATAACATCCCGCAGGCCTGCCAAAAACCGCGGCGTTACCGCTAAGGGTGACCGTACCCTGCGCATTGTTCTTTAATCCGTACCCGAGGGACGCTATATATCCGCCGGATATATTTATCTCTGCGGCGGCGGTCCTGATCTGAAGAGCTATTCCGCTGTCTATCCTGACAATCGAGCCTGCCGTCATTAAAAATTTTGAACCGGCGCCGCAGGTATCGGCAAGCTCTACAATGCTATCGTCTGTGCTGCCCGTAAGGCTTGCCTGCCAGTCGATTGTGACGCCTGCCGGTATCGATAACACAACCGTTTCTGTGACCCCGGCTGTTCCTGTGATGTTGATTTTGGATTCGTCCGTTTGATCAACTGCCGCAACTAACCCCTCTGCGTTCTGCGAAAAACTGTTATTAAGCTCTATTGCCGCTAAAAAAGCAGGCGATGCTGCCGTTGCAAACTTTGCAAATCCCATCGGAAGCTCTTGCCCGGCTAAAATTAAAAGCGAGGGGCCGATATTGCCGTTGCTAAAGCCTAAACGGTAGGCGTGCGAACTGCTTGCGCCGCCGACAAAGGTTGTTCCCGTTGCGTTAACTGTGGTGCTTGCCGAAACCGGGCCGTAATGATCGGCGTCGGCGCATTCTGCGGTTATTTTTGCGCCCGGAGCAATTATCAAAGTAGAATCTGCCCGCACGCCCACAGACCACGACGCTCCCGTGATAGCTTTTGCGCTTGCCTTAATTTTTGCAGAGGCGTTGATCGTTATTTTACTGGATGCGGCTATTGCGCGCGAGTCGTAGGCCTTTCCTGCGTTTACAGTCACGTCGCAGCTGCCGTCAAAGGTTAGGTCGCTTGCAGACTTTATTCCGTAATTCGAGCTGGCGCCGCCGGTAAGGTCTGCGGTGTTGACGGTCAGCTTGCCGTTTGTCGATGAAGTTATCGTAAAGCTGCCTATGCTGCTTTGTATTCCCCTGATCGAGCCTGTTCCCGTACTTGTAATTATACTCGTCCCGACAAGAGTGACCGTAGTTCCGTTTGGCACTATGACCGGAAGCGCGCTGCTCGTTGAGAATACAAAGTCGGTAAACGTCAGACTGTTGCTGCCGTTCCATTCCGCCGTGCCTCCGCCTGTTCCCGCATACGATGCGGCGGATGAAAGCAGGGTCAAGTTCAGCGATTCGCTGCCCGTCAAGGCTGTCGGCCCGGCCGCGTTGACGCCGCTTTTGTTTTGCGATACTGCGCCCGCCGCAATTGCCATAATAAACGCAATTGCCATAATAAATATCAAAGACGGTTTTGCTTTATGAATTTTTGTCATAATTATACTCATGACCTCCTTATATCACAAAAAGTAGTGAAAGATAAGCCGCGGCGCAGGCGGGCAACAGTTGGATTGCGAATAAAGCGGCGCGTATTTCACATACGCAACCGACGAGGCAAGACAAGCGTAGCCCGTATGCGGCGATGAATTATCTTTCACGTTTTTTTCTCCCTTTAAGCGCGTCCGCTTGCATTATAAAATAACGACAAATATACGCTTATACTATTTGCTATTATAAACGCCGCATGACATACTGACGACAAACCGGCGAGCCTTGCGTTGCAAAAATGTAATAGAAAAGGGGCCGCCTTACCGGCTTTTTCCCGTAAGGCAGTCCCTTTTTAAGGTTTTGTAATAAAAGTTATTAAACCGCAGGGCAGAGCCCTGCACCCGCGCGTCAATGCCGCGCGCCTTGCGCAGCAGAGCCGCGGGGTTTTAAACCTTTTGCGGCGAGCGCATTTGGGGATTAAAGCAAGCTTTATTCCCCAAATGCTACTATAATAAATTTTGGGGTAAGGCGTTTTTAAAAGGCTTGTTATACTTTCCTGTCCAGATACCCTATTGTAAATTCTCCCCAGCAATACTCATTCATATATTCGCCTTGATAGGCGTTGACGGCGCGGGCGTTTCCTTTTTCAAATTCGTAGTAGTCGCAGGCGAACTTATTGACGTCGACTCTATAATAGCCGCTGGACTTGATAAATATCGACTGTGCGTTTACAAGGCTCAAAGCATACTCGATCTCCTCGATAAGCTTATAAAGATGCGACTGGATGCTGCGCGTGTAGGCTTTATCCTCCCACAAAACGGAGGCGAGAGCTTTCTTGCTGACGTTTGCGCCCTTGCGGTCCACTAGGTACGCCAACGCCTCCTTCGCCTTGGGCCTGCGGAATGCCGCCGGCTTGCCGTCAACAAACACCTCAAAATTGCCAAAGCATTGAACGCGTATTCCTTTATCCGCCTTATCGATACCGTAACGCAGGTTTTCAAGCTCCACTGCCACGCGCGAGGGGTCGATGGGCTTTATAATATAGCCCGACGCGCTGATGGAAAAGGCTTGCAGCGCATACTGGCTGTAGCCGGTAACAAATATGATGTTCGTTTTGCCGTTAAGCTCTTTTAGCCGCTTTGCAAGCTGCAGACCGTTGATTTCGCTCATTTCAATATCTAAAAACGCAACGTCCACATTTTCTGAACCCGCATAGACTAAAGCCTCGTCGGCGTAGAGAAACTCTGTGGCCTTTGAGGCGGGGGCGGCTATTAACAAGGCGCGTTTCATAGCGTTGAGCGCGGGCTGTTCGTCGTCTACTATTATTATATTCATTTTTCGGCCCCTTTAAAAAGACAGTAATCGGAATTGATTCTGACCGCAAAAATGCTTGCTTGCAAGGGCATTTTTGCGCCACCGACAAAGGTGCATACCCCGCGCTTTAGCGTAAGAAGGCGCGCCGAAGGCGCGAGGTGCAGGATTTATCCTACGGTATGAATACCCTTTATTATATATTTTAAGGGAAGTGTTTTTCATGGTTTTGCTTTAGGAATGAGTATTATTACTTCAGTCCCCTCTCCCGCTGTGCTGCCGATGCGGATTTCGCCTCCGCACATTGCTTTCAGCCTGCTTGTCACGTTTGCTATACCGAGGTGGCTGCGCCCGTCATTCGGGATCGAGCCGGTATCGAATCCCGCGCCGTTGTCCCTGACTACTATGAGGAAATTGCCGCTTGTTTCTAAAGTTGAAATCGATACGGTGCCGCCGTCGCGCCGCTTGGTTACGCCGTACCTTACCGCGTTTTCAACTATCGGCTGCAAGGTAAGGACGGGCAGCTTAAAATCCTTTGTCCCGATGCTGTAATCGATATCCAGACGGTCGCCAAAGCGCAGCTTTTCTAAACGGAGGTATTGCGCGGTGTGTTCAAGCTCCTGCTCGAAAGGTATTAGCTCCTTTTGCGAGAGAGAATCCATATTTTTCCTCAGATAACTCGAAAAATCCATAATTGCTTTTCGAGCGTCGGCGGGACGCGTAATTATTAAATCATCTATAGCGGTCAGCGCATTGTATAAAAAATGCGGCTGTATCTGGCTGAGCATTACCGATATTTGGCTTTCTAAAAGCTCTGCCTCCTTGAGTTGTAAACTGTGCTTAAGCTCCAGCTGGATGTTGACGTAAACCATAAACAGCGTGAGGGCCGTGCCGAAATGGGAAATCCAGATATCTGCATAAACTATTTCGATAATGTAGCAAATAAGCGGCACAACGCAATACAACAACAAAGACGCCCCTTCTTTGGCGCTGACTTTTTTGATATTCTTAACGGTTGCCGCGGCAAAAACCATAATTCCTAACGCGGGAAATACCTGCGATATCCAAAACGTCGGCTGTTTATGGTAGTTGTTGACGGAATCAAAGTACGCATACAGGCCGGTAAACCGGGCGGCGGCAGCCAGTAAAATAGCGGCGGCGCATATCGCTGCTATAACGTATATAAATACTTTAGAAAATTGCGTCCGCTTCTTAAAATAGTGATATAAGTACATCCCAAAAGTAAATATCTGCGCGCCGCCGACGGCATAGCTCAATAAGTCTATTACGTTCAGAACGGCTGTTATAAGCTTTGATGAACCGGCGGATAAAAATTCGACGGCGAACTCGGCCGCAATTATAACCAGATTGAGCAGCACAGTAATAAAAAACCACTTATGCACGGGCTGACGAAGGTCTGTACTCAACGCGCACGTAATAGTTATCAGCAGCGTTATTATCAATGCGCTGATGCTTGTTGCGGCGTTTATTACATAGCTTACATTCATAATTTTCTCCGTGAGAATATTATTTAAGGAAACAATGATTATAGTAAAAAAGACGCAGCTTTAAATTAATTGGGCTCCTCTTTTGACTGCATTCGTCTCTTCCGATGCATAATTTACTCAAACCGAAGTCGCGCCCGGCTCATAGAGGCAGCCGTTTTCTTTTAAAAATCACTACGCTCAAAACAAAAAGCAACCCCGCCGCCGCGATAAACGCGATATACATCCACCAAACGCCGACTCTTCCGTTGACTATGCCGACCGCGTCGAGCCAGCCGAACGGGCTGATTTTTGAAAGCCACGCCGCCTTGTCGCCCACCGCGCCGCCGAGCATGCTTATAAGCAGCAGAGCTATCGGCACGCCTGTTCCGAGTGCAAACCCTTTTTTACTGTCGCAAAAGCTGACGGACAAAGTAAACGAGAGCATTGCCATGACCGCGTTTAATAAAAAAGTCAGCGTCACCAGATTAAGATACCTTGCAAAATGAAAATTGCCATGAACTGCAAGCGCAATGCCGCCCGTCGCAAGAATACCGATAAAAAGAACCGCCAACGAGCCAAGCAAATAACCCGCCTGAATAACTATAAACTTAGTCCGCGAAACCGGCATAGACAACGTATATGCAAGCGAATTGTTATCGACGGGCTTTGCCACAAGCCGGTTGCCCTGGATAATATAAAAGACCATTGTAAACGCCATGACCAGCAGACTGAAGAAGGTGGACGCAGTATAGCTTAAAGGGTCGGTCATTGCCTCCACGCTTATGCCGAACGCGCTTAGTAAATTGCCCTTAAAATTAAAAATTTCCTTGACCTGCTCCATATCCTCAGGGTCGATCAGGCTTATGATCACCGCAAGGTAAAAGCACAGCACCCCGGCAAAGATCAGCAGCAGCTTCCAGTTCCGCTTTATAGCGTTCTTAATCAAAGCGACGCTCATTTGCTTGCCTCCTTGCCGTAAAAGTTAAGGAAAATATCTTCAAGGCTCTGCTGTTTCTGCTCAAAACCGATCACGTTAATTTTTCCGAGTTTTTTTATAAATGCGTCAATATCCTGCCCTTTAACAAAAACCTCAGTTCCGCCGTCCGTCCTTTGCCCTGTTTCAAATCCCAAAGCTAAAAGCTCGCTTTCCATATCTGTCTTAACGATAAACGCCTTACGCTGATGAGATTTTAATTCCTTTATACCGGTTTTAGCAACCAGCCGCCCCTCTTTTATTATAAGGACGTCGTCGCAGGTGCGTTCGGTCTCCTCAAAGCTGTGGCTGGACATCAGTATGGTTTTGCCGCGCTTTTTCTCCTCAAGAATCAGCTCGATAAAAACGTTCTGCATCAGCGGGTCAAGCCCGCTTGTCGGCTCGTCAAGTATCAAAATATCCGGGTCGTGCATGAACGCCGTCACTATACCGAGTTTTTGCTTCATGCCCTTACTGTATTTTTTGATTTCGCCCTTCGCGTCAAGCTCAAAACGCTCCAGCAGGCTTTCCATCCGCGCCGCTTCTTTTATCCCGCGCACCTGACAAACGTACTTTAAAAAGTCCGCGCCCTTCATATTGTCGGGAAAGGATATCTCGCCCGGCAGATAGCCAAGACGCTTCATGATTTCAGGCGCTTGAGAATATGAATCGAGGCCGTCGATCGCGGCGCTTCCGCCGTCGGCTTTCATAAAACCCAGCAGCGCACGGATGGTAGTCGTCTTTCCCGAGCCGTTCGGGCCAAGATACCCCATGACCTGCCCTTTACGCACAGAAAAATCAATATGAAAAATCCCTTTTCCGCTTTTGTAGCGCAGCGTCAGGTTTTTGGCTTCGATCATATAAATATTTCTCCTTATAACAAATGTTATAAATGCGACAGAGTAATTTGTTACTTATAGGAAACGCTAATGTTTTAAATGCGACAGAGTAATTTGTTACTTATAGGAAACGTTAATGTTTTAAATGCGGCAGAGTAATTTGTTACTTATAGGAAACGTTAAAAAATACGATTAGAATTTATTCTGCTTTTTCGTTATAGTATTATGCGGGATTCTAAAGCTCTTGAGAGAGTCATTTCGTCGGCGTATTCGATGTCCGAGCCCATGCTGATACCCTGGGCAAGGCGGCTGACCTTTATGCCGAAGGGTTTGATCATTTTAGCGACATACATTGCCGTTGCCTCGCCCTCTACGTCGGGGTTTGTGGCAAGGATCACCTCCTGCACGCCGTCCAGCCGCTTAAAGAGCTGTTTTAATCTTATGTCGTCCGGCCCCCTGCCCTCTAAGGGCGAGAGCGTGCCATGAAGCACGTGGTAGACGCACCTTAATGCCGCCGCTTTTTCGATAACGGCGACGTCTTTGGGATACGCCACGACCGTGATTATCTTTTTTTCGCGACTCGAGCATATTCCGCAAACGCCGCTTTCGGAAAAAGCGCCGCACTCGGAGCAATATTTGACGTTGGTTTTAACGTCCCTTACCGCCTGTATAAACTCCTCCGCCTCCTCGTCGGTCATATCGATAACGCTGTACGCGTAACGCTGCGCCGTCTTGGCTCCCACGCCGGGGAGCTTGGAAAACTTGTTTATAAGCTTTGCAATAGAATCAAGCTGCTTCATTTTTTCCCCTAAATCCTATAAACCGGGCGCGGGGCTAAGCTCCTGCTCCAGCTCCTCCGCCTCTTCAAAAGCGTCGTTGTAGGCGGCTAAGATAAGGTCCTCGAGCATTTCGATATCGTCGGGGTCTACGGCCTCGGGCTTAATGGAAACTGAAAGCAATTTTTTCTTGCCGTTCATAGTGACCGTCACCATTCCGCCGCCCGCGCTTCCCTCGACCTCCGTATTTTCAAGCTCTTGTTGAGCCTTTTGCATTTGCTCCTGCATTTTTTGAGCCTGGCGCATCATCTGCTGCATATTCATCATTCCGCCGCCGCCGCCGCCAAATCCGTTAAACTTTGCCATTTTAAAAAACTCCTTGATTTTTTCTTTATATTTCTTTATTGAAGCGTTATACTAAACGATTATTTAATAATATTGAGCTTAGCTTTGCCCATCAGCTTCTTTATCTGGTTGATTTCCTTATCCATATCCACAGCTTCCGCTCTTTTGACAATCCTGCATTTTAAGCCGGCAGCGTCTGAGGCAAGAGCTTCGTCAATCGCCGCCGCCACTCCCTCGTCTGAAAACTGGAGCAGCCGTTCGTCTTGGGCATAGATGATAAGCTCGCCCTGCGAAATTTCAAAATCGTTATGCGAGCCAATCAGCGTGTACAGGCCCATTGCTCCTTTTGTGCGGAAATAGGTGGTAAGCCGCCCCCATACGGAACGCGCATCCATAGGCTTTGCCGCTTTGCTTTGGCTTTCTTGGCTGACCGGCGCGGCGGCGGCTATAACAGCATTTTGGGGCTGCGCCTGCGGCCTTGACTGCACGGCGGCTCCGCCCTCTTCCAATCTTCTTATGCGCTCTGCCAGCGCGGAAAGGTCGGTTGAATTTAGCCTGCACGCTCTTACGGCGGCGGTCTCTAAAACTATTTTAGGGCTGAGTGAATATCTTAATTCCGCATCGAGAGCGGAAAAAATCTGAATGACCGAAATCAGCAGGTCGGCGGAATAGTTTTTTTGCAGCTCGTTCATCCTTGCGATGTTTTCTTTCGTATCGACTATCAGCGTTTCGCCGGTGGTTTTTAGCACTAAGAGGTCGCGCGCGTATTTAGTCAGCTCCTTTGCGATAAGCTGCATAGACTTTCCGAGTGCGGCCAGCTCGTTTATGAGCAGCAGGGACTTCCCCGTTTCGCCGTCGGCAACCGCGCCGAACAGCTCGCCTGTTTTGGTTTTGTCCGCCGCGCCCAGCACAGTTAAAACGTCCGCATACGTAAGCGTTCCGGCAGAAAAATTCAGGCACATATCGGCAATCGAAAGGCAATCGCGCACGCTGCCCTCCGCCGCCTCGGCAATAAAACGCAGCGCGGCAGGCTCGGCCTCTTTTTTCTCTTTTGAAAAAACCTCTGTTAAGAGCTTTTCCAGCTTTCCGACCGATACTAAGCGGAAATCGAAACGCAGGCAGCGCGAGAGAATGGTTGCGGGGAGCTTGTGGACTTCGGTAGTCGCCAAAATAAAAATGACGTATTCGGGCGGCTCCTCGAGAGTTTTTAAGAGCGCGTTGAATGCGCTGTCGGTGAGCATATGCACCTCGTCTATGATATAGACCTTTTTTCTGCCCTTCACCGGCGGATACTTGACCTGCTCGCGTATCTCGCGCACCTCGTCAACCTTGTTGTTGGAGGCCGCGTCTATTTCTAAAACGTCGATATTAGCCGCCTCGTCCAGCGCCCGGCATACGTCGCAGACTCCGCAGGGCGAGCCGTTTTGCGGCTTTAGGCAGTTGACGGCCTTTGCAAACACCTTAGCGCACGTCGTTTTGCCCGTTCCGCGGCTGCCCGTAAAAAGATAAGCGTGCGAAACTCGCCCCGCCTTTATCTGATTTGTGAGCGTAGAAACGATAGGCTCCTGCCCTATTACGTCCTCAAACGTTTTTGGGCGGTATTTTCTGTACAGTGCTGAATAACTCATACGCTAAATTATATTATATTTTACGCCTTTAGTCAAGGAACTGTTTTACTGCAAAAATGCAAGGTTTCTGCCCTAACTGCAATCAAAACCTTCATAAGCATATCTTTGAATAGCTTCAACAATTATACGCTGACTTGTACGGTTGCTTGTACGGTTGCTTTAAAATAGTATAATGATAAAAGGCTCTTTGCCCGCGCAATTTAAAGCGAACGGAAGCCGTTTCCGTAAACGTCGGAGGTGCTGGACACAAAGCAGAAGGTGTCGGGGTTTTCCTTTATAATCTTTTGCATAATGTCTACCTGACGTTTTCTCACTATGCAGATGAGCAGGAACTTTTCCTGCTGGCTGAACATTCCCTTTGCCGGAAGAAGCGTAACGCCGCGCCCCACTTTTTCGAGTATTTCGCCCGTAACGCGTTCAGGATAGGACGTGATTATTTCAAACTTTACGGCGGACTTTGTGCCCGCTAAGATAGTGTCGCAAACAAACGAGGAGACGAATATCAGCACGAACGCCAAAAGCAGCGGGTCGAGCCCTCTTTTATAGACGAAAACCGAGGCGACAACAACGCAGGCGTCGAAGGCGAACATAATTTTCCCGAGATTCAGATGCGGCCGTTTTTTATGCACGATAGTCGCGATAATGTCCGACCCTCCGGTGGATGAGCCGCATTTTAAAAGCAGAGAAACGCTAAGACCCGACAAAACTCCGCCCGCGACCCCCGCAAGCAGCTGGTTATCCGTCTTTAAGTACGCTATCTGCGAAAAGGAAAAGCCTTTGGTTTCAAGGAACGAAAACAAAAAAAGCAATCCGCTTGTAACGGCGGCAGCGACGGCCGTGCGCACCGCAAACGTGCGCCCGAGAAAAAATGCCGACACTATTATTATGGGCAGGTTGAAAATAAGCAGGAATATACCGGAATTCCAGCCGGTCACGTATTGCAGCATTGCCGATATACCGGTAACTCCGCCCGGCGCAAAATTAAACGGCAGTATAAAAATCTGCAGGTTAAGCGCGCGCAAAACTCCTGCTAAAACTATCAGGACGTATATATAAGAGGCCTGCCAAAAGGCTCCTTTGGTTTTTTCTGTTTCTTTCATCTGCTTTTTAAGCCTCCGCTTTTACAAGAAAAAGTATAACACCGAAATTTATTATTTTCAAGCCTTTACACGCTCTCTTTTGCGCTCTTTGGCGTTCTTTTAAAGCGGCAATAAACGCCTAATACAAAAATATTTTTTAATTTTTTATTTTTCTTGACATTTATGCTTTTTAATGTAATAATATATGTATTATTATAAAAAGGAGTGAAATTGAAATGGCAAAAGCGAGAGGTTTTAACCTGCTTTTATTAGTAATACTTTTAATATTAGCAATCGTTCCCGGTATCGTATACCTCGTTCTTTGTATGCTCGGATTCAGAAAGAACAGACTCTTAATGTGTATCGTTCTTTTGATCCTTGCTGTTATTCCCGGTATCGTGTACCTGATTTTCTGGCTGTTACACTTAGATCCGTAATAGCAATAGAGAGCAAAACATTCTTTTCTAAAGATAAAAGGCATCCGGCTAAAATATTTAGCCGGATGTTTTTTTGCTTTTACGCAAATTAACTCCGGCGGCTGCGGCTGTATTCTTCTTTTGACTACCGTCCGGTAATGCGCGCGACGAATTCTTTTTTTAATCCCCGCTTTTAAACAGCAGAGTATGCAGCTCCTGCGTTACGTTAAACTCTTTCATAAGCGCACGCGCCTCGCTTAGCGCGTCTTTTCTTACGCTTTCGCTCAAATTCGCTTTAACGGCCTTTATCATCACGTTTTTAGGAGAGTGGGCGAGCGGCACAAATTCGGCGATTTTTACTTTGTAGCCGCAATAAGTGAGCAGAGAGGCTCTTATCGCATCGGTAAAAAGCGCGGAAACGCGTTCCTTTATAAGTCCGTAGCGGTTTAAAACTTTAAACGTTGAGGAATCGAATTTTTCATTCAGCTCGTGCTGGCAACAGGGTACGCTTAATATAATGCCGACGCCGTTTCGGACTGCGTTAAAAAGAGTATAATCCGTGGCTTTATCGCAGGCGTGCAGGGAAATGAGCATATCCGCGCCTTTAAAATCCGAGTCAAAAATATTTTCCGCTATGAAATTCATTTTTTCGTAGCCGTATTTTTGTGCGGTTTCATTCAGCATTTGCACAACGTCGGCTTTCAAATCTATTCCCGTGATTTCAACGTCTATGTTTTTGACGTATCTTAAATAATGGTATACGATAAACGAAAGGTACGCCTTTCCGCAGCCGGAATCGATTATTTTTATTTTTTTCCTGTCCTTAATTTCGCCGTCTATTATCTGCGTGAAATTTTCTACTTGAGAAAACTTATCGCTCATCGCCTTTATGAGCTTTCCGTCCTTAGAAACGATGCCCAGGTCTGTAAGCGCCGGGATATCCAAGGGGAGAGAAAACTTATTTTCCTCGTCCGCTAAGGCGGGCGCAAGCTTATTTATTGTCGAATTTTTTAATAACGCGCCTTTTTTCGTTATTTTAAATTCATAAATCCTCTGTATAGTAAAAACCGTCAGGTTTGAATTATTTTGCATGACTGTTTCTAGAAACTGCCCTAAGAGAGAAAAAGGGACGTTTGTATGGAAGGCCTTATTATCCCTGATATTTTCAAATAAAAAGCATTCCTCCCCTTTTACCTTCGAGGGCGACGCCGTATATTTTTGCTGTGCGTTTACTGTTATTCTTACAATATCGCCGTAATTAAATTTTTCTATTTCTTCTTTTATCATTATTTGTAGTTTTTTATTTCTCTTTGACTATATTATCATTATTTGTAGTTTTTTATTTCTCTTTGCGCATCGCGCATCAGATCCTTTTCCTTGATAGAGTCTCTTTTGTCATGCGTTTGCTTGCCCTTTGCGAGCGCGATTTCCACCTTAACGTACCTGTCCTTAAAGTAAACCATAGTAGGAATGAGGGTAAAGCCTTTATTTTTTACCTTTCCCGCTATTTTATCTATTTCCCTTCTCGAGAGTAAAAGCTTTCTGTTGCGGCGCGGGTCGTCGTTGAAATACGAGCCTTTTTCGTACGGGGATATCTGACAATTTTTTAGCCACGCCTCGCCGTTTTCTATCTGGCAAAAGCTGTCCTTTAAATTTATATTACCAAGCTTGACGGACTTTACCTCGCTTCCCTGAAGCACTATGCCCGCCTCAAACTTTTCATCTAAAAAATAATCGAAATACGCTTTTTTATTTTTGTCTATAACTTTCAAAATTTTTTATTTTCCTTTTTAAAATCCGGATTATTTTTTACTTTCCTACGCAGAATCTTTTAAATATCTCGCTTATAATATTGTCCGAGCTTACGGCTCCGGTTATCTGCCCTAACGCTCTGTAACTGTGGTGCAGGTCGGATATAATACAATCCAGGGTGAATGTGCGTAAATTACTTTCGGCCCTGTTTAGGGCGTTTAAAGCCTCTACTGCGGCATTATAATGGCGGACATTGTTTAAACGCGTTCCGGAGGCGTTTATTTTAGCTCCGTTTACCGTTAAATATATTTTTTCTTTCAGCTCTTCTATATTGAAATTTTCTTTCGCGCTTACGTATATATATGCGTCCGTTTCATTTTTAAATTTTTTTATTTCCGGTTTTAAATCGGTTTTATTATAGACGTAGATGACGGGCTTAAAAAGGGGTATTTCTTCGGCAAAATTTTCTCCCGCCTCTGCGACCGCTAAAATTATATCCGCTCCTTTTAAAGCATTGTAAGTTCGCTCTATACCCTTCTTTTCAACTATATCCTCCGTTCTCCTTATTCCTGCTGTATCGGTTATAATAAACCTTAGCCCCTTATATGAATACTGCTCCTCGACTGTGTCCCTCGTAGTTCCGGGAATGTCGGTCACTATCGCCCTGTCTGTTTTAGTGAGCGCGTTTAATAGCATAGATTTACCTACGTTCGGCTTTCCAGCGATAGCTATTTTTATTCCCTCTTTGATCATAACCGCGTCGCCGTAGGTTTCTACTAACTCTTGCAGCTCTTTTTTTATGCCTTTTATTTTTATTTCTAAGCTGTCCTTACTTTCCTCTTCAATATCCTCTTCAGGATAGTCCACCGCCGCCTGCGCCGCCGCGACGGACTCTGCTATCGTATTTTGCAGCTGCGTCAGCTTTTTATGCAGCCCGCCGCTCATATTATCGTAAGCCGCGTTTATTTCCGACACGCTCTGCGCGTTTATCAGGTCTATCACCGATTCGGCCTGCGATAAGTCTATTCTGTGATTTAAAAAAGCCCTTTTCGTAAATTCTCCGTTTTCCGCCGCCCTTGCTCCGTTTAATATAAGAGCCTTTAATATTTCATCGGCTATAATCCCGTTTCCGTGGCATTGTATCTCGACTACGTCCTCGCCGGTATAGCTTTTCGGGGCTTTAAAATACACAACCATCACTTCGTCTTTAATACTTCCCGTTTCGGCTGTAAAATTATAAAACCTTCTCGGCTCAACTTTTAATTCACTTTTTTTATTGTCCTTTTTTAAAATTTTAAACGCTATTTCCAGCGCGTCCGGCCCCGACACCCTTACGACCGCTATCCCTCCCGCTCCGGTCGGCGTAGACACTGCGGCAACGGAGGCTATCTTCTCCTCATTCTTTTTTTTATCGTCGCTTTTTATTTTATTGATCATTTTAACTTCTGACTCTCTTTTTATTAGTTTATAGGGTTTAATCTGGGTTTATTTCCGCCTCTTGGATATTTTGGCGGCGTCTCTTTTATTTTTTTGATTATTATAAGGTTCCTTTCAAACTTTTCTTCGTTGTACTCAAAACCGCATTCTATTATTTTGTCCGCCTTTCCGCCTAAAATCCCTATCGCGTTTGCCGCCTTTTTTGTTTCTTCGGCGGCGCCGCCTGCCTTATAAGCAATAAATTTTCCGTTTATTTTTACAAACGGCAAACAATACTCGCATAATATATTAAGCGGCGCGACGGCTCTTGCTACAATAAAGTCATATTTTTCTTCTTTTTTTAAATCCTCCGCCCTTATATGGACAGCTTTGACGTTTTTTAACTCCAATTCCTTTATCACTATATTTAAAAATTCTATTCTTTTATTTAAGCTGTCTATTAAAGTAAAGCTGCAATCCTGCCTGAGTATCGCCAGCGGCACGGAAGGAAAGCCCGCCCCCGCCCCGATATCGGCAATATTGCCCTCTATCAGCTTAACTGCTGCAAGTGAATCAATAAAATGCTTAAATTCTGCCTCTTTTTTATCCTTAATAGAAGTGAGGTTAAATTTTTCGTTATACTCCTCAATCAATCTATAATACCTGTTGAATTTTTCAATAAGGCTTTCGTCAAAACCGTTATTTTTTAAATACTGAATAAGATCCGTCAAATCAAACCGCCTTGTTTGTTATGTAGTTATTATATATAATTTAATAGTAGCAGTAGAGTTAGTCAATGTAGAAATGTGTATAACATACATATAGAAGAGTTTTTATAAAATAAGCACCATATATAGTGTTTTAACAGATTTTAGTTATGTGAATAAAATATATAAGTTATTAAACTTTATCCGCAGTTATCCACAATATGACTATATTTTTATAATTTTAGCCCTAATATTATTAATTTTTTATTATAATTATACAATTTATAAAAAGTTATCCACAAAGTTATTCACAATGTGTATAACTTTTAGTAACAGAGATTGTGTATAAATATATATAAATACCCCAAAAAAAGGTTTTTAATGCTCAACGGTTGAATTAAGATTGAAAAGGAAGTTTAAAAGTTTATGCTCAAGAGTGCCTTCAGACGCAATAAAAACGACTTTCCCTATAATGTTTTCTTTTTTAGCAAAGCCGTAGTAACGCGAATCTAAAGAGTTATTGCGGTTGTCTCCTAAAAACAAATAACAGCCCGGGTCAACGGTGTATTCAGTGTCGAAGAGGTACGGACTATTACCGCCGAGGAAAACGTCCTTTTTAAGCATAGTCTCTTTAATATAGCCAGACTCGTCAATTTTTTCCATTACGCCGTCAGAATTTTTTTTATAAAGATAAATAAAGCCGTTTTCTAAATTAAAGGAAAATGTTTCTCCCTCTGTTGCCACTATCCTTTTTATTAAGCGTTTTTCGTTATTGCCGTCGTTCATATCAAGGATTATAACGTCTTTATTTTTATAATTAGTTGAGTATTTTGTGACTAAAACCGAATCATTATCGAATACGGTATTTTGCATACTGTCGCCCACGATGCCGCAAAGCTGAAAAAAACCAACGATAATAAGCAGGCTAAGCATTACAAAAATAAGAGCGTACATCAAAATATTAGAAAGAATGTTTTCTTTTTCTTCCCCGCCCAGCAGCTTAAAATCCTTTTTGACGTAATTGACGCTTTTTTCGCTCATAGAATGTCCTTTAAAAAAATGATGAAGGTTTTGCAAGAAACGCTGATTAAAAATCGTTTTCAAAATTTTTAAATCCAAAGCATAGTATTGATCAAAAACTTATGTTCCGCGCAAAGCTCTAAAGTAACGATATTATTCCACGATTGCATTGAGCCATCGCTTGAGCGGAAATCCTGCGGCGATAGAGTTATTTTAGTCCAGCTGTCGGCGGGATCGAGAGTTTTTGAAACGGAAAAAATTTGATTATCTACGGAAGTTTTTAAGGAAAACTGAATCGGCTGATTGACTGACGAATAGACGATAAGCTGCAGCGACGACATTTTAGGCGGCGAAAAAAGCTTATCGGAAAGCGCGAACGTCGCCAAGCGGTTAGATTTTGCCGTTATTCCCTCGATATCGAACGGGCCTTTTTCAATAAACAGCTTATTATTTTCCGCCTCGCCCTTTAATATCCACTCGCTTGAGCCGCTTTCCACGTCGAAAATCAGGCGTTTTGGAACAAAAGGCTGGATTTCTATGTTCATCTGACCCGGTAAAACAACGGCGACCGCGCTGGAAATACAAAAACCGTTCTTATATTTTACGTTAAAGAACGCGAAAATAGGATCTAAAGCCGAATAAACCTGGATTTTTGAAATAAAATCGCCCGCCCCTGTTTTTTCGAGATTTTTATTCTGCCAGTTTCTGTACGCGCCGATTTTTTGAGCGTGGGCGACAAACAGCTCCGCCGACTCTATTTCCTCTGCAGTATCTGCATTTATGTGCAGGTAGAGGCTGTTATCGCTGTTTTTAGGCGTTATTTTAGGCGGCTTTAAAAGCTTTTTAGAGCCGAAAACCGTTTCAAAAAACAGTTTGATATTGTCCTTTTGGTTTTCGCAGACCGTGCGGTCTGAGCGCGGCGAAATAGCGATAAGCGCGCCCGCATCGCCTGCGGATGAAAAAATTTTGCTCATTTTGTCGAGCGAAGAGTTTTGTTCGTTAGACGTGGTCTGGATAAACAGCGGCGATTTTAAGAACGGGGAATAACTCCAGTCCGCCAGAGCCGCGGCGTAGGCGACAAGATCCTCGTCGTAGTCTTTTTCGTCCTTTTGCGAGACCCTGCTGGAAGAAAACAAAACCGCGCCGCATTTAACCTGCGGCAAAAGAGCCAAGGCTTTTATCACCTGGCTTCCGCCCTCGCCTATCCCGTAAAGGCCGATATCGCAAAACCCCGCTTCTTCCATATAGAAAACGGCGCAAAGCATAACGGTCGTCCAGATATAGCGGCAGGAAGCCTTAAGAGAGGGCGGCAGCTGGGCTAAACAAAGCACGTTATTATTGTAGTTTGCCGTTGAAAAACATTTAGGATAGATGGTGAAGCGGCTGTATTCCGTGCTGAAACCTGCGTAGTCCACGATCAGCACGCTGTAACCCTCGCTAATAAATCCGGAAAAATCGAATTTATCCACGCCGTTTTGGATCTCGTCCATAACGATGATTGCCTTACCCGTTTTCACCTGCGGCGAAATAAGCTTTGCAAAAATCCTGCAAACGCCGTTGTCGCAGGAAAGCCCGTTGAAGTAAACCGTTTTAACGGAATACTCCCCCGCATTTACCTGTGTAACGACGCTTGTATTGAGCGCGATCGACTTAGGGTCGAAATCCTTCCAAAGTTGTTGATATGTGATAATCATTTTACTTTAATAAGTTTATCCCATTTTTTGAAAAAAGTCAAATAAGTCACGCGGGGCGGACAAATTTGCGCCGCCTTTAATAAGACTGTGACTGGAGTTGATTAATTGACTTCCCTTCACAGCCTTGCTTTAGATTGCCTTTAGCTTAAGGAAACGCTGAATAAATACGATTAGAATTTCCTTAATTTTGCACCTTATTTATCAAGAAGCAATTGGGGAAATGGAAGCTTGCTTACATTTCCATAAATGCGCCCGCCGCAAAAGGTTTAAAACCCCGCAGTCTCTGCTGCGGAATGCGCGGCGTTGCCGCGCGGGTGCAGGGCTCTGCCCTGCGG
>JAVBKW010000031.1:0-77271 GCA_031553855.1 Eubacteriales bacterium | reverse complement strand
GAGCCTTCTTATAGGGAAGTAATCAGTTTAATTAAAAAATGAAAAAGATAATCTGCTTGGTTTTTGCTCTTATTTTGGCTGCGCCTGTTTTTGGATGCTGCAGCTCCGATACATACTCTTTCTACGTGCCCGACGGCGCGCCGTTGCTGACTGTCACAAAATTAATGTCTGAAAAAAGGCTCAAAATAGGCGGCAAAAGAGTAAAGATGGAGCTTGTTACGGGCGCCTCTATCAGTAACTCTGTTAAGGGCAAGCAGCCCGATATCGCCATCGCGCCCATTAACGTGTGCGCGCAAGGCGAGGGTACGTACGTCTTTGCAGGCACGGCGGTGACGGGGCTTTCCTATATCGCGGCAAGGGATTATAAGGGCAGCGGCGACGGTATCACGCTTTCAAACCTAATCGGTGCCGACTCGGACGGTAAGGAAGACATACTTTACGCTTTTCAGAAAAACGGCACCCCCGGAATAACCTTAAGGGCGCTTTTAGAAGAAAAGAATATTACCTATAAGGAGCTTGGCAGCCTTAGCGATTATCAGGCGGGCGTGGTGAATATAATGTATTTAAATTCCCCTGCCGACGTTCGCAACGCTATGTGCTTAGGGCTTGAGGGCGGCCCTAAGATCAAATACGGGCTTATGACGGAGCCTGTCATAACGGCGGTACTTGCTAACTCCTCATACAAAGTTTCAAGAGTTTTTGATATCCAGAAAGAGTGGAGCAAAGAGTTTGAGACCGAGAGCTATCCCCAGGCGGGCGTCATAGTGCGCAAGAGCATAGCCGATTCTGACCCCGAATTTGTTAGCGCGCTTTATACGGCTTTACAAAACTCGGTCAAATGGGCGAAAGATTACCCCGCGCTTGCAGGAGATAAGGCAAAAGACGAAATAGGGTCTAACGAGCTTCCCTCGGCGGAAATTATAAAAGCGTTTATTGAAGGGACAGGAAAGGATATCATCACCTTTAAAAAATCCGCCGACTGCAAAAAAGAAGTAAACGATTATTTAAAAATAGTCTCTGGCAGCAATCCCGCGCTTGTCGGAAAAACTGTCAAGGGCGACGTTCCGGCCGAGAGTTTCTATCTTTAAAGCATAATTATGCAGCCGGCAATAAAACCGGCAAAAACAAAAGGAAAAAATAAGCTTTGGAAAAAAAACCGGCAAAAAAAATGAGCAAGGTCACAAAAGCCGTATGGACGCTTTTAGCTTTTGTCTTTGTTTTTTTGTTTTGGCAGCTGCTTTCCTCAACGGTGTTTAAGGAAAATCAGGCACTTCCTCCGCCTGCTGCGGTTATATCTGCGTTTTTCAAGCAGTTAGGCAGAGGAGTTTTCTATAAAGGCGTGTTCTCAACGCTTTTAAAAAGCCTCATAAGCTTTTTAATAGCTTTTGCTCTGGGTATCGTTTTAGCCGTCACGGCAAAGCTGTCGCAAAGTTTTAAGTATTTTATCGACCCTATCGTGAGCATTCTGCGGTCGGTGCCTACATTGGGCGTAACCTTCATATTCCTGATTTTTTTCCCCGGTACGGTAACGGCGGTCGTAGTGGGAATGCTTGTGACTATGCCGCTTGTGTATTCGCAACTGTATTCGGCTCTTGTAAATATCGATCCGGACGTTACGGAAATGGCAAAGGTCTATAACGTGCCGCTCAGTAGCCGTATTAAGGATATCTATATCCCGCAATGCTCGCCCTATATTTTCGCGTCGGTTTTAGGCGGGTTCGGGCTAAATTTAAAGGTCGTACTGGCGGCCGAGATCATTTCTATCCCGCGCCTTGCTTTAGGGAGTTATCTTAACGGCGCGTATGTTTCAGGCGATTTTACTATGCTGTTTTGTTATGTTTTAACTGCGATAATCCTCAATTTTCTTTGCGAAGGCATAATAAAGTTGATCGGGGTGCTTTGTATGCCGCATAAGTACGGCGCAAGAAAAAAGATCGCCGCGATTTTTAAGCGCAGCGGTCAAAAAAAGGAAAAAGGCGGTGAAGAGTGATAAAATTCAATGACGTATCTTTTTCTTATCCCGGCGCGGAAATACTCAAAAACTTTGATATTTCCTTTGAAAAAAACAAGATAAACGCGTTGATCGGCCCCTCAGGCTGCGGAAAAACAACGCTTTTGAACCTGATCGCCGGAACGCTCAAAATCGGCGGCGGCCAAATCGAAAACCTGCCGGACAGGGTTTCCTATGTTTTTCAGGAGCCGCGCCTGATAGAGGAAAAAACCGTTTTTCAGAATCTGGATATCGTTTTAAAAACAGTTTTAAAGGATAAGGCCGCCCGCGTCGAAACTATCGGCCGCTTTTTGCAAACGGCGGAGATAGCAGAATATAAAAACGCATATCCCGCGGTTTTAAGCGGAGGCACGGCACAGCGCGTTTCGCTGGTGCGCGCGTTTATGTACCCGTCCGGCACGCTCCTTATGGACGAGCCGTTCAAAGGCTTAGACGCAAAAATAAAATCGGCTATTTTCAGCGCGTTTTTTGCTCTGTTAAAGGCCAGCCCAAAAACCGTCGTATACGTTACGCATGAGGTGGAGGAGGCAATTTGTTTTGCCGACAATATAACGGTTTTGTCGCAAAAGCCGCTTAAAATAATAAAAAAATACGCATTGACTGGCGGGGACAATAAAATTTCCGGGGATGCAGCACAGGAGCTTATTAAAGAAATAAAGGGCATTCATACCGCAGGATAAATCCTGCACCTCGCGCAGCTTGTGCGCCTTTTTACGCTAAAGCGCGTGGTATGCACCTTTGTCGGTGGCGCAAAAATGCCCTTGCAAGCAAGCATTTTTGCTTCTGGAATAAAGGAAACGATTTAGACGTCGTTTTTCCGGTTTATAAATAAGCGGGCGGATGCAGAAAGGCGCTGATCGACCTTGGCGGGCATAGCTTTTGAAGATATAAATGGGCAAGGAGTGAAACGAGCTGATTATTCGATAAAGAGCTGTATTTATTTTTAACTATTTCAACGCCCGCTATCTTGTTTATCCCTATCAGCGTTTCGTTGCTTTGGGCGTAGCAAATAGCGTTTCGTATATTGCGTTCGACGTTTTCCTGCTTGCAATCGGATTCGCGCGCTATTAAAACGTAAATATCTTTTATATTGACTTTGCAAACGCTTTCTGCCGTAAGCACCACGGCTCTCACCGTTTGGGAAAAGCCTTTCAAATGCGGCATTATACCGATTGCCAGAAGCGAATCGTAGATCCATTTTTCGGCCAAAACATCACTTTCATTGCGGAAATCAGCATAACTGTTCATTTTTTTTCTCCCTCAAATTTATAGTTGTATTATACCATTATTTGGCATTTTTCAGCAAATAACGTCTTAATAGTTTATAAATATAGATTTTTGCATATATTTACAGAAAAATGTTTATTATGTTTTGTTCAAAAAATTAAACAAAAAATTAACAAATTTAACACAAATTTAACAAATCTAGTTTTCTACTAATAGTAGCTGAAAATAACGAAAACACTATATATTGTATTTAGAGATTCGTTTTAAACTAAAAAAAAGAGGTTAAGACAATAATGTACAGAGAAATTGCCGAGGGGTATTTTAAAAAGGGTTATAATTGCGCCCAAAGCGTAATACTTGCGTTTTGCCCGCATTACGGGTTGGACGAACAAACCGCGCTCAAACTTTCATTGGGATTCGGCGCGGGGATGGGGCGTTTAAGAGAGGTCTGCGGGGCGGTCAGCGCGGCTTTTATGGTCATGGGCCTTGAATACGGCGGCCGCGTTACTAAGGCGAGGATGTACGAACTTCAGCAGATTTTTGCGCAAAAATGGAAGGACGCCAACGGCTCTATTATCTGCCGCGACCTTTTAAACCTTCAAGAGGGTAAAAGCAGTTTCGTTCCGGAGGAGAGAACGAAAGAGTACTATAAAAAACGCCCCTGCGCCGAACTTGTAGCCTTTACCGCCGACTTACTTGAGGATTTTATTTCCCAATTCAAGGAATAAACCCGGCGTACGGCCGTATCATTTAAAAACCCCGCGTTCGGTTCGCTTTTGAGAGAACGGAATAAAACAGTTGAAAAAAAGTTTTTATAGTGGTATAATTAGCCTATTATGAAAGCGTGGAGAGTATACGGAGCTAATGATATAAGGTGCGACGAGCTGGCGAGCCAGACCGTCGGGCCCGGTTGCGTCAAGCTGAAAATAACATATTCGGCGATATCGCTCACAGACAGGCTTATTTTTGAGGGAGCGCTGAGTACGGATAAGGCCCCTATAATCATAGGGCGTCAGGGCGTGGGCATGGTGACGGAAACCGGCGCAGGAGTGACCGGATTGCAGCGCGGCGACCATGTGGCGGTGGATACATACGTTCCCTGCGGCACGTGCGGCAACTGTAAAGCGGGTAAGACCGGCGAATGCGAAAAGCTGCTCACCTACGGCGTCAGCGAGGACGGTTTTTTGCGTGACTTTTTTGTTGTGAGCGAAAACGACGTATATAAGCTGCCCGAACGTATCAAGGATAACGAAGCGATTTTCATAGAGCATACGGCCATGGCGCTGAATGCGTTCAACAGGCTGAACGTCGAAAAGGGCGAGCATATAGTTATTGTGGGCGCAAATATTATCGCGCTTATCCTAACGCAGATAGCAATATACCATCAGGCTGTGCCGATCGTGGTAGATACGCGCCAAGACAGGCTGGATGCTGCTGCGGCACTCGGCGCATATTATACTATAAACAGCGTAGATACGGACGTTCAAAAAAAAATCTTTTCGCTCACCGGCGGGCGTATGGCGGAAACCGCCGTATATCTTGCCAATACTAAAATGCCGCTGAACAAAACCCTTTCGCTTGTTTCGCGCGGAGGTAAAGCCGCCTTTGCGGGCTGGGGAAACTTCGAGGACGATATGAACATACCGCTTGCTCCGCTTATCAATAAACAGGTTTCGGTGTTCGGGGTCAATAACGGCTCGAAATTTATGGCCAGCGCGATAAATATGCTTGCCAATAAATCTGTTAAAGTGGCGCAGCTTATCTCTAAAGAAATTGCTTTCGACGAGGTGGAGGGCGCTTTAAAAGAAATGAGCGAATCGCCCGATAAATATATGAAAGTGCTTGTTAAAGGCGTTTAGGAGAAGGCCGTGACGGATTTTGAGTTTGTTCCCGCGTATATTATAGATAAGATATGCAAAAGAGCGGCTTTTTTTAAGCGCGTACTCATATTGGTTTCGTTTCTTTTTGCCGCCTCTGTTCCCGCGCTTGTCGTTTCGGCGGTAAATCACATAACGCCGCTTATAATAGTGTTTGCAATAGTTTGCGGCCTAAGTTTTTTAGGCGTGTTCTACGGCTGGACGTTTTGGATGATGTTCAACGCGAAAAAAAACCTGCTGATCTTTATCAACACAAACCGCTTAACGGGTATAGCGGAAATAGCAGAAAGCACCGCAAAACCCAAATCGCAGGTGCGCAGAGACCTTAAATCCCTTTTAAAAAGCGGCTATTTGCCCGGCTGGAAATATCACAAACCCACCGACGAGCTGCTCTCAACGCTTAGCCGCAACCTCAAATGCCCCAGCTGCGGCGGGCCGGTTCTGCCGGAAGAAAAAGTCTGCGCGTATTGCAAATCGACTCTGCGCGCTTAATAATTCCCTTACTTGTATCAACCGGACGGTTTTAAGATTTTAAACCGTCCTTTTTCTTTTTCGCGGCGGATTCATAATCCGGCAAGAAAGCGATATTTCTTTACTTTTATGCAGTATTTTAAGTATAATGAAAGCATAAGCGAATTAAAAGCAAAAGAATATAATTGAGGATATAAGGCATCTTGACGAAAACGGCGCGAAATATTGGCTGGCAAGAGAGCTTGCCGGTGTTTTAGAATATGGCAGTGGCGGAATTTTGAAAAAGTAATAGATCGCGCTATGTTAGCTTGCAAAAATAGCGGATTTGAATTCTCGGGCCAATTTCGTGAGGTCACGAAATTGGCCCGAGCATGGCAGCGGCGCAAGCGCGGCGCATTTTCCGCGTTTTTTTCATCACTAAAAAATGCTTGCTATATTTATTTTTTTATGCTAAAATTAACAGGCTCTAATCTTAAAATGGAGCAGAAGCGGATTTTATTAAAAGGCAGGAGCCTTGTTATATCCGCTATCCTTACTCTCAAAACAGTTTTGAGGGTCATTGTCCAAAAGGAGGTACAACGAATGAACAAGTACGAGGTATTATATATCTTGTCGGCAAATCTCGACGAAGCAACAAGAGAAGCGGAAATCGAGAAGTTCAGCTCAAGCGTAACTCAGAGCGGCGGCGAAGTTGAAAGCGTCAATAAGTGGGGAAACAAAAGGCTCGCTTATCCTATCAACTACAAAACCGACGGTTTCTATGTTCTGATGAATTTCACATCGAACGCAGAATTCCCGCTCGAGCTCGAACGCAGAATGAGGATCGCCGACAACGTAGTTCGTTTTATGGTTATCAAAAAATAAGTACAAGCTTATAATTTTGAGAAAATAAAACAAACTTTAGGAGAAGTAGATTATGAACAAATGTATTTTAGTCGGCAATCTGACGCGTGACCCCGAAACGACCACCACCGGCAGCGGAGTTACCGTTTGCAAATTTGCGATCGCCGTAAACCGTACTTTTACAAACGCCAACGGAGAGCGCGAGGCCGATTTCCTCAATATCACGACGTGGCGCGCGCTTGCCGAAAACTGCGGAAAGTTTTTGACTAAAGGCAGTAAGGTCGCCGTCTGCGGCAGGATCGAGACTAGCTCATATGAAACTGCAAACGGTGAAAAGCGTTACAGAACCGATATCGTTGCCGACGACGTTGAGTTTTTAAACCGCGCGGGCGGCAATGAGAGCCAACCACAAGGCGGCGGGGCAGGCAGCTACGCGCCCAAAAAACAGACGGCAGAATTAAAACCCGTTGAAGACGAAGGTTTGCCGTTCTAACCAAATTTTTTAAACTAGAAAAGAATTTATCTCCGTATACGAGCTGCGATTGGCTTTTTACCTTTAACCTGAGTATGTGAAATACACTCAATCGGCAAAAAGCCAACTGCTGCCCGACAACGCAGCAACTTCTTATCTAGTAAAATTATGCGTCGGCAACAAGCCGGCAGCAAACAAAAGGAGAATAAAAGTATTATGGATTATAAAAAGCAATCCGGTGCTAACGACTTTGACGATAAGAGCAAGCGAGTAAGACGCGCGCCTAAGCGTAAGGTCTGCTCTTTCTGTGTTGAAAAGAGCGAAAGCATCGATTATAAGGATATCGCTAAATTAAAGCGTTATATCACTGAAAAGGGTAAAATCGTTCCCCGCAGGACGTCCGGCGTCTGCGCAGAACACCAGCGCGCGCTTGCCACTGCTATTAAAAGAGCAAGGCAGATGGCACTTCTTCCTTATAAAGCCGAATAAATGCCTTCCCGCATTTGTGCAGGGAAAACGAGGATTTTCAATACGATTTAAGGAAAACGCTGAAGATTGTTCCCTTAATAATTTAAAACGGCTCTTTTTGTTGTATTTCAAATTGAGCCTTTTTCTTTGAAGGGGAACGCAAAAGATTCCGCGCTGTCTGCCGCTGAAAGACTGCAGCGGCAAAAATTTACGGGAGTTTTTACAAAAAATGATACAGGTTAACGACATAAGCTTGCAATTTGGAGCGCGCGTTTTATTCGACCACGTCTCCTTAAAATTCACAAAAGGCAACTGCTACGGCGTCATCGGCGCGAACGGAGCGGGAAAGTCCACGTTTTTAAAGGTGCTGTCCGGCGAAATCGAGCCTAATAAAGGCGACGTTTATATAGCCAAAGACGAGAGGATGTCGGTCTTGCAGCAGAATCAGAACGCCTACGACGACTATACCGTGCTTGAAACCGTTATGTGGGGCCATAAGCGTCTGATGGAGGTCATGAAAGAAAAGGACGCGTTGTATTCCAAGGAAGATTTTTCCGACGAGGACGGCGTTAAGGCGGGCGAGCTTGAAGCGGAGTTTGCCGATATGAACGGCTATGAGGCCGAATCGAACGCCGAATCGCTTTTGAATTATCTCAAAGTAGACGCGGCAAATTTTTATAAGCAGATGTCGGAGCTTGACGCTAAGATCAAGGTCAAGGTACTGCTCGCGCAGGCGCTTTTCGGCAACCCAGACATCCTTATCCTCGACGAGCCGACCAACAACCTCGACGCCAAAACCGTTAAATGGCTCGAAGAATATATCATGAGCCTCGACGAAACTACAGTTATCATAGTCTCGCATAACCGCCATTTTCTTAATAGGGTCTGCACGCACATCTGCGACGTGGACTTCAAGCAGATCAATATTTTTGTGGGCAACTACGATTTCTGGTATGAGACAAGCCAGCTGCTGGTGCGTCAGGCAAAGGAAGCGAATAAGAAAAAAGAGCAGAGGGCAAGCGAGCTTAAAGAGTTTATCGCGCGTTTCTCGGCGAACGCGTCTAAATCCAAGCAGGCGACGAGCCGCAAGCGCGAGCTTGAAAAGCTGGAGCTGGACGATATTAAGCCCTCGAGCCGCCGCTATCCGTTTATCGACTTTAAGTACGAGCGCGAGATAGGCAACGAGATTTTGGAAGTTGAAAACCTTACGAAAAAAGGGTTTTTCGAGAACGTTTCCTTTAAGCTGAAAAAGGACGATAAAATCGGATTTTTATGTTCCAATTCCCAAATCGTTTCCGCGCTTTTCGACTGCATTATGGGGCTGCAATCCGCCGACAGCGGTACAATAAGGTGGGGTCAGACCATAACCTCGGCTTATATGCCGCAAAATTACGATAACTATTTCGACGGGGTCGAGCTGAATTTAGTCGAATGGCTCTCCCAGTACTCGAAGGAACATTATGAGGAATACCTGCGCGGCTGGCTGGGCCGTATGCTGTTTTCGGGTCAGGAGGCGTTAAAACAGGCAAAGGTGCTTTCCGGCGGCGAAAAAGTGCGCTGTATGCTCTCTAAAATGATGCTCGCGGGCGCGAATTTTCTTATTTTCGACGAGCCGACAAACCATCTCGACCTTGAAAGCATCACTGCGCTCAATAAGGGTATGACTAATTTTAAGGGCGGAATGCTTTTTATCACGCACGACGAGGAAATTATTTCCACCGTCGCAAGCCGCATTATAGAACTGGATACGAAAGGTAAGAAAATATTCGACCGCGATATGACGTACGACGAGTATTTAGAGCTGGATAGCTAAAGAGGCTGCAAATAAGCCTCAAAAATTTCAATAAAACCGTTGAAATATTAAACAAATTGCGCCGGCAGGGTGGCCGGCAAAAGAAAAGGAGACTGAAAATTTATGGAAAACACAGTAAAAGCCGTTATCGAGTTTACTAACGGTAAAAAAATCAATCTTGAGCTTTATCCCGACGTTGCGCCTCTTTCGGTAGCAAATTTTACCGAGCTTTGCCAGGCTAAATTCTACGACGGGCTTTGCTTCCACCGTGTTATCCCCGGCTTTATGATCCAGGGCGGCGGCTTTACGGGAGAAGAGGGCGGCGCGCTTAAAGCGAAGAATTCTTCTAAAACGGTTAAGGGCGAATTTAAGTCGAACGGAGTAATGAACGGGCTCAAGCATACGGCGGGCGTTATTTCTATGGCGCGCACAATGGTCAAGGACTCGGCTACAAGCCAGTTTTTCATCTGCGTTGCCGACGTTCCTTATCTTGACGGCGAATATGCGGCCTTTGGAAAGGTCAGCGACGAGGAAAGCTTAAAGGTTGCGGTTTCCGTCAGCAAGGTAGCTACTACCGCGTGGAAAGGCTATGAGGATATCCCTGTCAAACCCGTCGTCATTAAAACTATAGAGATACTTTAGAGCGGCGCGCTTAAAAAGGCGGGAGTTGAAAAAATAACGAAAAAAGATGCCGGACAAAGATGTCCGGCACCCGAAAAGTACACTGATGCTTTAAGCTTTTATTCCATTTCGCTTTCGTCGTAGCAGTTGAGAACCTCGGCAAAATAGAGCGTGTGGAAGTCGCCGTTTTCGTAATGCTCGGAAACTATCACATCGTCTAGATCCTTTGAATTCATTTCCGCCGTAAATATGACCTTGCATTCCAAATACATTCCGCAGCCCGCGATCAAATAAGCGGGAATGTCTTTGGCGCGTTTAGGGTGGAGGTTTAGCGCCTCGAATTTATTTATGTTGTGCCCCGAAAGATGGTCGCACATAATGATTTCGTTCCGCATATCCTTGTTGGGCACAGAAACGCCGAAATACTGGTGTTCGTCTATTAAACGGTGGGTGTATTTTGAATGCCGCACGGGCAGCACAAAAACGGGCTTATTCCAAAACGACCCCAGCGTTCCCCAGTGAAGCGACATAATGTTTACGTGGTCTTTTTCTCCGCTTGTAATGAACACGCCGCTTTGAGAAAGCGCTTTGAGCAAAATGTTTCGTTGATTATCGGTCATATAAAAACTCCCTTGTGCAAATAGTATACAATAAAAACTGTTAAATTTCAATAGGGTTTGGAAAAAATTAATCAAAAAATAAAAAATTTTTATTTGCAAGACTTTTGATCAAGAAGTATTTGAGACAAATGAAGGCTCGCTTTCATTTTCGCAAATGCGCCCGCCGCAAAAGGTACAAACCCGCCCCTTGGGGCGGAACATGCCGCTATCGGCGGCGGGTCCAGGGCTTGCCCTGGGGTTAATACCTTTTATCAAGTTAATAAAATTTTGAGCGGCGTCTTTTCTGCTGAAAAAAGCCTTGCTCTATAATCCTTCCCCTTAATCACATTCTTGTTTATAATTGAAAAAAAGGTCGAAAAGCTATGAACAGAAAAACATATTTTATAACTCTTACCGCCGTTATCGCCGCGCTTTACACGGCGCTTACGCTTGCGGTATATCCTATTTCTTACGGAGTGCTGCAATTTCGCGTGTCGGAGGCGCTGTGTATTTTGCCGCTCTTCTACGTCGAGGCGATCCCCGGACTCTTTATCGGGTGCTTTATAGCAAATATCGCGAGCGGCCCTATGGATATGCTTATTGGGAGCGCGGCAACGCTTATCGCCGCTGTTCTCACTTATTTTTCGCGCAAGATTTATCTTGGGATAATCCCGCCTATCGTCGTCAACGCGCTGCTTGTGCCGGTAATTTTTCTCACGATCCCGGATATAAAAACCGGATATTTTTTAAACGTCCTCACAGTCGGCGCAGGGCAGATATTAGCGGTCGCGGGCTTAGGAATACCCTTATATTTCTTATTGAAAAACGCAATGAAGAAGTATTCGGTTTTAAGGCCCAGACTCCTTAAGTGATCCGCTTTAAACGAACCTTTTAAATTATTGCTAAAGGTATTCAAAATATATGCAGCACCAAATCGTTTAAAATAAGGAAAATACTTAAAAGGAAAAGGTAAACGGCAAAGGCGTCGAGCGAGTATTTTTTCAATATCCTCATCAAGAGGTATACGCTCAAAAGCCCCGAAATAAAGGCGGCGAAAAAACCGCAGATCACGGCCAGCGCGCCTATGCCGGCGGCGGAGTCGTTTTTGATTAGCTCCATTATGCTTGAGCCGATAATTATAGGGATAGAAATAAGGAACGAAAAATCGGCCGAATTTTCCTTTTTATTGCCAAGCAAGGATGCCGTACAGATAGTCGCTCCGCTTCTGGATATTCCGGGAAATGCCGCAAGGCCTTGAGCCGCGCCGATTAAAACCGCGTCGAAATACGTGACCTGCGGCTTTATCATCTTGACGGGGCTTTTCATTCCGGCAATAATGATAAGTATAGCCGTTATTAAAAAACAATAAATAAGGTAGTCGCCCGAAAAAGCCGACCGGAAAATGTTTTCAAACGCGAAAACTATTATCACCGTCGGCACCGTGGCGGCAAGTATCAGCCGCATATCTTTTCCGAGCGGCTTTTTTACTATCGCAAAGAGCCGTTTGCGCAAAGCTATACAAACGGCGATAAGGGTAGCGAGGTGAACGATAAGCCCGAAAGCGAGCGGCACTTCGCTTAAGCCTAAAAGCTTGCCGGCGATTATCGTATGGCCCGAGCTTGAAACGGGCAGAAATTCAGTAAAGCCCTGAACAAGCCCCAGTATTATTGCTTCTAAAACACTCATATATTAAGTATATTTTCATTTAACCATTAAAATAACTTATAAAAATTCCTGCCGCAACATTTAGTTTTTTTGCCTTGTTAATGTTTTTGACCAAGAAGCAAAAATGCTTGCTTGCAAGGGCATTTTTGCGCCACCGGCAAAGGGTGAATACCCCGCACTTTAGTGTAAGAAGGCGCACAAAGGGTGCGATGTGCAGGATTTATCCTGCGGTATGAATATCCTTTATTTTTCAGCAAGGATATGCTATACTGTAAAGAAAAAAAGGTGAACGGCAATGCTTAAAATCTGGGCGAAAACGATATCTGAAGACAAAATCAAAAAGGACACGATTTATAAAAAGGACGGCAAGTATTCCAATCGCTCGTTTATGGATTACCTTGTGGATATCTGCTATGAGTTTGATATTCCCACGCCCATAGTATTAAAAAGTCATATAAAAAATTTCGACCAGTTCAATATAACCCGTTTTAAGGCGCCGGACTTTGTGGAGAGCGTAGATTTTGACGTTCTCGTCCTTGAAAATGTAGGCGAGTAAGGAAATTTGTCGCTGAAAATGTCGGAGAGTAAGAAAATTTATCGCTTAGGCCAAAGGCGTTTGTTCCGTTTATTCAGCGTTTCCTTAACAATAAATTGACAATCCGGCGTCTTTATTATACAATTATGAAAACATATTTTAGGAGAAAGAAAAGTGAGCAACAACCTGACGCAGAAAATTATTGAAAAGCATTTGGTGAGCGGACAGATGATAGCCGGTAAGGAAATAAGCATCCGCATCGACCAGACCCTTACGCAGGACTCTACCGGCACGATGGCGTACCTCCAATTCGAGTCGATGGGCGTAGATAAGGTAAAGACGTTTAAATCAGTCGCCTACATAGACCATAACACTTTGCAGAGCGGCTATGAGAACGCGGACGACCATGCCTACATCCAGTCGGTCGCGCTCAAGCACGGGATCAGCGTTTCCAAGCCCGGAAACGGTATTTGCCATCAGGTGCATTTAGAGCGTTTCGGCGTTCCGGGAATGACGCTTTTAGGCTCGGATTCGCATACTCCCACGGGCGGCGGTATCGGTATGCTGGCTATCGGCGCGGGCGGGCTCGACGTTGCGGTTGCCATGGGCGGCGGCGCGTTATATTTAACGATGCCAAAAGTAGTCAAAGTCGAGCTTAGCGGCAAACTAAAGAACGGCGCGGCGGCAAAGGACATTATTTTAGAGGTTTTAAGAAAGCTCACCGTTAAAGGCGGCGTGGGCAAGGTCATAGAATACTGCGGCGAGGGGGTCAAGTCGCTTTCCGTTCCCGAACGCGCCACAATTACTAATATGGGCGCGGAACTGGGCGCCACCACCTCAATTTTTCCCTCCGACGAGATAACAAGGCAGTTTTTAGCGGCTCAAGGGCGCGAAAAGGACTTCACCGCTCTGGCGCCTGACGAAAATTGCGTTTACGATGAGAGCGTTAAGATCAATTTAAGCAGGCTTACTCCGCTTGCGGCTTGCCCCCACAGCCCCGACGCGGTCAAAAAAATATCGCAGATAGGCAAAATCAAGGTGGACCAGGTTTGTATCGGGTCGTGTACAAACTCGTCTTATTTAGATATGATGAAAGTTGCGGCGATCTTAAAAGGAAAAACCGTCGATCCGTCCGTTTCGCTAACAATAAGCCCCGGCTCAAAGCAGGTATTTTCAATGCTTGCCTCAAACGGCGCGCTTGCCGATATGATAAACGCCGGCGCGAGGATTTTGGAGTGCGCGTGCGGGCCTTGTATCGGAATGGGACAGTCGCCTAAAAACAACGCGGTTTCGGTGCGGACTTTCAACCGTAATTTTTACGCGCGCAGCGGAACGGAGTCGGCGCAGGTTTATTTAGTAAGCCCCGAAACGGCGGCGTACACCGCGCTTAGCGGATATTTATCAGACCCTGCGGACTTTCCTAAGCTCAAAAAGATCAAAATGCCCGAAAAGTTCCTTGTAAACGACAATCTTATTTTGAACCCTCAGGATTTTGAAAACGTGCAAATTCAGCGCGGGCCGAATATTAAGCCGTTTCCCAAAGCGGAGGCGTTAAAGGACAATATCGGCGGCAAAACCCTGATAGTTTTAGAGGATAATATCACCACCGACCATATCATGCCGTCAAATTCCAAGCTCCTGCCGTACCGCTCAAACATTCCTTATCTTGCTAACTACTGTTTAAATCCGGTAGACGCGGACTTTTCCAAACGTGCGCTTGAAAATAACGGCGGATTTATCGTTGCGGGCTCAAACTACGGTCAGGGCTCAAGCCGCGAACACGCCGCTCTAGTCCCTCTTTATTTAGGGATCAAGGCGGTCATCGCAAAATCGTTCGCCCGCATCCACAGGGATAACCTTATCAACAACGGTATATTACCGCTTGTGTTTGAAAACGAAGCCGATTATGCAAAAATCGAGCAGGGCGACGAGCTTGCAATCGAGAACGCACGCGCGCAGATTCAGAGCGGCAGCACTATAATCGTTAAAAACGTCACAAAAAACAAGCAGTTTAAAACGCAGCTTGAATTAAGCGAACGCTTAAAGCCGATAATTTTGGCGGGCGGCGTACTTGCTTACACAAGAGGCTAAAAACTTCACAGGATTTTGCCGCATAAAAATAGAGTAATTAAAAAAATAAAGGAGATTGACCAATGAAAGACCTTAATCAGAATATCATTTCGATTATCAAGGATGACGCCAGAACCTCTAACGCGAAAATTGCTGTTATGCTCGGCGTGAAGGAAGCGGAGGTCAAGGCGGCGGTCGATCAGATGGAAAAGGCGGGCATAATCGTCAAGTACACCGCCGTAATAAACGAGGATAAGCTCGGCGTCGAAAAAGTTGAAGCGCTTATCGAGGTCAAGGTTTCGCCTATGCACACAAAGGGTTTCGACAGTATAGCCGAGGACGTTTATCAGTTCGACGAAGTAAAAAGCGTCTATTTAATGTCCGGCGCGTACGACCTTGCCGTTTTCATCGAGGGACGCACCTTAAAGGAAGTCGCATCTTTTGTTTCGGAAAAACTTTCGGTCATGGATAAAGTCCTTTCCACGGCAACCCATTTCATCTTAAAACGCTATAAGTCCGAGGGCGTCATTATGGAAAGAGGCTCCGACGCTAAAAGACTGGTGGTGCATCCGTGATTAAATACGAAGATATTTTAAACCTTGACGTAGTGAACATCAAGCCCAGCGGCATCCGCAAATTTTTCGATATCGTTTCGGAAATGCCCGACGCTATATCGCTGGGTGTCGGCGAGCCGGATTTTGTTACGCCGTGGGAGATTCGCGACGCGGCTATTAAATCGGTGCAGAAAGGGCATACGGCCTACACCTCGAACTGGGGCCTGCCCGCGCTCAGGAAAGAAATCGCCCAGTATTTAAAATCGCGCTGCTCCGTTTCCTACGACGAAAAGGACGAGGTCTTAGTTACGATAGGCGCGAGCGAGGCTATCGACCTTGCGCTCAGGACGGTCGTGCGGCCGGGGGACGAAGTAGTAGTTCCCGCGCCGAGCTATGTGAGCTATGTGCCCAATATAACCTTAGCGGGCGGTGTAGCCAAGCCGATAAATACGGATATGGACCACGAGTTCAAACTCACCTTTAGCGCCTTAAAAGCCGCAATAACGCCTCGTACGAAGGCAATCATTTTCCCTTATCCCAATAACCCTACGGGCGCAGTGATGAAAAAGGAAGAAATCGAGGAGATACTGCCGCTGATAAAGCAGCATAATCTCATCGTTATTTCCGACGAAATTTATTCCGAGCTAACCTACGGCGGCGAGCACGTTTCGATCGCCTCGTTTGAGGGGATGAAGGAACGCACGGTTTTAATAAACGGTTTTTCAAAAGCTTTTGCCATGACCGGATGGCGGCTCGGTTACATTGCCGCGCCGCGCGATATTTTGAAGTATATAGTTAAGATACATCAGTACACTATCATGTGCGCGCCTACAATGAGCCAGCACGCCGCTTTGGCCGCGCTGACTACGGGGCGTCAGAACAATTATGCCGCGGTGCGGGAAATGCGTGAAAAGTACGATATGCGCCGCCGCTTCCTTGTGAAAGCGTTTAACGATATGGGGCTTAGAACCTTTGAGCCGCTGGGCGCGTTCTACGTGTTCCCCTCGGTAAAGAGTACCGGAATGTCGGGCGATGAATTTGCCGAAAAACTCCTCCGCACCAAAAAAGTAGCCGTTGTTCCCGGCTCGGCGTTTGGCGACAACGCTCCCGACTGCGTCCGCTGCTCATACGCGTGCAGTATGAATACGCTTACCGAAGCGGCAGAGCGCATCAACGACTTTATTCACGGCAGGTAGTTTTACAAGGGGCTACTCTTAGGTAAGGGGTCATATACGGGCTACGTACGGCAAAACGACTAAAATAACAACTTCGTTGTTGGCGTTCGCGCTGCGCGCTCGGCTAAGCGAGTACGTCTATGTACACTCAATCGTCGTTTTGCCCATCTGTTGCCGTCTCTAACTCCTTCTTGAAACAGCCTACTAACCAAAATCAAGAAAAAAGGGGCTGTCTCACGAGTTTTTTCTCGTGAGACAGCCCCCAATTAATTTAAAGCTGCGTCTTTTTTGCCAGATTTTAAAAGCGGGCAGAGCCTTATGAGAGCTTTGCCCGTTTTATCTGTTTCCCTACAACTATAATGTCAAAATGTTAGGGCGTAAGCAAAATTAATTTAAAGCTGCGTCTTTTTTGCCAGATTTTAAAAGCGGGCAGAGCCTTATGAAAGCTTTGCCCGTTTTATCTGTTTCCCTACAACTATAATGTCAAAATGTTAGGGCGTAAGCAAAATAAATAAGCCACACGATGCCCACACGCTCACCCGCTCACGCGTCCAGACGCTCACACGCCCACACGCTCACACGTCCACGCTCACACGTCCACGCGCTCACACGTCCACGCGCTCACACGTCCAGACGCTCACACTGCCAGACATCCACACGTCCATACGCCACGCGCTCACACGCCCACCCGTCCACGCGCTCACACGCTCACCCGCCCACACGCTCACCCGCTCACGCGTCCAGACGCTCACACGCTCACACGTCCACGCGCTCACACGTCCAGACGCTCACATCCAGACGCCTCGTCCACGCGCCCACACGCCTTTTATAAAATGTTTCTAATTTTCTTGACAAACTATGCGTTTTCCCGTATACTTATGAAGTTGTCAAAGTTTTTGCTCTGAAAGTTTAATATTATAAAAAAACCTGGAGAAGTACCCAAGCGGCTCAAGGGGCGCCCCTGCTAAGGGCGTAGACCGGGATAACTGGTGCGAGGGTTCAAATCCCTCCTTCTCCGCCAAAATACTGTTCAGCTTAAGCCATTTAAGCGGACAGTTTTATATCTTAAAGGACACAACTTTTATCTCCGTACGGAGAGGTATCGAAGTGGTTATAACGGCCCTGACTCGAAATCAGGTGTACGCAAAACGTACCGTGGGTTCGAATCCCACCCTCTCCGCCAACTAACGGCAGAACCCGAAAGCAAGGGGCTGTCGTTTTTTCGTCTGTTGCAGTTTTAGGGTTCATGAAAAAAAGGCTATTCTTCGTTCGTTAGTTTTTTGCAATCTTCATGTATAATTGTCGGTATAGAAACCTCTAACGCGCGCGCTATTTTGAATAATATCTCGACGGAATAATTCATACGATTGTCCGTATTGAAAAACCGCCTGACTGTTTGCGGCGAAACTTTCATTCGTTCCGCCATTTGATTTATCTCCAGTCTCTTCTCTTCCATCAGCCGCTTGACGACATCAATGTCAACCATCAACTTCTTTTTGCCTGCCATAATCCACCTCTTAATTTTTTAGAGAGATGTTTCCCTCATAAATATTATACGGCCAAATTACGCAATAGGCAAGTATTTTGTGCGTATTTTGGCCATAATTTTAATGAGGTGCAGATTTATGGAAGCTCAATCAAAATTCGGTGAAAAACTTTCAGAGTTGATGTTTTCGGAAAACCTTACCAATGAGCAAATGGGAAAAATAGCAGGGACGGATGCATCTTCTGTTAGCCGTTGGCGCCAAGGTAAGCATAATATAAAACTGTCTAAAGCAATTATTATAGCAGATCATTTTAAATGTTCTCTTGATTTTTTATTTGGACGGTCAGAAACGCAGCTAGATTTTTTGATTAACCCAGCTTTGCCTTTTAACGAAAGACTGCATGCAATAATGCAGGATCGAGGAATAACGCGGTACCGTATTGTTACCGACTTGAAAAAATCCCATGGCAACTTTGATTACTGGAAAACGGGTTGCGACCCTTTTATTGATACAGTCATCGAACTTGCTATTTATTTCGATATTTCGCTTGATCAATTTGTCGGCCGTGACCGATAAACGCATTCACTTGCGAAAATTCCCGCTTTCCGCGACAGGACCAAATTAACCATTTTTTAATGATTATTAACACGCCTTGTTTTGTATGTTAAATTATAGCGTAACAGTCTGGAACACAATCTGGCGGGGCAGTTGTGTTGAAAAATGAACACAATCTGGCGGTGAGTTGTGTTGAAAAATGACTTAAGTTGACATCGCTTCACCTTATGTTATCTTTTTATTAAATTAGTTTGAAAAAAAGAAGGTTCTGACGCAATATCAATGTTTTTCGTTTCTTTAATAAATTGGCAAAGTTTTTGGTAATCTTCTTTTTGCCGCTTTAATTTAAACTCAAAGTCTATATCGCTGCCTTGCATAAAGTACAGCTTCATAATATAGTAATTGTCAAACGATATTCTGCGTACGCTGATGTTTGTTACGTCGCTCCAGCTAAACGCAAGATTTTTGTCCGGCCGGAATTTTCGGCTCAAGTGCTTTACTCTGTTGAAGATTATTCCCTCTTTATTAAAATCGATTAGGTAATTTTTTTGTGAGAACCACATTGCAAGGCCTTTAACCGGCCACCATACATTATTAACAACACAAATGGCCGCATGAGTAATTGCTTTTATATTAACGCCATAGACGTATCCGTATAAAACTATGCCTTCCGGATGAGCGTTGTCATTTTTGATATATTTAGCTTTCATTTCGTCAATTTTTTTCATTTTTTTCTCCTGATTTCATTTAAGTTGTGTATGATAAAGACCGCCGCTAACGCTGTCAGCAAAGACAGAGCGATCCAAGATATCAACTTTATAATATCGGTTCCTAACGAAATATAAGCTAAAATCTTAACAAAGCCGATTATGGCCATTAAAAACAGAATCGCGCCCATTTGCCGGTTAAGTGAAAAATACATGACAAAGTATTTAGACCTGTTCCTCTTTTTTACCGGCAAAGCGTTGAAAGAGTAGTTCAACAAATAATAGCCTGATGTGAAAATCAAAAATGTCGCGTAAACCGCAATAGAAATATATCTTAAATTTTCATTTACAACTATTGCAATATCAGAGACCGTCAAAGCAATGGCGGAAATAAAAATCATTAAGAAGCAGTGGATAATATACTTCTTTTTAAGACTGTAATTTTCAAGAAAGAAATCCGATGTCGATTCTTTTTTTCGGTCAACGACAAGCTCGTCGATAGTTACGCCGAAAAGCCCCGAAATACGCTCCAGCATAAATAATTCCGGCAAACCTCTGCCGGTTTCCCATTTAGAAACAGTTTTTCTTGAAACATATAGCTTTCGCGCCAAATCCTCCTGCGTAAGGTCATTTGACTGCCGATACGCTCTGAGTTTTTCTGCAAATAAATTCGGATCCATCCGCACCTCCGTATATATGCATTTTAAGGATTGCAGAAGCGTAAGTCAATAAAAAAACATTGTTTTTAACGCTATTTATCGTAGCATCCTAAAAATTAACATAGCTAAAAGTATATTAGAATTTTCCGTCAAACTTTCATTGTTAAGGAAACGCTGAATAAAACGCTGAATAAATACTTGTGCTGGGTTAGGATGGATTTTTGAGCAGTTGTTGCCAGAGTCCGTCAAATTTTTTTTGCGCCGATTAACCTCAAACGGTTGACAAAGCAAATTAAATTGTGTACAATATAATCAAGCACAATAAATAGGAGAAGGAACATGAATTTTTATGATATTAAGGTAAAGGATGTAAATGAGAAAGAAGTCAGCTTGTCGGAATATAAAGGCAAGGTCCTTTTGATCGTCAATACGGCTACAAAATGCGGATTTACGCCGCAGTATGCAGGCTTGCAGAAGCTGTATGAGAAGTATAAGAGCAAGGGCTTTGATATTTTAGATTTTCCCTGCAATCAGTTTGCTCATCAGGCTCCGGGGACTAACGAGGAAATCGGCGCTTTCTGCACAGGCAGGTTCGGCATAAAGTTTAAGCAGTTCGACAAAATCGACGTCAACGGAGAAAACGAAAGCCCGCTTTACACGTATCTTAAAGAGCAGAAACGCGGAAAAATAAAATGGAATTTCACTAAATTCCTGCTCGACGGCGAAGGCCGCGTTGCCGGTCGTTTCGGCTCGCTTAAAAAACCCGAAAAGCTGGAAAAGCAAATTGAGAAGCTTTTGGGGGAATAATGGACACTAACCCTTTAAAATTAGAAAACCAGTTATGCTTTCCGCTATACGCGGCGTCAAAAGAGGTCGTTAAAAAATATAAGCCGCTCCTTGACGATATCGGGCTGACGTATACGCAATATGTGACGATGATGGTGCTTTGGGAGGAAAAAAGCTCAAATGTGACCGCGCTCGGCGAAAGGCTTTTTTTAGATTCGGGCACGCTGACGCCGCTGTTAAAAAGGCTGGAAACGTCGGGGCTTGTGACGCGCAAGCGTGAAAGCGCGGACGAAAGAAACGTTATCATCAGTATTACGGACAAGGGGCTTAAGCTCAAAGAAAAAGCCGCCTGCATTCCTATGAAGCTGGCGACTTGTATCGATATAACCCCTGAAGAAGCCAAAACCCTGTATAAACTGCTGTATAAGATCTTAGGTCAGGAAAAAAATTAAAAATTAATCTGTTAGGAGTTTAATATGAAAATCGAAATCAGGTATCAGTCAAAAAGCGGCAACACCGAAAAACTGGCGAATGCCGTTGCAAAAGCAGCGGGCGTCACCGCCGCAAGCGTAAGCGTTCCTTTAAATGAAAATTGCGACGTTCTGTTTTTAGGCGGCGCGATATACGCGGGTATGATAAGCGGCGCGTTAAAAAAGTTCATTAAAGGCATAAGTGCAGGGCAGGCAAAAATGATAGTTCTGTTCAGCACGGCCGCAAGCGATAAGGGCATTTTTAAAGCGGTAGAAAAACGGCTGAAGGATAAAAATATTCTTCTGTTCGGGGAAGAGCTGCATTTGAGGTCGAAGGATTTAGAAGGCAATATCGGCGCAGCCGACGCTTTCGTGAAAAAAGCTCTCGCCTCGATCAATACAAAATGAAATTAAATGCTATTATGAACGGCGGCATACGCAACGTCGTTAAAACCGCGAAGCGTTTTTATTCACATGACAGCGCAGGCAAGGCGTTTTTGTCCGGAACTATAAGCAGTTTCCGGGCAGGGGCAAAGAGAAGGAAACAAAACGGTAAAAGCGGTTTGCATATCCCGCCGTTTCTGATAGCAAGCGTAGCGTCTGAATGCAACCTGCGCTGCTCAGGCTGCTATGCCCGCGCAAACGGCGTATGTTCAAGCGAAAAGAGCGGCAGCGAATTGACTGCCGTCCAGTGGCGGCGTATTTTTTCCGAGGCTGAAAGTCTCGGCATTTCATTTATTCTGCTTGCGGGCGGCGAACCGCTCATAAAAAAAGAACTCATCGAGCTTGCGGCGCAGTTTCCGTCAATTTTGTTTCCGGTCTTTACTAACGGAACGCTTATAAACGGCGAATACATTGAGTTGTTTGACCGCTGCCGCAACCTTATACCCGTGCTAAGCATTGAGGGCGGCGAGGAAATTACAAACGCACGACGCGGGCAGGGTGTGTACGATAAAATACAGACTGCCGCGGCAAAGCTGAAAGCGCGCAATATATTATTCGGCAATTCCATAACTGTTACGACGGAAAATATGAGCAGCGTCACAAACGCAGAGTTTCTCGAATCGTTGCGCTCAAGCGGCTGCGGACTGCTGTTCTTTGTAGAATACGTGCCTGCCCAAAAAGGTACCGAAAAGCTTATGCTCACATCTGATGATTTGGCCGCGCTGCAAAATACTATCAACACACAGCGCAAAAACAAAAAGTTCCGCGATATGATAATGCTGTCTTTCCCCGGCGATGAGGAAAAACTCGGCGGCTGCCTTGCAGCAGGCCGCGGCTTTTTTCACATCAATGCAAACGGCGCGGCAGAGCCTTGCCCGTTCTCTCCGTATTCAGAGCTGAACCTCAAAGAGCATACCTTAACGCAAGTTTTAGAATCCGACTTTTTTAAACGCGTCCAAAAACTAAGCGCAGCACAAGCTCTAAACCATCAGGGCGGCTGCACTCTCTTCCGTCTTGAAGACGAGGTAACTAAAGCATTGGGAAAGATGTGAACAAACGGGCTCCGCCTTGCCTTTACAATTTTATTATAGATTGTGTTCTATACTTTTACGCCTTTAGCTCCATTTTCAAACGCAACAAGAAAATTGAACAAATAATATTATGAAATAAGGAAAACCGATCAGACTTGTTTTCGCAAGTCGGAAGGAGTTTTTTTATAGTATTTTTTAAAGGTTTTGCTGAAATGGTTATAGTCCGGCAGGCCGACGGCGGCGGCGATTTCGGAGACCTTTATGTCAGTCGATTGCAGCAGTTCCTTTGCCTTTTCCATGCGCTTAAATAATATAAAATTTGATATGCTCATTCCAAAGGCTTTTAATGAAACGCTGTACAGCGATGTCCTTGAAATGAAAAAATGCCTGCAAAGCAGTTCGCTCTTTAAATCTTTGTCAAGATTGTTTTCTATAAAGCGTTGTATTTGAGTAGCTATTTCCTCGTTTTTCCAGTTGGCAAGCTTTATTATTTGTAAGTATGCGGCTATTGCGTCAAGCAGGCGCATGGACGCCATTATTTTTTCCGTGCCGTATGTCTTTAGCTCCGCTGCGGCTTCGGCGGTTTGTTCTCTGCCTAAGCCGTACTGCGAGCAGCGGATGCAAATTTCATCAATAACATTGGCAAGGGCGTCCTCCGGCAGCATATGCGCAAAAATCGCGTAGCCTATTATGCCGCCGCCGAGCTGAATGGGCGTGATCGCCTCCGTGATACCTGCGTGGCACATATAGACGTGCGGTTTCTTCATTTTTTTGGCGCGCTGGCAGGCGGCCTTGTCGCACGCCTTGCATGCCGCGCGGCCTTTTTCCGACCCGCGTATCAGGGTGCAGATCTTCGGCGCCTCGGCGGGGTATTCTGCAACTACCTTAAAATCGTCGTCAAAGACGGATATCCGTATCCCGATCACCAGATATAAATCCTTTATTAGCGATAATAACGCTTCTTTGTCAAAACTGCTTATCATTTTTCTGTTATCCTTGTTTTATATCAGAACAATTATACCATATTATTAATCAAAACGGACTATTTATTTTATTTTTTATTTTATATAATGCAATTATGATTTTATAGGAGTAAAATATATGTCAGAGATTTTTAAGGGTATAAACGCAGTCAAATACGAGGGAAGCAAAAGCGCCAATCCGCTTGCGTTTAAATATTATGACGCGAACCGGGTAATCATGGGCAAAAAGATGAGCGAGCATCTGCCGTTTGCTATGGCGTGGTGGCATAACCTGTGCAACAACGGGTCGGATATGTTTGGGCCTGGAACGGCGGACAAGACCTTCGGGGCTAAAGCGGGGACTATGGATCACGCCAAGGCAAAGGTGGATGCGGGTATTGAGTTTATGCAAAAACTCGGCATAAAATACTACTGCTTCCATGACGTAGATATCGTTCCGGAGGCGGCGGACATCAAGGAAACGAACAAGCGCCTTGACGAAATTACCGATTATATTTTAGCAAAGACACAAGGTGCAGATATCAAGTGTATGTGGGGAACGGCAAATATGTTCTCTAATCCGCGTTTTTGTAACGGCGCAGGCTCTACTAACAGCGCGGATGTGTTCGCTTTTGCGGCGGCGCAGGTAAAGAAAGCGCTGGATCTGACCGTCAAACTGGGCGGGCGGGGCTACGTTTTTTGGGGCGGCAGGGAAGGGTATGAAACGCTCCTTAACACCGATATGAAGCTGGAGCAGGAGAATATCGCAAGGCTTATGCGCATGGCGGTCGATTACGGCAGGAGCATTGGCTTTAAGGGCGATTTCTATATTGAGCCTAAGCCGAAAGAACCAATGAAGCATCAGTATGACTTCGATGCGGCTACGGCAATCGGATTCCTTAAGGCGCACGGGCTGGACAAGGATTTTAAGATGAACATAGAGGCAAACCACGCAACGCTTGCAGGCCATACCTTTGAGCATGACTTAAGAGTTTCGGCCATAAACGGTATGCTGGGCTCCATCGACGCAAACCAGGGCGACTATCTGCTTGGCTGGGATACCGACGAATTCCCGTTTGACGTTTATACAGCTACAAAGTGTATGTACGAGGTGCTAAAGGCGGGCGGGCTTACCGGCGGCTTTAATTTCGACGCTAAAAACCGCCGCCCGTCGTATACATTCGAGGATATGTTCAAGGGCTTTATACTTGGCATGGACACGTTTGCGCTGGGATTAATAAAGGCGGCGGCAATCATTGAGGACGGCAGGATAGACAAGTTTATCGGCGAGCGATACGCCAGCTATAAGACCGGTATCGGCAAAAAAATCATGGACGGCAAAACTTCTCTCAGCGAGCTTGCAGCGTATGCGGAAAAATTAGGCGCGCCCGCAATGCCGGGCAGCGGCAACCAGGAAGGACTTGAGGCAATCGTCAACCAAATACTTTTCAAGGAATAAACTTTAGCAAAAAATCCTGCCATTTCTTCCCTTCCATATTAATTGTTTTTAAATAACAGGAATAGAAAAGGGGCTGTCTCACGAGTTTTTTCTCGTGAGACAGCCCCTTTCCGAAAAAACTGTAAAAATTATATAAAAAATCTCACTATATTTGTAGAATAGTGAGATTTTTTTGGAGCGTACTTGAGCAGATTCGAACTGCTGACCCGCGCATTATGAATTATCCCAATTAGATTTGTACCGTTTGTGCCTATGGGTAAAATGCGTAAAACGCGCTATGTTTGTGCCTTTTTTAGCTTAGTTTGCTATATTTGTATGTTGTGTAAGATTGGCTTGTTTTGTAACTTTTGATAAAATGTTTTACAGAAAGGTTTTCAATGAAACAATACTTAACAAATAATATTTATGCTCCAGAACTGTTTGCATCTATTGTCAGAATGAAACGAACTCAGTAGTAAGGAACTGCTTGATGCATTTGCTGCGGGTGTTGATTTGGTCGCAGAGCATTAAGATCGCTTTTTCGCCGATTTCGGTCTGGTTTTGCAGGATATAGTATTTGCCGTATTTGAGCGCGGTTTCGCTTTGGTCAAAGGTGGCAAGCGCAATATTCTTAAAAGCTTCGTTTTCATTTATTACATCGTCTATCATTTGACTTACGCCAAGCTCGGCGGCAATCACGCAGTCAAAATAATTATAGAGTAAAAAGTTTTTTATGTTTTCTTTGTCGGTGATATAATTTGTCACGGTATAATTGGCTATAGAACTAATATTGCTCAAAAGCAGGCTTTTATCATATTTGATATTTGCCGCCTCGTGAGCGAGCCTGAAGCCTTTGACGCGTTCTGAAAGAGAGGTTGCGCTGGCGATATCCTGCGAAACAAAACCGAGCTTGCGGTATCCCAGTTTGAAAAGCTTGCTGACGGAATTTTTGGTTTCCAAAATACTGTCAGTCCCCACAAATGAAATATCCATTTTTTCTAAGTCCCTGTCGATAAGAACGACGGGGATTTCTTTTTCTAAAAACGGCAGGAGCCCTTCGCAAAAGTTTTCATTATGTACCGGCTGCATTATTATACCCGCCACGTTCAGCTCTAAAAGCTCGCTCAGGCATTCTTTTTCGCGCTGCTTATCGTTGCCGGAATTTTTAAATACGATATGCAGTCCGTATTTTAAGGCTTCCCGTTCAATAGATAAAAGGATCTGCGCCCCGAAGCTGCTGGCTATGTAGCAGAAAATCACGCCGATAAGCTTATTGCTTGGGCTTTTCCGTATATCTTTAGTCACAGTCGTTCCGTATCCGGCTTTGCGCGCTACATAGTTTTGTGCGACAAGCTTGTCAACAGCCATACGAACGACTATTTTACTTACGGCGAATTCAGCGCAAAGCTGATTCTCCGTCGGGATAGTTTTGTCGAAAGCATATATGCCTTCGTTAATATTTTTCTTTAAAGCCTCATATAATTGCAAGTATTTTACCATAATACAAGTATATATTATTAAACTTATTTTTGTCAATTAGTTTTTTATTAAAGATTATATAAAGATTATAATAAATAAGTAAAGCAATCATAATTTTATTCAAAAGTATATTGACAGTATTAAAAGTGTGTGGTAATTTATAGGCGTAAACAGGCTTATAAGTTAATATTTCGAAAACAAACATTATAAAAACATTATATCAGGGGGCGAAAATGAATAGCAGAGAAAAAGTCAGACTTATTGCTGAGCATAAGAACAGAGGTAGCGTTGCTTTTTGGACAGGGCATCCGCATCCCGATACGGAAATTTTATATTTAAGAGAGACGGGGCTAAAAAATGTCGAAGAGCTGTATCGATTATTTAACGATGATTGCAGATGGATAAGCGCTTGTTCGAGTTACAAGCATCCTCAAAATCTGCCTATGTTCGATACGACGCTCGGCAAAGAACGCCACACTTTGAGCGAAGGCGGATTTTTTGCCGACAGCACCGAGCTTTCAGACGTTGATAAGTTCCCTTGGCCGGATTTGAAGTACCTTGACTTTACTGAAAAACTCGCCCAAATAAGAAAGTTCCCCGATAAAGCTGTTTTTTCGGGTTTTTGGAGCCATTTCTTCCATATTCTTTGTGACTTTTTCGGCATGGAAAACTATTTTATAAAAATGTATACCGATCCTGAAGTTGTGGAAGCGGTAACAGAGAAGGTCACAGAATTTTTTGAGGCGGCTAACGACAAATTTTTAGCAGCCGCAAAAGATGATTTTGACATAGTGTTTATGGGTAACGATTTTGGTACTCAGCTTGACTGTCTTGTTTCGCCCGAAGCGTTCAGGCAATTCATTTTGCCGGGCTTTAAAAAACAGATAGCGGTTGCCAAAAAATACGGCAAAAAAGTTATGCTGCATTCCTGCGGTTCAATTTACAGAGTCATTCCCGACCTTATAGAGGCCGGCGTGGACATTCTGCATCCGCTTCAGGCTCTTGCCCGTAATATGGACGCCAAAAAGCTTGCAGGCGAGTTCAAAAACGATATCGCATTCTGCGGCGGCGTCGATACTCAAAACCTTCTCATCCACGCGACTCCCGCCCAGGTTCGCGACGAGGTGCTAAGGCTTCGCGATATTTTCGGCGAAAACTATATAGTCAGCCCGAGCCACGAAGCTTTACTTTCAAACGTACCTTTTGAAAATGTTCTGGCGATGGCAAAAGCCGCCAAGGAATAAAAAATTATCTTTTATATATAAGGAGGAATCATGAAAAAAGGAATCAAGTTTTTAGTTGTTTTGCTTTCTTTAGTAGTAACATTATCAGGGTTTGCCGGTTGCGGCCCCAAAGGCGACGGCGGAGAGATTCTGTTCTGGGCAGAAAGCGTAGGTATCAATCCTACGCAGTTTGAAAAATACGTTAAGTATTTTAACGATAACAATCCGGACGGTTTCACTCTTAAGTATGAGCTTAAAGAGTCTCTCACGGGATCGCTAAGAGAAGCTAAAACCGCAGGTGTCGGGCCGGACGTTGTCAGCTTTCCGCGTTGGGAAACCGCTACAAGCAGTGCGCTTGTAAAGGATCTGACAGAGCTTTTAAAAGACGGCGACATCAAAATAAGCGATTATAACGCTGAGGCTGTCAAAGAATTTACCTACAAGAGTAAGGTATACGGCGTTCCTACCGACGTTGACGCGTGGGGCATTTGGGTCAATCAGGATATGGTAGACACTTATAATACTGCACATCCCACAACGCCTATCGAGCTGCCGCTTGAAACATGGGCGGAATGGCGCGAAGTAGCGGTCAAGCTTACGAAAAAGACCGGTAGCAGCTTCGATACTATGGGTTTCAACAGCGAAGGATTCAGAGGCCAGATGTATACAATGATGCAGACGGCGGGCGTAAATTACGTCAATATGTCTGCAACACCCAGCACCATCAATCTGCCCGACGATGAAACGAACGCCGTGCTTGATTTTGTGCACGATATGGTTTTCGATGCAGGCGTATATGCGCCGCATACAGACTCGATTGCAAATTTCTATCAGGGAAAGGTTGCTATGCAGTTCGGCTCCACCGGCTTAAAACAGGAAGTGGACGTTCATGCGGATAAAACCGACGCTATGAATATGACGTTTATGGGCACTCCCGCAAGAAGCGCTTCTAAGGGTAAGATTTCGGGAATTATCGGAGGCTTTGGTTATTCGATACCCAATATAAAATCTGTCGAAACAGATAAATCATGGAAGGTCATCAAATGGATGCTTTCTGATCCCGTTATGAGTAAATTCTGCGAGCTTAACGGAGTAATGCCTGCAAAGACTTCTCTGCAGACTGATGCGCTTTTAGAGAGTAATTCCACATTTATGACGCTTCGCGGATTGCTTCCCACATACGTTACGCGTCCGGCTGTACGCGGTTACTCAACTATGGAAGTCAGCGTTATGTTCGGCGAGCTTGACAAATTTATTGCCGGCACACAGAATAAAGCAGATACTATAAAAAATATGAAATCGAATGCAAATCAGATCTTTATAATGGCGCAGACTATGTAGCTTAATCCATAAAATTCATAAAAAGGAGGGATGCAGATGGGAAAAATGACTTTGCAGGGAAAGAAAAACTTGCTCGGCTACGCGTTTATCGCACCGGCGTTGGTCTTTTTCGCGGGGTTCAGCCTTCTGCCTGTTTTGCTGGCTTTCGGTTGGAGTTTTACTAATTTCGACGGCATGGATCAGATGGATTTTGTAGGATTGAAAGCTTTCGGTTTTGCGTTTAAAGACAAGTATTTTATAGAAACTTTTCTGAATATTTCCAAATACGTTATTATTGCCGTTCCTTTGTCGATAATCGTGCCTTTGTGCCTTGCAGTGCTTCTCAATAAGGAAATCAAAGGCAGCAAGGTTTTCCGCGCTATATATTATCTGCCGGGGCTCGTTTCGGCAGTCGCTGCTTCGGCGATCTTCACATCCTTGCTCGATCCGTCTTTCGGCGCCGTCAATAAAATTCTCAGTTCTTTGGGAATTATTAAGGATACTCCGATCAAATGGCTTCAGGATAACCGTCTGGCAATGCCCATGATAGCATTGCTCAATATCTGGATGGGCGCCGGCGGCAATATGATAATCTATCTTTCCGCGCTCAAAGGATTGCCTAAAGAAACGCTTGAGGCCGCGCGCATAGACGGCGCGTCGCCTGCACAGAGCTTTTTCAGAGTGGTTTTCCCGCTTTTGCGGCCGACGACGTTTTTTATCCTCACAATGTCCATTATAGGCTCTTTCCAGCTCTACGATCAGGTTCTGATGCTTACAAACGGTAACCACGGTACGGCTACGCCTGTGTTCTATATCTATAATATGGCGTTTGGCCCCGACGGATTCGTAGGCGTAGCGTCCGCTATGGCGGTGGTATTGTTTGCCGTGATCATGGTCGTCACGCTCGTTACTCAACGCTTTACGAAAGAAACTTATTAAGGAGGCGGAAAGAATGAACACATTTGTATTGAACGCCCCTAAAAAGCACACCGTCAAAAAAACTGTTTTATATGCCGGAATGATACTTATCGCGCTTATTATGATTTTTCCGTTCTACTGGCAAATCATTATTTCATTCAGAGAGCGTGATGCAATAACTTCCGGAAACCTCAGCTTACTGCCGTCGGCGCTTACGATCCAGAATTATGTGACCGTCTTTAAAAACTCATTTTTGGTAAAAGCGTTTTTTAATACAGCTTTTCTGACAGCGGTCAATATCGCCACAAACCTTATTCTGGGTTCGCTTGCGGCATACGCTTTTGCAAAAATCAATTTCAAGGGCAATAAAGCCGTATTTAAAATTATGCTGCTCAGTATGATGCTTCCCGGCGTTGTAACGCTTGTGCCTTCGTATCATATTATCGTAAATCTCGGCTTGATAAACACACACCTTGGAATACTGCTTCCCGGTACGGTAGGCGTGTTCGGAATATTTTTTCTGAGATCGTTCTTCCTCACGCTATCCGACGAGATCGCCGAGGCGGGGCGTATAGACGGCGCAAGCGAGCTGAGGATATTCGCCAAGCTCTATCTTCCGCTCATTGTTCCGGCATTGCTGACGCTCGCGATATTTTGTTTTCAAGGAAGCTGGAACTCGTTCGTATGGCCGAACCTCATACTCATTACGAAAAAAGAGCAGCTTGGCGTTCTTACGATGGTAATACGCCAGTACACGATAAACAACAACGCATCCTACGGCGAAACTATGGCGCTCGCGTTCCTTACCAGCTTGCCGGTATTGATATTTTTCTGCTTTATGCAAAAATATTTTATATCCGGAGTAGCTGTGGGTGCAGTAAAAGGATAATTTTACATCATAAAATCCATATTTATTCAGAGATAATTTAAATTAGTTTTTATCAAAATAAAAATAGATTTCTTTAAAAAGAAATCAGGAGGAAAAATGAGAAAGAAGTTATTAGGTATTTTGTTGACTTTAGTCCTGTGTGTTGCAGGAACGTCAACTATGTTGTTTGCGTCCGCGGCCGCTGTGACCGGAAGTGAAACCGACAGAAACAAGATCGGTGAATTTTGGTCGAATTGGAATTCGGGAGCATGGAGTACGGTCATAACCGAAGCGTATGTAGAGGAGTATGAGCGCCTTGAAAGCATCGGCTTTGATCCGGGAACCGCATCAGACAAAGTAGCTCACTGGGAAATCGGTTTCAAACAGGAATTTGTTAACGGTGACGGAACGTATGAAGCGTGGGGTCATGCCGGCAGATCTTGCATTATGTTTTACAATGCTTTGAAGGATACGGCGTATTCGATGTATAACGATCCTTACGAGGTATGGATGACCGGCACAAATAAAGACACATTGCTTATGCCTACGTCTAACCAATTCACGATCGCAGGCGACGTATATCAAAACTTTGCGCGCGGCTATACAAAAAACAAAACGCTTGTAGCCGGTAAAAACGTAAAAGATATCGAAACTGCGGTTGCTTTTGAAGAAATTACGCTTACAAAGGCTCAGCAGTACGCTCATACTTATACTAATGAAATATGGAATAATCTCGGCGGCAAACAGTTAAGAGACGTAGCGGGGAAAGTAAGCGAAGCTATTTTCGCACTCGAAGCTACCGGTTTCGACGTAGGTACTGCTTCAAAGGACGGCGTTAAGGTTTGGGATACGCAGCAGCCTTCCGGAAAAATCATAATTGCAGATATGTCGCGTTCGGATTCCAATATGTATATTTGGAGTGAAAATGACGGACGTAACGCTATGGCGATGTATAACCCCAACCTTAATAAAGCGTTTATTATCTACGACGAGATGGCAAACAAATATATCCAATTTAAACTCACAACGCCCAAAAGCGATATGTTTATTTCGGATAACGTAAAATATCAGAACTTTACGAACGGTTATATCAAGGTTACTGAAGGTACCGCTGAGTTCGTAATGAAACGTAATTTTGACGAAACTTCAAAAACCGAAATCAACGCATTAGAGCTTTCCGACATAGGCGTGTTCGACGGCGCCGATGTAACGGATGCCGAAATCAAAACGTTAGTTTCGTCTCAAATTTCCACCGTTGCAACAGAAAAGAGCCCCGGCGTGCCGGCAGGCTATGTGGCAGCCGTAGGTGAAAATGTTTTCGCTCAATATTTTAACGACGCGGTTGTTTTTGTAAATGTAACCGAAGAGGATTCCGTTTATACGGCATCGGCTATCTATTTCGACGGTGATATTTTCACAGCCTACAACACAAGATACGGATTCAATGTGCCCGAAGACGAACTGGGTGCAACTCCCGCCATAAGGCTTGGCAACCCCGTTGCCGCAGCGTTTGACGCCGGGACAAAAACATTTATTAACTTCGACCGCGGATGCATCGTTTACGACGGAACTGCCGCTGAAGTGAAGACCGGTTACAGAGCAAAAACCGACGGAACGCTTGAGGACCTTGTTTTTGATTCCGTAGCGTTTATCGGAAACAATTTTACGCTTCCCTCGAACGTGACGATAACCCAGGATCAGCTTATAGAAAAATTCAACGCTAAATATCAGAGCCTAATGACCGGCGGTTATAACCTCGGCGCGCCCGACGACGGCGGCATCACTTTATGGGCAAAGAGCGGATATGTTGCCGGCGCGGCATTGAATCCCGGCGACGGTTGGATCAAGCAAGGCTTTGTAGGCGGAAGTGGAGAAGGTTTCAGTTTCGGCGTAACAAGCTATCTTATCTACAATATTTCCAAGAACGAAGTTTACCTTATCCGCGACTATGTTCAGAATCAGGTCCAATACATCCTGTTCGATAAGGGTGCCCCTACCGCCGACACTTTAGACGCGGTTGATGGCATTATGAAACAGCAGTTTGAGAAGGGATATATCAATGCAATGGAGACATGGGGACAGTTTATGTTCTTCGACGGAATGAATATCGGCGACCCTATCGATGATGACGACGACGATGACGATAAAGACAAGAAGGGCTGCAAAGGCGCTGTCGCATTTGGCGATGTTGCCGGACTGGGTTTAAGCGCGCTGATTTTCACATTATTCGGAGCGGGTTTATTCGTAACCTTAAGACGTAAAACGGAAAAAAAATAAAATGAAAAAAATAGTACCGGTTTTATTAGCCGTTATACTTTGTATGTCTTTGTTCGCCGGCTGCGGCAAGGTGCTGACAGCCGACGAACAGGCGTATAATAAGAATTTAGAACGCGCTAAAACACTCACGGAGCTCGTGAACGAAAAGTTCACGGCGTACGGAAATCTCGATGAAAAGTTTTACAAAGAATATATGAACCAAAACTCCAAGGCGTATTTGTGGTCTCAATTTTCGCTCACAGGCAAGCAATACGCTTACGTTAAGGCAGATGAGTCCGATGCCGAAGCGAAAGAAATGCTAAGAGAGCAGGTTGATATGTTTGAACGCTATAAACACACGGACAGCACGGCGTCCTTTAAAAAATATCACAGCGGGCAAGGTATATTGTCAGGGCAGGGAACGGTATTTTTTGACGATAATATTTGGGCGGTGCGCAATCTTTTATATGCCTATGAGGTTTTAGGCGATCAAAAATATCTTGATTATGCGAAAGCTACGATCGAATTTGTGTATTCGGGATGGGACGATCAGCTGGGCGGGCTCGTATGGAATGAAACCGGCTTGACTGCCGCCGGAAACGCGGCGGATTTAGAGCGCGGATTATCCGCAAACGGTGCTTCAGTTTTTGTGTCGTGCCAGTTGTATACGCTCACAGGCGAACAGCGTTATCTCGATGAGGCGTTGAAGTTTTATGATTTTTGTAAAACTCTTCAGGATCCCGTCACTAAGTTTTATAATAACGGGCGGCACACAATCCTTAATCCTGACGGATCGAGATCGGACGGCAGTATAAATAAGGCAAAGTACTCATATAATCCGGGCAGTATGATAATCTCAGATCTAAGGCTTTATGAAATAACGGAAGATGAAAAGTACTTAACGGACGCTTTAGAATCTGCGGAAGCGGCGTATAAGGCTTTTGCATTGGAAGAAGGCGGCGTAACGTTTATAAACGATTTCCAGTGGTTCAATACAGTACTTTTAGATTCTTACGTCCAGCTTTACGAGTACGACAAAGAAAAAGTCGGCCCATATATAGAAACTTTTGAAAAGCAGCTTGATTATGCATACCGTAAAAAACGCAGCGAAATAGGACTGCTTCCCGAAAAATATTATGATTCCGGCTGGAAAAATACGTCCAATCAGGAAAACTACAGATTGCTGATCCAGGCGGCGAACGCCGAGCAATTCTCTTTAGTTGCCCAGTATTACAAGCTTAAGATCGACGCTGCATAAAAACCGGAAAAGAATTCATGCTTATCGGGCAACGAGTGTCAAGCGGGCTGGCCTTGCGTATTTTCGGATACGCGCTCTCTCAGGCTTGCCGACTGTTGCCCGATAAAGCATCCGACTTCTGTCCACGTATATTATGCGTCGGCAAAAAAGCCGGCTGCAGAAAAAAGGAAAGATGATGAAAAGAAAAATATTAGCGGGGATATTATCGTTAGTTATGTTGATGACGCTTTTCGGATGCAACACAAAAAAAGAAATGAACGAATTTGCCCAGAGGTCTTTAGACTTATCGAAGCTTATTTATAAAGACTATTTTATAGATTTAGGCGAGGGTGACGTTTATATCAAATACTTTAAGCCCTCAAAGCCAGGCGAGCCTGATAAAGCTTATCTGTGGCCTTATATGGAAGTTGCGGCGATGCTTGCAAGGCTTATGACAATAGTTGAGCCATCAACCCCCATAGCGTCAAATAAAACGGTAAAACAGTTTTATGAGGACGTTATAAGCGGCTTCCGCTATTATAAGTCAAGCAGGACAGACTATACTGCATATACCGCCTCGCGTGCCAGCCTGCCGGGATTCGGCAGCGGAGACACATATTACGACGATAACCTTTGGGTAGCAAGAGAGTATCTTAACGCTTATGAATTGCTTGGTAAGGAAAGTTATCTGCAGGAAGCCGAAAAAGTTACGGAGTTTGTTTTAAGCGGCTGGGATGATGCGCATGACGGGATTAGATGGTTCGACGGGCCTGAAGGCGTGGGCCACCGCGATTACGGAGAAACGCGCAACACATGTTCCAACGCCCCCGCGATAATTCTTTTATGCCGTCTTTACGACGAAACGGAAAACGCCGAATATCTAACATGGGCAAAGCGCGTATATGATTTTACGAAAACAGCACTTATGGATACGGACGGCACTTATTTTGATAACGTCAAATGGAACGCGCAAACAGGAAAAGACATGCTTGAGCGTACGAAATGGACGTACAACAGCGGCAGCATGATCAGCGCCGGAATTTATTTGTATGAGCGCGAGGAAGATGCCGGAAAAAAAGCACAGTATTTGGCGGACGCACAGAAAACAGCTCTTGCTTCGCATAATTTGTTTGCTGTAAATATGGGATTTAAGGTGAGAAATTATCCCGAACAACCATGGTTCAATCTTTTGCTGCTTGACGGATATCTGGAGCTGTTCCGTATCGACGCGCAAAATACTAAGCCTTACATAGATGCTTATTATGATACCTTGGATTATTCCTATACAAAAAAACGCGATTCCGAAGGTTATGTTCCCGCGGACTGGGTAAAAGGCTGGGGAACCGGAACGCAGTATAAAAGCGTATTAGATATGGCCGCTAACGCCGAAAACTACGGTTTAACTGCGTATGCGATGGACAACTTGAATTATACGAGATAAAAGGAAAAGGTTACTTACAATGTTATATAATGTAATGCGCAAAAAAGTGGATGAATTTTCCTCAAAGATTCCTGATCCGGCTGTAAAGCAAATGTTTTTAAACTGCTTTTACAGTACTTTAGATACTACGACGGAAATGCTTTCAGACGGCACCTGCTATGTTTTCACCGGAGACATTCCCGCAATGTGGCTGCGCGACAGTAGCGTACAGGTTACTGGTTATCTGCCTTACTGCAACGAAGATCAGGACGTTAAAGCGCTTATAAAAGGCCTGATCAAGCGGCAGATGCGTTACATAATTTTTGATCCTTATTCAAATGCTTTCAAGAAAGAGCCTGCAGAGGGCGGACATAAAGATAAAACAGATTTTCAACACGATATCATATGGGAACGAAAATTCGAAGTCGATTCTTTGTGTTATCCGCTTTGGCTTATTAATAAGTATTATCAGATTTCTGGCGATGAAAGTATTTTTGATCCGGAATTCTATGCGGCTTATGATTTGATTTTAAAAACATTTAAAATTGAGCAGGATCATGACGAGCTGTCGCCTTATTATTTTATGCGCGAGGGTCATTACAGCGGTGATTCGCTGGATAATCAGGGCAAAGGCGCGAAAAGCCGCAAATGCGGGCTTATATGGTCAGCTTTCCGCCCGAGCGACGATAAATGTAAATATCATTATTTAATACCGTCAAATATGATGGCTGTCAGTGTATACCGCGATTTTGAGGAGATTTTTGCGAAGCTCGGCAATACCGGATATGCAAAGCAGGCAGGTGAATTTGCGCGCGAAGTAGATCAGGCTATAAAAGATTACGCGGTTTTCGAACATAAAAAATACGGAAAAATGTATTCTTTCGAAACGGATGGTTACGGCAACCATAACCTTATGGATGACGCGAACGTGCCCAGCCTTTTGTCGCTTCCGTATTTAGGATACTGCAAAAAAGACGACACGCTCTATCTCAATACGAGGAATTTCATTTTAAGCGGAGATAATCCTTATTATTATAAAGGCACCGCAGCTAAGGGTGTAGGGAGTCCGCATACGCCGGAAAATTATATCTGGCATATAGCGATAGTGATGCAGATGCTCACCTCCGGCGACGAAAAGGAAATCAACGAGTGTTTTGAAACGCTTATAAAAAGCGACGGCGGGCGCGGAGTTATGCACGAAAGCTTTGATAAGGATGATCCGAAAAAGTTTACGCGTGAGTGGTTCGCGTGGGCGAATACTTTGTTCGCTATTGCGGTAGTGAAAAAATACGGGAAATAAATAAGATGACGGGAAGAGAAAGATTTTTAACTGCGCTCAATAACCAAAAACCTGATCGATTGCCTTGCCAGGTACACAACTGGATGCCGTATTATCTGAGCACTTATCTTAAAGGCATGACGGATCTTGAGGCGTACGAATTTACCGGAGTGGATCCGGTTTTGTACCGTAATCCCGATTATATTTTTGCTGATAAGGATCTTAATAACTGGCAGGTTAGGTTTATAGAGCTCGGAACCGACGCCGACGGAAACAGCCGTTACAGGCAGGAGATCACGACGCCTAAAAAAATTCTTTGGAACGAGGGCGCAAATAATAAATACACCGGTTGGATAACAACGCAACTCATCAAAAACGAAGAGGATTTTGCCGTATGGGACGAATACGCTCCCGTTCCGGTTAAAGTTGACTGGACTCCGGTGACAGAAGCAAAAAAGCTTTTGGGCGACAGAGGTATTGTACGGGGAGCCTTTTTTGATTTCGGTCAGGGAAGCCCGTGGCAAAGCTTTGTGGGCTATATGTATGAGCTTGAAACGGCGATTTATGATTATATCGATAAGCCGGAGTGGATCGAGTTTGTTATGGAGCGCATGCTGAAAAAGAAAATGCGCGCTATTGAAATTGCCGGAAAATTCGAATATGACCTTGTTGAAACGGGCGGCGGAGCGGGTTCAAGTACAGTTATCAGCCCGTCGATGCACAAGCAGATTTGCCTTCCTTACGATAAAATACAGCACGAGGCTATAAAAAACGCCGGAAGTAAGGTCGTTTACCATCTGTGCGGCGGGCTTATGCCTTTACTTGAAACTGTCGCGCAAAACGGCGCCGACGCGCTCGAAACTATGACGCCGCCGTCAATGGGCGGAGACTGCGACCTTAAAAAAGCAGCCGAACGTGTTGGAGATAAACTGTGCTTTATCGGCGGATTTGACCAGAATGCAGGCTTTGAGCGCGGCACAAAAGAAGTGATAGAACGATCTGTTCAGCAAATATTCCACTCGAAACCCGCAGGCGGACTCGTAATCTCTCCATCCGACCACTTCTTTTTCGGCGATCCCGAAAACATCAGATTCTTTGCCGAATGCGCGAAAAAATGCGTTTATTGATCTGAATTAATTCTTTTTCATTAAAATATGCCGTACTGATACAATTGTTGTGCGGTATATTTTGGCTCAATATTAAATGTTGGGTATAGAAAGATTTAACAGATAAATAATCTTTAGTAATGTTTCCTATCTAGGGTACCCTAGATAGGAAATTTTACGTTTTTTGGGGTTTAGCCGCAGTAAAGTATTCTGCGATTGTTTAGATTGTTCTTTTCTATGCCAATAAAAAATTCAATTGCGCAACAAACTAATACTAATATTTATCATAGTTTAAATGTACAAATTATAGACATTTATTTGAATTGTTATGGATGATACGGAAATGTATAATTTAAGTACAACTAAGATAAGGAGAACGAAAATGAAGAGATTATCAGGCATTATTTTATCACTTATTTTTTCGCTTGGAATTATGTCCGGCTGTGATGTCAATTCCGGTAAAGGCAGTATAAAAGTTGCATATTTTACCGGAGGTTTCGGAACAGAATGGATGAAGGAAATGGCTAAAGATTTTACGACAGAAACAAATATAACCGTTTCATTTGAAGCTAGTAATACGATTACGCGGGATCTGGAAACGTATTTGGAGTCGGAAGTAAACATTCCTGACGCATTTTTGGTGCTCTTGACAAACTGGCGTTCATGGGCAACTCAAGGTTGGCTTGAACCTTTGGACGATATTTACAATAAAGAATATACTTTAACCGAAAACGGCAAAAATTCTTCTGTAAAAATAAAAGATTATTTAAATGAAGGTTTCCAGACTTATGGCAAAATGAAACAGCGGCCCTCATCTGCGTCAGAAAATTATTGGGTAATACCATGGACGAATCATGTTACAGGTTTTGTCTATAATGAAAACGTATTGCAAGAGCTTGGCTGGGCTAAGGCGCCGGAAACCGAAACAGAGTTAAAACAGCTTATTAGTGATATTAATGGCGCGAATCTTAGGAACAGCGAAGGTACACAGGTGAAGCCTTTTGCTTGGGGCGGGAAAGAAATAAAATACTGGAACTATGTTGTCATGGCATGGTGGGCTCAATATGAGGGCATGAATAAGTGGAACGAGTTTTGGAACTTCCCTAATCCGGAGGTGTATTTACAGGAAGGAAGAGTAGAAGCGTTAAGGCTTTTTCAGGATATTGTAGGATCTGAGGCAGGCTGGATTAACTCTATCAATAATTTGAGTGAAAAGGATCATATTGATGCGGCAAGAGCTTTTTTGAAAGGCGAGGCAGTAATGATGCCGACAAGCGCGTTTTTTGAAAACGAAATGCAAGGATTTTTTCCGACAGCAGATCCTATTGTAAGCGGTAAGAATTTTAGTTATAAAATGATGACACCTCCGCTTATCAGCGGCGCAAAGGCAGGCGCGGCGTTAAATAACAGTGAAGCCGGTGACTTTATGGGAGTCCCTTCAAAGGCAAAAAATAAAGACGGCGGAAAGAAGTTTATCGAATTTATCAACCGACCTGAAAACATAAGAAAATTTTCAGTTAAAACAGGAATGCCGCGTCCATTCCAAACTGTTTATTCAGATGCAAATTCGATCAGTCTTTTTATTAAAGATTGTTTTGCAATTTATGAAAGCACAGAACAGCTTTACAAAAATAGCAATAGTGCACTTTATCACTATAAAGATTTAAACGAGTGGGTCGGAGTCGGTGAAAACTCTGTATATAGCTCATTGAGCGGCAAAAATATAAAACCGCCTACTGATGTCAATAAGTCAGTTTACAATTATGCTAAAAGTAATTGGAAACGTTGGTGTAACGAACTGGGCATTCCATATAGCGGTTAAAAAACATGACAGATAAATTATTAATATCCGTTTTTAGTAAAGAGAAAAAGAAAAGAGTAATTCGCAAATACCTCTTTGTATATTTAATGCTTGCTATACCTTTGCTTCATTTTTTGATCTTCTGGGTTTACGTGAACATTAGTTCGATATTGTTAACTTTTCAGCGGTTCAATGTATTAACAGGCGGTTACGAATGGTACGGCTTAAAGCGTTATTCGGAGATTTTAGAAGATATTTTTATAAAAAGCGATCCGGTTTTGATCAACAGCATAAAGAATTCGCTTTCAGTTTTTGTAGTCGGTAATTTTATTATATTGCCTTTGGCTTTCTTCAGCTCGTTTTATTTAACGAAAAAGATTTGGTTTTCAAAAGTTTTCAGAGTTTTATTTTTCGTGCCGTCAATTATTTCTATAACAGTATTGACGTTAAGCTTTAAAATGCTTTTTTCAAAAGAGTTTGGGCCGATAGACGCATTTTTACGCCTCATTTTTAATACAACTCCGGAATGGTTTTCAATGTACAGCAACACTGCAATGCCGATGGTTTTTCTATTTTGTGTATGGGCAGGCATGGGATATAACGTGGTTTTGATCAGCGGTGCCATGATGAGGATACCGCAGGAAATTTTTGAAGCGGGTAAGCTTGACGGCTTAAAGCCGGGTAAGGAAATGTTTAAGATAGTAATGCCGCTTATTGGGCCGACTCTTAGTACCCTGATCATTTTAAATACAATGGCAATATTTACATTTTATTTGCAGCCTTATTTACTGGTCTCGGATATAGGCGGAATTCAAGGCTCTGTTTCAACGATCGCAATGCAAATCTTTTTGTATGTACAAAAAAGCACGACGCGTATTGACGCGGCAACAATAGGTATACTATTTTCTTTATTTGGAATTCCAATTGTATTTCTTATAAAATTCATTGTAGAGAAAATTTTTGCTCAAGATATTGAGTTTTAAAAACTAGGAGGGAAAATGAGATTATCAAAAAGTAGGTCGGGAATATCTGTTAAGGCTGTAATGCTTGTGTTTATTTTAGCGTTTATTATCACATTTCAAACAAGCCAAAGCATTGTGCAGCCTATCAAAGCCGCGGAAAAATTTTCAGTCGTTTTTAAAGACGATTTTACCGGCGGCCTGAATGCCTGGGAGAATCCAAGCTCGGATAAAATAGCCCTATCGGAGGGAAAGGGTGTTCTGCAAATTAATAATTTCGGATTTATGGAAGTCGTAAATTATCAGAAAGGATATGACGACACAATTAAAACGCCTCTGCCCGATAACTACACGTTAACTGTTGATGTCGGAGAGCAGACAGCCGATTGGTTTGATATCGTATCCGGAATACCTGATCCCGATAAATCCGCGGGCACAGCCACGGCTCTGATTTTTATTAACGATCAAAACCAGCTCTTGAATTTTCATAAGCAATCACAAAAAGATGCGGCTTATACGCAAATTTTAAGAGACGGAGAAAGCTTTAAAACAGGTTGGATGTCGATCAAGATTGAATATGCTAAAGGCACAGGCGATACCGATGAGGCTGTTTTAGACAGCAGTACGGCTAAAATATATTTAAAAAAGCAAAATGATCCCGACGCATCTTATACTTTACGGGCAACTGTCAGCGGCGTAATGATCGGCGGCTGGGCGGGGCTAGGAGCAATGGGGCAATCGGTTTCGTTTGATAATTTTTGTATAACCGCCGCTAACGGAACCGTCATCGTTAATGAAGATTTTGAAAAAACGGCTGTAGGGTATTACTATTTTCAAGATTTTAAAAAGGATGTTACGTTCAGATATTGGGGCAATTCAAGAGATAAAGTCCTGAGCGGAAAGAAGCAATATCTAGCATTCAGCGAAGCTAAAAACGATAGCGTTGTATGCAAAACCGAAATTGTAAAAGACGCAGACTGCTACAATGTATTTAATATGAGTTTTTCATTGATACTAGATGCGGCGACTCTTAAAGCTGGTGAGAATTTTGCTCTTAACTTCGCTCACGGTACAGCAAAAGCGAAAAGTTTGCAATTTATTAATGAGAATGAAAAGATTAGCGTATCAGACGGAACAGACAAAGTTTCACTAGGTGTAGCTAAAATACCCGCAGCTGATTTTGTCGGCGCAAACATAAGAATAAGCGGACGTTATGACGGAGGGCTGACGGTTTATAATGAGAATGTAAAAGCTGCGGAATTTAAAAATTATGAGTTTGTCGGCAAGTTTTCATTCGGTTCAAAAGCTATTGACGGAGCAGTAAATGCTAAGATCACGGATTTTATTTTAACAGGAATTACCTATTCAAAAACGGGAACCGGCTTTGGAGGCGATCAACATGCCGACTTTAGTTTATTAAAGGAAAATATTGTTACCGGTGTTGAACAAATGGGAGGTTTCAATTCTTTTTGGAAGGCATCGGGCGGCGTCAACGGCTATTCCAACAACGATTCGGGTACGCCTGACGGAAGGCTGAGTCTTGACGGAGTTTCTCAATTCGGTCCTGCCTCAAAATATGCAGATTTTATTTTTAAATTTGATGTTACTTATTTGTCTGTAAATGCGGGTGAAGGAACATGGTTTGGTTTATCTCTGGGCAAAAATAATTGGTCTGCAAATTTTATGGAAAATCCTGTTTTCATTTTTAATCAAATTGAAAATAATACTTGTTTGGATTTAATAACACAGATGAAACTGTCGTCGGGTTATTCTACTACTCTGTCGGAAAAAAATAATTTTTTGAAACAAAGCAAGGATTGGACAGTTTCGGATGGTATGACGTTCATTTTCATTGCAAAAAACAGAACTTTATCGGTTTACTTTAAAAACTTCGGTGATTCGGAAATGGAGTTGGATACTCCCAAACTAGTATTCGAAAATGTTAATACATCCGGCTATTTCTGTATTGTATCAGGTTCTAGCGTTGTCATGGATATTGACAATGTCTCAGTCATTAATTTAGCGGAGTGAGGAAAAAAGTATTATGAAAAAATTTAAAATATTAATAATTGCTTGTATTGCGGCGCTTTGCATGACGGCATTCTCATTACCTATGGCTGCTAAAGCCGATGAACCTGCTCCTGCTGAGCGTGCTGTTTATCAAGTTAACGGAGGAATTCACGGTGCGGCTGTATTCACAACCCAAACTTTTACAGCACCGTTTAAGGTTTCTTTTGAGTTTAAAATGGATGCTTATATGACATGGATGGCTATGTCGTTTATGAGCGCAGATTATTCAAACTTAGGGTCAGAGGCTAATTATTTTGTATACGGTGCTGATGTAGCTAAAATTATGGGTTTTGAAACTAATTTCGTTTATAACCCTTCTAACGATATTGCGTTCAGTTTTAATATGATGGAACGCACAAAATTGACTTTTGACGTAGCGGAAGACGGTTCTATGGTTCTGTATAAAAACGACGTTAAATTAGAAGGTGTTGCTGACGGAGTAAGTATTAATTCTGTTAAAGCAGGTAAGGAAGTCCGCATAGGTCTTATGGGCGGCGACGGAACTTGCTCTACTGTGTATAATGTTAAGCTCGAAAAAGACGGTAAAACTTCTTTTGAAGACAACTTTGCTTATAATAACTTTGAAACAGGCCGCAACTTGTGGACTATTGGCGAGGTTATGAAGGCTTCTATAAACGGAGGCAGCCAGGCATATCTTTTCCCTACGGCAGAAGAAGAGCTTGACAGGGAAGAGTATATAGTTAAAAACGGCGATCATGGAGCGGCAATTTATTCAACCGAAACTTTTAAAGCTCCGTTTAAAGTGTCGTATGAATTAAAAATTGACACATATATGACCTGGATGGGACTTTCAATTTTGAGCGCAAGTTATGCAGATTTGGCTTCTGAGGCAAATTATTTCGTCTACGGAGCAGACACCGCTAAAATCATGGGCTTTGATACTAATTTTGTGTATAATCCTTCTAATGATATTATTTTTGATTTTAATATGATGGAGCGTACAAAATTATCTTTTGATATAGCTTCCGACGGAACTGTAACTCTCTATAAAAATGATGTCAAAATTGAAAATGCAGCAAATACTGCTGTTGTAAGTTCTGTTCTTAACGGAAAAGAAGTACGTGTCGCTCTTATGTCCGGCGCCGGAACTTTCGCAACCGTATACAATGTTATAGTGGAAAAAGGCGGTAAAACAGTATTTAGTGACGATTTTAAGTATAATAATATCGAAGCCGGTTTAAATCTGTGGACGAAAAACGTTCATATGAACGAAGCCATTGCAAACGGTAAAATTAAAACTTATTTATTTCCTACAGCAGTTTTACCCATTCCTACAGCAAGCTTAGCAGACCTTGCATCAAAATTAGAAACAGGCAAAACCTATTCGATCGATCCAAAGGCTGCCGACAATGCGTTTACTGCAGATCAATTGACTGTTAAAGCTGAGATTCAAAAAGACGGAGAAACAAACTGGTCAGACGTTTCCTTAAGCAGCTTAAAAGTTACATCGCAAGGCAAATATACTTTAAAGGTTACAGTAACGAATCCCGAGCAGGGAGAGACAGAGGTCAGTAAAGAATTTTATGCTGTTGCTCCGGCGACAGGAACTCATTATACAGCGGACTTCAATAATTTTAAGAGCGATCTGTTTGAAACTAATGCGGCAGTCAGTATTTCAAATAATAAGCTAATGATCGCTGACGCGGTTCTTGGCAGCACGTTTACTACAACGAAAACTTATAAAAACTTTATTTTTGATTTTGTTATAAATAATGTGAGTTCACAGACCGATTCCGTATCTGTTATATTTGCAAAAAATGCAGATCTTGGCAATTACGAAATAGAGTTTACCAGAGCCGGCAAGGTTGTTTTCAAAAACTTTTTTGTTGACAAAGAAGTTGACTCTTTATTTAACGTATTTACTAAAGAAACTCATATCAGAATAGAAGTAAGAGGAGAAAAAGTGACAATTGCGGCGCTTCAGGAAGGTCAGCCGGCAGAACTTTTGAATGAGCCTTTCGCAGAAGTAAGCGGGGCTGTATATTCTGGCGCTATCGGTTTTAAGTTTTCTCAAAATGCTAATTACTCTGTAAGCGCGCTCAAAATTATCAATACTAATATGCCTGCATCTGGTGAAACGCTTGAAGAAACTGATCCTCCTACACCCGCGCCTGAAGGTCCTGCGGGATGCAAGAAAGGCTGCAAGGGAGCGTTGGGAATGCTAAACCTGTTACCGCTTGCATTCGTTAGTTTTATAATTAAGCGCAAAGTATAAATTATTGCATTAAAACAATTTATTTTAGTCGGAGAGCAAAAAAATGGAAGCGGTAAGCATGAAAAGCAAAAAAAATAAAAATAGTGAACTTAAGCATTTGACGTATTATATTGCGTTTGTGATATTCGTTTTATACTCTATAACTTTATTGCTGCCGCTTCTGTTTGTTTTGCTTAATTCGTTTAAAGGCGCGCGTGAATTTTTTTACTCGCCGATCGCACTGCCCCAAGTATGGACGTTTGCTTCTTATATAAGAATTTTTAACGATAAAAACATTGATTTTAGTATTATTAACATGTTCGCAAACAGCCTTATAATTTCTTTGGGCTCTACGTTTGCGATGGTAATTTCTTCCTCGCTTGCCGCATATGTGCTGACAAAATATGATTTCATAGGAAAAAAACTGATTTACACCATAGCAATAGTCGTTATGATCGTTCCAACCGCAGGTTCATTGTCCGCGCTTTACAGGCTTATGGCAGATACTAAACTGCTTAATACGCATATCGGCGTTATCACATTGTCACTAGGCGGTTTCGGTATGAATTTCTTTTTGCTATACGGCTATTTTAAAAGTGTCTCTTGGAGCTATGCCGAAGCAGGACAAATTGAGGGAGCCAATAAATTTCAAATTTTTTATAAAATCATGTTACCCCAAGCGATACCTGCAATGTTAGCTGTAGCCATAATTTCTTTTATTAATAATTGGAACGACTTTCAAACGGCTTATTTATTTTTAAGAGGGCACATGACGCTTGCAGTAGGAATACAAAAAATTGCAGAGTCGCTTACATACGGAAATTCGGGTGGAAACGAATATACAAGTCAGGATTATCCTACTCTTTTTGCAGCAATGGTGTTTTCAATCATTCCAACCATAACTATTTTTTCGATTTTTCAAAAACGTATCATTCAGAATACCAGCGCAGGCGGATTAAAAGGTTAAAAAGGGAGATTATTATGAAAAAAATTATTTCGGTTATTTTGGCTGCATTTTTTATGTGCGGCATAGCGGCGGGATGTAATGATAATACACCTAAGGGTCCCGGATATATTAACGAACGTGACAAATATTTAAACGGATTTGCAGAGCCTTTGGGTGCAAGCAATGTAAAAAATTTTGATCTTGATGTAACTATTGATCTTTATAAACAGATGAATGTTAAAGCTGCCAGATTGTGGATGCACCAAAACGAATATCTATCTTCTCCGACAACGCTCATTAACAGCGGTATTGTAAAATTTAAAAATATAATCAAAAAACTAAAAGACGCCGGTATAGAACATATTATCGCTATGAATCATTATTATTACTATGACGGCGGATTTTCCAGCATGGTTCCCTCAAGAGATGAAACCGCCAATTCCGAATATAGGCAATTTTTAGAAGAAAACCGTCAGGCTTGGGAAACTACGGCAAAAGCTTTTCCTGAGATTACCTATTGGGAAGTTGGCAATGAAATGAACCATGACCCGTTCTTAAAGCCTGTAACCGGAAACGCCTATTCTAGCGCAGAAAAGTGCAAAATCATGACAGATTATATGTATTACGCGACAAAGGGCATTAAAGAGGGTAATCCTGCAAGCGTTTCTGTTATGCCGGGGCTGGCTCCTTTTGGAAGTATGAAGTATGTTGAGATCTGTCTTGAAAACATTTATAAAGATATTAAATCGGGTAATTTCCCTGCCGGAAGTGTAAAGTCAACAAATTCTGACGATTATTTCGACGTATTGTGTTGGCATCCCTATAATACAATAAAGTTTGACTATGAAGTCGATGAAGAGTGGCGCGATATTAATATCACATGTTACGATGTAGCAAAAAAATACGGCGATAATGGAAAAAAAGTTGTTTTATCTGAGTTCGGATTTATCGACATGGGCGAAGAAAGCCGCGATATAAACGCAGGCAAATATTTAAGAGATGCGTACAATTATATCAAAAACGATATGCCGTTTGTCGAAACACTTTTTTCTTTCCGCATGTATAACGATTCATCTACCGCAGGCAGTGAACTTGGATCCGGCGAGCCTTACTACGGTTTTTTTACAGAGCCGAACAGTAACGGTGAAATTATGCCCAAGAAGCGCGCAGAAGTTTTATGTGAGCTTTATAACGGAAATCTTGAAGGTATTTACAAATATGCGGGTAGTCTTAGAAAATGATTAATAAGATTTTAACTATTGACGATCAAATTTTTGATTACAATGTAAATCAGATTCTGACGGGTGAATTAAAATCTAATGATTTGATTCTCTCAGAATTGGCGGCTGCTTCTTATTTCGGGGTTGCACGCGGTACAGTACGTAAGTCTTACGCAAGATTGGAAGAATGCGGTTATGTTATTCGGAGAATTGGTGACGGTACAAGAGTAAGCAAAGATGCAATAAAAAAACTTGAGCAAAACTATTACTATGAATCTGATGCAAAAGCTGATAAAAAAGTTTCGTTTGTCGTGCCGGATCCTGGATATTATCAGGAACTGGAAGTTTCGCTCAGGCAAACTTTTTATAAGTACAAATATGATCTCATAACCGTTGAGGGAAAAAACTTTTTTGAGGAATTTCAAAACATCAATAAATTGATAGACTCTAAAATTGACGGTTTTATAATAACTCCTTTACGTAATGTTTTTGATAAGTCTATGCGTAATTATAAGCTAATGATAGAACATAACGTGCCTTTTGTTATGCTTGGAAAACCGCCCGAAGATTTTATTTGTGACTCGGTCTATTGTAATGACGTCATTCCTTCAATGAAAATCTGCGAAACTCTCATTGACCGCGGCTGCCAAAAGCTTATCCATGTTTTGATAGGGGATACTGATTTTGTGGCAATTCACGAACGTAAAAAAGGTTATGAAACGATAGTAAAAAGTCACAATATGCAGAGCATAATAATTGATATTAAGGAAGATAACGCTCTTGATCAAATTAAAGATAAACTTTCCAGAAAACATAAAACAGGAATTTTTCTTCATAATGACGCATTAGCTTTGCCTATAATAAATTGTCTGCAAAAAGCCAGTTTTGTTTACGGCATAGATTTTCTCTTTGGCGGATTCGGATTTGATTCGGCTATTCAGGAAAAGTGCGGATATAAATTTCCAAGTGTAAAAATTCCGAAATATCAAATGGGCAAAGAAATAGGACGTTTATTATACGAGGCGATCGAGTACAAAAAAAAGTCAGGCGGTATATTCAATCACACAATAATTGAGCAGGAGTTAAAAAATATCTAACGCCATGAAATCTATGTTTCAAAAAATTTGCAATAATAAGTATAAATATAAATCTCTGCCATTTTGGTCGTTTAACGATAAGCTTGATCCGAACGAAATCAGAAAGCAGGTCAGAGAAATGTCCGAGGGCGGAGTCGGCGGCTTTTTTATGCATGCGCGCGGCGGTTGTACTACCGAATATATGAGCAATGAATGGTTCGACGCCATAAAAGCCGGCATTGAAGAAGCCCGGCAGTTAGGGATTGATGCTTATATTTATGATGAAAACGGTTGGCCCAGCGGTTTTGCAGGCGGTAAGGTTGTCGAAAAAAATAAAAATTTTTGCGTAAAGTGGTTGAAGAGTATAATTATTAATTCTTTGAGCGAGGCGCAATCAGTTAAAAACATTATAGGCTTTTATGATACAGTAAACGGCACCGAGCTTAAATCTGATGATAATATAACTTTTCCCAGATGTGCGGTTTATTACATGGAAAGCTGCGATTATGCCGACATTTTAAATCCGGAAGCAGTTAAATATTTTATAGATTCGACGCATGAAAAATACAAAGAGCTTTTCGGTGACGGCTTTAAAGGGTTTTTTACGGATGAACCCCAATTCGGAGTCAAGCAGTGCCCTCACTCAAAATATATAGAAGAAGAATATGTTGCACGTTACGGTGAAGATTATAAAAAATTTTTAGGTCTTTTATTTATAAACGGAGAAGGATTCAAAGAATTTAGATACCGTTATTATGATATTGCCAACTGTCTTTTGGTAAATAATTATTATAAACAAATTTATGATTGGTGCGATAAAAACGGCTATATTTTGACCGGTCATGGTTATGACGAAAATTCTCTCTCAGGTCAAATGGAATCTTCTGGAGATCTTATGGCGGCGATGGATTATATGCACTATCCCGGACTAGATTGGCTTGGACGCGAAATAGGCAAAAATTTTATCCCGCGCCAGATTTCTTCGATTGCCAAACAAACGGGGAAAAAAAGAGTACTCTCCGAAATGTTTTCGCTAACAAGCTGGAGTATTACGCCGGCGCAATTGAAAAATATAGCCGAATGGATGTATTTCAACGGTGTTGATTTGACATGTCAGCACCTGATGGCTTATTCTTTGCAGGGCAACCGTAAAAGAGATTATCCGCCTTCTTTATTTATACATCAGCCCTGGTGGCCTAATATGAAAATATTTAATGATTATTGCGATAAGTTGGCCGCTCTTATTTCGCAAAGCGAGAGGCTTTGCGATATCTTAGTGTTTTCTCCCGTCAAATCAGCTTATTGTTATTGGAACGGCTTCAGAAATAATGATTGCGAAATTATTGAGAGAAATTTTGAAAATGTTTGTCAAAAATTAGATGACGCTGTAATCGATTACGACATAGGCTCAGAGTGCATTTTGAAAAAATACGGTAAAGTTAATAAGAACACTTTTATAATAGGCGAGTGCTCTTATAAAACAATAATTTTGTCTGATTTGATGAATTTAGATAAAGAAACTTTTGATTTTATCAAGGAATTTAGTGCCGGAGGCGGTGAAATTGTTATTGAATCGCGAGCTCCGTTTATGTTGGAGGGACATAAGAGTAGTGAAGTTGAAACGTTTTTCCAAAAAATCGAAACGGTAAGTTTAAACCTTATAATCAGTGCAAAAAAGCAAAAACTTTTTGATAATACTAATAATCTTCGAATTTTTAAACGCAGATACGAGGATATGGAATATTATTATCTTATAAATACTGAAGATAAGATTACAACTATCAAAGTTACAGATACGTTTGAGCGTTACGACCTGAACGATTTTTCTTCTTTGTTGTTGCCGGAAAAAGAAATACGTTTTCAACCTTTTGAATCGATGCTTTTAATGGAAAGCCGGCAAAAAAATAACGAAATCGATAAAATCTATTCTGTAGTAAATAACGACGGAAATTTATGGGACTTAAAACTTAATAATGATAATGCTTTTGTTTTAGATTGTCCGGAATGTTCCGTAAATGACGAAAGCTTTATTCAGTATCCGGATGTTTTGTTGTTGTTTGAAAAGCTTATCGAAACAAGGAAAGACGCACATTTAAAATTAAGATATAGCTTTAACGTATCTGAAAAACCCTCTAAAATGTTTTTTGCTGTTGAAACGATGAAAAACGGCAAAGTATATCTTAACGGCAAGGATATTTCGCAGAGTAAATCATCGTATTTTTATAGCGGGCTTAAACTCGACGCTTATTCTGTGTCGGAAAATATTCTGATCGGTAAAAATCAAGTAGAAATACATACAGAATTTAAGCAATCCGAATATATATATCATGTTATGAACGACCCCGGTGTTTTGGATACGGAAAAAAATAAAATTACTTATATCTCGGAGCTTGAAAATGTCTATTTGTTAGGAGACTTTGGCGTTTATGCGGACGAATTTGTTGAAAAACCTAATTGCTTAGAAGCAAAAAATTTTTATATAGGCAAACTTAATTGCAAAACAGATACGCATAACCTGACAAAGACCGGACTATTATTTTTTAGAGGCTCTGTTGAATTATCAAAAACTATTAACATAAATGTTGAACCCGGTAAAAAATATGGATTATGTTTTAAAAAGTCTTGTCCGTCGTTAAACATTATCGTGAACGATAAAATTGTCAAATCAGTTTTGTGGCCGCCTTATACTATAGATATTACCGATTATTTAGTAAACGGATCAAATAAAATAACTTTGGAACTTTATTCAACTAACCGTAACTTCTTTGGTCCTTTTCATAATACCGCGGGGGATCCAGAGTTTGTCGGTCCTTCGTCTTTCACAGATAAACGCGGCTGGTGCGATCCTTTGGGTGAATTATGGCAGCCCGAATATAGTTTTATTGAATTTGGTATTAAAATAATATAGAAAAGGGATAAAAATAATATGATAAAAAAATATGATTGCATCAATCCGGGCAAAGTTTGGCTTGATACAGAAGGCAACAGAATACAGGCTCACGGCGGTTCGATGTTATATGTTGGTAATAAATTTTATTGGTATGGCGAAAATAAAGAAAATACTGTTTCAGGAAACGGGATTTGGCACAACGGAGTAAACCTTTATTCATCGGATGATTTTTATAACTGGAAGAAAGTGGGAACGATTTTGTTTCCGGAAACGGATGAAAAAAGTCCGTTGCATCCCAATAAAATTGTGGATCGTCCCCATATTATTTACAACGAAAAAGATAAACGTTTTGTTATGTGGATAAAGCTTGCCGGCAGTAATGATGACAGAGACGATTGGCAGTGCCAATATATGTGTGTAGCCGTTTCTGACAATATAGAAAAACCCTTTAAAGTCGTAAAATATTTTCATCCTTTGGGCTTTAATTCAGGTGATTTCGATTTAGTAGTTGACCAAAAAAATAAAAAAGCTTATATTTATTTTGAACAAGTGCATTTTAATCTTGTTTGCGCGGAGCTTACACCGGATTATCTTGATGTTACGGGCAATTATTCTGTTAATATGCAATTTGGAGCACCGCCGTTCGTGCGCGAAGCTCCGGCTTTTTTTGAAAAAAACAACAAAAAATATTTACTGACATCCGGAACGACAGGTTATTTCTCTAATCCGTCTAATATCGCGGTTTGCGATAATTATTTCGGAGTGTGGGAAAGTCTTGGGGATCCTTGCATTGACGATAAAGATAAAAACTCATTTTCAGCTCAGTTTTCATCTGTTTTTAAGCATCCTGATAAAGAGAATCTTTATATCGCGCTGGGCGACAGATGGCTTACAGATTTACCTGAAGATATGCCTAATTTGTGGGATTCGGTTTTGAACGGAGTGCATTTTACAGAGTTTAATAAATATTCTTCGTTTAATACCTCGAAGGCAGATTATGTTTGGTTGCCGATAACTTTTGAGAACGGTAAGCCCGTAATACGCTGGCGCGATAATTGGAAAATAGAAGACTTTGATTGATCTGAAAGCTGAAAATTTGCCGGTTAAATGGAGGGAAATGTGAAAAATAAATTCAAAAAAGTATTGATTATTGCGGTAATTGTTTTTAGTTTAGTCGCCTCAAGCTGTGGCTCGCCAAATAAATTAGCTAAAAAAAAGGATTTGATTACTGTGGACACATATAATATACAGGCTTACTTACAGCCGCTATGGAATACCCGTGAAATTTATAACGAAACGATTATGTTCGTAGGCAAAGAATCGTCGGTAAGCTTGATGTATAAGCCTTCAAATATTATTTCGGTACGCAATTATGGGCTTGATATAACCTATACCGAAGGTAAGGACTATACTTTAAGCGGAAAAACAATAACGCGGACAAAGGATTCTGCAATGCCGTATTTTGAGATTGACGAATACTACCGCTCATCAGAAGACGCTGTTTCTATCCCGATCGACCGGGAAAAAGTTGAGCAAAAATTTGATGCTCAAAGGTATTTAAAGTATGGTGAGGGAGATATGTTTACATCCCGTCAAATGGCGGTAACATATAGTCACGATGATGCCTATAACGGTTTTGTTCCTGCATCGCAAGAGAAAAAATTCTCGTCTTTTATCCAAAAGTTAGGTTCCGGGAATGCAGAAATAATGTTTTACGGAGATAGCATAACCACGGGCTGCAATGCAAGCGGAACTATTTCGGGCGGTAATGTTAGTCCGTACACGCCTTCGTGGACTCAAATGGTTTGTGATTTTTTAAAGGAAAAAACCGGCTCTAAAATAAAATATATGAATGAGGCTGTAGGAGGATGGACATCTACAGACGGTATCAATAATTTTGAAGAAAAAGCTCTCGACCAAAAAGCCGATTTATTAATTTTGGCCTTTGGTATGAATGATTCGTTCACAAGGTTAGCTGTTTATGAAGAAAATACCGAAAATATGATTAAAGCTTTTCTAAAAGATAATCCCGGTTCGAACGTTTTACTTGTTTCGAGTATGCTCCCCAACACTGAAAGTACTTGGCTTGGCAATCAAAGATATTTTGAAGAAACTCTTAATAAAATTGCAAAAAAATATGAAAACGTCGCCGTAGCTCCCGTTTGCAGCATGTCAAAGGAACTTGAAAATATGGGTAAAAAAACGCGTGACTATTTGGCAAATAATATCAACCACCCCAACGATTTCGGCGTAAGAATGTACGCTCAAGTAATTTTAAAAACCTTAATGGGTGACAAGTTTCACAAGGAGACATTTGAGCAGTTTTAGCGCGTGAAGATTTCAGAAGCAATATTTTTTTACTTACTAATTCAAGGGAAGGAATTGCAGTTTGCGTACACTAATTGAAGAATTAGTTAAGGCAATTTAAACTTCAAAATATTTTTTGACGTTATTGTAACAAACATCTTGCGTAAGTTTTTTCAGAGCAGGGATGTTTTCGGGATATTCGCCGCAATTGACGCATTCGGCAATGTGATTGCATAAGATTCGTCTGAAATAATCGTGGCGGACGTAGGAAGTGAAACTTCTCGAATCTGTGAGCATACCTATAAAGTTGCCCAGTACTGAGTATTCGGACAGGCTTTTTAAGTGCGACTTCATGCCAAATTTGGTGTCGTTGAACCACCACGCCGAACCGTGCTGAATTTTTCCTTTTATGCCGCTGCCTTGGTAGCAGTTGATAATTGTATTGATGAGCTTATCGTCGCCGGGGTCGAGCGAATAAATAATCGTTTTGGGCAGCGTGTTTTCGCTTTCCAGCATATTCAAAAAGGCAACGAGTTTATGCGGATCGCGGGAGCTGTTAATTGAATCAAAGCCGGTGTCCGGGCCTAGGCGCTCAAACATCGGTGTGTTGTTGTTTCTTTGGCAGCAAAAGTGCAGCTGCATAGCCATATTGCGGCGGCTGTATTCTTTTGCTAAAAACAGCAATATAAATGTCTTATATTGTTCAACTTCTTCCTTAGAAAGGTATTCGCCATTTATTGCATTTTCCACTATTTCTTCGGCTTCAAAGCGACAGCAGTCCATAAAAGTGTAATTATCCAGCGCGTGGTCGGAAATAAAACACCCGGCGTTTTGGAAATAATCAAGCTTGGCGGACAGCGCGGATAAAATATTATCAAGCGCCGGTTTCTTTTTGCCTGTTAGGTTTTTCACATAATCGGCAAAGCCTGCTTTATCTATATTGATTGCTTTATCGGGGCGGAAAGTGGGGGAAACTTTTACAGGAAATCCGGATGAGGCGATTTGCTTATGCCATTTAAGATCGTCGAGCGGATCGTCTGTTGTGCATAATAAACTGACGTTCGAGCCCTTTATCAGCTTTTGCGCCGAATAAGAGCCGTCCTTCATCATAGCGGCGGTCTTGTCGAAAATATCCGATGCAGTTTCTTCATTAATTTCCCCGCTTATATTGAAATATTTTTTCAATTCTAAATGGCACCAAATGTAAATCGGGTTACCTATGCAGAGCGGTAAAATTTCTGCGAACTTAATAAATTTTTCTTTATCGGCTGCATCGCCCGTGATGTATTTTTCATCTACGCCGCAGTTGCGCATCAGCCGCCATTTATAATGGTCGCCTTTCAGCCACAATTCCGACAGGTTATAAAACTTCTTATCATCGGCTATCTCTTGCGGAGATAAGTGCGAATGATAGTCGATTATCGGCATATCCTTGGCGTAGTCGTTGTAGAGACTGACCGCCAAATCACTTTCAAGCAACAAATTATCATCTAAAAAATTCATATTAAAAACTCCCCCTTCTTTTTATAATATAATCTATTTTAATTTTATTTTGTATTTTTTCACCGTCAAAAAGCTTTACGATATTTTGGGCGGTGGCCTCCGACAACGCTTCTACGCGGTTATCTATACTTGTAAGGGTAGGCGACGAGCATTTTGCAAGAAGCGAATTATTGTGCCCGATTACCTTAACTTGATGGGGTACACAGATATTTCTGGTTTTTAAATAAGACAATACAGCGGCAGCAATTAAATCGTTTGCGCAGACTATACCGTCGGGAAGATGTTTTTCGTAAATTTTATGTAATGATATAATGATTTCGTCAAAAGTTTCCGGAACATTTACACAGCAGCCGTTTTTGACAGTATCTAAAAAACCTTGTTTTTTTTGTTCGCTGCCGTAGGTTTGCACGTCATAAAGAAATAAAGGTTTTTTGCAGCCTGACTCTAATAATTGCGTCGTTACCGACCTTACTGCCGCGCGGTCGTCACAATAGAGCGAAAAGATATTATTACCGCTTATTTCGGCATTAATAATAAAGCAGGGAACTTTTTGCGCCGCATCCTTTATTATTTTACCGCTGCCGTCCATAAACACAGAACCGATAAAAATAATAGCGTCGACGCTTTTGCTTATTAACATAGTGATCGCCGCTTCTTTTTCTTCAATGCTTTTTCCGGTACAGGATAAAATCATTTCATAGCCGCTTTTTTTCAGCTCCTTTTCTAAAACAGAAACGGACTTGGCGTAATAAAGGTCGTCTATATTGTAACAAACAAGACCTATCAGCTTAAAGGAATTTCCGGTAGATAAAGTCTTCGCTGCGACGGAAGGCGAATACCCGGTCTTAGAAATGATCGCCTCTAACGCGGAGGCGGTCTTTTTGCCCACGTATCCCGATTTATTGATATATCGGGATACGGTGGCTGTAGAAACATTCGCGATTTTAGCAATATCGTAAATATTCATAATTTTTATTTTCCTCTTGACAAATAAATAAGAGCGTGATAACATATATTTAATACAAAAATGTAACCGCTTACATTTTTATTCTAACATAAAAAAATACATAAAGCAAGAGGAAATAATAAAGGGTATTCATACCGCAGGATAAATTCTGCACCTCGCGCCTTTGGCGCGCCTTCCGCGCTAAAGCGCGGGGTATGCACCTTTGTCGGTGGCGCAAAAATGCCCTTGCAAGCAAGCATTTTTGCTTCTGGAATCAAAAAAAATGACAGCAAATGAAATTATTGAAAAGTATCGTGTTATACCTGTTGTAGTACTTAAAAATCTTGAAGAAACGGTTCCGGCTATAACGGCGTTGACAAAAGGCGGGCTTCCTGTCGCGGAAATAACTTTCCGAACAGCTTGCGCAAAAGACGCAATAATACTCGCCAAAAAAGAGTTTCCGCAAATGCTTATCGGGGCGGGAACGGTCATAAACGGTTCACAATGTGATGAGGCTTTGAAGGCGGGCGCGGAGTTTATCGTCAGCCCTGGATTTTCTAAGGAGGTTATGGAAGTTTGCAATAAACATAATATCCCATATTTTCCCGGCTGCGTAACGCCGACAGAAATCATGGAAGCGTTGTCATACGGACTCGATATTTTGAAATTTTTTCCCGCTCAGGTCTACGGAGGCCTGTCCGCGATAAACGCGCTCGGCGCGGCGTTTCCGCAGGTCAGGTTTATTCCGACGGGCGGCGCGGATAATTCAAATTTAGCCGAATACCTGAAAAATCCGAAAATTTATGCAGTGGGCGGAAGCTTTATGATGAAAGGCGATATTGCCTCCGTAACCGCAGAGGCAATGAAAATTGTTAAGGAGTGTGAAAAAGTATGAAGAAAGTTATTACATTCGGCGAAATTATGTTACGGCTTGCCCCAGAGGGGTATAACCGTTTTGTACAGGCAGAAACGTTCGGCGCGACCTACGGAGGCGGCGAGGCGAACGTAGCAGTTTCCCTAGCGAATTTCGGTCTTGACGCGGCTTTCGTCACGAAGCTGCCCGCGCACGAAATAGGTCAGGCGGCTGTAAATTCGCTTCGAAGATACGGCGTGGACACAAGCCTTATTACGCGCGGCGGGAAAAGGGTAGGTATATACTATCTCGAAAAAGGCGCAAGCCAGCGCCCCTCTAAGGTCATATATGACAGGGCAGGCGCGGCAATCGCCGAATGCTCGGAAAGCGATTTTGATTGGGATAAAATTTTTAACGGCGCGCAATGGTTCCATTTTACGGGAATAATGCCTGCGTTGTCGGACAATGCGTATCTTGCCTGCGAAAAGGCATGTTTAGAGGCCAAAAAGAAAAAGATAACGGTTTCCTGCGATCTTAACTACCGTAAAAATTTATGGACTAAGGACAAGGCTAAGGAGAAAATGAGCGCGCTGATGAAATACGTTGACGTTTGTATCGCCAACGAGGAGGACGCCAAAGACGTATTCGGGATCGAGGCTGAAAACACGGATATCACGGCCGGAAAAATTTCGCACGAGTCATATAAATCAGTCGCGAAACAATTAAAAGACACATTCGGTTTTAAGTATACAGCTATTACTCTGCGCGAAAGTATTTCCGCCAACGACAATAACTGGTCTGCAATGCTGTATGACGGTAGTGAATATTATTTCTCAAAGAAATATGCGGTGCATATAGTAGACAGGGTAGGCGGCGGCGATTCATTCGGCGCGGGGCTTATCTATTCCTTATTAAATATTTACGAGCCGCGAAAAGCTATAGAATTCGCGGTGGCGGCAAGCGCGCTCAAGCACACGATCGAGGGTGATTTTAATCAGGTTTCCGTTGACGAAGTATCTAAACTCGCGCAAGGCGACGGTTCGGGAAGGGTGCAAAGATAGTGAAAAATATTGTAGAAGTAGTGAAAAAGCCGATTCGTCCCGAAAAGGTTCTATGCTTCGGCGAAGGGAACTTTTTGCGCGCCTTTACGGCGGTAGTTGTACAAAATCTGAACGATAACGTCGGATTCAACGGCAGTATCGTCTTGCTGCAAGGCGTGGAAAACGGAATGTCCGGTATGATAAACGCTCAAAACGGATTATATACGGTAATAGAGCGCGGCGCGGTGAACGGGAAAGCGGTTGAAAATTTTAAGCTTATAGACAGCGTCAGCCGTTGTATTGATCCATACAAAAATTATGATGAATACTTAAAGCTCGCTGAAAATCCCGAATTGAAGCTTATCGTTTCAAATACTACCGAATTTGGTATATGCTATGATGAAAAGGAAGAAGAGGGACAGCAAAGCTACCGTAATTTTCCGGCTAAACTGGCGGATTTCCTGCTTAAACGCTATGATTATTTTAAAGGCGCGCCTGACAAAGGGCTTATCGTTCTGCCTTGCGAACTGATTGAAAATAACGGCGAAAAGCTGAAAGGATGTGTTCTGCGGTACGCAAAAAAATGGAATTTAAAGAGCGGTTTTATTGAGTGGTTTGAAAAAAATATCGTGTTTGCCGATACTTTAGTTGACCGCATAGTTTCGGGGTATCCCAAGGCCGAAGCGGACGAAATCTGCCAAAAACTCGGATATGTGGATAATCTTTTAGACGTTTGCGAACCGTTTTTTCTTTGGGTCGTCCAAACAAACGATGCGCGAGTCAAGCAGATACCGTTTGAAAAATGTGGTCTTGATATTATCGTTACGTCCGATTTTCAGCCGTACCGCACAAGAAAGGTGCGGATATTGAACGGCGCGCATACTATGAGCGTGCTTGCGGGGCATTTATGCGGATTGGAAACAGTAGAGCAGCTTGTTAAAGACAAAACATTTAACGCTTATATCCGTAAAGGGCTGTTCGAGGAAATCGTTCCCTCATTTTCCGGCGAGTCGTTAAAAAAATACGCCGAGGATGTTATCGGGCGCTTTTTCAATCCGTTTTTGAATCATAAGCTGTTGTCTATTGCGCTTAATTCGATTTCTAAATTTAAGACGAGAGTTTTACCCAGTATAAAAGATTATGCCCAAAAGTTTAAAAAAGCTCCCGGGGTTTTAAGTTTTTCGCTTGCCGCTTGCTTTGAGTTTTACAAAACCGCCGGTGGTGCTGTGCAGGATGAAAAAGCCTATTTAGACGAAGTCGCAAAAATAGAAGATGTAAAAACTTTTATGAAAAGTAAGGTTCTTTGGGACGAGGATTTAACTGCCGTTGACGGACTTTGCGAGGCCGTTGAGAAAAGCTATGACAATATCAAAAAACAAGGCGTTAAAGACGCGGTAAAGGAACTTATCCATGTATGACCGGTTTTACAAAATCCACGAAAAGGATAACGTTGCGATAAAGGTTTCAGACGGCATGAAATACGCTGTCTGTGATATAAAAAAAGGAACCGAAATCATAAAGTACGGCTTTCCGATTGGCGTTGCGGCAGAAGATGTTTTGAAGGGTGACCGCGCGCATACGGACAATATTCGCTCGCAGCTAAATGATAAAAAGGGTTATGCCGGCTACCGTCCGTTTCTTTCCGATGCCGCAAAAAAAGAGGGGACGTTTTTAGGGTACCGCCGAAAATTCGGTACAGTGGGAATCCGTAACGATATTTTTGTCGTTCCGCTGGTCGGCTGTGTAAACGGCATTTGCGAAAAACTGGCGAAGGAAACCGGGGCGCTCGCTTTGACGCATCCTTACGGCTGTTCGCAGCTTGGCGACGACCACGAAAAAACAAGGCAGATACTTAGAGGACTTGTGCTGCATCCCAACGCAGGAGGCGTTCTTGTAGTTTCCCTCGGTTGTGAAAACAACACTCTCGAAAGCTTTAAAAAAATGCTTTCAGAATATAATTACGATGCCTGCCGCATTAAGTTTATGACCGTACAAAACGAGACTGATGAAATAGCGGCGGGATTGAAACTGATTAACGAACTTAAAGATATAGCCTCAAAAGACGTTCGCACTCCTTGCCGCCTTTCATCGCTGATAATCGGTTTGAAATGCGGAGGTTCGGACGGTTTATCCGGCATAACGGCGAACCCGCTTGTCGGACAAATGAGTGACCGTATCATAGCTTGCGGAGGGAGCGCGGTGCTCACCGAGATTCCCGAAATGTTCGGCGCGGAGGATGTTTTATTATCCCGCTGCAAAGATAAGGCAATCTATGGCAAACTTGTAAAAACTATAGATGATTTCAAGGATTATTACAAAGCTCACGGCGAACCGATCGACGAAAACCCCTCGCCGGGAAACAAGGCGGGCGGAATATCTACTCTTGCCGATAAGTCTCTGGGTTGTGTTCAAAAGGGCGGAACGACTGCTGTCGTCGATGTTATAGACTATGGGGAATTAGTTAAAGAACAAGGATTAACCGTCTTAAACGGTCCTGGCAACGATATAGTCGCCTGCACGGCTCTTGCCGCTGCCGGAGCGCAAATCATTTTATTTACAACCGGACGCGGCACGCCTTTGGGCGGCGCAGTCCCGGTGATCAAAATTTCAACAAATACGCTTTTGAGCGAAAAAAAGAAAAACTGGATCGATTTCGATGCCGGCCGATTGCTTAGTGAAAACGCAGAGCCGGATAAAATCTCCGACTCGCTTTTCTTCCTAATCTTAAATTCCGCCGAAGGAACGCCCACAAAGTCCGAACAAAACGGGTTCCGCGAGATAGCTATCTGGAAAAACGGCGTTACGCTGTAAGTGGAAATATATATGCATTGGACTTTTAGTATAAAATGTTTTACAGAAAGTTTTACAAAAATTTATATTTTATTAGAATTAGAAGTCTAAAAATGATATTAAAGATTCATTTTTTCCTCAATGTAATTTGCTTTAAGTATCTGAGCAATAGGTGGATAAATAATAAAAGCATTACCTATAGTAATCTCTACCACAGAAATCCACAAGATAATAAAAATTTTATCAAATTATCGCAAATCTTCAAAAATCTTCGCAAATTTGTATTAATTAGCTATTGAAAAATTTTAACTCTTAAGAGTAGTTATTGGTTATTATATTGCTAGAATATTCAAAAGTATTTCCAATTCCTGAAATAGTTGTTTTTTCTTGACTATTATCAGAAAAAGATGAAAAATTGATATGCAGCTTGCCTAAAATGTATTGATAGCTTAACATTTGCAGCTTATGTAACTTTTGATAATATTTTTACAAAAAGTTTTACAAGAACTTTGTTGTAAAACTCTCGTCAAAAAACTCTTGTCAAAAAAACTGTTAAAATGAAAAAAACGGCACTATTTTACAAAAATAGTGCCGTTTTTTGGAGCTTCTGCGCGGATTCGAACCGCGGACCTAGGCATTACGAATGCCTCGCTCTACCAGCTGAGCCACAGAAGCATAAAGGCTGAAAACAGCCTTGCTGTAGGGTTTTTGGTATGAAGGTGTTGATGAGTGTAAAAGTGATTTTATTAAAGGAAAGAGGATTTTTGCACCCGGCGTGTTTTGGGTTATGCCATTCTCACGGGGAGTAAGGCAATTTTTGGTGACGCAATTTTGCGCAGGGCGGGTAATAAAGATAGGCGGGTAATGCGGGGATATTGCCCCGCTTGTTTTGGGTTATGCCATTCTCACGGGGAGTAAGGCAATTTTTGGTGACGCAATTTTGCGCAGGGCGGATAACGACGATACGCGGGGAACGCAGCATAAATTGCCCGGCTTGTTTGTGGTTATACCATTCTCACGGGGAGGATAAGGTACATAAAGTCGTCTACGGAGCCGGCGGGGGTTACTACGCAGGGGCTGACGGAGTTGGTCATTTTGATTATGACGTTGTCGCATTCAACATAGCGCAGAAGTTCGGTGAAGTAGCGGGCGTTGAAGGCTATTGAGATATCTAAGCCGTTTAAGCGCACGGGGATCTTTTCGGTGATGTTGCCGATGTCGGAATTGGAGGATAGCTGCATTACGTTCTCTTTGATGTCGAAACGGACAAGGTTGTTTTTATCGGACTTAGCGAGCAATATCGCTCTCTCAAGCCCCGACTCAAAGTGTTCCTTGGGGATAGTTACGATGGTTTCAAAGTTTGAGGGAATGATCTGCTTATAGTTTATAAAGTCTCCGTCTAAAAGGCGGGTGGTGACTTTAGTGTGTTCAAGATTTACCATCAGGTAGTTCTTTTGGATGCATATTTCGACCGTATCGGAAGAGTCGTCGATAAGTTTAGCGATCTCGTTGAGGCATCTTGCCGGAACTACTGCGCTCATCATAGCGGTCGTCCTTTCGATAGGCTTGACGCTTTTGGCGAGGCGGTAACCGTCGAGCGCAACGCCTGTGAGGCTTACGTCACTTATTTCGAGCAGCACGCCTTTAAGCATGGGGCGGGCATCGTCGAGGCTGACGGAAAAAGAAACTTTATTTACAAGGTCTTTGAACTCTTTTTTTGAAATGGCGAATTTTTGAGCGTCGCTGAGTTCTTTTACAGGGGGGAACTCGTTTGCGTTAAGGCATTGCAAAATGCCCTCTGAATCGGTGTATTTTATTTTGAGGCGGTTTGCCGTATCAAGCGTCAGCTCGATTTGCTCGTGCGTAAGTTTTTTAACAAATTCCGCAAAAAACCGCCCGGGAACTACGGTTTCGCCTTCGATCTTTACCTGAGCTACAATAGTTTTTTCGATGGCAAGCTCAAGGTCGGTCGCTGTAAGCGTGAGCGAGCCGTTCAGCGCGACAAGCTTAATGCCCTCTAAGACCGGATTAGTGGTGCGCGTGCTGGCAGCTTTAAAAACCTTGCCGACGGCATCGGATAAATCGTTTCCGTTGCAGATAAGTTTCATTTGCTCGCCTCCCGTCTTTTGAATTTTTTAAACTTTGTCATATAATATTTAAGGAAAAGAAAATAGTGGCAAAGTTCATCTTAATCGGTCATATTAACTTTCAATAGTATATTAAACGGGAAAGGAAAAGTCAAGTAAATTGCGTGCTTTTAAAAAACTTGAATGACCGTGTCAGTTACTCTTTAAGTTTCGGAGCATCGCCTACTAACACAAAAAACAAGAAAAAAGGGGCTGTCTCACGAGTTTTTTTCTCGTGAGGCAGCCCCTTGTAATAGGGGTTATAGTAAATCAGCTTTCAAAATATTTATTCAGCGTTTCCTTAATTTACTATATTTAGCTTTGCGAGGATGTGACAATATAGAAGTTTATGGTATCGGTGACATGTCTTGCATCAGAAATGGTAAGATATGCCGTATTATCGCCGTCGGTGACATTTTCTATTTTTCTTTTGTCGAAGTTGTAAGTATTCAGCCCTGAAAGATAAGCGAGGCCTTGTACGTGGCTGGTCACTTTGAGAATAAGTATTTTGTTTGCCGGCAAAGTTACGCCATTGCCGGGAAAAGCAGTAAAACTGAGCGGGAGAGTGCAGGGGGCGGTTTTGTCGATTATCGCATACGTCAGGTTTTCAATAGTGCGGCTGCTTAAAATCTCGTTTCCGTTGGATTGCACGTAGAATTTGTCCGAGCCAAGCTTGACGGTCGTAGTGCGTACGGATGAGGTTTTGTTGACCGTAACTATTGAAGATGTTGGAATAAAGCCGTTGCCTGTAGTACTCGGCGTTGCCTTGTAAACCCACATTATTTCGCCAATATCATAGCTGCGCATATCAGTCCGGACAATGTCCAGCCCCTCACAAGACACTTCTAACTGCACGTCGGACGTTGTTGTTATCTCGAACACATATCCCAAAGTCGCTTTATACTCAGATTCTGCATAATTCGGGAAATTAAAATAACTGCCGTTTCTGTCGTTATACATATGCCCTTCTGTTTTTTCCAAATCTCCGTCAGTAAGTAAAAGCAGGTGAGCCTCAGAGCGAAAATAGTCTTCGGCAAAGTTGCTGCCTCTTTCAAATTTTACGCCAAGATCATGCGGATGTCCTCCCCATTCCAGCATGACCTCTATATCGTAAAATGCGGGTTGGCCGAGGCTGACGGAAAGCACGTTAAAATCGTTATCTGTTTCATAAGGAGTTTTTGTGATAAGAGACTTACTGACCTCGGTAAAGACAGAGGAAGTCAACGGTCTTGTATATATTGCGTAATCGTTGCTGTCACCATATATCAGCCTTGAAAATTCGATATTTTCGCCGTACGGAATGCGTTCTGATGTAGCGTTGAATACGGATATGTACGTCTTCAAATCCTTGCTGCCGTCGGGAACATATTTATTAAGTTCAAAGCTCAATTCATCGTCGTCGCCGTCGAGTGTTATTTTTAGAGGGAAGACTCTTTCGTCGGCTTTTAATTCTGACGTATAAAAATATGTCATTTTGCTGAGCGGATCGACAATTTCTTCGTCGTCAAATGCCGCAACTGACATGTGGTCTATGGTATTGTCGTTGTATTTTACCCGCAGGAAGCTGAACATTCCGTATTCTGCTCTGAAAACGGCTATTTTATCGGAGAACGTGAGCTTACTGGTACTATTTGCGTAAACTTCGATTTTCTGCGCATCCAGGAGGCCGGCGGTAAAGTCGTCGATCCTTAGCTCTATTTCATGCAAATTTTCGGCGGCTGCATGAACCGCAACATTTTGATTGATGTTTTTTATAGTGTATTTAGCACTATACGGATTCATCTCGACGACGGTCAGCGGCAAATTGTTTGCTTTGACCACGAGGCTGTCGTATGTATAACCTGGTTTAAGACTGACAATAACGTCGCAATCCTCGCCTGCAGACGCAAGGTCGTTGGTCAGCTCAATACTGGCGATGCCCGAACCCTCAGTAGCGGTGACGTTGTATTTTGTTTCGCCGCAAGCCGTAAAACACGATAACGTCAATAATACAAAAAGAACGGAGACAAAAGCTTTTTTCATAATTCCCCCGAATGTTTTATATAATGGTTACATTTTATCAAATAATAATTATATTGTCAAATATTAAAAAATTTTGGCTTCCCCAAACGCAATAACAGTGGTATGCGCTTTGCCGGTAACACTCTGCGACGGACGTTTTCAAGCGCTTTCTAAAGAATACTTATGGCAAATACAAAAAAATTCTGAAAAATTTTGTAAAAAATATTTTGTTGAAAACGGTTGACCGCGTCGGCTGCATTATGGTATTATTGTATAATGCTGTACTATCGCAAATTGTCGCCTTTTTTTGGAAAAAATGCGTGAAAATACGGCAAAATTCCACTAAAACATATATTTTTCATCAAATTAAGCATTTGGCTAAAAGAGCGCACTAACGGGTAAATAAAGTGAAGGAAAAGGGTTGATTTTGCGGCTGCGCAAATTATCCGGCCTTCATTATATATAAGGAGAGTTTTAATGTCCGAGAGAACAATCACGAAAGTCAGGTACGGCAACACCGAAAGGCGCAGCTTTGCGCAGGTCAGGGAAGTGATCGATATGCCTTACCTAATCGAGGTACAAAAGTCGTCTTATGAGGAATTTCTTAACACCGGCATAACCGAGGTGCTTAAAGATTTTTCACCTATCACCGATTTTTCAAACCGTATCGAGCTGCACTTTTTGGGCCACCGTTTAGAAAACCAGCCCAAATACACCGAAAAGGAGTGTAAGGACAGGGATACTACTTACGCCGCTCCGCTTAAAGTCAACGTCCGTCAGGTCAAGACCGAAACAGGCGAGGTCATAGAGCAGGAAGTATACATGGGCGATTTCCCGCTTATGACCCCGAACGGCTCGTTTATTATCAACGGAGCCGAGCGCGTAGTCGTTTCGCAGCTTGTGCGTTCCCCGGGCGTATATTTTGATTTTTCTAACGACCAGCGTACTGGACAAGCGCATTATTCCGCTACCAATATCCCTTCGCGCGGCGCGTGGCTTGAATTTGCAGAGGACGAAAAGGGTATTTTATGGGTGCAGGTAGACAGGACCCGTAAGGTTCAGGCGTCTGTGCTATTAAAGGCTTTAAGCGCGGTCACGAACGACCCTAAGTTTATCGCGAACGAAAAACGCAGCTGGATAAATTCCGGTAAATCCTTTTCTAACGATGCCGAGATCAACGCGTTTTTCCATAACGACAGAATAATTATGGGAACGACGGAAAAGGACGGCGTTAATTCTCCGGACGAGGGCGTCATCGAGCTGAATAAAAAGCTGCGCCCGGGCGAGGTTCCGAACGTCGATTCAATCAAAACCTATATAGAAAACTTATTCTTCGACCGCAGAAAGTATGACTTATCCAGAGTCGGAAGATATAAATACAACAAAAAATTAGCTCTTTCGGCGCGTATCGCCGATCATATCGCCGCTCTCGACGTTGTGGATGCGGACGGCGTTTGCTACGTCAAAAAGGGCGAAGTCATATCAGAGTATATGGCAAAAAAGATTCAGAACGCGGGTATCAACGAGGTTACATTAGCGGTCGATAACGCGGGAGGGGAAACCCATACCGTTATGGGCAACTACCACGTTGACCTTGACGATTATATCGGCTCCGACCCGCGCAAGATCGGCATAAACGAAAAGGTTTACTATCCGGTTTTAAAAAAGCTCATAGATATGGCCGACGGCGACAAGGAGCTGCTCCTCCGTCTTTGCCAGGGCGCAAAGGACCGCCTTATTGTCAAACACCTCCTTATCGAGGACGTTATGGCGACCATAAACTACATCTTAGGCCTTCGCTTTAAAGTCGGTTTCTGCGACAATATCGACCATTTGGGCAACCGCCGCGTAAGAAGCGTAGGCGAGCTTTTACAGAACCAGTTCCGCATAGGTATCGCAAGGCTCGAAAGGGTCATCCGCGAGAGGATGCAGATTCAGAACGAGGCGGACGTTACGCCCGCCACGCTCATCAATATCCGTCCTATATCGAGCGCAATAAAGGAATTTTTCGGTTCCTCGCAGCTGTCGCAGTTTATGGACGAAACCAACCCTATAGCTGAACTCACCCACAAACGTAAGCTTTCAGCACTCGGCCCGGGCGGACTTAACAGGGAAAGAGCGTCGTTCGAGGTGCGCGACGTTCACTATACGCACTATTCCAGAATGTGCCCGATAGAAACGCCCGAAGGCCAGAATATCGGACTTATTTCCTCGCTTTCCTCTTACGCCCGCATAAACGAGTACGGCTTTATCGAGGCGCCGTACTGCCGCGTAGACAGGGTCAATAAGCGCGTAACGGACGAGGTGCATTATCTGTCCGCCGACGAAGAGGACAGATACCGCGTCGCACAGGCCACAGAGCCGCTCGATCAAAACAACTGGTTTGTCAACGAGCGCGTTCTTATGCGCCATTATGAGGACATTTCCGAAAGGCCGAGGGACGAAATCGATTTTATCGACGTCAGCCCGCGCCAGATGATAAGCGTCGCGACGGCTCTCATCCCGTTCTTAGAGAACGACGATACAAACCGCGCGCTTATGGGTTCTAACATGCAGCGTCAGGCAGTACCGCTTCTTTTACCCGAGGCTCCTATCGTAGGAACGGGTATCGAACATAAAATAGCTTACGATTCCGGCGTTATGGTCATTGCCCGCAACGCAGGCGTCATCACATTCCTTGACGCTGAGGAAATAGTCGTTAAAGAGGACGACGGCACAAAGCACAGCTATATTTTAAAGAAATTTGTAGGCTCAAACCAAGGAACCTGCATAAATCAGCGTCCTATAGTCGCAAAAGGCGACAGGGTCACTAAAGGTCAGGTTTTAGCGGACGGCCATTCTACGCAGAACGCGGAGCTTGCGCTCGGGCGCAACATTCTGATAGGCTTTATGGCGTGGGAAGGCTATAACTACGAGGACGCTATCTTAGTTTCCGAAAAAATCGTAAAGGATGACGTTTTCACTTCTATCCATATTGAGGAACACGAATTAGAGGCGCGCGATACAAAGCTCGGCGAGGAAGAAATCACGAGAGATATCCCCAACGTCGGCGACGACGCGCTCAAAAATCTTGATGAGAACGGAATAATCCGTATCGGCGCGGAGGTAGATTCCGGCGATATTCTGGTAGGTAAGGTAACGCCTAAGGGCGAAACGGAGCTTACTCCGGAGGAAAGGCTGCTGCGCGCTATTTTCGGCGAAAAAGCAAGAGAAGTGCGCGATACGTCTTTAAGAGTCCCCCACGGCGAGGGCGGTATCGTCGTAGACGTAAAGGTCTTTACAAGAGCCAACAAGGACGAAATGAGCCCCGGCGTAAATATGCTTGTCCGCGTTTATATCGCGCAGAAGCGTAAGATTTCAGTCGGCGATAAAATGGCGGGACGTCACGGTAACAAGGGCGTTATTTCACGCATACTGCCTGAAGAGGATATGCCTTTTATGGCGGACGGAACTCCGCTCCAAATCGTTTTAAACCCCCTCGGCGTTCCCAGCCGTATGAATATCGGACAGGTGCTCGAGGTGCATTTAGGCTTAGTCGCAAAGGCGCTCGGCTGGAAGGTCGCGACGCCCGTATTCGACGGAGCGGTCGAGAGCGGTATCCAGCAGCTGCTGCACGACAACGGTTTTGTGAACGAGTCGGGCAAGGTCGACGGCAAGATACAGATGTTCGACGGCAGAACGGGCGAACCGTTTGAAAACCGCGCAACCGTCGGCTATATGTATATGATCAAGCTTATCCACTTAGTAGACGATAAGATCCACGCGCGTTCTACCGGCCCTTATTCGCTCGTAACGCAGCAGCCGTTAGGCGGAAAGGCGCAATTCGGCGGACAGCGTTTCGGAGAAATGGAGGTTTGGGCGCTGTACGCTTACGGCGCGGCAAACATCCTGCAGGAAATTATGACCGTCAAATCCGACGACGTCGTAGGCAGGGTCAAAACTTACGAATCTATTGTTAAAGGCTTAAATATTTCAGAACCCGGCGTTCCCGAATCGTTCAAGGTTCTCATCAAGGAACTTCAGGCGCTTGCCCTCGACGTTAAAGTACTCACCGAAGACAGGGTCGAGATCGGTATCAGAGACCTTATCGAGGACGAGGCCGACGTCGTTGAAACCAACACCGGCAGAAAGAAGCATTTTGAGGACGGCGAAATCAACTTTGAGGACGAAATCGACATCACCGCTAACGTATTTGAAGACGAGCTTGAAGACGACGACGTGGACGCAGGCGAATTCAACCTGTTTGAGGATGAAAAAGACGGTTTTGACTTCGACGACCCGTTTGCGGACCGCATCTTAGACGACGATTTGCTCGAGGACGAACTTGATCCGGCGGAAGAAAAACCGGCGGCTAAGAAGGGCAAAAAGAAATAGTCCCTGCGGGCTTGCCCGTTTTATAAAAGGTCTATAAAAAGAACCGCAGTCTTTAATTAAGGAGTAATGTATTAATAATGTTTGAATTAAATAATTTCGATTCAATGCAGATAGCTATCGCCGGCCCCGATAAAATCAGAGAATGGTCGCACGGCGAGGTAACAAAACCCGAAACGATCAACTACCGTACGCAGAAGCCCGAAAGGGACGGTTTGTTCTGCGAGCGCATCTTCGGGCCCACAAAGGACTGGGAATGCCATTGCGGTAAATATAAAAGGATAAGATACAAAGGCGTCATCTGCGATAAATGCGGAGTTGAAGTCACGCGCGCAAAGGTGCGCAGGGAAAGAATGGGGCATATCGAGCTTGCCGCTCCCGTCACCCATATATGGTATTTCAGGGGCGTTCCCAGCCGCATAGGCCTGCTTCTGGATATGCCGCCAAAAGCCTTAGAGCAGGTTGTATATTTTGTTAACTATATCGTACTCGACCCCGGTGATTCGGGGCTTGAATACAAGCAGATTTTAACCGACGCACAGCTTACTGAAGCGCGCGAAAAATGGGGCGACTCTTTCAAGGTCGGAATGGGCGCGGAAGCCGCAAAAACCCTCTTAAAGCATCTCGACCTTAAAACCGAATACGATAAGGTCAAAAATATAGTAAACAATTCTACCGGGCCTAAAAAAGTCAAGGCTATCAAACGCCTCGATATCCTCGATTCGTTTGTAAAATCCGGCAACGATCCCGCGTGGATGGTTATGGACGTTTTGCCCGTTCTCCCGCCCGAACTGCGCCCTATGGTACAGCTTGACGGCGGCAGATTCGCCACCAGCGACTTAAACGACCTCTACCGCAGGGTTATCAACCGTAACAACCGCCTTAAAAGGCTTATGGAACTGGGCGCGCCCGACATCATCGTCAGAAACGAAAAGCGTATGCTTCAGGAAGCCGTTGACGCGCTTATCGATAACGGCCGCCGCGGTAAAGCGGTTTCGGGCGCGGGCAACCGCGAGCTTAAATCGCTCTCCGGGCTTCTCAGAGGTAAGCAAGGCCGTTTCCGTCAGAACCTGCTCGGAAAGCGCGTGGACTATTCGGGACGTTCCGTTATCGTCGTAGGCCCCGAGCTTAAAATGTATCAGTGCGGCCTTCCTAAGGAAATGGCGCTGGAGCTTTTCAAGCCGTTCGTAATGAAGGAGCTTGTTTCTCAGGGCAAAACGCACAATATCAAGAGCGCGAAACGTATCGTAGAAAGAGCCGGAAAGGACGTTTGGGGAGTACTCGAGGGCGTTATCAAGGAGCATCCCGTGCTTTTGAACCGCGCTCCTACGCTTCACCGTTTAGGTATACAGGCATTTGAACCCGTATTAGTTGAAGGGCGCGCGATCAAGCTCCATCCTTTGGCGTGCGGCGCGTTCAACGCCGACTTCGACGGCGACCAGATGGCCGTTCACGTTCCGCTCTCGGTCGAGGCTCAGGTCGAGGCAAGATTTTTAATGCTCGCCTCAAACAATATCTTAAAGCTTTCCGACGGCCGCCCCGTATGCTCGCCTACGCAGGATATGGTTATAGGCTGTTACTACCTTACTATCGATAAGCCCGGAGCAAAAGGCGAGGGCAAGCTGTTCTGTGACGTTGACGAAGCTAAAATGGCGTACGCGAATAAGGAAATCGAGCTGCAGACTAAAATCAAAGTCAGGATCTTTAAAGAGATCGACGGCCAGATGAAGTCAAAGCGCATCGAGACAACAGTCGGGCGCATCATTTTCAATGAAGCTATCCCGCAGGACCTTGGGTTTGTCAAACGCGAAACAGAGGACGATATGTTCGACCTTGAAATCAACTTCAAGGTAAACAAGAGCCAGCTGCAAAAGATCGTTGACGCAACGTTCAAATTAAAAGGCGCGACCGAAACCGTTATCGTTCTTGATAATATCAAGGCTTTAGGCTTTAAGTATTCCACGATAGGCGCAATCACAACGTCCGTATTCGATATGAATATTCCCGTAGAAAAGAAGGGTATATTAAAGGACGCTGAAAACAATATCATCAAGATCGAAGAGCTTTATAACGACGGGCATCTTACCCATAGGGAAAAATATACCCGCGTCGTAACAGAATGGGCCGAGGCCAACAAAAAGGTTACGAAAGCGCTCGAAAAAACGCTGGACGAATTTAACCCCATCAATATGATGGCGGTCTCGGGAGCGCGCGGAAGCATGAAACAGATAGCCCAGCTTTCGGGTATGCGCGGACTTATGACAAACCCCCAGGGCGAAACGCTTGAAACGCCCGTCCGTTCCTCGTTCCGCGAGGGCCTCTCTGTTCTTGAATACTTCATTTCCTCTCACGGCGGACGTAAAGGTCTTGCCGATACCGCGCTTAAAACAGCAGAATCGGGATATCTGACGCGCCGTCTTGTAGACGTTGCGCAGGACGTTATCGTAAGAGAAGACGATTGCTTCCGCGGCGGGGCGCCTAAAGGGGTTAAAACGTCGGCTATTATGGAAGGCGACCAGGTCATCGAATCGCTTGAGGACCGCCTTATCGGACGGTTTGCCGCAGAAACCGTTGTGAATCCTTCCACCAAAGAAATCATCGCAAACGTCAACGATATGTTCGACGACGATATGGCAAAGGCTGTCGCCAAAGCCGGCATTACGGAAGTCAATATCCGCTCGGTACTCACATGTAAGGCAAAACACGGCGTTTGCTCGAAGTGCTACGGCAAGGATATGGCAGGCTCAAAAGCTGTCAAGATAGGCGAGGCTGTCGGTATTATCGCGGCACAGTCCATCGGAGAACCCGGAACACAGCTTACAATGCGTACGTTCCATACCGGCGGTATCGCGGCGGCAGACGACATCACGCGAGGCCTCCCCAGAGTCGAGGACTTGTTCGAGGCGCGTAACCCTAAGGGCGTAGCGGTCATTTCCGAGTACGGCGGAAAGGTCAGGATTGAGGAAAAAGACGGCGCGCGTTATATCTATATCAAGCAGGACAACGGCAAGGAAGACAAATACGTCATTCCCTACACCGCTCACCTTATGCCGAACGTTACAAAAGGCGCGGTAGTTTCCGCGGGCGACCCTTTAACTGTCGGCCCTATCTACCCGCAGGATATTTTAAGAACTAAGGGTAAGCAGGACGTTCAGAAGTATATTTTAAAGGAAGTCCAGTCAGTTTACCGCTCACAGGGCGTTTCGATCAACGATAAGCACGTTGAGGTCATAGTTAAGCAAATGCTGAAAAAAGTCAGGGTAGAGGATGGCGGAGACACCGAGCTGCTGCCCGGCGAACTTGTAGACCTTGCCACGTTTGAAGAGTCCAACGCTAAAACAATGCAGAACTACGGCCGTCCCGCCTCCGCTAAGCACACGCTTTTGGGCATTACGAAAGCGGCTCTTGCTACCGACAGCTTCCTTTCGGCGTCCTCGTTCCAGGAAACGGCAAGAGTCCTCACCGAAGCCGCTATCAAGAACAAGATCGACCCGCTGATCGGCTTAAAGGAAAACGTTATTATCGGTAAGCTCATCCCCGCAGGAACAGGCATGAAAAACTACAAGAACGTCTACCCCGTAGAGTTTTCCACAACCGAAACCGGAGCCGTGAGAGAAACTATCACAATGCCCTCGCCCACTGCGACTTTAGAGGCAAAAGAGCAGTAAAACAATAAAATTACCGGAATATTTTATGTAAAGACGCTGTAAAAAAAGCAGTAAAATAGCCGAATCCGTAATACTTTAACGTAAAAGACGCTGTCATAATGGCGGCACAAAAAAAGGACGCGCGAAACCGTAACTGGGATCGGGCGTCCTTTTGAACTAAAAAACAATTGACATCATTGCTTTTTGATAAATGATTTTAGCGATTAACTCGACAAACCGTTGTTTTGTATAGTATAATAAAATATATACAATATAGAAACAAATAAAAAACGCACACAACAAATAAATAGAAACGGAGGCGAAGCTCTATGGTTGGCGAGGAACAAAGAATACACCCGCTGCAAAAACTTCTCGGCGGCGAAAAGCCTTATTTAAAAACAGGCTGCGAGCCGCTTGAGGAGCGGCAAAAATTCCTGTACGTTTTCGGGCAGGAGCAGAGAGTTCTGATTCAGGGCTACACAGTAAAGGTTCTTGCCTTTGCAGGTGTCAGCGCAAGAGGCGTCGTATCGGTTTTGCCCTTGTTTTTATACGCGGAAGCATGCGAGGGGGCGCCTTGGACGGATATTTTAGGCGATCTGTCAAAATACTGCGAGTATGAGTTTTTAATACTGGCAGAATACTCGAACGCAATAGCAAACGCGGCGCAGGCATTGCAGCTTAACATAAAACATTTAGCAATAGTTTATTATGCGCCGGAAAATGCCGTTAAGTATGTTTTAGAAACGGTTTACAAAGAATTTGAAGCCGTGTTCAAAAAGTTTTGGTCTAAATGCGGGGCAATTGTGGTATCCGAATTTTCCCAGATCGAGACGATAGCCAAAACCTGCATTAAAGAGCTGACGGAGCATTTTGACGGAAAATCATTTTTAAAGGAAACCGCGGGTCAAATATCCGTTCAGGCGGTCCTTGATGCTATAAAGCCGGAAGCGGCAAGCGCGGCAAACAGCGACGCTTCAAGGCCTATACCGTCAGGCGCGGCGTCATACTGCATAGCTTTTGAGAAAAATTGCTTTGAAACCGGCAGCAGACGCCGTATCGTAGTGTTTTTTGCGGTTTGTGAAGGTGCTGTAAGAAAAGCCGTTGTTGCGGTCCTGCCCGACCAGGCAGACAATGCGGTATGGGAAGAGGCAATTAAAAAAGCGTCGGACGCAGCCGGCCGGATAGATTACCTGCTGTTTTGCGGCTGCTCGGTAAATCTGTGGGCAATCAATAAAGGCATTTTGCCAAAAACGGTATGGTGCAGCAGCATAGCGGACTTCGACACTACCGAAGCCTATTGCGAAAAGACGAAACAAACGCGCAACTACTTAGAATACGAGGTCATGTCTAAATTCAGCGGCAGTGCGTCCCAAATTAAAGCCTATTTATCCCAATCCGGCATCGCTGATGTTACCCTGATCTGATAAACTGAAAATTTACTAAAGCAAGACTCCTAAAAGAGGAGCGTAATTAGTTTAGTCTACATCTTGTAAAAAGGCAGGCATAATAAAAAAAGGCATAACACCTCCGGCATAGCCGGGGGTGTTATGCTATTAAAAAGCGCGGAAGCAAGCTTTCTACGACTAATTTGGAATTCAATTCCAAATTAGTCGGAACAGTTTATGCAAGTTTTATAAATCGTCAAAAGTTTCAATACAATCGGACAGGTTTGGTCCCGTAAATTTTCGACTCTAAGTCCACAATTCTATCGTACAACAAATACTTTGCATCCCAGTCCTTATCTAGATGCAGGTGGCCCATAAACCATTTTTTATCAAGAAACATTCCTAGAAATGAAAGCTTGCTTTCGTTTCTAGGAATGCGCCCGCCGCAAAAGGTTTAAAACTCCGCCGTCTTTTAGGCGGAACAGCACGCCGTAGGCGTGGGGTGCAGGGCTTGCTCTGCGGTTTAATACCATTTATATCTCACTTTGTTTTTGATTCCAGAAGCAAAAATGCTTGCTTGCAAGGGCATTTTTGCGCCACCGACAACGGTGCATACCCCGCGCTTTAGCGCGGAAGGCGCGCCAAAGGCGCGAGGTGCAGGATTTATCCTGCGGTATGAATACCCTTTATTTCTTCTAAGAATACGTTTAAGCTTCTTTCATCCGGTAATTTCTTTCTTAACCGTATTAATATCCACGATGTTGAAAGTAATCAGCAAGGTAAGTGTCGGCAAAACCATCGGCGATTTCTTTGGAGAGGTAAAACCGCCGGAAGAAGTCAAGCCTGACGAAATTCTTGAAGTCGAACCGGAGCCGTTTGATTATAGCGGCGGCATCGAGCCGGAAATAATTGAAGAAAATCCGAGCCCCGCTGAATGGGAAGATGATATTTTTGAAGAAACAAGCGTAGAAAGTGAAGATACTTCTGACGACGATGAAATATCTTATGAAGAATATCTGGAATTTAAACGCTGGAAAAAGATGATGAAAAAGAAAGACATGGAAATGTAATTAGAAAATTGCTCGCCTTCTCTTAATCGGGTAGGCGGGCTATACTCTCAATGAGCCCCGATTATCTGTAATGAAAATCGGGGCTCTAATTTTGTATTAATGAAACATAATTTGGGTGGGATTTTCTAGTACACTAAATACATTCATTTGTCTCGATTTTCTTTCTCAATAGCATTTTTAGTTTTAATTGTGCTATAATGGTTTATGTAATTAAACGATTAAACAAAAGGGGTGTATATGCAACACGACTTAAAAGAGATAAAAGCATTATTCAGCAAATGCTCAAAAGGCATAGCGGCAGTAGGAGATGAAACCAGACAGGCGAAAATAATTGCTTTAATGGAAAGCAAGGCAGAAGGAATTCGTGTAGGTGCAATAACGGAGAAAACACATTTATCCAGACCTGCAGTTTCGCATCACATGAAAGTTTTACTTGATGCCGAAATCGTTTCAGTTAAAAGAGTTGGGACAATGAATTTTTATTATTTGAATCCGGAAAAAGCCGCAATCAAAGCAATGTTGGAGCTGTGTCAAGATATTTTATATATTATGGATAATTGTGAGGAGAACAAAGAATGATTTTTTACTTTTCAGCAACAGGCAACAATAAATATGTAGCCGAAAGAATTGCCGGTTCGGCAAATGATAAGGTTGTGTCAATTACGCAGAGCGTAAAAAATTGCGAATTTGATTTTGAAGTTCAAGAAAATGAAAATATAGGTTTTGTAACTCCAACTTACTTTGGGGGATTACCGACAGTAGTGGTTGATTTTATTAAGAGGCTTAAAATCAAAAATATTAATAATAATTATGTTTTTCATTTGCTGACTTTTGGCACAACGACAGGACAGGCGCATGCCCAAATGAAAGAATATTTGAAAGAAAAAGGTTTGCAGCTTAACGGAAAGTATATTGTCAGAATGGTGGATACTTGGACGCCAATGTTTGACTTGACGAATAAAGCGAAAAATGAAACCATACTTGAAAAAGCCGAAAGGAAAATTGATAAAGTAATTGAGCGTATTGTTTCCAAAGAAAACGGCGATTTTAACAACAGAAAAATACCGCTTTTCGGAAGAATGATTTATAATTCCGGCTATAAAAACGGCAAGACTACAAAAAACTTTACAGTTGACAGTTCTTGTATCAGTTGCGGACTTTGTGCAAAGCAATGCCCCGTGTCGGCAATAGAAATAAAAGATAAAAAGCCAGTTTGGACAAAAGAAAAGTGCGCTTGCTGTCTTGGATGCTTGCACCGTTGTCCGAGATTTTCTATTCAATACGGAAAGACAACTCGTAAACACGGGCAATATGTAAATCCCAAAGTGAAGTTATAATATTTACATGCATTTTAGTATTAAAAAAAGACCCAACCAAGAGAAAATAAACGCTTTTGGCGGGGTCTTTTTTTGTGTCTCATATATAATAAAAAGCATGATGAAAAATAAAGACATGGAAATGTAGTTTAAAAAGCGGCCCGCCTTCTTTTAATTCGGGAAGGCGGGCTATTTTTCAATTAATTATCATATTAAAAATTTTTTTTTCGACAATTAGCTTGCGAAAGAAGTAACTATTCGAAAATTTCGAATAGTTCAAAACGTAGGCAAATGCATTATTCTATTCAACCATTTCGCCAAGTATTATTTTCGGCATGGTAGTCAGGCACCTGTTCCAACGCTTGTAAAATCTTTCAAGCGCGGGCTTATATAAAGCGGCGTGCGCTTGCGTGTCGCGGACAACCAAATGCAAAACATAGGTGACTTTCCCTACATAACGCGTAAGCTGAATTGGGAGCGCGCCCTCTTTTACTGCATTAAAATCCTCTTGACGATATGTCCTTTTTATATAAGTAACGCTTTCCACACCGTCAAGTGAAAGGTAAAATTCCTTGACCTCCCGCATAAGCGTTTCGATTTCGTCCTGTTTTTCGATTTTAGCTTCGTAAATGCAAATTTCGTGAAACATAATTTCCCTCCTTATAGGTCGGTTACACTAATTATCCTGCCGCCCTTGCTTTCATAATAGCTAAG
>JAVBKW010000028.1:0-22014 GCA_031553855.1 Eubacteriales bacterium | reverse complement strand
ATGGTGATCCATCCGCGATTCGAACGCGGGACACCTTGATTAAAAGTCAAGTGCTCTACCGGCTGAGCTAATGGATCATGTTGGCTGGGGTAGATGGATTTGAACCACCGAATGCTAGAGTCAGAGTCTAGCGCCTTACCGCTTGGCGATACCCCACCGGTTTATAATTTTTTTTGGCAGGGGTGGCAGGATTTGAACCTGCGAGTGCGAAAGTCAAAGTCTCGTGCCTTACCGCTTGGCGACACCCCTTTAAAGAAATGGGGTGAGTAGAGAGATTCGAACTCTCGGCCTCCAGAGCCACAATCTGGCGCTCTAACCAACTGAGCTATACCCACCATGCATTTAACGGATTCGCGGCGTAGGTCGAACGAACAGACATTGCAGCAAATACGTCATACGAAGAAAAGCGGAATTTTCTAATGGCGCGCCTGAAGGGATTCGAACCCCTGGCCCACGCCTTAGAAGGGCGTTGCTCTATCCAGCTGAGCTACAGGCGCATATTTGTGGCTGGCCTCTGCCCGGCCGTGCCTGTTTAGACTTTAATTGTCTAATGGAGCGGGTGATGGGAATCGGACCCACGCGGCCAGCTTGGAAGGCTGGAACTCTACCATTGAGCTACACCCGCATAAAAAGATGGGAATAACGAACTTCGTCCGCATGAGTTTTGCCGTACAACGGCTCACTACAACTTTAGCAGTACTCGGTGTTCGTTTCGCTGTTTTGCACGCACAATGCTTAACAATAATATCATAAGGGATGAAAAATGTCAACAAAAAAAAGCCTTAAAATATAAAATAATATATGTTTTTTACGTGTTTTTTTCAATAGCAAATGACAAAGTAAATTTCACAGTTGAACTTAATTTGGCATTTGACTCGCTGATTTATAATTCAAAGAATACTAATTGAAAATTAACTTAATCTTGACATTCAGTTCGCTTTTATGGTAAAATCTACATATATTATTAGATGAAAAGAGGGGCATAATATGAAAAGACAAATCTTTTAATGTATTAGGCTCTTTTGTTTTATCGTGGACGATTTTTTTTCCAAACAGAAAGCCGTCGCTTTTAAAAAAAACTTATTAAAGAGAATGCGCGCTGCAAAAAAGGCAAAACCGCGCAGCCGCGATTTTAAAAGTTTAACGACTGCTGACGACTTAAATTTGTTGATGTTGAAGCAAAAACAGCTTATCGCTTAAATTACGGGAGCCTTAAAGAATGTATGATATTGCAATAATCGGCGGCGGCGTAGTCGGCGCGTTAACAGCCCGCGAGCTTAGCCGTTACGACTTGAAAATCTGTTTATTGGAACGCGCGGCAGATGTTGCTGCAGGCGCAAGTTCTGCCAATAGCGGAATAGTCCATTCGGGCTTTGACGCCTCGGAGGGGTCTTTAAAGGCTTTATACAACGTTGCCGGCAATAGCTTGATGAAAAATACGGTGTATGAGCTTGGCGTGAAGTATGAAAACAACGCATCCTTAGTGCTTGCTTTTTCACAGGAAGAGGACGATATTTTAGTTAAATTAAAAGAGCGCGGGTATAAAAACGACGTTAAAAATATCGATATTATCCGTCGCGACGAAATTAAAAAGTTAGAGAAAAATGTTTGTGAAAGCGTCACGTCCGCGCTGCTTGCCAAATCCGGTGCTATAGTTTGCCCGTACGAACTCACCATAGCGGCAGCGGGCAACGCAATCGACAACGGCGCCGTGCTTTTGACAAACTTCGAGGTAGCCGGGATAGAAAAAGATAAAAAAGGTTTCACGCTTTGTTCGTCAAAGGGTGAGAAAATCGAGTGCAGAGCCGTTATAAACTGCGCCGGAATATATGCCGATAAGGTTGCGCAGATGATAGGAGATAACTCTTTTAAGATATATCCTAAAAAAGGCGAATACATTTTGCTGGACCGTGAATGCGCCGGTTTTGTAAGCTCCACCGTTTTTACATGTCCGAGCGAAAAAGGAAAGGGCGTGCTTGTCTCTCCGACTGTTGACGGCAATATAATCGTCGGGCCTACGTCGGTGCTTTCGGACGATAAGGAAGATAATTCCGTATCCGCAGAAGCGTTCGTCGAGATAATTGAAAAGGCAAAAAAAATTTTTCCTAAGCTGCCGCTTTATAATACTATAACTTCTTTTTGCGGTATACGCGCCTCATCCGATCGGAATGATTTTATTGTAGAGTTTTCCAAAACAGACGAAAGGTTTATCCATATCGCAGGGATAGAGTCGCCCGGGCTTACGGCCGCTCCTGCTCTTGCAAAAAAGGCGGCGCAGATGGCGGTATCGCTTTTGGGCGCCGTTAAAGAAAAGTCGTCATTCGATCCGTTCCGAAAATCCGACAGCTTTTTTAAAGATTTAACGCTTAAAGAAAAAAACGAATTGATTAAGGCTGACGGAAATTACGGAAGAATAGTTTGCCGGTGCGAGCAGGTAACGATGGGCGAGATTCTTTTTGCAATCAACCGTAATCCAAAAGCTGAAACTATCGACGCGGTCAAGCGCAGGACGCGCGCCGGTATGGGACGCTGTCAGGGCGGATTCTGCCAGCCGGCTGTCGCGGATGTTTTCAAAACATATTGCGGACTTGATTATAAGCAGATAACAAAGAGCGGCGAAGGCTCGTGGATATTTTCGGGGAAAATAAAATAAAATGAAAAAAGATATAGTTATTATCGGCGGCGGGCCTGCGGGGCTTGCCGCGGCAGTCAGCGCATACGAGAGCGGCGCAAAAGATATAGTTATAATAGAGCGCGACACTGCGCTCGGCGGCATATTGCAGCAGTGCATTCACAACGGTTTCGGACTCACCCGTTTTAAGGAAAATATGACGGGACCTGAATATGCGGACAGGTTTATTGACGAAGTAAAAAAAAGAAATATAGAAATATTATCCGACACTACGGTAATAAATCTAAGCGCAAATAAAGTTATTACCGCAACTAATTCCATAAACGGGATTTTCAATATTGAAGCAAAAGCAGTCGTTCTTGCTATGGGCTGCAGGGAAAGGTCTAAGGGGGCCTTAAATATTGCGGGAACCCGTCCCTCGGGTTTATTCTCTGCAGGCACGGCTCAGAAATATATCAATATTAAGGGCGAGGGTATCGGCCGTGACGTCGTGATACTCGGGTCGGGCGACATCGGCCTTATAATGGCGCGGCGTATGACGCTTGAAGGGGCGAGGGTACACGCTGTCTGCGAGATAATGCCGCATTCAAGCGGACTTAAGCGGAATATCGTTCAATGCCTGGACGACTTCTCTATTCCGTTGCTTTTATCGCATACGATCGTTAAAATACACGGCGCAAAAAGAGTCGAAGGCGTAACGATTGCAGCGGTAGATTCGCAGAAAAAGCCCATAAAATCGACAGAAAGGTATATTATGTGTGACACAGTACTGTTTTCGGTGGGATTAATTCCGGAAAATGAACTGAGCTTGCGCGCCGGGATTGAAATTTCGGGCAGCACAAAAGGAGCCGTAGTCGATGAGACCCGCCAAACCTCTTTAAGCGGTATTTTTGCCTGCGGAAACGTTTTGCAGGTGCATGACCTTGTAGACTTTGTTTCGGAGGAGGCCGAGCTTGCGGGCAGATCCGCCGCCGATTATGTTTTGAAAAAACCGCTTGAAAAGAAATATGTCAATGTTGATGCGGGTAAAAACGTTTCGTATGTGGTGCCGCAAAAGCTTGATACGGAAAATAAAAATCCCGTCAAATTCTATTTCCGGCCTCTTTCTAATTTAAAGAGCGTTACGACGGAAGTTTTGAGCGGCGGTAAAGTTTTACTTTCAAAAAAAAGGACTGCCGTTGCGCCCGGTGAAATGGAAACGGTCATATTGCCGCCTGAAAAATTTAACGGAATTAAAGACGGTATCAGTATAAGGATTACAGAATAGTATGGAAATAAAAAATCTGATATGTATAGAGTGCCCAAGGGGGTGCGAATTGACGGTTACTTTAAACGCGGGTAAAGCCATGGACGTTTCGGGGAATTTTTGTGTAAAAGGCAAAACTTATGCTATAGAAGAATGCGTTAATCCTGTGCGTACCGTAACTACTACTGTCCGCCTGACAAGCGGAGAAATGCTGTCCGTCAAAACCGATAAGGGCGTTTCAAAGCGTGACGTTCAGGCTATTGCAAAAAAGATAAGCTGCATTACTGTATCAAAGCCTGTTCATTCAGGGCAGGTGATCTGCGCCGACATTGACGGTTTAAGAACAAAAATCATAGCCACAAAGACCATTTTATAGTAGTATGCCACGCATAACACCGTAAGGCGCAATATTTTTTATTTAGGTTTCTTGTTTTTTAGTGCATAAATGATTTTGTAGACATTTTGTATTTTATATGTTAGAATAATTTAAAAGCAAATAATTATCCTAAAGGATTGCAAAATATTTTATAATGGGTAAAACAAAAGAAAAAGGCAAAAGGATCATAAGAACAAATCTGCAGTTTGTATTCTTTGTAGTACTGGCTTTTTTTGCGATGTTTTTAGTCAGCTATATTTTCACCGGCAATATCGTTCGCGCCCAAATGGTGGAGCGAGGCAAAAATGTTTTAGACAGGATGGTTTTGGAAGTCTCGAACAGTTTAAAGCATACCGAAGCCATATTTGCGTACGTGTCGAAGCCGCTTCCGAAAATGATCGATGAAAATAAGCCGAACAAAGATATATTGGATTATCTGACGGATGAGACAAGTCATTCTTTAAATAATACCGATTCGGGACTTGACGGTTTTTTAAAAATATACGGTTTTATAAACGATGAATTTTTGGACGGTTCGGGCTGGGACCCATGGGATCCGCCGACTGACCCGCCATATGTTCCATCATCGCGCCCGTGGTATATCGGCGCAGTTAGCGGTGTAGAAAATTTAGGCGATATTTACTTTTCAAAGCCGTATCTCGACGCCGAGACGGGAGGAATGTGCATTTCCTTTTCCCGTGCTATTTTAAGTGCGGACAATGATTTTGCCGGAGTCCTTGCAATCGACCTTAAGCTCACGAGCATAACCGATAAAGTAAAAAACAGTAAGATAACCGGCAACGGTTACGGAGTAGTAATAAATGACAGCGGCAGTGAAACTGACGGAAAAATGAGTTTCACGATACATCCCAATAACGAGTTTATCGGAAGCGATATTTCTGTTGCAGGCGATGGCTATTCTGAGCTTGTGGATTTACTGGAAAACGGGCAGGAAATTTCCGCTTTCCGTTTTACCGACAGTGACGGCACCTCGAGTATCGCTTTTTTTGATACGATCTTTGAGGGTTGGCATATCGGAATAATCACGCCGCGCTATAGCTACTACCGCGACGTTAATATTTTGGGATGGGTAATTGGCGGCTTAGGCCTTACGCTTGCTGCCGTCTTAAGCTATGTTTTAGTGCGCTTAAGGATGCAAAAGCTGCGTTCCGATGAAGAAAGTCTTTCAAAAAGTACTTTTTTGGCGCGTATGAGCCACGAAATGCGCACTCCCATGAACGCCGTTATCGGCATTACGAACATCGCTAAAAACTATGACGATATAGAAAAAATCAAGCTGAGCCTGGACAAAATCGGCGAAGCGTCCGTACATCTCCTCGGCGTTATAAACGACGTTTTGGATATGTCCAAAATCGAGGCGGGCAAGCTTGAGCTTTATATTAGCGAGTTTTCGCTTGATAAAATGATAGCGCAGGTCGAATCGGTTATGAATTATAAAATAGCTGAAAGGCAGCAAAACTTTACTATTAATATTGCTCCAAACGTTCCCAAAGTAATTTTTTCCGACAGTCAAAGGCTTGCCCAAGTTATAACTAATCTGTTAAGCAACGCCAGCAAGTTTACGGATAACGGCGGTAAAATAGAGTTAAATATTTCAAGGTTAGACTCAGGCGGCGAACAGTCAGGGAAATCTGTTTTAAGATTTTCAGTTACCGATAACGGTATCGGCATATCTGCAGAACAGCAGTCAAAGCTCTTTAAGTCCTTTGAGCAGGCAGATGGCAGTATATCGAGAAAATACGGCGGTACGGGACTGGGGCTTGCGATTTCAAAGCGTATTGTAAATCTGATGGGCGGGGATGTTGGCATCAATTCAGAGCCGGGTAAAGGATCGGAGTTTTACTTTACGATTTGCGCCGATATAGGCGTATATATGCCGATGGAAGAGAAAGCTGACGATTTAAACGAAAGTACCGACGGTTTATTTAACGGCAGACATATTTTGCTTGCCGAGGATATCGAGCTGAACCGCGAGATACTGATCGAGTCGCTGGAAAGTACCGGCGTAAAATTCGATTCCGCCGAAAACGGCGCTCAGGCCTGCGAGTTATTTTCCAAAAACCCAGATAAATACGATATGATTTTTATGGACATCCATATGCCCGAGGTGGACGGACTGGAGGCGACGCGGCGAATACGCGCAATGGATTTACAAAGAGCTAAAACCATACCTATAATCGCTATGACTGCGAGCGTTTTTAAGGAAGATATCGACAATTGCAAAGCGGCCGGTATGGACGATCATACCGGAAAGCCGATAGATTTAAACGACGTTATCGGTAAAATTAAGAAATACTGCGTGCGCGGCCGAGGCTGAAAAAGCGTGTAATTTTTGTTGTACTTTTCCTTATTTATGGGTTATACTATTTATACAGAATAATGCTGCGTAAATTTAGAGCATAAAAGGGATATATGCGTTTTACAAAAATAGACGAAAGTTCTAAAAGCTTGATCGGTGATTATTTTAAGAAAGAAAACTACTCCGTTTGTGATTTTACATTAGGCTGCCTTTATATGTGGGCGGACTATTTTGAATATGAGTTCTGCATCGAAAACGGTTTTCTTTTTATCCGCGGAAACGATATTGACGATCCGGCGACTATTGCATATGCAGTTCCTTTAGGCGAAGGCAGCGTTTTGGACGGAGTTAAAATGCTTGAAAACTATGAAAAAGGACGCGGCGCGGAAAAAATCGTTTTCAACGCCGTTCCGGAGTCTGTCAAGCTTTTATTGGAAAGCGAAAACGCACTTTGCAAATATTTGCCGGAATGGTCGGATTATGTGTATAACGCGGAAGATTTGGCGACGCTTGTCGGGCACAGATACAACAAGAAAAGAAATTTAGTTCACCAGTTCGAGAATTTATATCCCGGATATTCATTCTCTTACATAACAAATGAAAATATAGGCGAAGTAAAAGAAGCGTATAAGTTTTTTTCCGTCCATACTCAAGACACCGCAACCGCTAATTATGAAAACAGATATGTAATGAAAATGCTCAGCGATTATTTTACGTTCGGTTTTCTTGGCGGCGTGCTTAAAGTTGAAGGCAAAGTCGCGGCTTTCTGCATAGGCGAGATCATCAAGGACACTCTTTACGTACATATAGAAAAGGCCGACATAAGTTTTAAAGGCGCATATCAGATGATAAATATGCTTTTTGCCAAAGAAATTTTTTCCTCCGGCAATATAAAATTTATAAACAGGGAAGAAGACTTAGGCGACCCGGGTTTAAGGCAGACAAAGCTTTCTTATTATCCGGCATTTTTACAAAATAAATATTCGGTTGAAATAAAGTTTTAGGGCAATTTTAAAAGCCGTTTTCTAAATGAATGGCGGCAATCCATTAAAGTGAAAAGGAATATTAAGGAGGGTGCGTTGGACAATTATTCTATTTTAAACAATTATCTAGTGGGATTTTTTAACGAAATTCTGAAAATTGAGGAGAACTCCCTTAACTCCGCTTGCTGCGAGCTGTCGCTTAGTGAAATGCATACCGTCGAGGCAATAGCAAACTCCGGCGACGCAAATGCGGGGGATATCGCGGCAAAACTCAATATCACGCAGTCAACTCTTTCAGTTGCGCTCAAAACCCTTGAAAACAAAAATTATATCGTCCGCCAAAAAGATATGGGCGATAAAAGGCAGGTCAATATTTATCTTACGGAAAAAGGAAAAGCCGTCAACGAAAGGCATCAGGACTTTCATCACAAAATGGTCAACGAAATTATTTCCTGCTTGTCGGCAAAAGAACTCGAAATATTTATGAAAGGGCTTGAAAAGCTGAAAAACCATTTTTATTCACTGAAAATTTGAGCAAAATCTAAATAAAATTCAGTATTTTCTCAACTTTTAAAAGAGGCGTTATGGATAATAAAGATAAAATTGTAAAAGCGAAAACCGCGTTAGGCCTCGAGCTTGGCTCTACACGCATAAAGGCGGTATTGATCGACGAAAACCATTCGGTGCTGGCGTCCGGCGAGTTTGACTGGGAAAACAAGTTTGAGAACGGACTTTGGACTTACAGCCTCGACTATGTGAAAACAGGCGTACAGGCATGTTATGCGTCGCTCAAAAACGACGTTAAGAATAAATACGGCATAACCTTAACTAACATAGGCGCAATAGGCATAAGCGCGATGATGCACGGATATCTGGTTTTTGATAAGTCGGATAACCTGCTTGTGCCGTTCAGAACATGGCGCAACAACAACGCCGCGCCCGCGGCGGCGGAGCTGACAAAGCTTTTCAACTATCCCGTTCCGGCGCGCTGGAGCATTGCCCATTTGTATCAGGCAATATTAAACAAAGAGACTCACGTTAAGAACATTACTTTCCAGACGAGCTTAGAGGGTTACATCCACTATATTTTAACTGGCAAAAAAGTCATCGGCATAAACGAAGCCTCCGGAATGTTTCCGGTCGATTTGACGGATTTGAGCTACAATAAAACAAATACCGCGCAGTTCAACGCGCTCTTAAAGCAAAACGGCCTTGATTATACGGTCGAGCAGATTTACCCGAAGGTTTTGACGGCCGGAAAGGACGCGGGAGTTTTAACGGAAAAGGGCGCGCGCTTTCTCGACCCTGACGGCGATTTGGCGTCCGGCATTTTGCTGTGTGCGCCCGAGGGCGACGCGGGCACGGGTATGATCGCCACAAACAGCATAAAAGCAGGCACCGGAAACATTTCGGCGGGTACTTCGATTTTCGGTATGATCGTGCTTGAAAAGGAATTAAGCAGGGTTTATCCGGAAATAGACCTTATCACAACGCCCGCGGGCAAGCTTGTGGCGATGGCCCATTGCAACAACTGTACAAGCGAAATAAACGCATGGGTCAATATTTTTGACGAATTCTGTGCGCTTACGGGTAATAAACTTACGAAAAACGAGCTTTACGAAAAACTTTTTCAGGCCGCCATAAACGGCGAAACGGATTGCGGAAATTTAATTGTATATAATTATTTGTCCGGCGAACATATCACTCATATCGAAGAAGGGCGTCCGACTTTTGTACGCACAACAGAAAGTAATTTCAATCTTTCAAACTTTATGCGCGCTCAAATTTATTCGGCTTTTGCTACGCTTAAAACCGGATTGGATATCCTCTTTAAAAAAGAAAACGTCAAATCCGACTGCATAAACGCCCATGGCGGTATTTTTAAAACCGAGGGCGTGGCGCAAAGGTTTTTAGCCGCCGCGTTAAACACCGCAATTGCCGTCAATAAAGCATCTAACGAGGGCGGCCCATGGGGCATGGCGGTGTTAGCGGCTTTTACCAAAAACGGCCAAGGTTCAACGCTTGAAGCTTATCTCGACGAAAAGGTCTTTAAAGGGCAGGCGCGTACGGTAATTAAGCCTATTGAATCAGAAGTAAACGGCTTTGAACGCTTTACTCAAAACTATATTAAAGGCCTGCCGATAGTAAGGCAAGCCGTAAAAGCATTGAAAAGCGAGTAAAAACCGTTTTGCAAAACTTACTCCTTAAAGAAAAAACGGACGCAAAAAAACTTGACATAATATATATTTATTTAGTATAATAGCAATAATTTAATATTAAAAGCTAAGACGAAGACGGCGAAAAGGAAAGAAAGTTTTCACAGAGATACGGCGGTAGGTGCGAGCCGGAAAAACTATTTCCTTAAATTAAAGCTACTCACTTCCGAGCTGCGGATTCGAAAATATTTTTGTAGGGTCTTGCCGAGAATGCTGCGTTAGTGCAAGAACAGGCGGCAATGTTAAGCATTGCAATTTGAGTGGTACCGCGGATTAAACAGTCCGTCTCAAAGTATTAACTTTGAGACGGATTTTTTTAATCTTAATAAAAGTTTTTACAAAATCAGTTACATATTTTTAAAATAAAAAAGCACAAAAGTATTGAAAAAAGCACAAAATATTGCAAAAATTCGAAAACGATAAAATTTTTTGGAGTGTCCTTATATGAAAGCACCGTCTACAAAGCTGTTTGAAGTTGCGTTAAGAATCAAGGAAATGCGCGAGGTTTCCGGTTTCTCTTTAGAGGAAATGGCGGCAAAAACCGAGGTTAGTTTAAAGGAATATAAGCTTTATGAAGAAGGTAAGGCCGATTTTCCTTTTACCTTTATCCACAAATGCTCCATAGCTTTCAATATCGGGATCACCGACCTTTTAGAAGGGTACAGCGCGCCGCTTTCTTCCTACACCGTTATGAGAAAGGGCGGCGGGGCGGAAACGGCTAAGGAAAACGGCATAGACATCAAAAACCTTGCGCCGCTGTTCGGGCACAAAATCGCAGAACCCTATTTTGTGCGTTATGAATATTTAAATGATTCACAAGATAAGCCAATACATCTGACTACTCACAGCGGCCAGGAGTTCGACTATATTTTAAGCGGTAAGCTTAAAGTACAGGTTGGGGGCAATATTGAGGAGCTTTCCGAGGGCGACAGCATTTACTATAACAGCTCTACCCCGCACGGAATGATAGCTATCGGCGGCAAGGAGTGTACGTTTTTAGCGGTAGTATTGCCGGGCGAAAAATCGGAAGAAAAGATAGTTCGCGAAAATCTTGCTCCCGTGCGCCCGACCGAAAAATTTGTTATTGATAATTATGCCGATACCGTAGAGGACGAAAACGGACTTTTAAAGAAAATTTCGTTTAAAAATACCGAAAGCTTTAATTTTGCTTTCGATATAGTTGACGCTATCGCCGACTTAAAGCCCGATAAAACTGCTTTAATACATATTTCGCGCGATAAAACCGAACGTATTTTTTCGTTCAGGGACGTTAAACGCGCCTCGGCACAATGCGCCAACTATTTTAAATCGCTCGGCATCAAGCGCGGCGACAGGGTAATGCTCGTTTTAAAAAGGAATTACCAGTTTTGGTTTTCTTTTTTAGCGCTTCATAAAATCGGCGCGATAGCTATCCCCGCCACCAGCCTTTTACAGGTGCATGATTTTGAATACCGTTTCAATGCCGCGGGAGTTTCCGCGATAGTCTGCACCGCCGACGACGGACTGCCCGGACGCGCCGATATAGCTCAAAACAAAAGCCCTACTCTGAAAACGAAAATAATCGTAGGGGGAGAGCGTGAGGGCTGGCACAGCTACGATTCCGAATGCGAATTGTTTTCAAGGAATTTCGCGCGCCCGGAAAACTGTGCGGGCGGCGAGGACACGTTGTTTATGATGTTCACGTCCGGCACGACCGGTTATCCTAAAATTGCAGAGCATAGCCATACCTATCCGCTTGGCCACTATCATACCGCCAAATACTGGCATTGTTCAGGCCCGTCCGATATTCACTTAACGATATCCGACACCGGCTGGGGTAAGGCATTGTGGGGCAAAATTTACGGACAATGGATGTGCGAAAGCGCGATTTTCGTTTATGATTTTGAAAAATTCGACGCTGCCGACATATTACCGATGATTGCAAAATACAAAATTTCCACGCTCTGCGCGCCGCCCACTATGCTGCGCCTTATGATAAAGGAAAACCTCTCAAACTACGATTTTTCATCGCTGAGGCATATGACTACGGCGGGCGAGGCGCTCAATCCGGAAGTTTATATGCAGTTTGAAAAGCTTACGGGTATTAAAATTATGGAAGGGTTCGGGCAGACCGAAACTACGCTGCTTATCGGAAACCTTATCGGCGACGGCCATAAAATAGGCTCTATGGGTAAACCCGTTCCGCTCTACGATATCCAGCTGCTTGACGCAGACGGCAACTCCGTTAAAGTGGGCGAGCACGGCGAGATATGCATACGTTACGACGTGCTAAAACCCTGCGGGCTGTTAAAAGGCTACTATTCAAACCCCGAGGCGACCGCGGCCGTCATGCGCGACGGTTATTACCATACCGGCGATATCGCATGGAAGGACGAGGACGGTTATTTCTGGTTCGTAGGACGCACGGACGACGTTATCAAATCGTCGGGCTACCGTATCGGGCCGTTTGAAATAGAGTCGGTCATTATGGAGCTTCCTTATATTCTTGAATGCGGAGTCTCCGCCGAGCCCGACGAGATACGCGGTCAGGTTGTCAAGGCAAGCATAGTGCTTGTAAAGGGTAAAAAGGGCACGGACGAGCTTAAAAAAGAAATACAAAACTATGTAAAAAACAAGACCGCGCCGTATAAATATCCCAGAGTAGTAGTTTTCCGCGACGAGCTGCCTAAAACCATCAGCGGCAAGATACAGCGGAACAAGCTATAATTATGGATTTCAATAAAAGAATAACAATATTTTGCGGCCACTACGGCAGCGGTAAAACCGGGATCGCGCTCAATACGGCGTTTGAATTGAAAAAGCGGTTTGATAGCGTACTTATCGCCGATATCGACATCGTCAATCCGTATTTCAGAACCAAAGACAGCGAAAAACAATTGAATGAGGCGGGCATAAGGCTAATATCGTCCGCGTTCGCAAATTCAAACGTAGACGTGCCCGCGCTGCCGCAGGAAATATACCGCATAACCGATGAATTGTCGGCGCGCGCGGTTATAGACGTGGGCGGAGACGACCGGGGCGCGGTCGCGCTTGGGCGGCTAAGAGAAAAAATTTTATCTGAAAACGACTATGAAATGATAGCGGTCATCAATTTTTACAGGCCTTTGACCCGCACCGCCCGCAATGCGTTCGAAATTATGCGCGAAATAGAAACGGCGTCTAAAATACCGTTCACAGGCATAATCAACAACTCAAATCTCGGGGCGCAGACGAGCGCGCAAACAATTCTTGATACGTTAGGCCGCGCGGCGGAGCTGGAAAATTTAAGCGGCTTAAAAGTAAAAATGACGACTGTTAAAAGCGGGATATTCAAAGAGCTGCAAAGCAAGGTCGATAAGCTTTACCCGCTTGAAATATTAGTAAATTCCGGCACGCAAACTCTTTTCTAGTAAAATTATGCGTCGGCAATCCGACAGTAACCAAAAGGAGAAAAATAAATGGCAAAGGTAACCTTTAAATCCGATTTATGCAAGGGCTGCGAGCTGTGCGTTATAGCTTGCCCGAAAAAAATAATCGAATTATCTAAAACCGAAATCAACGCAAAAGGGCATCATCCGGCCGGAATAACCGACCAGGATAAATGTATTGCCTGCGCATTCTGTGCAACTATGTGCCCCGAATGCATTATAAAAGTCGAGAAATAATAGATTTAAGGGAAATAGCGTGGTTGACTCGGGCTACGTGCGGCAAATCGGCTAAGTTGAGTATTTAATATACATTCCTGCCGCTGAATTGCCGCCTGTTGCCCGTCTGAACCACACTCTTTCCCAAATCTGATAACGCAAATATTTGAAAAATAGTACAAAAACAGGAGGCAAATGGGTATTATGTCAGACAAAGTACTGATGAAAGGTAACGAAGCGATCGCCGAGGCCGCTATTATGGCAGGCTGCCGCCATTACTTCGGTTATCCTATTACGCCGCAGACGGAGATCGCGGCTTATATGGCAAAGCGTATGCCTAAAATCGGAGGCGTGTTCCTCCAGGCGGAGAGCGAGATCGCCGCTATTAATATGGTGTACGGAGTTTCAGGCGCGGGCAAACGCGTTATGACCAGTTCTTCAAGCCCCGGAATTTCGCTTAAAGGCGAGGGCTTATCCTATGCGGCGGGCGCGGATCTGCCCGTTTTAATAGTCAATATCCAGCGCGGCGGGCCGGGACTCGGCGGGATTCAGCCGTCGCAGGCCGACTATTTTCAGGCCGTCAAGGGCGGCGGGCACGGCGATTTCAAGATGATCGTTTTAGCTCCCGATTCGGTTCAGGAAATGGCGGACCTTACGGTTAAAGGCTTTGACCTTGCGGATAAATACCGTATGACGGCTATGATCTTAGCCGACGGCACGATGGGACAGATGATGGAGCCGGTTTCGCTCGATTACGGCGCGCAGAAGAATTATAAAAAGGACTGGGCCGTGACGGGAACAAAAAACAAGCGTGAACATAATATCATCAATTCGCTGTTTTTAGTCGCCGAGCAGCTTGAAAAGAAAAATTTCGAGCGTTTTGAGCGTTACGCTTTAATACAGAAAAAAGAAGTTATGTATGAAGAATACCTTATGGACGACGCCGAGGTTTGCGTCGTAGCGTACGGAATATCGGCCCGCGTCAGCAAAAACGCTATCAACGACGCCCGAGCAAAAGGCATTAAGGCGGGGATGATCCGCCCTATAACGCTGTGGCCGTTCCCTGAAAAGCCGCTTTTTAAGGCGGCGCGCAAGGTCAAGGGCTTCGTGTGCGTGGAAATGTCGATGGGGCAGATGATCGAGGACGTAAAACTCGCGACAAAATGCCGCAGGCCGGTCGCGCTTTGCAACCGCGCGGGCGGAATAATCCCCTCGCCCGAGGAAGTACTGGCAAAGATAGCAGAAATGGCGGGAGGTAAAAAATAATGATAGTATTTGATAAACCCAAGTCGCTCTCAAACGTGCCTTTGCACTATTGCCCCGGCTGCACGCACGGGATAATCCACCGCCTTGTCGCCGAGGCGATCGACGAGCTGGGCGTTTGCGGTAAAACCATAGGAGTCGCGCCGGTGGGCTGCGCCGTTATGGCCTACGATTATTTTAATTGCGATATGGTGCAGGCGGCTCACGGCAGAGCGCCGGCAGTTGCTACGGGTATCAAGCGCGCGGAGCCGTCCAATATAGTTTTCACGTATCAGGGCGACGGCGACCTTGCCTCTATCGGTATGGCTGAAACAGTCCACGCAGCGGCGCGAAACGAAAATATAACCATAATATTTGTTAATAACGCGATATACGGTATGACGGGCGGACAAATGGCGCCCACTTCCTTGCCCGGGCAGGTCACGCAGACCTCGCCGTACGGCCGCGACGTCAAAGCATGCGGTTTTCCTATTAAAATGAGCGAAATGCTCGCGCAGGTCGAGGGCGCGCAATATATCGAACGCGTTGCCGTAAACAACGTAAAAAATATTAAAAAGGCAAAAACAGCTATTAAAAAAGCGTTTGAAAATCAAGTGAAGGGCAAAGGTTTTTCTTTGATCGAGGTCATTTCGACGTGCCCTACGAACTGGGGTATCAGCCCGGCGGAGGCGCTTAAATGGGCGGAGGACAATATGATCCCTTATTATCCGCTGGGCGTTTATAAGGATAATACCGAGGGAGGGGATAAATAATGACGACTCAATTTTTATTTGCCGGTTTCGGCGGCCAGGGAATACTGTTTTCCGGTAAATTTTTAGCGTATAAGGGTCTAACTGAAGGAAAGCAGGTCAGCTGGCTTCCCTCTTACGGCCCTGAAATGCGCGGCGGAACGGCTAACTGCTCTGTAATAATAAGCGACACTCCTATCGGCTCGCCTATCGTTTCAAGGCCCGACGTTCTTATTGCTATGAACCTTCCCTCGCTTGATAAATATGAAAAAGCGGTCGTTTCCGGCGGAACTATTTTTGTAGACTCCACGCTTATCACAAGAAAAGTTACGCGCCAAGACGTTAAAGCCGTATATATTCCCTCAACGCAGCTTGCTTTCGATAACAATATGGGTACGCTTGCCAATATGATCATGGTAGGAAAAGTATTGGCCGAGGCTGATTATGACGAGGCCGTCATTACTAAAACGCTTGAAAAAGTTATTTCCGCAAGAAAAAAAGATATGCTGGATATCAATTTGAGCGCGCTGAATATTGGAAAAAATTTCCGCTAAAACCAGTAATTTGCGCGCCGGCAAAAAGCCTGCCGCAAAAAAAGGAGACACGTATATGTTGAATATCAAAATAGAAAAAACAAAGAATCCCGCCGTTAAACCCGAACCGTCCGTATTGGGGTTCGGCCAGTATTTTTCAGATCATATGTTTATTATGGACTATGATTCAAAAAAAGGCTGGTACGACGCGCGCATAGTTCCGTTTAAACGTCTGGATCTGCATCCGGCAAGCACAGTACTGCACTACGGCGCGGAGATTTTCGAGGGATTAAAAGCATACCGCCGCTCAGACGGAAGGGTACAGATGTTCCGCCCGATGGAAAACATAAAAAGGATGAACGTTTCTGCCGACAGAATGTGCCTTCCTTCAATCCCGGAGGAGGATTTCATGCAGGCGCTCGAAACTTTCGTTGCCTTTGAGCAGGAATGGACTCCCTCAGCTCCCGGAACGTCGCTTTATCTTCGCCCGTTTATGTTCGGTAACGACGAAACGCTCGGCGTTCACGCAGTTCACAGAGCGACATTTATGATAATCGCCTCGCCCGTAGGCAGCTATTATAAGGAAGGGATCAACCCCGTTAAAATAATGATAGAGGACACCGACGTGCGCGCCGTAAAGGGCGGCACAGGCTTTGCCAAATGCGGCGGCAATTATGCGGCAAGTACGAGGGCGGGAGAGCGCGCGGCGCGCAAAGGCTACGCTCAGGTTTTGTGGCTGGACGGTATCGATAGGAAATATATCGAAGAAGTCGGAGCTATGAACGTTATGTTCAAAATAAAAGGCAAAATAGTCACGCCTATGCTTTCCGGCTCGATTTTGCCCGGTATCACGAGAATGTCTTGTATTGAAACCCTTAAAAGCAAGGGCTACGCGGTTGAAGAAAGGCTTATATCAATAGACGAGCTTATCGCGTCTTTAAAAAGCGGCGAACTTGAGGAAGCGTGGGGCTGCGGCACCGCCGCCGTCGTTTCGCCCATCGGAGAGTTTTGCTATAAGGACGAAAAGCTTACAGTCGGTAACGGCGGTATAGGCAAAGTTACGCAGGAGCTGTACGACACTCTCACCGGCATACAATGGGGCAGCCGTCCCGATACTTTTAACTGGACGAAAATCATTAAATAAAACAAACGGCCGAGCCATTTTACCGCATGCAGCGATTTAAGCCGTAAAATTTGAGTAGTGATATAAAATAAATTATGAACGGAATACGAAAATGAAAATTAACGAAGAAGTTATGGAAAATAAAACGCCTGCCGCGCTTAAAAAGATTTTTGTAGCGGATATGACTATCGGCGACGCGCTTAAAAACGCGGCGGCGGATTTAAGCTTTAAGGAAAAACTTGAAATAGCAAGGAGTCTGGATAAACTCGGCGCCGACGTCATCGAATTGTGCCAAATCAAAGACGACAAGACAGATCCGCTGCTTATCCGCACTATTTGTCCGTTTTTAAAAACCAGTTCCGTAAGCGTGAACGCAGGGACTTCTGAGGAGGGCGTGAGCAAAGCTTACGCAGCCGTTTCAAGCGCGGTAAATCCGCGACTTAGTATAGGCTTGCCTCTTTCGCCCGCGCTTATTGAATATGAGCTGCATAAAAAACCCGCGGAAGTTTTGGCGTTGACGAAAAACCTTGTTTCAAAAGCCAAATCGCTGTGCTGCGACGTTGAATTCCGCGCGATCGATTATACCCGTGCGGAAAAGGATTTTCTGTACTCCGTTTTGGACGCCGCAATAGCAAGCGGCGCGACAGTCGTCACTCTATGTGACAACGAAGGGTGCAATCTGCCCGCCGAAACCGAGCTTTTTATAAAGGACGCGTATAAAAACGTTCCCGCGCTCAAAAACGTGCGGCTAGGCTACCTTTGTGAAAATACGTCCGGCTTAGGGCTTTCCTCTCTTATTACGGCGGCGATATGCGGCGCGGAGGAAATAAAAACTGCCGTCGGCGTGCCGGGCTACACCTCTTTAGACAGGCTCTCGGAGCTTTTAAGAAACCGCGGCGACAGCTTGAATTTAATGACGTCGCTTTCAAATACCGAGCTTGCCCGCCATACGAATCAGATCAAATGGATCATTTCGGCAAAAAAGAACGAGCTTAGCGCTTTTGATAACCTGACCCTTACCGCAAAAACCGGCGACACCGGAAAGCTGACGGCCTCAGACGATATTAAAACGGTCAATAAGGCCGTCAAAAAACTCGGCTACGATCTGAGCGACGACGACAAAAAAAAGGTCTACGAAGAGTTTTTACGCGTCGCCGCCAAAAAGCCGATAGGCGAGCGCGAGCTTGACGCAATAGTCGCCAGCGCGGCTTTGCAGGTGCCGGAATACTATAAGCTCATAAGCTACCTTATCAACAGCGGAAACCTTATTACCGCGTCGGCTAATATTTCACTTGAGCGCGGCGGCGAAACGCTCAACGGTATCTGCCTCGGCGACGGGCCGATCGACGCGGCGTTTTTAGCTCTTGAGCAGATAGTCGGGCGGCATTTTGAGCTTGACGATTTTGAAATACAGTCGGTAACCGAAGGGCGCGAGGCAATGGGCTCGGCTCTAGTGAAACTCAGAAGCAACGGAAAACTGTATTCAGGACGGGGACTTAGCACCGATATAATAGGCGCGTCGATAAGAGCCTATGTTAGTGCGCTGAATAAAATCGTTTACGAGGAGGAATAGACGCTTTGAAACTTTCATTTTCAACAAAAGGCTGGTCGGGCTATTCCTTTGAGGAGTTTTCACAAAAAGCCAGCGAGCTTCGTTTTCAGGGCTTTGAGATACACAATATCAACAACGAAAGCTTAGTCGGAAAGTCCGGCGCGCTCAATATCGCAAAAGCGTCGGCGACGGCGCGCGAGCTGTACGAAAAAAACATTACCGTTTCGTGCGTCGGCACTATTTTGAATATCGCCGACAAAAAAGAGTCCAAAGAGGTTTTAGCAGAAATTGAAAAGGCAATGAACATCGCCTTTAGCCTGCGCGTACCGTTTGTGCGCGTGCGCGCTCTGCCTTGTTTAGGTCCTGAGGAAGATACTTCCGTCGTTTTGGAGCTTTTAAAGAAAATCCTGCCGCTGGCCGAGCAGAAAAAAGTTACGGTTTTAATAGAAACCGCGGGGCTTTTTTCAGATACCAAAAGGCTTGCGGACGTTCTGAACACTTTTTCTTGCGATAATATCGCGGCACTTTGGGATTTTCATTCGACTTTCCGCTTATCCGGCGAGGGCGCGGAGGAAACGATAAAGCGTCTCGGCGCATTCATAAAGCACGTCCATATCAAGGATTCGGTCGTTTCAGAGGGCGAAACGGAGTTTTGCCTTATCGGCGAGGGTACGCTGCCGATAGCGGATATGATGTTGTCGCTGCGCAGCGTAAATTACGGCGGCTATATATCGCTTGACTGGAACAAGAATTGGCTGCCCGGCCTTGACGATATCGAAATCGTTTTATCGCACTTTTCGGCGTATATGAGCCGTTATTCCGACCCCAGCAAGGGCCGCAGCAACCTCTACGACAATAATGCGCGTACAGGAAAATACGTTTGGAAAAAGGAGACGCTCGTTGACCTCACTTTTTCGCAGGTGCTCGACAAAATGGTCGAGGAATTTCCCGATCAATACGCTTTTAAATACCCGACTCTGGATTACACGCGCACATACAGCCAGTTTCGCGACGACGTGGACAATTTTGCGCGCGTTCTTATCTCGCTCAACGTAAAGGCAGGCTCCCACGTTACTGTTTGGGCAACAAACGTGCCGCAGTGGTTCATCGCGTTTTGGGCGGCCACGAAAATCGGCGCGGTGCTTGTTACTGCAAATACGGCGTATAAAATACACGAAATGGAGTATCTGCTGCGCCAGTCCGATACGCACACTCTTGTGATGATAGAAAACTACCGCGACTCCAACTATAAGGAGATCATATCCGAGCTGTGTCCGGAACTGAAGTCAACCGTTCCGGGCCAATCGCTGCACTCAAAAAGGCTGCCGTTTTTAAGGAATGTAATAACTGTAGGCTTTAAGCTCAAAGGAGCTTTAAGCTGGGAGGAGGCCGCAAAACGCGCCGACCAGATTCCGCAGGACTCCGTTTTAAGAATGGCGGCGGCGGTCAACAGCCGCGACGTCTGCAATATGCAGTACACCTCCGGAACGACGGGCTTTCCAAAGGGCGTAATGCTCACTCACTATAATATCGTAAACAACGGCAAAAACATAGGCGACAGGATGGACCTTTCAACCGCCGACAGGCTTATGATACAGGTGCCTATGTTTCATTGCTTCGGAATGGTGCTTGCTATGACTGCGGCTATGACGCACGGCACGTCGATGTATCCGCTGCCGTATTTTTCGCCTAAGCCCGCGCTCGCCTGCATAAACCGCGAACGCATAACCGCGTTCCACGGCGTTCCCACTATGTTCATCTCGCTGTTAGAGCATCCCGATTTCACTAAAACCGACTTTTCATATATGCGTACGGGAATTATGGCGGGCAGCCCTTGCCCGATTTCCGTTATGAAGGACGTTTTAGGTAAAATGAATATGAATCAGATTACTATCGTCTACGGTCAGACCGAAGCCTCGCCGGGCTGTACTATGAGTTCGGCGGACGACCCTATCGACGTGCGCGTCTCAACGGTCGGGCGGCCGCTTCCGGAAATCGAATGCAGGATCGTAAATCCGGAAACCGGAGAGGATTGCGCCGACGAAGTCACGGGCGAATTTGTGGTGCGCGGCTATAATATTATGAAAGGCTACTACAAAATGCCGCTGGCTACCGCCTCAGCAATAGATCAGGGCGGATGGCTGCACACGGGCGACCTTGCCTGCCGCACAAAGGACGGCAACTTTAAAATCACCGGGCGGCTTAAGGATATGATAATCCGCGGCGGCGAAAATATCTACCCCAAAGAGATTGAGGAATTTATCTACACTCATCCAAAGGTTCGCGACGTTCAGGTCATCGGCGTTCCGGACGTTCAGTACGGCGAGGAAATTATGGCCTGCATAATCCTTAAAGACGGCGAAAATATGACGGAAAACGAAATGAAGGACTTTATAAAAGCCAGTATGGCGCGGCATAAGGTTCCCAAATATATAGATTTTGTTACGGAATTTCCGACAAACGCCGCCGGAAAAATAATGAAATATAAAATGCGAGAGGATGCGGTCGTAAAATTAAAACTGCAAAAAGCAGCTTCAATAGTTACAGCTTAAAAATAAAAAATGAACATTATAGATTCACATTGCCATATTTACCCCGATAAAATAGCGGAAAAAGCGTCGCAGAATATGTGGCGTTTTTACGATGTCGTCGGCAGGTACAACGGAACCCTGTCCCGCCTTTTAGAAACCGAAAAAGCGGCGGGAGTAAGGCATATCATTGTGCAGTCGGTAGCCACAACTCCGGCTCAGGTTTCAAGCATCAACCGCTTTATAGCCAAAACTGTCGAAGAAAACAGCAGTATGACGGGGCTTGGCACGCTGCATCCCGATTCTTTATCTTTAAAAGAAGATTTCGACGAGATCATAAATCTGGGCTTAAAAGGGATAAAGCTGCACGCGGATATTCAGGGAATTGCAATAAACGACCCGCGCTGCTATAAGATATACGAGCTGTGCGAGGGGAAATTGCCCGTTTTAATGCATGCGGGCGACAGCCGTTACAAATTTTCAAATCCCGATAACTTTGTTCCCGTTCTTAAAAGCTTTCCGCGTCTAACTGTTATTGCCGCGCATTTCGGAGGCTGGTCGGTGTGGGACGAGGCAGGAATAAAGCTTTCCGTTTTTGAAAATTTGTATGTAGACACCTCCTCGACCTTTGGCTTTGGCGGCAAAGAGCTTATTGTCAAATGCCTGAATTATTATGACGAAAACAGGATACTTTTCGGCGCGGATTATCCTATGTGGGACCCGCAAAGCGAGGTAAACGCGTTTATGAGTTTAGGGCTGCCGCCTGAAAAGCTGGAAAAGATTTTTTCCTTGAACGCGGGCAAGCTGTACGGCATCAGCTTGTGAACAGCGGCAGATATAACAAGTTCAGCGTTTTTTTAAAAAATAAATTCGGCGGCAGGGTTGATAAAA